>NZ_JBIAFG010000004.1:0-539529 GCF_042869175.1 Micromonospora sp. NPDC007208 | reverse complement strand
GCCGGCGGCGGGCCCCCGGGGGGGCGGCGGGGGGGCCCCGCGGGCACCCCTCCCCGGCGCCCCCCGGGGGGGGGCCCGGCGGGGGGGGGGGGGGGGGGCGGCCCCCCCCCCCCCCCCCACGCCGCGTCAAATGATCAACTCTCAGTGCGGCGGCAGCAGCGCGTCGACCAGGTCGCGCAGCGGCCCGACCAGGTCCTCCTCGGTCGCGGAACTCAGCGGTTCCAGCCGGATCGACGACCGCAACACCGCGACTCCGATGCCGGCGGCGAGGACCATCTGGGCGCGGAGCAGGAGCTGTTCGCTGCCCGGTTCGCCGGGACGCCACCCGCGCGCCGCCGCCAGTTGTTCGCTGGAACGGACCAGGACGCCGCGCCGGATCTCGTCGGCCCCCGCGTCCCCGGATGACCGCAACAGCAGTGAGAGCTGGCTCGACAGGCCCGCCGCGCCGAGGTCGGCGATGTGCCGGGCGATGGCCTCGGGCACCCGGTCGGCGGGCGTCTGCCCGGTCGTCCGGCGCAGCTCGTCGCCGGCCGCCCGCAGGCACGCCTCGAACAGGCCCTCCTTGGACGTGAAGTAGCGGCTGATGAGCGCCACGTTGACGCCCGCGTCGTCGGCGATGTCCCGGACGGTCGTGGCCGCGTAGCCGTCCCGGGCGAAGCGCTGGCGGGCGGCGTCGAGCAGCAGTTGCCGGGTCTCGGCCGCGTCCCGACGGCGACGCTGGGCCGGTTCGCCGGCGGTGCTGCTGGTCGCGGGGACAGGCGGTTCTGCTGCTGTCACGGCGCGTCCTTCCTTCGCTCTGGCTCGTCGGCGTCCGCAAGTAAACATATGTTGACTTTCCGGTGACCGCAAGGCCGGGGTCGCCGCACAGGGTGACGTAAACGACTGTTGACATACGCCTACGGCTGCGCATACTGGCTAAGTCAGCAAACGTTTACATCTAGTTCGGGGATCTCATGACCCACACCATCGAGGAGCCGACCCACCTCGGCACCGCGCCCGGCGCCGCCCCGCGCGCCAACAGCACCCTCCTGGTGCTCTACCTGTCGCTGGGCGGCCTGGCGTTCGCGGTGCTCCAGTCGCTGGTGGCGCCGGCGCTGTCGACCATCGGAAGGGACCTGGGCGTCTCGACCGGAGACATCAGCTGGGTGCTCACGGCGTACCTGTTGGCCGCCTCGGTGCTGACGCCCATTCTCGGACGCCTCGGTGACATGGTCGGCAAGCGTCGGGTCCTCATCGGCGTCCTCGCGGCCCTCGCCGCGGGTACCCTGCTCGCCGCCCTGGCTCCCAACCTGACCGTGCTGATCGTCGCGCGGGCCCTGCAGGGAGCCGCCGGAGCCATCCTGCCGCTGTCGATCGGCATCGTCCGCGACCAACTGCCCCGGGAGAAGGTCGGCGTCACCGTCGGCCTGCTGTCGGCGATCTTCGGTGTCGGCGCCGGTGTCGGCATCGTGGCCGCGGGCCCGATCGTGGAGCACCTGTCGTGGCACTGGCTGTTCTGGCTGCCGCTCGTCCTCGTCGTCGTCGCGTTGCTCGGAGCGATCTTCGGAATGCCCGAGTCGCGGGTCCGCACGCCCGGACGGCTCGACATGCTCGGCGCGGCCATCCTGTCGGTGTCGCTGGTCTCGCTGCTGCTGGCCGTGAGCAAGGGGCAGGGTTGGGGCTGGACCGAGCCGAAGACCATCGGCCTGTTCGTGCTCGGTGCGGTCGCGATGATCGTGTTCGTCCGGGTCGAGCTTCGGGTACGCGAGCCGCTCATCGACATGCGCCTGATGCGGATTCGCGGTGTCTGGGCCACCGACCTCGTCGCCCTGATCCTCGGCTTCGCGATGTTCGGGACGTTCGTGCTCGTACCGACCCTGCTCCAACTTCCCGCGGCCACCGGGTACGGGTTCGGCAAGACGGTGTCCCAGGCGGGCCTGTTCCTGCTGCCCACCGTCCTGATGATGGTGGTCTTCGGCCCCCTCGCGGGCCTGCTGGACCGGCGCTTCGGCCCCAAGGTTCCGATGTTCCTCGGCACGGTGGCGGTCGTCGTCGCCTTCGCGCTGCCGGCACTCGCGCACGGCGCGACCTGGCAGGTGCTGCTCTCCGGGGTGCTCACCGGCGCCGGCATCGGTCTGGCGTTCGCGGCGATGTCCAACGCCATCATCGAGAGCGTCCCGGCCGGGCAGACCGGCGAGGCGAGCGGCGTCAACACCATCGCCCGGACCATCGGCAGCAGCATCGGCGCGGCGGTGGTGGCAGCCGTCATCACGTCGAACAGCACTCCTCAGGGTCTGCCCACCGACGCGGCGTTCACCGCCGGTTTCTGGGTGTGCGCGGGCGTCGCGGTCCTGGCCGTCTTCGCGGCGCTCGCCCTGCCCTCGGCGCGTCGCCGTCACGAACAGGCCGTCGCCGCGGGCGTCGACGACCTTCCGCCCGAGCCGGTCGAGCTGCACCTGCCCCACCGGCAGCACTGAGCAAGCGGCCGACAGCCGCCGAACGAGCGCGGGCCGTGTCCACTCCTGGTGGGCGCGGCCCGCGCCGTTTGGCGTGACCTCAACCTGCGCGCGGCGCGCCCAGTCGGAGCTGCCAGCGGGTGCCCTGACTGGTGAGTCGGACGACGGCCAGGGGCTCCACGTCCACCTGCCGGTACGTCGCGACCGGCAGGCCGAGGGCGTGCACCACCGCGACCCGGATCACCAGCGGGTGGGTGACCGCGATGACGCGTCCACCGACGCCGTGCAGCTCGTCCAGCCAGCCACCGACCCGATCCCGTACGGCCGTGACGGACTCACCGCCGTGCGGCGCGGAGTCCGGTGCGGACAGCCAGTCGTGCAGCGCCTGCGGCTGCGTGCCGGCGACCTCCTCAAGCGACCGTCCGGACCAGTCGCCGTAGTCACAGTCGGCCAACGCCGCCTCGATCGTCGGCAGCAGGCCGAAGGCGTCGGCGGTCTGCCGGGCCGCCGCCGCCGGACTGGACAGGCAGGTGTCGTGCACCCCGAGGTGCCCACGTCGGTCCGGATCCGCCTGCGCCTGGGCGAGGGCGCCACGCCGGCCACCCTCGTCCAGGCCGTCGTCGGTGCCGCCGAAGCGGGCCCGACGCAGAGCGGCGGTGTGACCGTGGGCGACCAGCCGGAGGCTGGTGCCGGTCACGTGCTCGGCAGCGCGGTGGCGGCCCGGCGACGCCGCTCGTGGTGCATCAGGGCCGCGAACAGCAGGCCGATGCCGGTCCAGAGCACCACCTGGGTGCCGAGCGAGGCCAGTCGGAAATCCCACAGCAGGGTCGCGGGGAAGTCCGCCGGAACCTCCTGGAAGGATGGCATGACCACGTACGACACTGCCGTGACCAGCACGAACCCGCCCACGGCCGCGGCGGCGCGCTGCCAGGTCGGCGCCTGGGCACCGACCGACCGGTAGCCCAGCGAGCCGGCCCACACGGCCACCAGCCCGAGCACCACCATCAACAGGTAGGTGACGGTCCGTTGGTCGATGGTGGCCGGGTCGCCGACCGCCGGCGGGTTCGCCGGGTACTTGAGGAACGGCACGATCACCGCGCCGAGCAGCGCCGCGCCGGCCAGCAGCAGGCCCGACCGCCCGTCGTCGTCGCGCCGCCGACGGGACAGCAGGACGTACGCAGTGGCCAGCAGGCCACCCATCGCGGCCCCGAACAGGCCGGTGGCCAGGAACAGGCCGCCGCGCTGACCAGTCCGGCTGACCAGGGCGTCCTCGTGGTCGTGCGCACCAGCGGCGGCGGGCTCGGCGTGCGTCGCCGCCTCCTCGATGGCGATGGCCGCCTCGACGTGCGGTTCGCCAGCGACGTACGCGAACGCCCCGGCGAGCAGGCCGGCGATCAGGCCGGCGAGCAGCCCGCGGACGAGGACGGCGAGGAACGGGGGAGCGGCGGTGGTGTTCAGTGGCACGGAACGCCCAGCAGGTGCCGGCCGTCGTGCATCAGCTCGTGCAGGTACGTCCCGCTGCGCGAGACGGCCCCCTGGTCGAAGGCGACAAGGTACGTCAGCAGGGCGAGCACGGCAACGGTCGCCAGAGCCGTCCACAGGAGACGGGCACTGCCAACGGGGTGCACCACCGGCTGGCTGGAAGCGGAACTAGACATGAATACACGAACCTCCCCAGGGATGACGCGTCCCCATCGCAAGGCTGCGGACGACCGAGCGTCCTGGCTCGCGGCACCCCGGTTGTGGTTGGGGAACCGCTCACAGTGGCGCGACCGCGCCGGATTCACACCGGCTTCCCTCGCGTCGCCGCAGATAGTGGGTCGACGGTATCGGTGCCGCCTCGGGCGGTCAACCCGGGACCCCGCGCCCCGCCACGTCCCCCACCGGTAGGTCGGTGAGCCGGACCAGCCGTGAGGTGCCAACGGATTCGTCAGACCAAAAGCTGACACTGCCGGAGGTTGATCGTGGCGCGCGTTCCGCCACTCATGAGCAGCCTGTTACCGCTAACATGGTCAACTGCCAGATCGCGCTGTGGCTTCGGGTCGACCCGGAGGGTTCGATCAGTGGCGGGGCGGGGTGTGGGGTGGACGGGAACACGCCAGGACGGGTCCGGTGACGGCCGACGAGGTCGCGCGGCGGCCAGGCATCGTCGACGCGCACCATCACCTCTGGGTCCGGGCCCGGCACCCGCAGCCCTGGATCGACCCGCACACCATGGCCGCGATCGACAACGACTTCACGCCGGTCGAGCTCGCCCCGGCGGCCCGGGCCGCCGGGGTCACCCGGACGGTGGTCGTGCAGTCCGTCGCCGTCCGGTCGGAGACGCCCGAGCTGCTCGGCATCGCGGCCGACGACCCACTCGTGGCCGGGGTCGTCGGCTGGGTCGACCTCACCGCCGCCGATGTCGGCCGCCGCCTCGACCGACTACGGAAGGCGCGGGGCGGCGAACGGCTGGTCGGGATCCGCCATCTCGTCCAGTCCGAGCCCGACCCGACCTATCTGGACCGCCCCGACGTGCGGCGGGGCATCGCCGCGGTCGGTGCCGCCGGCCTCGCCTTCGACCTCCTGGTGCGCCATCGTCAGCTGCCGGCGGCCACCCGGCTCGTCCGCGACCTGCCCCGGGTGCGGTTCGTCCTCGACCACCTCGGCAAACCTCCGCTGGGACGCGCCGATTTCGCCGACTGGCGCCGCGACCTGCGGGCGCTCGCGGCCGAGCCCAACACGACGGCGAAGCTCTCCGGCCTGGTGACCGAGGTGGACGGCCCGTCCTGGACGCCAGGCGACCTGCGGCCCGCTGTCGAACACGCCCTCGACGTTTTCGGGCCGGATCGGCTGATGTTCGGCTCGGACTGGCCGGTGTGCCTGCTCGCCACCTCGTACACCCGCTGGGTCACGGCCCTCGGCGAGTTGCTGGACCCGCTGTCCGACGACGAGCGGGCGGCGATCTGGCGCCAGACCGCCGGCCGGGTGTACCAGTTGGCCCCGTCCTGACCCAGCGGCGCCTCCCGAACTGGGGACATAGCATGTTATCGATAACATGCTAGCGACGGCAGCCGATGTCGGTCTGGTCAGACGCCTGCCTTCGGTGGTGCGGGTGACGATGGCAAAACATGCTCGCAAGACCTTGGCAACATATGTGAATGCGTGGCAAGGTAACGCCTGATCGTGGCAAACATCCGACCTATGTCGAGGGTCGTGCGGCCACCTGGCCGCGCTGCCAGCCGAGCGGGGTCGGTCGCTCACAGGCGTTCGGCTCGTCGGCGGGTCCCCGTCGGGTTGCCGGCGCCACGCTTGGGGAGGTCAGGTCCGACGATGAGTAGCGTCGAGGCAACCGCCGGCACGCAGCGCGGCGAGCTCAGCGACTGGTTCCGGGAACGGATCTCCCACGCCGTCTCCGAGTTCACCGCCGCGACCGCGTTGGTCGTCCTGTTCATCGCCCTGACCTTCGCGAGCCCCTACTTCCTGACCGCCGACAACCTCTTCAACATCGGGGCGCAGACGGCGGTGATCGCCATCATCGCCACGGCCCAGACGATGGTCATCATCACCAAGGGCATCGACCTGTCGGTGGGGTCGGTCGCCGCGCTCGCCGGGGTGTTGGGCGCGATGGTCGTACGCGACCTCGGCTTCTCGCTCTGGGCGGCGACCGCGGTCGCGATCGGCGTCGGCGCGCTGGCCGGGC
The DNA here is from genome assembly GCF_042869175.1 of Micromonospora sp. NPDC007208. Lineage (NCBI taxonomy): Bacteria > Bacillati > Actinomycetota > Actinomycetes > Micromonosporales > Micromonosporaceae > Micromonospora > Micromonospora sp. NPDC007208. Next base: position 533,412 of record NZ_JBIAFG010000004.1, on the reverse strand, counting down.
TGTTGAACGGGCTGCTGGTGACGGTGGCCCGGATTCCGCCGTTCATCGCGACGTTGGGGACGATGTCCGTGGGCCGCGGCCTCGTCTTCATCATCACCGGAGCGGTCGGCGTCTACGGCCTGCCCCGCTCCTTCCAACTGCTCGGCAACGGGGAGATCCTCGGCATCCCGTTCGCCGTGGTGATCACCGTCCTGGTCGCCGTCGGGGTCGCCTTCCTGCTCTCCCAGACCCGCTTCGGTCAGTACACGTACGCGATGGGCTCCAATCTGGAGGCGGCCCGCCGCTCCGGCATCCGGGTGGGTCGGCACCTGACCGGGGTGTACGTCCTGGCCGGCGTGCTGGTCGGGCTGGGCGGCATGATCGCCGCCTCCCGGGTCAACTCCGGCCAACCCAACTACGGCATCTCGCTGGAGCTCGACGTCATCGCCGCCGCGGTCATCGGCGGTGCCAGCCTGTTCGGCGGGCAGGGCCGGATCGTCGGGACCATCATCGGCGCGTTCCTCATCGCCCTGGTCCGCAACGGCGCCGTCCTGCTCGACATCAGCATCCACTACCAGCAGGTGATCGTCGGCGTGATCATCTGGGCCGCCGTCTACTTCGACCAGTACCGCCGCCGGCGGCTGGAATCGCGCGGTTGACATGCCATTTCGAGAGTCCGAACGAGGAAGGACACACACCATGGCACACACCACCACCAGCCGGCGGACGCGAGGACCACTCCTGCGCGCGCAGGCGATCCTGGCCGCGGCCGCGGCGACCGCTCTGCTCAGCGCCTGCGGCGGGGTCGAGGTCCGGGACGGCGGCGACGGCGCGACCAAGGACGCGAGCGGCCCGTTGAAGCTCGCCGTCGTACCCAAGGCGGTCGGCGCCGACTACTGGAACACGGTCAAGGCGGGCGCGGAGTGCGCCGCGCAGCGCGCGGGGGACGTCACCGTCCAGTGGGACGGGGTGACCACCGAGACCGACGTCGAGGGTCAGGTCAACCTGATCCAGAACTTCGTCACCAAGAAGGTCGACGGCATCGTCTACGCGGCGACCGACTCCAGCGCGCTGGCGCCGGCGACCGACCAGGCGCTCGCCGCCGACATCCCGGTCGCCATGATCGACTCCGGCACCAGCCCGCAGCCGTCGGGTGTGCCCCTCTTCGCCACCGACAACCGCGCGTCGGCAACCGAGGCGGCGAAGCTGCTCGCCACCGAACTCGGTCCCGGCAACCACGAGGTGGCGCTCGTCGAGTTCCAGCCCGGATCGCAGACCAACACCGAGCGGGTCGACGGCTTCAAGGCCGGCCTCGCCCAGTACCCCAACCTGAAGCTGGTCGGCCAGCAACCGAGCCGCAGTGACGTCAACGAGGCCCGGCGGGTCACCGAGAACATCCTCACCGCCAACCCCAAGCTCGCCGGCGTCTTCGCGGCCAACGAGCCGAGCGTGCTCGGTGCCGCGCAGGCCATCCAGGCGGCCGGCAAGTCCGGCAAGGTGGTCATCATCGGCTGGGACGCGGCCCCGGACGAGATCGCCGGGGTGCGCAACGGCCAAATCTCGGCCCTGGTCGTGCAGAACCCGTTCAAGATGGGCTACTTCGGCGTCGACAAGATGGTCAAGCACCTTCGGGACAAGGCGCCGCTGGCATCGGCCGACACCGGCGTCACCTTCGTCACCAAGGAGAACATCGACTCGGCGGAGATCAAGGCGGTGCTCGAGCCCAGCTGCGCCAACCCGCCGGTGCAGTGATGGGCGGCATCCCCACGGCCACCGCCGACAGCGAGCAGCAACCCACCGACGCGGAACCGCCGGTCCTCGAAGCCCGCGGCATCGTCAAGCGGTTCGGGCACGTCGAGGCGTTGCGGGGCGCCGACTTCACGGTCCGCCGGGGCGAGGTCGTCGCGCTGATCGGTGACAACGGCGCCGGAAAGAGCACCCTGATCAAGACCCTGTCCGGTGTGCATCCGCCGGACGAGGGCGAGATCCGGGTCGGCGGTCGTCCGGTCCAGTTCTCCACTCCGGTCGATGCCCGGCGGGCCGGCGTGGAGACCGTCTACCAGGACCTCGCCGTCGCGGACGACCTCAGCGTGGCCGCCAACCTGTATCTCGGCCGGGAGATCCTGCGCTCCGGACCGCTCGGTCGGCTCGGGCTGCTGGACAAGCGCGCCATGCGACACGGCGCCGCCGCCGCCCTCGACGAACTGGGCGTACGGATCCCCCGGGTCACCACCCCGATCGCGATGCTCTCCGGTGGGCAGCGGCAGTGCGTGGCGGTGGCCCGCGCGATCATCTGGGCGACCAACGTGGTCATCCTCGACGAGCCCACCGCAGCGCTGGGCGTGGTCCAGACCGGGCGGGTGCTCGACGTCGTTCGGCGTGCCCGCGACGCCGGCATGTCGGTGGTGCTGGTGAGCCACAACATGCCGCAGGTGCTCGAGATCGCCGACCGGGTCGAGGTGCTGCGCCTCGGCCGACGAGCGGCGCAACTGCGCGCCGACGAGGTCACCACCGACGACCTGGTCGCGGCGATGACCGGCAGCACCAGCGCGGACCGGGACGAGCGGTGATCCGACGTCGACGTCCCGGATCAGCTCTGGACGGCCGTGTACGACGACTGACTGCTCGACGTGCAGTCGTGAGGCCGCGGCGGTCAGGACCGGGTCGTCTCGATGCTCGCGTCAGGATCGTCGGGTAATCCCTGCAACGACTCCTCCACACCGATCAGGTGGTTGGCCATCCGGGTGCGGGCCCGTTCCGGGTCGCGCGCCACGAGGGCCTTCAGGATCGCCACGTGTTCGTCGTGGGTGCGCAGGTCCGCGCCCTCCTCGTGCAGGCTCCGCCAGAGTCGGCCGCGGATGGTGCGCCCGGCGAACGCTTCGATCAGACCGACGAGCACCGGATTCTCGGCGTGCACCGCGATGATCCGGTGGAAGGCGATGTCGATCTCCATGATCCGCTCGTGATCCGGCGGTGACTGGCCGACCAGCCGACCCGCCTCGTCGAGCAGGTCACCCGCCTGGGCCAGGGCCTCGTCGGTGATCCTGGTCGCCGCCAGGCAGGCGGCCTCGCACTCCAGCAGTCGCCGGACGGTGTGGATGTGCCGTGGGTCGCCCTGACCCTGGAAGTCCACCACGAAACCCATCGGGGCCAGCAGTTGTGGCGCGTCGAGGTTGGTGACGTAGGTGCCGTCGCCCTGGCGGATGTTGACGATGCCGAGGATCGACAGGGCCGACATCCCCTCGCGTAGCGACCCCCGCGAGACGCCGAGCTGCTCGGCGAGGTCCTTCTCGATGGGCAACCGGTCGCCGGGCCGGAACTGACCTTCGAGAATCATCCGCTTGATGCCGTTGACCACTTCGTCGGTGCGAGACACGACACCCCCTAGCGGCCGGCGGGGGTGGCCGTTCCACCCGCGATCACGTACGGCTGCGGAGATGACACGGTAGTCGGGTCTGTCGCCGCCCAGTAGTGGCCGTCGGGAAACCGGTAGAGCGCGACCGACTCCTGACGCATCCGGGTGGAGTAGCCGGGCTGGCTGGGCAGGACGTAACCGCTGCCCGAGCCGGTGTCCCGGATGACGCACGGGTCGGTGAAGTGCTCGTGCAGGTGGTCGACGAACTCGGTGACCCGGTTGGTGAGATCCCCCGAGATCGCGACGTAGTCGAGCACCGACACGTGTTGGACCATCTCGCACAGCCCGACGCCGCCGGCGTGTGGACACACCGGTACGTCGAACTTCGCGGCGAGCAGCAGCACGGCGACGATCTCGTTGATGCTGGCCAACCTGCCGGTGTCCAGTTGGCAGAAGTCGATGGCCTCGGCCTGGAACAGCTGCTTGAACATCACCCGGTTGTGGCAGTGCTCGCCGGTGGCGACGCCGATCGGAGCGACGGCACGCCGGATGGCCGCGTGGCCCAGGATGTCGTCGGGGCTGGTCGGCTCCTCGATCCACAGTGGCGTGAACCGGGCGAGGGCGGTGACCCACTCGATGGCCTGACCGACGTCCCACACCTGGTTGGCGTCGATCATCAGGTTGCGGTCCGGTCCGAGGATCTCCCGCGCGATCGCGCAGCGGCGGATGTCGTCGTCGAGGTTGGCGCCCACCTTGAGCTTCACGTAGCCGTAGCCGGTGTCCACCGCCTCCTGGCACAGCCGGCGCAGCTTGTCGTCGCCGTACCCGAGCCAACCCGCCGAGGTGGTGTAGGCGGGGTAGCCGGTCCGGTCGAGCTCGGCGAGGCGGGCGGCCTTCGTGCCCTCCTTGGCCCGCAGGATGGCCAGCGCCTCGTCCCGGGTCAGCGCGTCGGACAGGTAGCGCAGGTCCGCGATGTCGACGAGTTGCTCGGGGGACATGTCGACGAGCAGCCGCCACAGTGGCTTGTCGGCGACCCGGGCGACCAGGTCCCACGACGCGTTCAGCACGGCCGCCAGCGACAGGTGGACGACGCCCTTCTCCGGACCGAGCCAACGCAGCTGCGAGTCGGAGGTGAGGAGGCGGTAGACCGCGCCCATGTCCGCTGCCATCGTCGCCACGTCCAGACCCACGAGGCGCTGCGCCTGGTGGACCGCCGCCGCTGCGACGATGTCGTTGCCTCGACCGATGGTGAAGGTCAGGCCGTGCCCCGTGAGCGGGGCGCCCACGCCGTCGACGCCATCGGTGTGCAGGATGACGTAGGCCGCCGAGTAGTCGCCGTCCTTGTTCATGGCGTCTGACCCGTCAGCGGTCAGGGAGGTGGGGAAGCGGACGTCTTCGACGGTGACGGCAGTGATCTGCGGCATGCGCTCCTCGCCCGGCTAGGCTAAAGATCAGATGATCACTGGGAGTATACGGAGAGTTGTCTCGGCACGTCAACGATGTCGATCACTGTTAGGCCGTAGACATATGATGTTTGCCGGGTGGCGTCGACAGGCGTTTTCGCTGTGGTGCCGACTGCCCGGTGCGCGCGACGAGGTTTCCGACATTCTCCGTCTCCGTTGCCCGGCGACGGTCGGGCTGGCGCGGTCGGCCGCGTGGGTGACGGTGGTCACCGCCCGCCGCCGACACGCCCGAGACCGACATGTGGGGTGTGACAACGGCTGCGTCCCTATATATGGTGTCGAGCGCAGCTGGTTCGGCCGTCCATCCGGGGCGGTCGAGGCAACAGGGAACCCGGTGGAATTCCGGGACTGTCCCGCAGCGGTGAGTGGGAACGACCGCCGTCATCAGCACTGGGCCACCCCTCGGCCTGGGAAGCGACGGCCAGTAGGAGACCGGCTACCCCGGTCGTGCCCGCGAGTCCGAAGACCTGCCAGCGCGCCGCGTACCCGCACCCGGGTGGGCGGCGGTCCGAGGCCGCGTGGGACGGCTGACGCCACCTGACCCACGCCGGGCTGGCGTGGCGTCCGTCGGTGTCTGTCTCCTCGCGTCCGGGCCACCAGGTCTCGAACTCCGAGGAGCGAGTGGTGACAGTCACCGAGGTAGTCCCGGCCAGCGGCGACGCGACAGTGCGGCGCACGCCGATGCAGGTCCGCAAGCGCGACGGCGGCACCGAACCCGTGGACGTGAACAAGATCGTCCGGGCGGTCGAGCGGTGGGCCGACGACCTGACCGACGTCGACCCGATGCGGGTGGCCACCCGCACCATCAGCGGCCTCTACGACGGCGCGAGCACCGCCGAACTGGACCGGCTGTCCATCCAGACCGCCGCCGAGATGATCGGTGAGGAGCCGCAGTACTCGCGTCTCGCCGCGCGGCTGCTGGCCGGCTACGTCGACAAGGAGGTGCGTCGGCAGGGCATCACCTCGTTCAGCGCGGCGATCCGGGTCGGCCACGCCGAGGGCCTGATCGGTGCCGACACCGCCGCGTTCGTCGCCGCACACGCCACGACGCTCGACCAGGCCGTCGACGTGGCCGGCGACCGCCGGTTCGAGTACTTCGGCCTGCGCACGGTGTACGACCGCTACCTGCTGCGCCACCCCACCAGCCGACTGGTGCTGGAGACCCCGCAGTACTGGCTGCTGCGGGTGGCCTGCGGCCTGTCCCGGACGGCGGACGAGGCGGTCGGCTTCTACCGGCTGATGTCCAGCCTGGCCTACCTGCCCAGCTCACCGACCCTGTTCAACTCCGGGACCCGGCACACCCAGATGTCCTCCTGCTATCTCGTCGACTCCCCGCTCGACGAGTTGGACTCGATCTACCAGCGGTACGCCCAGGTCGCCAACCTGTCCAAGTTCGCCGGTGGCATCGGCATCGCGTACTCCCGGGTCCGCTCCCGGGGCGCGCTGATCCGGGGCACGAACGGGCAGTCGAACGGGATCGTGCCGTGGCTGCGCACGCTGGACGCGAGCGTCGCCGCGGTCAACCAGGGCGGCCGGCGCAAGGGCGCGGCCTGCGTCTACCTGGAGCCGTGGCACCCGGACATCGAGGAGTTCCTGCAACTGCGGGACAACACCGGCGAGGACGCCCGGCGCACCCACAACCTCAACCTGGCCAACTGGATCCCGGACGAGTTCATGCGCCGGGTCGAGGCCGACGAGCCGTGGTCGCTGTTCGACCCGCACGAGGTGCCCGAGCTGCCCGACCTGTGGGGGGAGCGGTTCGACGCCGCGTACCGGGAGGCCGAGGCGCAGGGTCGCTACGTGCGGCAGGTCCCGGCCCGGGAGCTGTACGGCAAGATGATGCGCACCCTCGCCCAGACCGGCAACGGGTGGATGACCTTCAAGGACGCCGCCAACCGCCTCTGCAACCAGACCGCCGAGCCGGGCAACGTGGTGCACCTGTCCAACCTCTGCACCGAGATCGTCGAGGTGTCCAGCGACGCCGAGACCGCCGTGTGCAACCTCGGCTCGGTGAACCTCGCCGCCCACCTCACCGACGGCGGCATCGACTGGGAGCGGCTGCGCGCCACGGTGCGGACGGCTGTGACCTTCCTCGACCGGGTCATCGACATCAACTACTACCCGACCGCGCAGGCGGCGGCGAGCAACCCCCGCTGGCGGCCGGTCGGGCTCGGGCTGATGGGCCTCCAGGACGTCTTCTTCGCGCTGCGGCTGCCGTTCGACTCGCCGGCCGCCCGGGAGCTGTCCACCCGGATCAGCGAGGAGCTGTACCTGACCGCGCTGGAGACCTCCGCCGACCTGGCGCGCGACTTCGGCGCCCATCCGGCGTACCCGCAGACCCGGGCCGCGCGGGGCCAGCTCCAGCCCGACCTGTGGGGCGTCGAGGGTACGCAGACCGCGCGGTGGGACGCGCTGCGCGAGCGGGTCGAGGCGTACGGGCTGCGCAACTCGCTGCTGGTGGCGGTCGCGCCGACCGCGACCATCGCCTCGATCGCCGGGTGCTACGAGTGCATCGAGCCGCAGGTGTCCAACCTGTTCAAGCGCGAGACCCTGTCGGGGGAGTTCCTCCAGGTCAACACCGCCCTGGTACGCGAGCTGAAGGCCCGCGGTCTGTGGACCGAGCGGATCCGGTCGGCGATCAAACGGGCCGAGGGGTCGGTGCAGGACATCGCCGAACTGCCGGCCGGCGTACGGGAGTTGTTCCGCACCGCGTGGGAGCTGCCGCAGCGGGCGCTGATCGACCTGGCCGCCGCCCGCGCCCCGTTCATCGACCAGTCCCAGTCGCTGAACCTGTTCCTGGCCGCGCCCACCATCGGCAAGCTCTCCTCGATGTACCTGTACGCCTGGAAGGCCGGGCTGAAGACCACCTACTACCTGCGCTCGCGCCCCGCCACCCGGATCCAGCAGGCCACCGTCAGCGCCGTGGCGCCCGTCGCCGTCGACGTGGAGGCGCTGGCCTGCTCGCTGGAGAACCCCGAGTCGTGCGAGGCCTGCCAGTGACCCCCGCCGAAGCCGTCACCGACGCCAGCACCACCGACACGAGGACCACGCACATGCTGCTCGACCCCGGGATGGACCTCACTCTCCGCCCGATGCGCTACCCGCACTTCTTCGACCGGTTCCGCGACGCGATCCGCAACACCTGGACCGTCGAGGAGGTCGACCTGCACGCCGACCTCGCCGACCTGGACAAGCTGTCGCCGGCCGAACGGCACCTGGTCAGCCGCCTGGTGGCGTTCTTCGCCACCGGCGACACGATCGTCGCCAACAACCTGGTGCTCAACCTCTACCAGCACGTCAACAGCCCCGAGGGCCGCCTCTACCTGTCCCGGCAGCTGTTCGAGGAGGCCGTGCACGTCCAGTTCTACCTCAACCTGCTCGACACGTACGTGCCCGACGAGACCGAGCGCTTCGAGGCCTTCGCGGCCATCGAGAACATCCCCTCGATCCGTCGTAAGGCCGAGTTCTGCTTCCGGTGGATCGACTCCCTCAACGACCTACGGGAGCTGCGGTCCCGCGAGGACCGGCGGACGTTCCTGCTCAACCTGATCTGCTTCGCCGCCTGCATCGAGGGGTTGTTCTTCTACGGCGCGTTCGCGTACGTCTACTTCCTGCGCTCCCGCGGCCTGCTGCACGGCCTCGCCTCCGGCACCAACTGGGTGTTCCGGGACGAGTCCATGCACATGGCGTTCGCATTCGACGTCGTCGACACCGTCCGGGCCGAGGAGCCGGACCTGTTCGACGACGACCTCGCCGACCAGGTCCGCCGGATGCTCACCGAGGCGGTCGAGTGTGAGGTGCAGTTCGCCGAGGACCTGTTGGGCCACGGCGTGCCCGGTCTGACCTTGACCGACATGCGGGAGTACCTCCAGCACGTCGCCGACCGCCGCCTCGCCCAGCTCGGCATCGCGCCGCACTACGGGTCGAGCAACCCGTTCGGCTTCATGGAGTTGCAGGACGTGCAGGAGCTGTCCAACTTCTTCGAGCGGCGGGTGTCGGCGTACCAGGTCGGGGTGACCGGCACCGTCGCCTTCGACGACGACTTCTAGGCGGCGACCTAACGCGTTGCCCCTGAGGAACGCCCCATCCGCGCCGATCTTGCAGTTTCGGTCGCCGATATGCGCGCAATGCTCTTTTATGTCGCGACAGGAAGTGCAAGATCGCGGGGAAGGGGCGTTCCAGTCTCGTCGATGCGGGGTCGTCGTCCTGCTGGAACGTAGGGCCCCACCATCACCTGACGGTCGTCACCGTCGGCTGGCGCAGGCCACGCAGGTACGCGCGGACGGGCGGGCGACGAGCCGCTCGGCGGGAATGGGGCGCAGGCACCGTTCGCACACGCCGTAGCTGCCGTCCTCGACCCGTTTCAGTGCGACGTCCAGCTCGGCCAAGCGGCGGCGGGTGGCGTCCAGGACGGCGATGAGCTGCGCGCGTTCGAACGCGATCGTGCTGCCCTCGGGATCGTGTTCGTCGTCGGCGTTGGACGACCGGGAGGCCTCGAAGAGGCTCCGCAGGTCGCCCTCCAGGGCGGTGGCCTGAGCCTCGGTCTGCTCGCGTAGCCGCAAGAGTGCCTCGCGGACCTCGCTGGAGTTGCTGGTCATGGCCGCTTCACCGTACTGCGCCTACATGAAGTTGCGGGTGTGCAGGGCGGAGAGCGCCGCCGCCTCGTCGGGCTGGAAACCCAGTCGAACGAGGCGGCGCTGACGGCCCTGGTCCATCGCGTGTTGCAGAGCCCGCACCCGGTCGAAGCCGGCGGACACGTCGTCCGGATGCCAACCACCCGCCGCGAGCACCACCAGCGCGTCGAAGACGTCCGCGTTGAGCCCCGCGGTGTCGACAAGCGTGTCGTGGCGGCGGTGGATGGCCGCCCGTAGTCGGTCCCGCAGCAGCGGATCCAGCTGCGCCTGGTGCTCCAGGTGCGCCATGCCGAACACCACGTGCCGGCGCTCGTCCTGCATGGCGAGCCAACAGATCCGGCGCGTCACCGGGTCCGGGGCGTTCTCGTGCAGGAACGAGAGCAGATCGACGAAGCTGCCCTCGCCGAGCACGGAGAGCAGGAACGACGCCAACGCGAAGTCCGACTCCGCGACGAGCGTGAACAGCGACTGCCGACCGCCGGCGGATGACGTTCCCAGCTCGGCGCCTCGCAGCAGTGCCCGCCGGCTGAAGACCTCCATGTGCCGGGCCTCGTCGGCCATCTGCACGGCGAGAAGCTGCACCACCTCCCGGAAGTGCGGGTGGATGCGCCCCACGAACCGGGCGGGCACGACGAGGGCGGCCTGCTCGTTCTCGACCAGGTAGGTCATCACCTGCACCACCGCCGCCTCGACGTCGGTCGGCAGCGCGAACGGGTCGTCCCACGGCACCGCGGCCTGCGGGTCCCACTGTCGGGCGGCGGCCTGCGCGTACAGGTGGGGGGCGATGTCGGCCCAGACCAGGTCGCGGTCGTCCAGGTCGAACCGGGCCTCCGGACCACCTGCTTCGAGGAGCGCGCCCCGGGCGCCGAGCCCCCACCGCGCCGGTGGACGGCTGCTGAGCGCCGACGGCAGGGCCGGCCCGGCCCGCTCGGCGCCGAACCAGCGGTCGTCATCCGCCGACCCCCGGACCACCACCGCCACCGGGTCGCCCCGGTCGCCCCGGTCCGGCCATTCGACCCGATGGCCACGGCCACGACACCAGGCGGGCAGGTGTACGCGCAGCGCCGGGTCGCGGCCGGAGACCGCCAACCGGCCGCCGGGCGGCAACCCGGCCAGGGCGCGCTGCACGAGCAGGTGCGCACCCCGGCCGAAACCCAGGTCACCCAGGTCGACCTCGGCGACCGGTGTCGCGCTCACGGCCGGTAGTCCGTGGCCGTCACCCGCCCGTCCGGGGAGTAGAAGCCGCTGGTGTCGACCGCATCGGCGAGGGCGGCGTACCCCGTGGTGCGGCCCTCCCGCCAGGCCGTCAGCCCCTCCAGGTCGAGCAGCGGACGCACCAGCGGATCGGCGTACGACATGCTGAGCAGCAGTGTGCCGAGGAGCCGGACCCCGTCGGACTCCGGCGCGCGGACAGTCATGTTGCAGTGGTCGTAGCGTGCGGTCTGCGCCACGATCCGGGTGCCCTCGGGCGGTAACGTGCCCTCCTGGACGAACGCCAGATGGTTGGCGTCGATCATGCAGGCGGCGTCGACCTCCCCGGCCACCAGGGCGCGGGCCGCGTCCCGCTCGCCGCCGATGTGGTCGCCGTGCAGGCCGACTCCCACCTCGAAGCGGCGTACGTCGACAGTCACCCCGGCCGCGGCGAGGTGACCCAGCGGAATCAGCGTCGCCTGTGGACTGTCGACCGCCCCGACGGCGACCACCCGTCCGGCGAGGTCGGCGAGCTGGCGCACCGGCGAGCCCGCGCGAACCACCACGACCGAGGTGAGGTCCTGGTCGGTGTCGCGCATGATGAGCGCGCGGACGGTCGTGCCGTTGGCGGCCGCCAGCCGCTCGGCCCGCAGCCAGGCCAGGGGAGAGTTCCAGGCCGCGTCGATCCGCCCGGCGACGAGATCCTCGACCTGTCGCTCGTAGTGCGAGTAGAGGACGAAGTCGAAGTCCAGCCCTCGTCCGCGCAACCAGGCGCGGAAACCCTCCCAGATGGTCACCACCTTCGGGTCGTACGCGACCGCGCCCAGCAGGACGGTTGGCGCGGGCATCAGCGGTTGGCCTCGTCGAGCAGCGGCAGGCCGGTGGCGACCCGACCGACGAAGTCGTGCAGCGCGTCGGTGGTCGGTGCCATCACCCGGGCCGCGCGGGCGTCCCGGAAACGGCGCTCAAGGCCCAACTCCTTGCGGAAGGCGCTGCCGCCGCAGAGCTGCATCGCGCCGTCGGTCACGTCGGCGACGGTCTCGCCGGCGAGCGCCTTGACCTGGAGCACCCGCAGCGTCGCGTCGTCGCGGCCGGTCTCCAGTGCGGTCAGCGTGTCGCTCAGGAAGGCCCGCAGCGCGTCGGTGCGGATCATCAGGCGGGCGAGGTCGCGTCGGGTGACGGGCGCGTCGCGCAGGGCGGCGCCGGTGTGCGCGAGGGTGGTCCGGGTGAGATGTCGGCCGGCCTCGGCCACCGCGCTGTCGGCGAGACCGAGGCAGAAGGCGGCGTTGAGCACCAGGAACCAGGGCAGGACCACGCCGAGCGCGGTGTCGAGCCCGGCCCCGTCGGCCGCCATCCTCGCCGCCGGCGAAACTCGGAGCCCGTCGGCGGTCATCGGGAGGGAGCCGTTGCCGCGCAGCCCCAGCCCGTCGAAGTCGCCGGTCACGCTCAGGCCCGCGCTGTCGGCCGGCACCAGCCACAGCGTCATCGGGCCGGCGTCGCGGGTCAGCGGGAGGCTCGACCAGACGTAGCTGTTGGCCTCCCCGGCCGAGGTGACCCAGCTCTTCCGGGCGTCGAGGCGGACGGTGTCGTCGTCGGCGGCCGTCGCGGTGCCGGTCGGCGACCAGAAGTGGCTGCGCGAGCCGTACTCGGAGAAGGCCAACGTGGTGAGGTGGTCGCCGGTGGCGATGGCCGCGCGGACGTCGCGCGGGCCGTGCGCCTCGATGACGGCGGTCGCCGCGTAGTGCATGAGCACCACCATCGCGGTGGACCCGCACTCGGCGGCCAGCCGCTCGATGACCTCGGCGACCGTCCGCATGCCGTGGCCGCCGCCACCGACCTCGGTCGAGGAGGCCAGGCCGAGCAGGCCGGCTGCGGCGAGAGCGTCGACACCCGGACGGGGGAAGGCCCCATCCCGGTCGACGATGGGCGCCTGCGGGTGGATCACCTCGTCGATCACCGTGCCGAGCGTGTCCGTGAGATCGGTGGTGGTCTGGGCATTGTCGACACTGGCCGTCATGCCGTTACCCCTTCAGGGAGGCCGATGGGACCGCCGTCGACACTATCCGAACCCGAAGACGCAGCGCGAGCGTCTGATCACCGTCTGGCGCGGGCGTTGTCCCGGTGGGGTCGGCCGTGCCCGTCGTCCCGGTCGATGCGCAGCTCACGTTCGAGTTCGGTGATGACCGCCCGCAGGTCGTCCAGCCGTTGGGTGAGCGCGATCCGGTCCACCTCGTCCGGTACGCCGTCGCCGTCCTCGTCGTACCCGGGGGCCAGTCGCTCGGTCATCTCCAGCCGGCGGGCCTCCTCCATGGAGTTCACGATGACCGCGATGAGGATGTTGAGCAGCAGGTTGACGGTGACGACCACGTAGCTGACGTAGTAGAGCAGCGTCCACGGTGAGATCGCCATGCCCTGCTCGATCAGGTCCGGCAGCGTCTCCAGCGACAGCAGCACGAACAGCGTCAGCAGCGACCGGCCGATGTCGCCGTACTCCTCCGGATACCGATTGCCGAAGATCAGCCAGCCGGCCATGCCGTACACGTAGAGCGTCACCACGGCCAGGGCGAGGAACCCGGTGACGCCCGGCAGGCTGCGCCACAGCGCGGAGACGATGGTCCGCAGACCCGGCGAGAACCGCACCAGGCGGACCATGCGGGCGACCCGCACGACCCGCAGCAACGCCGGGTCGCCGTGCAGGCCCGGGATGAAGATCGCCGCGATCACCACGAAGTCGAAGACGTTCCAGCCGTGTCGGAAGAAGTCCTGTGGGCGCCTGCCGAACGCCGCCAGCCGGACGGCGATCTCGACGACGAAGACGGCCCGGAAGAACAGTTCCAGCCCGTGCAGCGCGCCGTCCGCCGGGCTCAGGTCGTCGTACGTCTCCAGGCCGAGGACGATGCCGTTGGCGAGGATGACCACGACGATGGCGATCTCGAAGGGGCGGGACCGGGCGAGCCGGTCGCATCGGTCGGTCCAACCCGAGCGGTGCGGCTGCGCTGGTGCGGGCGGCCCACCGCGCTGGGCGGGCACTTGTGCGTCACTCACCAGTCGGCCGGCTCGATCAGGCGCGCCGCGGTGGGGGCCCACCTCCGGCCGTCGTCGTGGCGGTGCGGATGGTGTGCGGGCATGTCCACCAGCCTAGCCAAGATCAATGACGCTGGGCGACCGTGTCATCCGTGCAGCGTGACTCGTTCGCTGGGCGCCGGCGACATCCGTGCGGCACCGACAATAAATAGCGAACGTCGTTTGCAGTTTACAGTAGATCAGTGAGTGACACATCCGCGAGTGGCGGCTCCGACCGGCAGCCGATCTGGAGCAGGCCCGAACGCGGCAGCCGCGGCCCCGCTCCGGCGCACAGTCGGGACGCCATCGTCGTGGCCGCCATCGCACTGGCCGACACCGACGGGCTGGGCGCGGTGTCGATGCGCGCGGTGGCCGCCGCGCTCGGCACCGGCGCCGGTTCTCTCTACCGCTACCTGTCCTCCCGTGACGACCTGCTGGACCTGATGACCGACCGGGCCGTGCGGGAGCTGCGCCCGTACCCGCAGGTGGAGGGCGACTGGCTGGAGACGATGGTGCTGTTGGGCCGCCGGCAGTTGGCGCTGTTCGGCGCCCACCCGTGGCTGCTCGACGTGATCCACCGGCCCTCCGGCATCGGCCCCGAGAGCCTGGCCTGGTTCGACAACTGCATCCGGATCCTGGAGCCTTTGCGCTGCTCCGTGTCCGCCAAGTTCGAGGCCATCGCGATGATGACCGGCGTGGTGAGCCTCTTCGCCCGCCGCGAGTCCGCCGCCGGCGCGTTCAGCTTCGCCGGGCTGGACCTCGCGGCGTACCCGCACCTTGTCGCGGCGTTCAGTCAGCCCTCCGGGCCGGCGCCCCGGGCGGACCTCGTCGAGCGGACCCTGCGCAGTCTGCTGACGGGTCTGCTGCTCGCGGCGCCGACCGAGGCCGACTGACCCGGCGTACCGGAGCGGGCGGACGTCGGCGAACTCCGCCGGCTCGCCGACGGCGGCAAAACCGGGACGCTCGCGCCCGCCGCCAGTGTCACATCGCGGTGGTGAGGTACCGGCGGTAACCCACAGCGGACTGGGCGAAGCCGACCGACGCGTAGAACTGGTGGGCTTCGGTGCGCGCGGCGTTCGACACCAGCTGGACCTTGTAGCAACCGGCCGCCGTCGCGTCGTCGAGCGCCGCCAGCATGAGGGCACGGGCGACCCCACGACGGCGCCAGCCGGGTGCGACCACCACGTTCTCCACCACCATGTACGGTCGCGCGCCGTGGGTGAGGTTCGGGGCGACGAGAGTGTCCAGGGTGCCCACGAAGGTGTCCCCGGCGACGGCCACCAGGAGGCGGCGGCCAGCCTGCGCGTGCAGGTCCCGCCAGGCGGTGGCCAGCCGGACGGCGTCCGGCCGTGCGTCGTCGGGAGCGAGCTGCCACAGCACGTCGAAGACCTGCTCGGGGTCGTCCTGCGCCACGGCGGCGCGGACGACGAAGTCGCCGCTCACCGGGCCGACGCCAGAGTGTCCAGGTCGGACCGCGCGGGGTGTCGACGTGGAGGCCCGGTGGGCCGGGAGCGCTGGTCGTCGACGTGCCTCACCATGCCGTCGAGGATACGGGTCCAGCTGCACCGCCTGGCGGGCGGCGGCGGCCGCGCCGCCCGCTTCGGCGATGACTCTGGTCAGGCCCGTGCGGCCCGGATGGCGTCGCGCAGCGGGGTGCTCGGCCGGCCGAGCAGCCGGCTGAGGTCGTCGCTGTCGGTCACCAGCTCGCCCCTGGCGATCGAGTGGTCGAGCGCGGCCACGAAACCGGCGGTGCCCGCGTCCAGGCCGACGTTCTCCAGGGCCGAGGCCAGCTCGGCGGCGGACATGTCCTGGTGGACGACTGTGGTGCCGGTCACCTCGGTGACGGCCTCGGCCAGCTCGTCGAAGGTGAACGCGGTGCCGCCCAGTTCGTAGACGGCGTTGCCGTCCTCCTCGCGGGTCAGGGCCGCCACGGCGGCCCCCGCGTAGTCGGCCCGGGTCGCGGCGGAGATCTTGCTGCCGCCGCTGGCGCCGAGGATCGTGCCGGACCCCAGGTACTGCGGCAGCTGGTCGGTGTAGTTCTCGGTGTACCAGCTGTTGCGCAGGACGGTGTAGGTCAGACCGGACGCGGCGAGGATCTCCTCGGTGGCCTTGTGCTCCGGGGCGAGCGGGTTCGCGGTGGTGTCGGCCTTCAGGATGCTGGTGTAGACGAGACGCTCGACACCGGCCAGCTTGGCGGCGTCGATGACGGCGGTGTGCTGCGCGACGCGCTGACCGGGAGCGTCGCCGGAGATGAGCAGCAGGCGACGTACGCCGGCCACCGCGCCGGGCAGGGTCGACGGGTCGTCGTAGTTGGCCTTGCGGATCTCGACCCCGCGCGCGGCCAGGTCGGCGGCCTTCTCCGGGCTGCGGACGACGGCGGCGATCTCGGCGGCGGGTACGCCGCTGTCGAGCAGTTGCTCGATTACCAGGCGGCCGAGTCGGCCGGTGGCGCCGGTGACGGCATAGGTGGGCATGGGAACCTCCGGTGGGTGGTCGCAGATCAGTAAGCGCTTACGAATCTACAGCACTAACCGATTAGCGGTATGGGATAGGCTGGTGAGGTGAGCGACATGCCGGCCCAGGATCCGGCGGGGCCTACCCAGGAATTCGTCAGCGATGTCTTCGCCCGGGGGTGCACCTCCCGTGCGGCCTTCGAGGACGTCACCTCGAAGTGGGCCTCGCTGGCCCTGTTGGCGCTCGGCGAGGGCCGCTACCGGTTCAACGCGCTGCGGCGCCGCATCGACGGGGTCAGCGAGCGGATGCTCTCCCAGACCCTGCAGACCCTGGAACGCGACGGGATGCTCACCCGCGAGGTGCTCACCGCGATCCCACCGCGGGTCGAATACTCGCTGACCCCCCTCGGCGCCCGGGTCGCCGAGCAACTGCGGGGCCTCGCCGATCTGCTGGAGGCCTCGGTGCCCGAGGTGCAGACCGCCCGCGACAGCCACGAGCGCGACCGGGGCTAGCTCCGGACCGTCCCGACGAACGTGAGTCGACGCCAGCCCTGGTTGGCGTCCTGCGCGACCTGTCTCAGGTGTTCAGCGTCTCGCGCGGCGGCACACCGTAACTGGCGTGGTATCGCGCGGTGAACCTGCTGTGGCTGGCGAACCCCCACCGACTGGCGATCGCCGAGACCGTTTCCTGGCGCGGGTCGGCGCGTACCAGGTCGTGGTGTGCCCGGACGAGCCGGATCCGACGCAGGTAGGCCATGGGGGTGGTGCCGAGGTGGCGGCGGAAGGCGAGTTGCACCGCCCGCAGGGAGACACCGGCGGCGCTGGCGATGTCGGCCGCGCTGATGTCCCGGTCGGCGTGCTCCTCCAGAAACCCGATCGCCCGTCGCAGCGTGGCGGTGGTGGCGTCGTTCCGGTCCGCGGCGGTCGGTTCGGTGAACGCGGTGTTGGGAAAGACCGCGAGCGCCGCCGCGGCCAGCATCCGGGCGGCGTTGCCGATCACCAGCGACTGCGCCCCGGCGGCCGGGCTGTCCAAGACGACGTCGCGGACGAAGCTGGTGGTGTTGCGCCACTGGCGGGCGAGGGCCGTACCGGCGGCGCCCAACTCGGTGAACTCGATTCGACCGGGTCGGCGGGCCGGCGCGGTGGTGGCCACCTGTGCCAGCACCGACAGGTCCAGTACGCAGAGCTCCACCTCGCCGGGGTGCCAGCGGACGGTGCACGGCTCCTCCGGCCGGGTGACGAGGAAGACCTCGCCGGGGCCGAACCGGTTAACCGATCCGGCACAGGAGCGATCGACGTGCGCGGTGCGGGAGCGACCGATGACCAGCCCGCCGAGAGTGCTGGCATCGATCTCCAGGTGCCCGGTCTGGCGGGTGGTCGCGATGGCGAAGGGACCGGTGTCGACCCGGTGGTGGGTGAGCCGGTATCCGTTCCTGCTCTGAATGCGCAGCTTCGGGTCGTACGTGGCGGACAGGAATTCCTGGATGGCCACCGGGTCTCGGCTGTCGAACTGGTGGGTCTGCACTGGCGATGACGTCATCCGCTGTCTCCGTCCGGTGGAGGTGCCGCCGGGTCGTGGGAACGGGTGCCGACGGCAGGATCGGGACGTGCCGAGGTATTCGGCGGTGACCCGGCACCTCGTTTGGCCGGCGGTGCGGTGAAGGTGGAACGTCGCGAGCGGGACGGCAGCGACCGGTTGCGGGCGTCGGTCATTCAGTGACTCGGGGACGCAATATCTGTAGATGGGAATGTCACCATACGACAATCACCGACGTGTCGTCCGGTGAATCACTGCGATGTGTCGGCAGCTCGACTTCGTTTTCCGGCTAACGCGCCGAATGGTTCTACGTCTGCTGTCCTAGCCACCCTCGCGGGCGACAGCGAAATCTTGTTCATGATTCGTCGGAGGGCGACGGGGGTTGCCGCCGGATTCGTCGGAGGGCGACGGGGTCGCCGCCGAAAGACCGGCCCACGGAGGGGGGAAGCGTTGGACAGTACCGATCCTGACCGCGTCGTTCGGCTGGCCGTGGCCGAGGCACTGGCTCGGGTGGCGGATGAGGACAGCCTGGGTCTGGGTGAGGGCGACGCGCTGGAGAGGCTCGGTGGTGGGCTGCGTGAGGTGCTGCGCCGCGCACTCGACGACCGGGTCCCGCTGACCACGCCGGACTTCGTCGACCTGTGCCGCGACCTTCGCCTCAACCGGGACGCCTTCGACCTGCTGGGGCACTATTTGATGACCGCGTTGCTGGCTCAGCACGTCGGGCCGGACGTCCTGATCCGCGTCGGGGTGCTCTTCGGCACCGTCGGGCGCTACCTGCCCGGTGCCCGTCCGGTGGCCCGCCGCAACGAGGGCCCGGCGGCACGGCGGCGCGACGTTCGCTCGGACAACAGCGTCGTCGGTCGGTACCGTCGCGCCAAGCTGCCGGAGCACCTGCCCAACCCACCGAGCTGGACCTGCACCGGATGCGGACGCGAGTGGCCCTGCGCCACCAAGCAGAGCCAGTTGCTCGCCGAGTTCGGCGGTGCGCGCGCCTCCCTCGCGGTCTATCTCGGCTCCTGCCTCGTCGCCGCCGCCCAGGACCTGCCCACGCTGCCGCTGCCTCGGGTCCGGCTCCGATTCCTGGGCTGGCTGCCACGCGCCCGGATCTGACCCGACTGGACACTGCGTGGTCCCGGCGTGACCCACTGCTGCCCGCCCGGCACTCCCCGCCGGTGGGAGCAGGGTGTTCATCGGGAGCACCCGCTGCGTACGGCGGGCGTTCACCGCCCTCTCCGAGGCTCCTTGATCGAAAGAGCATTCGCTTGATCGAGGAGAGGCTCTCAGGTGAGAGACAAGCATCCCGAAGAGACCGAGCACGCGCAGCTGTCCCGGCGCAAGCTGGTCAAGTACGCGGGCGTCGGCGCGACACTGGCCGCGGCCAGCCCACTGGTCGGCGCCGGAGCGGCGTGGGCCGACGAGGACCGCCGGCCGGGTGACGAGGACAAGACCGACCGGGGTAACTCCAGGAACCGGGCGTGGCGTGCGGGCGACCACCACATCCACTCCGAGTACAGCGGCGAGTTCGACACCACCAAGTCCCCGATCGTCTTTCACAAGGGCGCGGACGCGGTCTACCCGATCGTCACCAACGCCATCATGGCGAAGAACTTCGGCCTGACCTGGGCGATGTGCACCGATCACGGTGGTCCGACCCACTCGAAGGTGAACATCGAGCAGGCGTACCCCGACCTGCTGCGCTCCCGCAAGCTGGTCCCCGAGGTGCTTCAGTTCTGGGGCATGGAGTTCGACGCGCCCTCGCTGGACCACCACACGCTGATGATCCCGCGCCACGACGACGAGGCGAAGCAGCTCTTCGAGCTGGAGAGCCGGTTCGCCAAGTACGACGCGTTCCCCACCGACCCGGCCCGCGACACCGAGGCCAAGATGGTGGAGTTCCTCAAGGTCGCCCGGGGCATGCCGCACAAGCCGCTGGTGATCGCCCACCACGCGTCCCGGTCGGCGCCCGGTCTCGGCGTCTACGGTCAGGACACCCCGCGCGAGTTCCGCAACGGCAACAACGCCGCGCCGGACGTCTACATCGGCTTCGAGGGCGCGCCCGGCCACCAGGCCGGCCCGCTCAACGGTGGCAAGCGGGGCGGGTACGGCAACCACCCCACCTACGGCGGCTTCGACCAGATGACCGCTCGGGTCGGCGGCCTGTGGGACTCGCTGCTCGGCGAGGGCCGGCGCTGGTGGATCACCGCGACCTCGGACTCGCACGTGCACTGGACCCGCGGTGGCTCCGACTTCTGGCCGGGCGAGTACAGCAAGACGTACGTGCACGCCCGCCAGGACTACGGCGACATCATGGACGGTCTACGCAACGGCCGGATCTGGGTCACCACCGGTGACCTGATCCGCAGCCTCGACGTCACCGCCACGTCGCAGGGCAGGACCGCCGAGGTGGGCGAGACGATCACGGTGAGCCGTCGTAGCCGTACCGATGTCGAGATCGAGATCACGTTCCGCCCGCTGGGTGGGCTGAACGCGAACGGCGACCGGCCCGAGGTCCGCCGGGTCGACCTGATCGTCGGCCAGATCACCGGCCCGAGCGCCAGCCTGGACGCCGACACCAACCCCACCACCAAGGTGGCGGCCCGGTTCGGCCCGCGGGACTGGCGTCGGCAGGGCGACAGCTACGTCATCCGGCACACCCTGCGCAACGTCGAGGCGGACACCTACGCACGGGTGCGTGGCACCAGCACCGACGAGGCCGAGCCGCTCGCCGACGGGCTGGAGAGCCCGTGGGACGACCTGTGGTTCTACTCGAACCCGGTGTTCGTGCACGTGCGCTGACCGGGCGCGGTAGCGACATCGCGGGCCCGTCCGGCACCGCTCGACGGACGACGTCGGGTGGTGCGGGGCGGGCCCGCACCACGCTGTTCGCGGGTCAGTCGGGCCTGCGGCGGCGGGCTCGGGGGGTGGCGGTTCGACCGCTCCGCACCGCCGGGGCGGCGGTCCGGTGCGCAGCGGGCGCCACCGGGTCGGCCTGCGCCTGCGTCACCACCTCGCAGAGGTCGCGCAGCGGGTCCGCCGCCTGGGCCGAGCAGGCGACCTTCTGCAGCAGTGACCGCACCGTCGCCGACTCGGCTGGTGTGAGCGCCCCCAGCAGGTGCGACTCGACCTGCCGCAGTGCCAACCGCCGCTGCTCCCAGGCGGCACGGCCGGCGTCGGTGACCTCGACCAGCCGGTTGCGCCGGTCGGCCGGGTCCGCGCGCCGGGTGACGAAGCCGGGCCGCTCCAGGTCGTCGATCAGGTACGTGAGGACGGTGCGGTCGATGCCGATCTCCTCGGCGATCGCGCCCTGGTTTCGGGCCGGCCCGTTGACCGCCGCGGTGAGCAGTTGGTAGCCGCGCGGACCACCGGGGAAGTCGGTGAGCGCGTGCTCGGCCGCCCGGACGTAGCCGCGGAAGACGATCCCGAGCATCCAGCCCAGGTCGTCGTCGAGCGGATCGGGCCGGTCCGGCCGGTGAGGGGCACCCGTCATCCCCCGACAATACCGCAGTGAGTCAGACCTTGTTGGCAGAAGATGTTCTGTGTGGCATAAGGTTAAGGTCACGACGCATCGCCCGAGGCGTCGCGGGAAGCGGGAGGCTCGCAGATGAGCGACTACGGCCACGACCTGGTCTTCGGATCCTTCGTCACGCCCAGCGCTGGCAATCCGGACCGCACGGTCGGCGTCGCCGTCCTGGCCGAACAGGTCGGGCTGGACCTGGTCACCTTCCAGGATCACCCGTACCAGCCGGCGTTCCTCGACACCTGGACGCTGCTCAGCTTCGTGGCGGCCCGCACCAGCCGGGTGCACCTGTCGGCGAACGTGACGAACCTGCCACTGCGCCCGCCGGCGGTGCTCGCCCGCAGTGTGGCCAGCCTGGACCTGCTCAGTGGTGGCCGGGTCAGCCTCGGCCTCGGAGCGGGGGCGTTCTGGGACGCCATCGAGGCCATGGGTGGCCGGCGGCTGACCCCCGGCCAGGGCGTACGAGCGCTGGAGGAGGCCATCGAGGTCATCCGTCAGGTCTGGGACGTCGAGGCGCGCGGCGGCGTGCGGGTCGACGGCGAGTTCTACCGGGTGGTGGGTGCCAAGCGTGGGCCCGCTCCGGCCCACCCGGTGCCGATCTGGCTGGGTGCGTACAAGCCCCGGATGCTCCAGCTCACCGGTCGTCGGGCCGACGGCTGGCTGCCCACGCTGGGCTACCTTCAGCCCGGCGACCTGAGCAGGGGCAACGCGATCATCGACGAGGCCGCGCAGCAGGCCGGCCGGTCCGCGCAGGACGTGCGTCGGCTGCTCAACATCTCCGGGCAGTTCTCGGCCGTGGGGCGCGGCCCGTTGAACGGTCCCGCCGAGCAGTGGGCCGAGGAGCTGGCCGAGCTGGCACTGGGGGAGGGCGTCGGCACCTTCATCCTCGGCAGCGACGACCCTGACGACCTGCGCCGGTTCGCCGGTGAGGTGGCCCCCGCCGTCCGCGAGCTGGTCGCGGCCGAGCGCGACCGGGGTGCGGCTCCGACGCCGGCCCAGCCGGCCCAGGAGCGTTCGCCGGCCGAGTCGGCTCGGGAGCGTACGCCAGAGCCGGTCGCTGCGCCGCCGGCCCGGGCGAGCCGCGCCACCACGACCGGCGGCGCGTTCGCCGTGGTGCCGACCCCCGACGACGGGGTACGGCGAAGCGAGCAGCAGGTGTGGGACGAGTCGACCCGGCCGACCGGGCCCGCACCCGACCCGGAGCGCACGTACACCCCGCAGGAGCAGGCCACCGGCGCGCACCTCGTGCAGATCCACGACGGCCTGCGCGCCGAGTTGGCCCAGATCCACGACCTGATCGAGCAGGTGGCGGCCGGCGAGATCGACGCGGGCGCGGCCCGGTCCCACATCAACACGATGACCATGCGGCAGAACCGGTGGACGCTCGGCGTCTACTGCGAGTCGTACTGCCGCATCGTCACCACCCACCACACCATCGAGGACCAGTCGTTCTTCCCCCGGTTGAGGGCGCGGGACCCCCGACTCGGCCCGGTGGTCGACCGGCTGGAGCAGGAGCACCACGTCATCCACGACGTGCTGGAGGGTGTCGACCGGGCGCTGGTCGCGTACGTCGGGTCTCCGGACGGCCTCGCCGAGCTGCGGACCGCGGTGGACCTGCTGACCGACGCGCTCCTGTCGCACCTCAGCTACGAGGAGCGGGAACTGGTCGAGCCGTTGGCGCGGCTGGGCATCGCCTGATCGGCGCGGCACCGCCGCGGTGGCGCGGGGTTGCCCCGCTCTGATCTGAGAGACTACTCTCGAAACATGTCTCTCAAGAATCCGTACGGGGATTTCGAGATCACCGAGCCGCAGGCGCTGCGAGCGCTGGCCCACCCTGTCCGGCTGGCCATTCTCGACCGCCTCCAACGGCACGGCCCGTCCACCGCCACCGGCCTCTCGCCGCACGTCGGCGCCACCCCGTCGGTGGTCAGCTGGCACCTGCGGCACCTCGCGACGTTCGGCCTGGTCGTCGACGCGGAGGGCACCGCCAGCAAGCGGGAGCGCTGGTGGCAGGCGGCCGCCCGGGGCTTCCGCTTCGCGTTGCCCGACGATGCCGAGGGACAGGCCGCCGGCCGTCAGCTCCGCGGTGAGATGTTCGCCCGGGCCGCCGAGGCGCCGCAGCAGTGGCTGCTGCACGACGAACCCCGGCTGGACGCGCAGTGGCGCGGGGTGGCCGGCGTGGCCGACACCCGGTTCGTGGCCACCCCCGAGGAGCTGCACCAGCTGGAGGCCGCGATCGAGGAGCTGCTCGCCCCGTACGTGCGGCGCAAGGAGGACGACGCGTCGCCGGCCGACGCGCGGATCGTCCGGATGCTGCGCTACCTGCTGCCCGAGCCCGGCGACGACCCGGCCGCGTCGTGACCGCCACCGACGCCCTCACCGACACCGTGACCGCCACCGCCACCGCGGCCCCGCCGGCCCTGCACCGCGACCGGCGGTTCCGCACCTTCTGGATCAGCCAGACGATCTCCGACTTCGGCGATCGGATCAGCGAGCTGGCCCTACCGCTGATCGCCGTCACCCTGCTGACCGCCACACCCGTGCAGGTCAGCGTCCTCACCGCGTTGATCTGGCTGCCCAACCTGCTGGGCCTGTTCCTGGGTGCCTGGGTGGACCAGCGCACCCACAAGCGGCGACTCCTGATCATCGCGGACCTGATCCGCGCCGCGGTGCTGCTCAGCCTGCCGGTGGCCTACCTGTTCGACGCGATCACCCTCACCCAGCTCTACCTGGTGGCACTGCTCACCGGCTTCGGTGCGGTGCTGTTCGCCATGGCGCGTCAGGCGTTCTTCGTCGCCCTGGTGCCGCGATCGGCGTACGTGGACGCGACCAGCAAGCTGAGCATGAGCCGGTCGCTGTCCTTCATCGCCGGCCCGGCCGTCGGCGGAGGGCTGGTCCAGGCGCTCAGCGCGCCGGTCGCGATCGTCGTCGACGCGGTCTCGTTTCTCGGCTCCGCGCTGCTGCTCAGCCGCATCCCGGCGACCGAGTCGCCGCCCCCACCGCGTCGGACGTCCACTCTGGGCCTGGTCCGCGAAGGGCTCGTGCTGGTGCTGCGGCACCCGGTGCTGCGGGCCGCCCTCGGCTGCACCAGCACGGTCAACTTCTTCACCTTCATCGCCGGCGCGCTGCTGGTGCTCTACGCCAGCCGCGAACTCGACCTGTCGGCCGGCGCGATCGGCATCGCCCTCGGGTTCGGCGCGCTCGGCGGGTTCGCGGGTGCGGCGCTCGCACCGCGGATCTCGCGCGCCATCGGTCTGGGCCGCACCGCCATGATCGGCGCGGTGGTCTTCCCCGCGCCGCTGGCGCTGACCGCGCTGGTGTCCGGGCCGACGTGGACGAAGGTGGCCATGCTGGCGGCCATTGAGCTGGTCTCCAGCGTCGGGGTGATGCTGATGGACGTGAACCTCAACGCCCTCCTCACCGCCGTGACACCAGACGACGCGCGAGGGCGCCGGGCCGGTGCCTACAGCGCCGTCAACTACGGCATCCGACCCCTCGGCGCGCTGGTCGGCGGTGCGTTGGGCACCACCATCGGGCTGCGGCCCACCCTGGTCATCGCCGGCCTCGGCGGTGTGCTCGCCGTGCTGTGGCTGCTGGCGTCACCGGTGCGTCACATCCAGACCCTCGACGCGACCTGAGGGCTGCGGCGGGGCGCGTGCTCGTGTCGCGGTGGGCGGCACCCAGCCGAACGAGCGACATACCTCTGAGTCATAAATATGCCACTGAGGTATACCGCTCGTTGGACTGACCGCGCGGCTGCCCCGTCAGCAGGTCGGTCCGCATTGGCCCAGGCGGGCGCGACCCCGGCCGGCGCGGGCCAGGCGGGCGCGACCCAGCCGGCGCGCGTCAGGCGGCGCGGGTCAGCCGGCGCGACCCAGGCGGCGCGGGTCAGGCGGCCTCGGCCAACAGGATCCGGGCCAGCTCGGCGGGCTGGGAGAGCATCGGCCAGTGGCCGGTGGCCATCGTGACCAGTCGCCAGTGGTCGCTGGTCAGCAGTTTGGCCACCGTCTCATTGGGCTCAGGCCCGTCGAGCAGGCACTTGACGTACGTCGCCGGCAGCTCACCCAGCGGTCGGCTCAACACCGCCGGCTCGGTCAACGTGGCGCCCGGATGCGGAGTGAACCCGTCGACCAGGCGCGCGATCTGCTCGTCGGTGAGACCCTGACCGTCGAAGTCGGCCGCGCCGACCGGAGCCCAGTAACCGTCGTTGTCGGCGATCTGCGCCTCAAAGGCCGCCTGGCCCTGCCACCAACCGGAGGCGAACGACCCACCGTCGACCGGCACCTCGGAGTCCACGAAGATTACCCGGGTCAACCGGTCGCCGATCCGCTCGGCGGCCTGACCCACCGGAATGCCCGAGTAGCTGTGCCCGACCAGCACCACGTCGCGCAGGTCGCGGCGCTCGACCTCGTCGACGATGTCCCGCACGTGGGTCTGCTGCCCGGCGGGCTCCTCCCGCCTTTCGGCCAGGCCGGAGAGGGTCAACGGGTGGGCGCCGTGGCCGGCCGCCCGCAGTGGTGGGACCACCTCGTCCCATGCCCACGACCCCAGCCACGCCCCCGCCACCAACACGAATTCAGCCATGGCCCGGAGCCTAACGCCGACCTGTGACAGGTCGGCCGGTCACGGCCAGGTGCGGGCCTCGGCCGCGAACACCTCCGGCGGACTCGCCACCGGAAGCACACAGAGCAGGTGGCCGCCGGGCGCCCGCAGGATCCGGCAGTCCAGCCACTGCGACACCTCGGTGGCACCCAGAGCCAGCAACCGTGCGGTCTCGGCTGGCACGTCGTCGGTCTCGATGTCGAGGTGGAAGCGCGGCGAGTCGTCGACCGCCTGGACCGCGGTGACCAGCCCCGGCAACGCCTCGTGCAGGCCGACGAACTGCGGCTCGGAAGGATCGGACCGGGTGCTGACGCCGAGCGCCGCCGACCAGAACTCCGCCGCCCGGGCGGCCTCCGCCTCGGGAGCGTCGATCAGCAGCGCGTACACGCGGCTTCGGTGCATGCCGGCCAGGATATCGAGGATCCAGCGGCGCCGCTCGGCGGCCGCCAGCGCACCAGCGCTGCCTGGCCAGACACTCAGGCGTGGTCCCGGGCGGGCGGCCCGATCTCGACGGGCATCCGGTAGATCTGGACCGGATAGTCGACGGCCGAGTGCCCGCCGTTGAGCCCGGCGGTCAGGTGCAGTTGGGCCGCCGGCATCCAGAGCCGGGCATCGGCGTCCAGCCACATCGCGTCCACCCAGGCCAGTCGGGGGTCGGCGACGAGCGTCCGTACGCCGCGGTCGGGTGCGAGGACGAGGACGCGCCGCCGTTCCAGGTCGCTGAGGTAGATGGTGCCGGTGGCGTCGATGGCCGTGCCGCCGGTGCTGGGTGTGTCACACCACCGTTCGACCCTGCGGGCCATCTCGTCGGCGGACACCGACGGGTCGTCCAACCAGCGGGTGGCGATCCGGGACATCCCGCCGGATGCCGGCTGGTAGTAGAGCCAGCGACCGTCCGGCGACACCTCCAACTGGTCGACGTGCAGGCGTACCTCGGCACCGTCCGGGTCACGCAGCGCGCGACCGTCGGCGACCACCGGGCCGCCCGCCGTGCTCGGGTGCCCGTCGAGCACCCGTCGCGACCGACCCGAGTCGAGGTCGAGCACGATGAGGCCGGCCGCTCCGGCATCGCTGAGGTACGCCACCCGGCCGTTGAAACGGACGTCGTCGACGTAGCTGTCCGGGTGCACCGCCTCGTCGAGGTGGTAGACCCGCTCCACGCGGTCGCCGTCCGGGTCGACCGCGATCAGCCGAGCGCCGCCCGGCACCTGCGCGCCGCCGATCTGCGGCGCACCGGAGTCGACGATCCACAACCGGCCGTCCGGGCCGGCGCGCAACCCGTTGACGTGCACGAACGCCCCGTCCGGTGGCTGGTCAACGCGGTTCCACGCGGCATCGGGGTACGGGACACGACGGCCGTCCGGCGCCGCCTCGACCACCTGCACGCCGGGCCCATCCGCCGACGGGTAGCTCAGGAACACCCGCCCGTGCAGGGTGGTCACCCCCGTGCACACCCGGTCGTCCTGGAGCACCGGCGTCAACCGGGGATCCTCCTCAGTGGGCAGCGACGACATCGAACCGCTCCTCACCCGCCCGGCGGCGCCTCGGCTCCAGCCGGTAACCGACGGCTCCGGCCATCCGGCGCGGTATCCCCGGAGCGTGCCGGCCGAAACCGCCGGTCCCAGGACACCGCCGGCGCTCAGCCGGTGGCAGGACGCCCTCGGCGCTCAGCCGGTGGTAGGGCGCCCTCGGCGCTCAGCCGGTCGGCGGTGCCGGGGGGCCGACCTGGGCGGCGAGGCGCTTCGGGGCCATCACGCAGTAGCTTTCGGTGAGCAACTCACCCACCTCCTCCCAGTCGGTGTTCCCGTCCAGGACCATGCCCATCACGTTCGGACTCCAGTCCGGTTTGTAGAAGGGGTGCCCCGTGGCGAGGAGCCCGGCGATCTCGTCGAGTGGCGACCGGAAGGTCAGCAGGCAGGCGGGCTCATCGAGTGCGGCGGCCCGGGCGTGGACCGGCTGGCGATCGGGGTCGACGGTGAGCACGTGGGCGATCGTCCGCTTGCGGATCCGCCAGCGGATGCCCACCCAGGCGGGCTCCTCGTAGGTTTCCGGCAGCCCGAGACAGATCGGCCGCAGCCGGTCGAGGACCTCGGGCGGGACATCTCCGGGTGCGGTCACGGGCAACGACGTTAACCGGTCGGTGTGACAAGTTCCGCTCGTCGAACCCCACCCGGGCCGGTGGTGCGCGCCCGGTCGATCGGCCAGGATGGGCCGGGGCGGCCGTGGGCTGTCGCCCCGGCCCGACCCGCCCCCGTGCCCGCTGAGGAGTGCCGTGCCGTCCACCCTGCTCTCCCGCCGTGACCTCGACTTTCTGCTGCACGAGTGGCTGCGGGTGTCCGAACTCGTCGAGCGTCCCCGCTACGCCGAGCACTCCCGGGAGACCTTCGACGACGCCCTGGATCTCGCCGAGCGGGTGGCCACCGAACAGTTCGCCCCGCACAACCGGGCCGCCGACCTCGCCGAGCCGACCTTCGACGGGCAGCGGGTGCGGCTGATCCCGCAGGTCCGCGCGGCGTTGGACAGCTTCGCCGAGACGGGCCTGCTCACCGCCGGGCTGGACGCCACGGTAGGTGGCCTGCAACTGCCGCACGCGGTAGCGGCGGCCTGCTTCACCTGGTTCCAGGCCGCCAACGTGGCCACCTCGGCGTACCCGTTCCTCACCCTGGGCAACGCCAACCTGCTGCTGGCGCACGGCAGCCCCGAGCAGGTGGACACCTACGTCCGGCCCATGCTGGACGGCCGGTTCTTCGGCACCATGTGTCTGTCCGAGCCGCACGCCGGCAGCTCGCTTGCCGACATCACCACCCGCGCCGAGCCGCAGGAGGACGGCACGTACCGGCTCTTCGGCACCAAGATGTGGATCTCCGGTGGCGACCACGAGTTGGCCGAGAACATCGTCCACCTGGTGCTGGCCCGCATCCCCGGCGCACCGCCCGGGGTCAAGGGCATCTCACTGTTCATCGTGCCGAAGGTGCTGGTCGACCCGGACGGGTCGCTCGGCGAGCGCAACGACGTGGTGTTGGTCGGGCTCAACCACAAGATGGGCTTCCGGGGCACCACCAACACCCTGCTCAGCTTCGGCGACGGCGCACACACCCCCGCCGGCCGCGCCGGTGCGGTCGGCCACCTGGTCGGCCCGCCGCACCAGGGTCTCGCGCAGATGTTTCACATGATGAACGAGGCCCGGATCGGGGTCGGGGCAGGTGCCACCGCGCTGGGTTACACCGGCTACCTCAAGAGCCTGGCGTACGCGAAGGAGAGGCCGCAGGGGCGGCCGGTCGGTGCCAAGGACCCGGCCGCCGCGCAGGTGCCGATCATCGACCACCCCGACGTACGACGGATGCTGCTGGCACAGAAGAGCTACGTGGAGGGGGCGCTGGCGCTGGTGCTCTACTGCGCGCGGCTGCTCGACGAGCAGAAGACCGCCCCGGCCGAGGCCGACCGCGAGCGCTCGCGCCTGCTGCTGGACGTGCTCACCCCGATCACCAAGAGTTGGCCGTCGCAGTGGTGCCTCACCGCCAACGACCTGGCAATCCAGGTGCTCGGAGGCGCCGGCTACACCCGCGACCACGACGTGGAGCAGCACTACCGGGACAACCGGCTCAACCCGATCCACGAGGGCACCCACGGCATCCAGGCACTGGACCTGCTGGGGCGCAAGATGACCATGCGGGGCGGGGCCGGTCTGGCCCTGCTGACCGCGACGATCGGTGACACGGTCGAGCGGGCCCGGAAGGCCGGGGGAGAGGCGACCGAGTTGGCGGACCGGTTGGCCGCCGCGGTGGACCGGGTCACCGCGGTCACCCGTCGACTGTGGGCCGACGGCGACCCGGTGCTCGCGCTGGCCAACGCCAGCGCCTACCTGGAGGCCGTCGGGCACGTGGTGATCGCGTGGATGTGGCTGGAGCAGGTGCTGGCGCTGCCGCCGGAGGGGGCCGGCGACGCGTTCCACGCCGGCAAGCGGCAGGCCGCACGCTACTTCTTCACTGTCGAGTTGCCCCGGACCGGCCCGCAGTTCGACCTGCTGGAGAGCCGGGATCGGACGACCCTCGACATGCGCCCGGACTGGTTCTGAGAGGTTCGCCGTGCGTCACCGTCGGCGAGACTGGTGGCTCATGGCCTGCCGCCCCTTGACGACGCCCAGGATGATCACGATCACCAGCGCGATCAGACCGATGATGATCAGCCAGCGGACCGCCTCGAGGATCAACCCGAGCAGGATCAGCACGCCGGCGACCACGCCGACAACCCAGAGCAGTGCACGCATGTCGACCTCCCGTAACCGGCCGCGCCTGGTGCGGCCGGCCCGGCTTCTCGTTCCCCGTCCGGCCGACACCATGCGCCAGCGGCGTACCGGAGTCGATCAGGGGCCGGTGCGCGCCACGTAGACGGTGTTGGCCGACTCCCCACCGGTCAGCGGATTGGCGAACGGCACGACGTGCGCGCGTACGCCCGCGAACACCTCGCCGAGCGCGTCGGTGAAGTCGGCGTCCGGTGGGTCGTCCGACCAGAGCGCGAAGACGCCCTCGGGGCGCAGCAGGGCGGCCAGGCGACGCAACCCGGCCGGCGGATAGAACGCCGCGTGGCTCGGGTGCAGGACGTTGCGCGGGGAGTGGTCGACGTCGAGCAGCACGGCGTCGAACCGCCGACCCGGCACCTCGCTGTCGAAACCGGTGTCACCGGCCACCGCCGCGAAGAAGTCGGCCTGCACGAAGCGGGTCCGCGGGTCCTCGGCGAGCCCTGCCGCGAACGGCAGCAACCCCCGCCGGTGCCAGTCGATGACGTCCTCGATCGCCTCCACCACGAACAGGGAGCGCACCCGGGGGTCGCCCAGGGCCGCGCAGGCGGTGTAGCCCAGCCCGAGACCGCCCACCACCACGTCGAGCGAGTCACCGGCCACCTCGGCGAGCCCGAGCCGGGCCAGCTCGATCTCCGCGACCGGGAAGAGGCTGGACATCAGGTACTCGTCGTCGAGCTTGACCTCGTACACCTCGACCTGGAGTGCCGGGTCCCGGCGTCGGCGCAGGCTGATCGCGCCGATCGGAGTCTCCCGCCAGGCCAGCTCTTCGAAACGCGCGCCCACGGGTGCCCTCTCGCCGCCGGATTCGTCCACGGATGGTACCGGTTGCCCCGCGACGGGCGGCCACGCAGGGTCCACGGGACATTGACGCAGCGCATATCCTGTGCCCGGCCGATCCACCGGAGGGACCTCATGCCGTCGCGGCAGGACCAGCTGCACTCCTACCAGTTCAGCGTCCAGCGGGCAGTCGCCGCCCTGGTCATGCGGGAGACCGACCCCGCGCAGTCGCCGTTTCGGCGGCTGGCCGGCGCCGGCCTGGCCAGCGTCCTCGTCGCGGCCATCGGGCTCGGTGGTTTCGCCCTTTACGGCCTGTTCGCCGGCGGCGGCAAGGGGTGGCGCGATCCGGGCGCGGTGATCGTGGAGAAGGAGTCCGGCGCGCGGTTCGTCTACCGCGAGCAGAAGCTGCACCCGGTGCTCAACTACGCCTCGGCGCTGCTCATCGTCGGCGCGGACCGGTCGAAGACCGTGCTGGTGTCCCGACGCACGATCGACGGGGTGCCGCGCGGGCTGCCGTTGGGCATCGCCGACGCACCCGACTCGCTGCCCGCCCCGGGCCGGCTGGCCACCACGGCGTGGACGGTCTGCTCGACGGTCCCGGCCGGCGCGGGCGTCGAGGCGCCCCGCTCCGCGCTGCTGATCGGCACCGAGCCCGACGGCGGCCGGCCGCTGGGCGACGACGCGCTGCTGCTGCGCCACCCCGACGGTGGGCTGCACCTGGTCTGGCACCAGCACCGCTACCTCGTCCGTGATCCCAGCAGGGTGCTGGCGGCGCTCGCCACCACCCGGGCCCAGGCGGTTCCGGTGGCGCCGGCACTGCTCAACTCGTTGCCCGCCGGGCCCGACCTCGCCCCGCTCGACCTGCCCGCGCTGGGCCGGCCCGCCACCCGGGTGCCGGGTGCCGCGATCGGCACGGTCTACCTGGTGAGCAACTCCGGTGGCGGCCGGCAGTACGCGGTGGCGCTCGACGCCGGTCTGGCCGGCATCACCGAGTTGCAGGCGGGGCTGTTGCTGGCCCGCACCGGGCAGGTCGAGCCGGTGCCGATGACGTTGGGTCGGTTCGCCGCGCTGCCCACGGTGCCCGATCTCGCCCCGACCGGCCCGAACGCCCCGCCACCGACCCCGCCCCGGCTCGCGGCCGGCGACGGCGGGGCGCTCTGCACCCGCATCGGCAACGACGGCGGGGTTGGCGAGGTGCGCTGGGGCGTACCGCTGCGGGACCTGGCGGCCGTGCCCCGCACCGCGCCGACCGGCGGCGCGGTGCTGGCCGACCACGTGGTGGTGGAGCCGGGCCGCGGGGCGGTGGTCGAGGCCGCGGCGGCGCCCGGCGCGACCGGCGGCGCGGTCTCCGTGGTCACCGACCTGGGCCGACGGTACGTGCTGGCCGACCGGGAGGTGCTCCCGATGCTCGGCTACCGCGACGTGCGGCCGGTACGGCTGCCGGCCGGGTTGGTCAGCCTGGTGCCCGCTGGCGCCACCCTCGACCCGGCCGCCGCCCGCGCCGTCGCCGCCCCAGACTGACCACCCAAAGCACCCCGCCCCCGGCCCTCCGGCCCCCCGCCCCCGGCCCTCCGGCCCCCCGGCCCGGCGGTGATCAAGAGGTTTGCGTCAGAATGTGGCGCGGGACTGACGCAAACCTCTTGATCACCGGGAAGCTGGGCGCGGTCAGCGGGCGGCAGACGGTGGTCAGTCGGCTGGGCGGCGCAGGACGGTGACCGCGAACGGGGCGTCGTCGCGCCACGGGCGCAGGTCCCAGGTGGCGAAGCGCTGCTCCACGCGCAGCCCGGCGGCCACCGCGTCGGCGTCGAACGCGGTCAGCGGGTAGCCGCGTTCGGTGCCGAAGCCCACGGTCAGCACGCCATCGGGGCGCAGGTGCGCGGCCACCCGGCGCAGCACCTCCGGTTCGGTGCCGACGGCGACGAAGGCGAGCACGTTGCCGGCCAGCACCGCCGCGTCGAACGGCTCCGCCTCGCCCAGCGCCGGTAGGTCCAGCTCGGCGAGGTCGGCGACCAGCCACGTCGGGCCGGGATAGTCGGCGCGGGCGGCATCCACCAGCGCGGGGTCGGCGTCCACGCCGACCACCGTGTGCCCCCGCTCGGCCAGCGCGGCACCGACCCGGCCGGTGCCGCTGCCGGCGTCGAGAATCCGGGAGCCGGGCGCGACGAGGGCGTCCACCAGTCGGGCCTCGCCGGCCAGGTCCGCGCCCTCGGCCACCAGCTTGCGGAACCGGTCGATATACCACTGCGAGTGCTCGGGGCCGGTGTCGGTCGCCCAGCGGGTCGGGTTGGCCATGAGGCCACCGTAACCGGGCCGGTGGGGGCCCGGCGGGCGACCCGGACGAGACGGTCAGCCCTTCTCCGCGCCGCTGGTCAGCCCCTCGGTGAGCAGCCGCTCGCTGGCGAAGAAGAGGATCACGATGGGCAGGGTGAGCACGACCGACCCGGCCATCAGCACCGTCTTGGGGACCTCCACCCCGTCGGCGAGCAGGGACAACCCGAGCGACACCGTCCACCGGTTGGGTCTGTCGACCAGGAACAGCAGGGCGAAGAGGAACTCGTTCCAGGCGATCATGAAGTCGTAGAGCGCGACCGCCATGATCGACGGCATGGCCAGGGGCAGGCTGACGCGGCGGATGATGCCGAGCCGACCGGCGCCGTCGATGGCGGCGGACTCCTCCAGACTGACCGGGATCGTCTCGAAGTAGTTCTTCAGCATGTAGACCGACACCGGCAACGTCTGCGAGATGTAGACCAGCACCAAACCGAACAGCGAGCCGCGCAGCCCGGCCCGGGTGAAGACCACGAACAGCGGGATCGCGATGACGATCGACGGGAACAGGTAGACCGCCAGGAACAGGAAGTCCACCTGCCGCCGGCCGAAGAACCGCAGCCGGGCCACCGCGTACGCGCCGGGGATCGCGACCAGCAGGGTGAGCACGGTCGCCGCGACGGCGACCAGCCCGCTGTTGCGGATGAAGGTGAGGAAACCCTGGCCGCCGTCGTCGGTGGCCTTGAGCACCTCGGCGTACGTGGCAACGGTCAGCTCACCGAAGCCGACCACCAGCGCGCCCGGGTCGAGCAGCAGCCGCTCGATGGGGCGCACCGAGAGCACCAGCATGTAGTAGAAGGGGAACACCGTGATCACCAGGAACACGGCGATCACCAGGCGGCGCAGCCAACGCAGGCTCACCGTCTCGACCACGTCCCGGTCCATCAGCCCACCCTCCGTCCGAAGAAGCGCAGATAGATCAGCACGAACACGATGAGCACCACGGCCAGCACGACCGCCTGCGCGGCAGCGGCCCCGATGTCGGTACGCGCGGTGAGGAACTCGTACACCCGGACGCTGACCACCTCGGTGCCGGCCGCACCACCGGTGAGCAGGTAGACGTCGTCGAACTTGTTGAACGTCATGATGAAGCGCAGCACGCCCAGCA
Source organism: Micromonospora sp. NPDC007208 (assembly GCF_042869175.1). Lineage (NCBI taxonomy): Bacteria > Bacillati > Actinomycetota > Actinomycetes > Micromonosporales > Micromonosporaceae > Micromonospora > Micromonospora sp. NPDC007208. The sequence goes on along the minus strand of NZ_JBIAFG010000004.1, from coordinate 499,102 downwards.
GGGCGATCACCGGCAGCAGTTGCGGCAGCAGGATGTGCCGGAACCGCTGGGTGGGGGTGGCGCCGTCGACACGGGCGGCCTCCTCCAACTCGCCGGGCACCGCCTGCAGCCGGGCCAGCAGGAACAGGAACGCGAACGGGAAGTACCGCCACGCCTCGAAGACGATCACCGTGGCCAGCGCTGTCGACTCCTGGGTGAGGAACGGCACCGGGGCGTCCCAGCCGAGCAGGCGTTGCCCCCACGCGTTGACGATGCCGAGCTGCGGGTCGAGCATCACCTGCCAGACGAACGTCACCGCGACCACCGGTGCCACGTACGGCAGCAGCATGGAGGCCCGGACCAGGGTGCGGCCCCGGAACGGCCGGCGGACGACCAGGGCGGCCACCAGACCGAGCAGGATCGACCCGACGGTGCCGCCGATGCTGTAGATCAGCGTGACCCACAGCGTCTCGGCGAAGCCCGGCGTGTGCAGCACCCGGTCGATGTTGTCCATGGTGAACTCGCCGAACAGGCCGGTCTTGCGCAGCGTGGCGAGCCGGACGCGCTGGAAGGCGAGCACCAGGGTCCACACGATCGGGATGCCGATGACCGCGATGGTGACGAGCAGGGTCGGTGCGACAAGCGCGAGCCCGGCCCGGGATTCGCGGCGGCGCAGGGTCAACGGTCGGCGCCGGGGTGGCGCCGGCCGCTCCCGGGTGGGGGAGCGGCCGGGGCCGGGCGCGGTGGTGGTCAATTGACGCCCGCCTTGATGGCGTCGACATCCTTCTTGGCGCGGTTGGCGGTGGCCGCCGCGTCGGACTTGCCGGAGACGAGGTCGCCCAGCACCTTGGGCACCGGCAACTCGCCGAGCATCGCGCCGACCAGCTTGCCCTGCCCCTGACTGAGACCCCACCGCCCGAAGGTGTCCGGGCTGCGGCGCAGCGTGGCCAGCACCTCGTCGCCGTACACGTCGGTGAGGGGCTTCTTCGCGTCCACGCCCGCCTGGCTGGTGTTCCAGGCGGTCAGGTACGCCTCCGGCTCGGCGGGGGTGCCCTTGCGTACCGGGAAGCGGCCCTCCGGGGACATGCCGAACCAGCGCGGGTAACCGTCACTGAGCATGTACTCCACGAAGGACTTCGCCGGGTCGGCCGCCGCGCCGTCGAGCACGGCCCAGGAGCTGATCTCGCCGTACTGGGCCGGCTCGGTGCCGTTCGGGCCCTTGATCGCGGTGACGAACCCGCTGTTCTTCGCGAGGAACGCCGGGTCGGCCTGGCACTGGGGGCAGGTCGGCTTGGCGTCATTGCGCAGCCCGGCCAGCTCGTCGAGGATGAACGGCGACCAGATCACCATGGCCGCCTTGCCGGCGAAGTAGGTGGCCCGGGTGGTGTCCACGTCCTGCGCGCCCTTGACCGAGCTGGTGCGGATCAGGTCACCGTAGAAGCGGAACGCCTCGACGCACTGGGGCGAATCCAGGGTCACCTTCCCCGAGTCGTCGGTGAGCTGACAGCCGTTGGCCAGCGCCAGGTGCTCGAAGGTCTGCTGGGTGAACACGTCGCTGGGGGCGGTCGCCGCGGTGATGCCGGCGACGCCGCCGGTGTTCAGCCGGGCCGCGGCGGCGGTGATCCGCTCGTACGTGTCGGGGGTGGGCAGGCCGGCCGCGGCGAACAGGTCCTTGCGGTAGACGAGCAACTGCCCCCACCCGTCGCTGGGCACGGAGAGCTGTTTGCCGTCGTCGGCGGTGAGCTCCAGCGCCCGGGGGGAGAACGTCTGCTTGCCCAGCTTGTCGACGACCTCCGCGTTCGCCGAGGCGTGCAGCAGCTCGTTGCCGGCGAGCGTCCGGATGCCGGCGAGGGAGACCGACCCGACCACGTCGGGCAGGTCACCGGCGGCGGCGTTGGCGGCGATCAGGGAGGGGAACTGGTCCTCGTTGACGGTCACGAGATCGACCTGGATCCCGGTCTTGGCGGTGAAGTCGGCGATGATCGCCTTGGTGGCGGTGACCCGGTCGGCCACGTCCTCCAAACTCCAGACGGTGATCTTTTTGCTGTTGCTGTCTGATTGGTCGTCCCCGCAGGCCAGCAGGGTGGACGCTGCCAGTGTCATGATCAGGGTGGTGGCGAGTATCCGCCTCGGAGGTGCTGACATCGGTGGCACTCCTCTCGAAGGGTACATGCCGGATTCAACACCTTCGATTGATCAATAACAAGACATATTGCGATTTTGTGTCTATCCTGGAGCCCAGTGCTACCGGGATGTGACACATGGGCAACTGGGTGGTCTCTCTCGCCGGACCTCGACGCATCAGCCTCGAGCCCTGCCCGCCGGATCCGCTCGGCCCCGGCCAGGTCCGAGTCCGCACCTGCTACTCGGGCATCTCCGCGGGCACCGAGCTGACCCTCTACCGGGGCAGCAATCCCCGGCTCAGCAAGGACTGGGACGACGCCGCCCGGATGTTCGTCCCCCGCCACACCCCGGTGCCCTATCCGTTGATCGGCTTCGGCTACGAAGAGGTCGGTGAGGTCATCGAGGTCGCGCCGGAGGTCACCGACCGGCATCCGGGGCAGCTCGTCTGGGGCATCTGGGGGCACCGGGCCGAGGCCGTGCTCGGCGCCGACGCGGTCCGTGCGCTCCCCACCGGGCTGGACCCGCTCGCCGCGGTGTTCGCCCGCCCCGGCGCCATCGCGCTGACCGCCGTGCTCGCCGGCGACCTGCACCTCGGCGACTGGGTCGGTGTCTTCGGGCAGGGCGTCATCGGGCTGCTCGCCACCCGGCTCGCCGTGCTCTCCGGGGCCCGGGTGGTGGCCGTCGACCCGGTGCCCGACCGGCTGGCACACGCCGCCGGATACGGTGCCCGATACACCGTGGACGCCACGGTCGCGTCCGCCGCCGCCGTGCTGCGTCAGGCCACCGACGGCCGGGGGGCCGACGTCTGCCTGGAGTTGTCCGGCGCCTACCCGGCGCTGCACGAGGCGATCCGCTCCACCACCCACGCCGGCCGGGTCGTGGCCGCCGGCTTCTACCAGGGCCAGGCCGACGCGCTCGGCCTCGGCGAGGAGTTCCACCACAACCGCATCCAGTTGGTGGCCGCCCAGGTCTCCGGCCCCACCCCCGCGCCGAGCATGGCCGGCCGGTGGACCGGGGACCGGGTCGCGCAGACCTTCATGGACCTGGTGGCCGACCGCAGCGTCGACCCGCTGCCGCTGGTCAGCCACATCGTCGACGCCAGCGCGGTCGCCGACGCCCTCGCGCTGCTCGACCGCGGCGCCGGTGACGTCCTCCAAGTCGTGCTGAGGTTCTAGATGACCACCATCGCGCTTGCCTGTCAGGAACAACTCCTGCCGGGCGCCAACCTGATCCAGAAGTACGCCCTCGCGGCCGCCCTCGGCTACCAGGGCATCGAGCTACGTGGCCGGGGCGACCTCGCGTTCGCCCGCCGGCTGCCCGAGCTGCGCCGGGCCCGCGCGGCCGGGGTGGTGATGCCCACCGTCTGCGTCGAGATGGACCACTTCATCGGCGACTTCGACCCGGCCCGCTCCGCCGACGCCGTCCGCAACCTGCGCTCCCAGCTCTCGGTGATCGCCGAGCTGGGCGGCGTCGGGGTGATGACCCCGGCCGCCTGGGGGATGTTCTCCCGGCGACTGCCGCCGTTCGAGCCACCCCGCCCGCCGGCCGGCGACCGGCAGGTGCTCCTCGACGCCCTCGGCGAACTGGGCGAACACGCCCAGGCCGAGGGGGTCACCCTCTTCCTGGAACCCCTCAACCGGTACGAGGACCACATGGTCAACCGTCTCGACGAGGCGGTGGCGCTCTGCGCCGCGCTCGGGTTGCCGTCGGTCCGGGTGGTCGCCGACACCTTCCACATGAACATCGAGGAGGACGACGTGCACCGCGCGCTGCGCGCCGCCGCGCCGTACCTCGGGCACGTACAGGTCAGCGACTCGAACCGGTACCAGCCCGGCGCCGGGCACCTGGACTGGCCGGCGCTGGTGCGTACCCTGCTGGAGCTGGACTACCGGGGCTGGCTGGCCCTGGAGTGCCGGCTCCGCGGTGACCCGGTCCGGGCCCTGCAACAGGCGGCCACGGTGCTGCGACACGCGTTGCCCCGGCGGGCCGCCGCGTGACCGCCGACGCCGGGCCGACCAGCGTCGACGCGCCCGCCGACGCCGGGGCGACCCGCGCCGCCGCCGAAAGGACGCGCGCTGATGCCGGGGCGACGCGCGAGGCCGCCCGCACGGGTGGCCCGGCCGACGTGACCGGGCTGCGTCGACTCGCGGTCGACACGCTCGACGCCAACTGGGAGCACGACCACACGGTTCCCTCGCGCACCCTCTACCCGCACCAGTGGAGCTGGGACTCCGCGTTCATCGCGATCGGGCTGGCCCAGGTCCGCCCCGACCGTGCCTGGCGGGAGCTGGCCAGCCTGTTCCGGGCGCAGTGGGCCGACGGACGGGTGCCGCACATCGTGTTCAACCCGGCGCTGCGGGTCGGCGCGTACTTCCCGGGGCCGGAGATGTGGCGCTCAACCGACGTGCCGGGAACACCCGAGGTGGCCACCTCCGGCCTGGTCCAGCCGCCGGTGCACGCGCTCGCCGCGTTGCTGGCGTACCGGCGGGCGCCCGACCCTACCGGGCTGGCGGCGTTGCGCCGGCTCTATCCCGCGCTGGTCGCCCAACAGCGCTACCTGGCCGACCGACGGGACGTGGCCGGTGACGGGCTGGTCTGCGTCGTGCACCCGTGGGAGTCCGGACTGGACAACAGCCCGGCGTGGGACGAGCCGATGGCCGCGGTGCCCGCCGAGGCGGCCGTGATGCGGGCGTACCGTCGGCACGACACCACGCACGCCGACGCCGCGCACCGCCCCACGGACCTGGACTACGCGCGCTACCTGGCGATCGTCGCCGCCTACCGCGACCACGGCTACTCCGACCGCGACCTGGCCACCGGTCACCCGTTCCTGCTGGAGTGCCCGCTTTTCAACGCGGCGTTCGGTGCCGCCGAGCACGCCCTCGCCGAGATCGCCGCCCTCGTCGGCGACGATCCCGGGCCGCACCGGGCCCGCGCGGCCCGGATCACCGAGGCCCTCGTGCGCCGGTTGTACGACCCGGACACCGGCACGTTCCAGCCTCGTGACCTGCGCACCGACCGCCTGGTGGGTGCCCGTACCGTGCTCGGGCTGACCCCACTGATCCTGCCCGACCTGCCGACCCGGCAGGCCGATGCGCTGGTCGTCGAGGCCCGGTCGGCGCGCTTCGGGGTGGCCCGGCGGATGGATCGGCCGCTACCCACCTACGACCGCACCGCACCCGACTTCGAGCCGCTGCGCTACTGGCGGGGGCCGAGCTGGCTCAACATCGGCTGGCTGGTCCGGCGTGGGCTGCTCGCGCACGGGCACCCGGAGCTCGCCGCCGGGCTGCGCCGTTCGATGGTCGGTCTGGTCGCCGGGGCCGGCTGTCACGAGTACTTCCACCCGGACACCGGCGCCGGGCTGGGCTCACCGGCGTTCAGCTGGACCGCCGCGCTCCTGCTCGACCTGCTGGCCGAGTGAGCGCGGTGGTGGGTGGTAGCGTCCCCGGTCCCAGCGGCCGGAGGGAGCATCGTGCGCGAGATCGACAAGGTGGCCTGGGTCCTCGTCGAGGACGGTCGGGTGCTGAGCACCCGGTCGGTGGGCAAGGACGTCTGGTACCTGCCGGGTGGGAAGCGCGAGCCGGGCGAGACGGACCTGGAGACCCTGCGCCGGGAGATCGACGAGGAGTTGAGCGTCGAGGTGGACGTGCCCGGTGCCGTACACCTGGGCACCTTCACCGCTCAGGCGCACGGCCACGCGGCCGGCACCACCGTACGGATGACCTGCTACCGGGCCGACTATCAGGGGCAACTGCGGCCGGCCAGCGAGATCGCCGAGATGGCCTGGCTCGGGTACGCGGACCGGCACCGCACCTCGCCGGTCGACCAGATCATCTTCGACCACCTGCTGGCCGAGGGTCTGCTGGCCTAGCGGCAGTTTGTCGTGGCCGGCCAGGGGTAACCGCCCGAGCGTGACCGACGGAGACGGGTTCCCGTACTTCATCGACGCGGTGTCCCAACGGTCCGGTCTGCCGGCCGAGCAGGCCGCCGTGCTCGCCCGCGCCGTGCTCCAGACGTTGGCCGAGCGGGTGACCGACGGGCCGCCCGTCGACCTCGTCGGGCACCTTCCGAACGAGGTCGACGGCTACCTGAGCGGTCCGGCCCCGGATGCCGCCGGAGCCGCCCCGGCCGGGGCCCTCGGCCCGGACACCGGCGCCGATGGTTTGACCAGCGGGGTGGGCCTGGAGGTGGGCGGTGCCGGTGCGACCCCGATGGAAGCCGGCCCGACGGAGTTCCTTCGTCGGGTGGAACAGCGTGCCGGGGTGGACCCGGCCACCGCCCGGGCCGGAACCGGCGCCGTCTTCGCCACGTTGCGCACAGCGATGACGGTGCGGGAGTTCCGGGAAATGGTGGCGCGACTGCCGCGCGACGGCGGGTTCTGACGGCTGCCTGATCCTCCGCGAGGTACCTCATGCCTCCGTGACGTCGTCGGGCTCGGCGACCCAGGCGGAGAAGACCGGCACCCCGTGCCAGGGACCGGTGGCACCGTCGGCCCGGGTGTCGGTGGCGACCGCCACCACGGCGTACGGGTGGCCGAAGCGCAGCTCGGCGGTGCGGGCCACGCCCTCCGGCGGCAGGCTGGTCAGCCCGAACATGCCGGTCACCGCCGCCGCCTCGAAGCCGTAGCGGTCGAACCGGGCCACCGCCGTCTGCCGTGCCTCGAAGCGCTGCACCGGCAGCCCCATCGCCGTCGCCAGCGTGGCCGCCACGGCCGGAAAGCCGAGCGCCGGGGCGGTCAGGTCGTGGTCGCTCCGTGCCGACCAGCAGGGAAGGACGGCGTGGTGTCGCTCTTCGCGGCCGTCGCGCGCCCGGGTGCGTACCCGCTCCTCGCTCAACGTCCACAGCGCAGTGTCGCCGAGCGGCAGGTCGAACAGCGAGCGGCTACCCGCCGGTTGTGCGCCGTGGGCCGCGCCGGCGCTGAGGTCGTACGCGACGGCCAGCACCTCGGCCGGTGGCACCTGCGGGGCGGCGGCCACCGAGAGGACCACCAGCCCCGCGCCGTCGGTCGTCTGGGCCGGTGCGGCGTGCACGATCACGTCACCGACCCGTTCGGTGGACACGATGGCGCACCGGTGGCCCTGGCTCGGGCTGCGCAGCGTCCGCCGCAGGTGGCCGGCCCACGGGCTGCCAGCGCCGAGCGCGCGTGCGTCGGCGACGTCGAACGGGGTCGCCCAGGACACCCGGGTGGCCAACGCGCTGGCCAGGGCCAGCACCACGTCCGGCCCGACCCGCAGGGGAAACGTCTCGATCAGGCCCAGGGTGTGCTCGCGTGCCCAGCCGTCCAACCCGGCCTGATCGGGCAGGACGCCGACCTCGGTCGTGGTCGGCAGCCCGGCCCGCCACGCCGCCGGCCCGCCGTCGCCCTGCCCCGACCGGTGCCAGAGCGCGGTGGCGGACCCGACCAGCGGGTGCGGTGCGTCCAGCAGCGCTCGGGCCACCTCGGCCGCGCTCGGCAGGTCGGTGCCCAGGGCGCGTGCCAGCTCCGTAGCGTCCGGATCGGGATCGGCCGCCGCGGTGGCAGCGACCGCGAGCAGCAGCCAGGCGCCGAGGGGGGAGGCGACGTGGTGCCGGTCGCCGGCCGTGGCGTGCAGCCGCGCGGCGTACGCGGAGAGCGGCCCGTGCAGATCGGTCCTCATGCCCCCACTCTGCCCGCCGGCCCGGCTCACGACCACAGCTCGAACGGCTCGTCGATCTCCGTGCCGGCGAGGAAGGGGCTGATCAGCCGGGGGAGCTGCCCGGGGTAGAACCGTTCCCGACTGGCCTCCACCTCGGGCAACGGCCACCAGCGGAAGTCGAAGTAGTCCTCCCGCTCGTAGTCGAGCCGGTGCGCCTCGTCCACGTCCGGGCCGGTGCCGTCGAGTCGTACGGCGACGACGACCTCGTCCTGGAGGTGCCGTACCTGGCGGTGCAGGAAGCTCGCCCGCCGCCGCCAGGTTGGCGCGCCCACCTGGTCGACGGTGACCACGATGCCGGTCTCCTCCCGCAGCTCCCGCACCGCCGTGTCGCGATAGGTCTCACCGGGGTCCATGCCGCCGCCCGGCAGCTCCCACCAGGTGCCCAGCCGGGGGTGGTCCGGGTCGCGGGTGTGGAACAGCAGCACCCGGTCGGTGTCGTCGGTGACCACCACCCGCACCGCGCGTCGCTCCAGGATCGGTAGGTCGCGGGGCAGCTCGTCCATCGGGCCAGTCTGTCGTACCGCCCGCTTCGGCGGCGGGTAGGCTGCCCGCCGTGGCTGGTCTGTTGAGGAATGTCGCGGCGCGTATCTCCCGGGTCGGTGCGGTGATTCCGTCGCCCCGGCGTACCGGGCCGGCCCCCGCGCAGGTGGCCCGCCGCCGTCAGGTGAGCGCGTTGCAGCGTCGGGAGCTGACCTACGCTCCGGAGCGCGACGGTCAGGCCGACCCGGGCGAGATCGTCTGGACGTGGGTGCCGTACGAGGACGACCCCCGCCAGGGCAAGGACCGGCCGGTGCTGGTCGTCGGGCGGCACAGCCGGACCCTGTTCGGGCTGATGCTGTCCAGCCAGAGCGAGCGGGACGGGCAGCGGCACTGGTTCGCGCTCGGGCCGGGTGAGTGGGACCGCGACAACCGGCCGAGCTGGGTCCGGCTGGATCGGGTGCTCACCATGCGCGAGGACAGCATCCGCCGGGAGGGTGCCGTGTTGGATCGGCCTCGGTTCGACCGGGTCGGGCAGGCGTTGCGCGCAGGCTACGGCTGGCGCTGACTCCGCGCCGGGCTTCCGCTGAACGTGGGGCAGCCCGACAGTGACCCACCTGGCGGTCGGTTCTACTCGCGGCTCGGGCCAACCGCGGCGCTCCGCGCGTCCGGCGGCGGGTACGGCTGGTCGGCGAGGAGCCGGGCCAGGTGTGCGCTGTTGAGTGCCAGGGCCTTCGTGGTGCGGCCGGTGGTGTCGGGCTTGGGGCCGGCGTCGCGGTAGTCCAGGGTGTGCAGTGCCTCGCCCACCCAGTACGTCGCGGCGGCGGCGGCGATGGTGAACCCCACCTCGTTGAGTGCCTGCTGCACCTCGCCGATGGTGTGGTGGGCGCCATCCTCGTTGCCGACCACGGCGACACCGGCCACCTTGCCGTAGGTGCGGAGTCGGCCCTCGTCGTCGGTTTCGGACAGCTCGGCGTCGAGGCGTTCGAGGACCATCTTGCAGACGCTGGAGGGCTGGCCGAGCCAGATCGGCGTGGCGATGATGAGCACCTGGGCTGCCATCAGCTTGGCGCGGATGGCTGGCCAGCCGTCGCCGTCGCCCTCGTCTGTGGACACCCCGAAGCGCACGTCGTGATCGACGACCCGGATCAGTTCGCCCTCCACGCCCTGCGCGGCCAACTCGGCGAGCACTTCCCGACCGAGTTGCTCGGCGCTCGACGGCGCCGGCGACGGCTTGAGGGTGCAGTTGAGTACGAGGGCGCGAATGGTCGCCACGTCGGTTCCTCTCGGCGGTCGTATTCGGGTACGGGTTCCCCCATACCCGCCTACGGCGTCCCAGAACGCCATGGCCCGGTTCGGTCGGTGGAGGTTGACGCGCCTCTCGGGAGCTGTATATTCAACCACAAGGTTGATTAACCCAATGGTTGAAAGAGACAAATGACCGAAGATCCGCTCAGTGCGGTGTTCGCCGCGCTCGCTGATCCGACCAGACGGGCCATCCTGGCTCGGCTGGCAAGCGGCGAGGCGACGGTCAACGAGCTGGCCGCGCCGTTCCCGATCAGCGTCCAGGCGATCTCCAAGCACCTCTCGGTGCTGGAGCGTGCCGGGCTGATCGTGCGGACCCGCGAGGCGCAGTGGCGTCGCTGCCGGCTCGACCCGGCGCCGCTCCGGACGCTCGCCGAGTGGGTCGATCAGTACCACCAGCTCTGGAGCGACCGTTACGACGCCCTGGACGACTACCTACGCGACCTGAAGGGAGACCCGCCATGAGCAAGCTCCCTGACCTGACGATCGACCTGCCGTACGGGTTGATCGACTCTGGCATGGCGCAGGGTGCCGCCGAGTCGTACGACGCGCTGGACCGCCACCTCGCCACGCTGCGCTGAGCGCGGCGCGACCGGCGCTGAGCGGCGACCACGTCGTCTACGTCGGACAAAAAGTAAGGCAAAGAGCGGATTCGCTCTCTGCCACTTCCAACATATATCGCAGCGGGGGCCTTGCGGCAAGACCCCGGTGGTGCCGCAGAATCTCCAGCCGACGCCCAAAACTGGGATAAACGGGGGATTCCATGATCGATGTCATCATTGCCGGCGGCGGACCGACCGGCTTGATGCTGGCCAGCGAGTTGCGGCTGCACGGGCTGCACCCGCTCGTGCTCGAGAAGGAGACCGAGCCGACCAGCTACGTCCGGGCGCTCGGCCTGCACGCACGCAGCATCGAGGTGATGGACCAGCGAGGTCTGCTGGAGCGGTTCCTCGCCCTCGGACAGCAGCACCCGGTCGGGGGCTTCTTCGCCGCGATTCCCAAGCCGTCGCCGGGAGGGCTGGACACCGCCCACGCGTACGTCCTCGGCATCCCGCAGACCACCACCGACCGAATCCTGAGCGAGCACGCCAGTGAGGTCGGCGTCGAGATCCGGCGCGGCAGCGAACTCGTCGGCCTGAGCCAGGACGACCACGGGGTGACCGTGCGGCTGGCCGATGGCACCCAGTTGCGGACGCGCTACCTCGTCGGCTGCGACGGCGGTCGCAGCACCGTACGCGGGCTGCTCGGTGTCGGCTTTCCGGGCGAGCCCAGCAGCGTCGAGACGCTGCTGGGCGAGATGGAGGTGGGCGTGCCGCCGGAGACGGTGGCCGAGGTGGTGGCCGAGGTCCGCAAGACCCATCTCCGGTTCGGTCTCGGGCCCCTCGGAAACGGGGTGTACCGCGTCCTCGTCCCGGCCGAGGGGGTGGTCGAGGACCGCACGGTCCCACCGACCATCGACGACTTCAGAAACCAACTGCGGGTGTACGCGGGCACCGACTTCGGTGTCCACTCACCGCGCTGGCTCTCCCGCTTCGGTGACGCCACCCGGCTGGCCGAGCGTTACCGGGTCGGCCGGGTGCTGCTGGCCGGCGACGCGGCGCACATCCACCCGCCGACCGGCGGGCAGGGGCTCAACCTCGGCATCCAGGACGCGTTCAACCTCGGCTGGAAACTGGCCGCCGACCTCAACGGCTGGGCGCCGGAGGGGCTGCTGGACAGCTACCACAGCGAACGGCATCCGGTGGCCGCGGACGTGCTGAACAACACCCGGGCGCAGATGCTGCTGCTCTCACCCGAGCCGGGGCCGCGGTCGGTGCGCCACCTGTTGTCGGAGCTGTTGGACTTCGAGGACGTCAACCGTTACCTGATCGAGAAGATCACCGCGATCGGGGTCCGCTACGACTTCGGCCCGGGCCACGACATGCTCGGACGCCACATGCGTGACGTACGGCTGAAGCGGGGGCGCCTGTACGAGCTGATGCACGGCGGCCGTGGCCTGCTGCTCGACCAGACCGGCCAGCTCTCGGTCGCCGGCTGGGCGGAGCGGGTCGACCACGTCGTCGACGTCAGCAAGGAGTTGGAGGTGCCCGCCGTGCTGCTGCGGCCCGACGGTCACGTGGCGTGGGCCGGCGACGACCAGACCGACCTGCTCAGCCAGCTGTCCAGGTGGTTCGGCGCGCCCGTCGGCTGAGCGGTCAGCGCTCCGCGAGGAACGCGCTGTCGACGAGTTGGCGGGGCGACCGGGCGCCGCCGAGGCTCTTCGCCTGGTACATGGCCGCGTCGGCGCGGCTGAGCGCGTCGGTGAGCTGGGCCGGGCCGGTCACCGGGGCGAGCCCGACGGACGCGGTGACCCGGACGCTGCACCCGCTCAGCCGGATCGGCGCGGCGACGGTCTCGCTGAGCCGGCGGGTGGAGTGCTCGATCCAGCGCCGGTCGACGGTGGGGCTGGAGAGCAACCCGGCGAACTCGTCGCCGCCGAGACGGGCGACGAGGTTGTCCCCGGCGAAGCCGGCGAGCCGCTCGGCCACACTGATCAGCACCTGGTCGCCGGCGGCGTGCCCGTACCGGTCGTTGATCTGCTTGAAGTCGTCCAGGTCGAGCACCACGGCGATCAGCGGCTGACCGGCGGCGTCGGTGAGCAGGGCGGCTGCCAGGCGGTAGAAGGCCCGTCGATTGGGGAGCCCGGTGAGCGGGTCGTGACTGGCGGCGTGCCGTTCGGCGGCCAACTCGGCCTGGAGGTGGCCGATCTCGGCCTCGGCGCGCACCGCCCGCCGGCGTAGTTGCCAGGAGGAGAGCAGCGCGCCCGCCGCGCAGACACCGGAGGCGATACTCATCGGATCCGGCACGAACCCTCCCATCGCCGCGACCGCCTCCCGCCTTCGGTTGACGCGGCGCGCCGCGTCGGGCCCAGTTTTGCCTGATCGTTGCCCGTGTCGGGGTAACGCAAAGTGAACGGATGGGCACCGATCATGTGCGTTATCATGCTCGCCGTCGGATGCAGATGCAATAGCAGATGCACGTGCAGAACCGTCCAATGTCGATACCGCACCCCCTCGCCGTCACCGCTCCTCCCACGGCCACCGGCGGGCTCGTAACAGAAAGACGCCCCCATGCAGCAGCCACCCAATGGCGTACCGATCCACCAGTTGCCTCCGTTGAGCTGGCAGAAGAGTCGCCGCAGCAACCCCAGCGGCAACTGCGTCGAACTCGCCGAACTGCCCGAGGGAGCGGGCATCGCGGTCCGCAACTCACGGCACCCGGAGGGCCCGGCGCTGATCTACACGGTGGATGAGATCGCCGCCTTCGTTCTCGGTGCGCGGGACGGAGATTTCGACCATCTGATCAACTGACCGTCCGGGATGGTCGTCCCGGCGACGGGACTTATTCGCCGGCGCGGAGGAGTTCATCTCACTGTCGGTCCATGGCATGCTTACACGTCGACCGGGCCGGGGCGCCCGGCCGCCATGGGTCGGTGTCCGGAGGTCCGCACGTGACGATGGTTCCCGCCGAGGGCGGCCCGACAACCGGGCCGACCGTGCTGCGCATGCTGCTCGGCGCCCAACTGCGCCGCCTCCGGGAGTCCAGCGGGGTGACCCGGGAGGGTGCCGGCTGGGAGATCCGCTCCTCCGAATCCAAGATCAGTCGGATGGAGCTGGGTCGGGTCGGCTTCAAGGAGCGCGACGTCGCCGACCTGTTGACCCTCTACGGCGTCACCGAGGAACACGAACGAGACGCGCTGCTCAAGCTCGCGCGGGACGCGAACAGCCCCGGCTGGTGGCACCGCTACGGCGACGTGCTGCCGTCCTGGTTCCAGTCGTACCTGGGCCTGGAGGCCGCCGCCGCGCTGATCCGCAGCTACGAGGTGCAGTTCGTGCCCGGCCTCCTGCAGACCCGGGAGTACGCCCGGGCGGTAGTGCTGCTCGGGCACGGCGCGGCCGGTCCGGGCGAGATCGACAGGCGCGTCGCGCTGCGGATGCAGCGTCAGCAGTTGCTCCAGCGGGAGAACCCGCCGCAGCTCTGGGCCGTGGTGGACGAGGCGGCGCTGCGCCGTCCCATCGGCGGCGCCGAGGTCATGCGCGGCCAGCTCGCCGCGCTCATCGAGGCGACCAAGTCGCCGCACATCCGGCTCCAGGTCATCCCGTTCGCCGCCGGTGGCCACGCCGCCGCCGGGGGCGCCTTCACCATCCTGCGTTTCGGTGACCAGGAGCTTCCCGACATCGTCTACATCGAACAGCTCACCAGCGCCATCTACCTCGACAAGCGCGACGACCTGGACTACTACGCGGTGGCCATGGAGCGGCTCTGCGTCGAGGCCGAGCCGCCGGAGCGGACGGCGGAGATCCTCGGCCGCTTGCTGGACGAGCACTACCCGGCCTGACCCTCGACCACGCAGCTTCCTCAGGCGGGACTTTCAGCGCACGTATTGACCGACGCCGACTGGTCGGGCTAATCTCTGTATCGATTCAGACTGGATCGATACAGAGAGGTGCCGGTGAAGCCAACACTGCAAGCCGTGGCCGACGCCGTCGGCGTCTCCCGCAGCACCGTGTCCAACGCCTACAGCCGCCCCGACCAGCTCTCCGCCACCCTGCGCGAGCGGATCCTGGACGCCGCCCGGCAACTCGGGTACCCCGGCCCCAACCCCACCGCGCGCTCGCTGCGCCGGGGCTTCGTCGGGTCGATCGGGGTGCTGTTCACCTCGCAACTGTCGTACGCCTTCACCGACCCGTTCGCGGTCCGCTTCCTCGCCGGCGTCGGCGCGGCGGCCGAACGGCACGGCACGAGCATGCTGCTGGTGCCGCTGCCGCCGGCGGTGACCGACGCCCGACAGGCGGTGGAGAACGCCGCCGTCGACGGGTTCTGCGTCTACTGCGTCGCCGACGAGGAGTGGGCGTTGGACGTGATCCGCCAACGCGGGTTGCCGTTCGTCAGCACCGCCGCCCGCGACGACGCCAGCGCCGACGAACGGTTCGTCGGCATCGACGAGCGAGCCGCCGCGCGCAGTGCCGCCGCGCACGTCGCCGGGCTCGGGCACCGTCGGGTGGCGCTGCTCGCCGACTCCGTGCTGCCCGACGCGCCGGCCGGCCCGCTCACCCTGGCCGGGGTCGACCAGGTGCCGCATCCGACCACCCGAGGTCGGCTCACCGGGTTCGCCGACGCCTTCGCCGAGGTCGGCGTCGGCTGGGCCGAGCTGACCCTCGTCAACGTCCCCGGTAACAGCCGCCCGGCGGCCGCCGCCGCCATCGCCGGGCTGTTCGACCAACCCGCACCGCCGACCGCCGTGCTGGCCGGCTCCGACGTCCTCGCGCTCGGTGTGCTGGACGCCCTGGCCGCCCGGCCGGAGCATGATCGTCCCACCGTCTCGGTGACCGGCTTCGACGACGTTCCCGAGGCCGCCGCGGCCGGCCTCACCACCGTCCGGCAACCGGCCGAGGAAAAGGGCCGGATCGCCGCCGAACTGCTGCTCGACCCGCCCGCGGATGCCGCGGCCGGTCACGTGTTGCTGCCCACCGCTCTCGTCGTCCGGGGCTCCACCGGACCTGTCCCGAGGAGTTGACCATGGAACTTCCCACCGGATACCTCACCGCGCTCGACGCCATGAACCGACACGTCAACTCGGCCCGCCCGGACGCTCCGGTGCAGGTCGAACGCCCCCGCCGGGCCCTGCTCGCCCCGACCCGGCAGGCCACCGCCCTCGCCCTGCGCCGGCTCGCCGACCGCATCCAGCCGCGACCGCTGCCCAGCACCCCGCGCTGCTCCTGACCCGAACCAACCCCATTCCGGTACGCACGGGACGAACGGTGTGGGGCTGGGCACGCAGAGTGGTCGAGTGCGGCGTTGCCAGGCAGACTGGTGAAGCCATGTCACCGCTCATGCCCACTCTCCGCCTCCACGACCGCTACGTGCTGCACGAGCGGATCGGTCTCGGCGGCATGTCCGAGGTGTGGCGAGGCGACGACGAGGTGCTCGGGCGGCCGGTCGCGATCAAGGTGCTCGCCGGGCAGTTCGCCACCGACCCACAGCTGCGGGCCACCATCCAACGCGAGGCCCGCGCGGCCGCCCGGCTGACCCACCCACACGTGACCCAGGTGTACGACTACGCCGAGGCGACCCTGGCCGACGGCGTCGTGGTCCCGTACCTGGTGATGGAGCTCGTCGACGGTCACAACCTGGCCGACCGGCTGCGGACCGGGCCGCTGCCCTGGCCGGAGGCGGTCCGGGTGGCCGGGCAGATCGCCGCCGCGTTGGCCGCCGCGCACCGCATCGGCGTCGTGCACCGCGACGTCAAGCCGGGCAACGTCATGCTCACCGACACCGGCGCCAAGGTGCTCGACTTCGGCATCGCCGCGCTCGGTGGGCTCGACAGCCAGTCCGGCGAACCGCTGATGGGCACCCCCGCCTACTTCGCCCCGGAACGGCTGGCCGCCGGCCCGCCCGACCCGGCGAGCGACGTGTACGCCCTCGGCGCGCTGCTGTACCGCACCCTCACCGGGCAGGCGCCACTGCCCGTGCAGAGCTGGGAGGACGCGCTGGAGGTGCACCGGCGGGGCACCCCGGTGCCGCCGCTGCGGGTGCCCGGGCTACCCGCCGACATCGCCGAGCTGACCGTCGCCTGCCTGGCCGCCAACCCGGCCGACCGACCGAGCGCCGCGCACCTGGCCCGCCGCTTCGGCGCCGGTCAGCCGGTCGAGCCGCCCACCGAGCTGCTGCGCATCCGGCCGGTCGCCCACCCGCCCACCCTGATCGACCGGTCGGTGGTGGCCCGCCCCGTCCCGGTTGCCGCCGCGCCGGCCCGACGTCGATCGCGTCGGCCCCTCGCCGTGCTCGCCGCGGCCGTCCTCGCCGTGCTGATCGGCGTCGGCGCCCTGCTCGCGGAGGGTCCGCTCGGCAACCCGGGCACACCCGACCCGGCCGAGATCGCCGATGCGCCCTCGACCTCCGCCGCCCCGGCGCCCGCACCCACGACGCACTCGCCGACGCCGGCCGCACCGTCCTCGCCACCGTCCGCCGCCAGCACCACGCCCCCGACGGTCGGGCAGCAGGTACCGGTCAGCTTCCGGCAGGTGAGCAGCGAGTTCGCCGCCGTCCTCGCCAGCGCGGTCGCCCGCGGTGACATCGAACGCAAGACCGCCGAAGACCTGCGGGACGACCTCGCCGATCTCGACCGCCGCAGCAGGGACCGCGCCAAGCGCGTCGCCGACCTGCGCGACGACATCGCCGAGCTGGTGCGGCGGGGCCGCCTACCAGCGCAGACGGGCGCGAAACTGGACGCTCTGCTCAGCCAGGCCGACAGCTTCTCCACCGGCCGTACGGACGACTGATATCTCCGTCGATGCCGCTGGCATGATGTCCCGATGCGGACACGTCTGATCTTCGTGCGACACGGCGAGTCGGTCCACCAGCTCGAAGGAATCGTCGGTGGGCCACGTGGCTGTCGAGGCCTCACCGCCCTCGGCCACGAGCAGGCACACGACCTGGCCAACCGACTCACCGGTGAGGTCGTCGCCGACGGGACGGTGGCGGTCTACTCGTCCGTGCTGCGCAGGGCGGTCGAGACCGCGCAACCGATCGGCGCGGCGTTGGGCGTCCGGCCCGTGGCCGACTGCGGTCTCTGCACCTGGCACACACCCCCGTACGCCGACGGCCTGCCGACCGCCCTCTTCCGCACCGACCACGCGGTGCCGGGTGGCGGCGTGTTCCGACCGTTCGAGGAGGGCAACGAGAGCTGGGCCGAACTGGTGGTCCGCGTCAGCCGCGCGATCATGGAGATCGCCCACCGGCACCGGGGCTCCACTGTGATCCTGGTCGGCCACAGCGAGACCGTCGAGGGCGGGTTCCACGCGCTCGCCGCGCAGCCGGTCTTCCGGGCGTTCGACCTGGACGTGCCCCCGGCCTCGATCACCGAATGGACCAGCGACCACGACCCCGGCGGTTGGCCGCCGGCCCGCTGGACGCTGCGTCGCTTCGCCGACACCGGCGGGTGGGCCAGAGGGTGAACCGGGCCGTGCCGAGCACGACCAGTCGGCGGTGCTAGTCGGCCGCGAGGATCTGCTCCCGCAGGATCTCGGCGTGCCCGCAGTGCTGGGCCAGCTCGCGCAGCACGTGCAGGTACACCCAGCGCAGCGGCAGCGGGCCGCGCCGGTTGCCGCGCAGCACGTCGTCCAGGCCCAGCGACGCCGTCGCGCGGCGGGAGGCCTCGCACGCCTCGCGGTGTGCTCGCTGGATCGAGGCGATCGTATCGTCGTCGTCGAGGATGAACGACTCGTCCGGCGTCGCGGGGATGCCGATCTCCGAGCGGGACCGACAGGTGACGGCCTCGTCGAACCAGACCTTCTCCACGAACGCGGCGTGCTTCACGAGACCCAGCAGCGTGGTCCGGGACGGCACCAACGACCGACGTGCCTGCTCCTCGGTCAGCCCGTCCAGGTAGCCGTTGAGCGCCCTGCGGTGCTCGTCGATGAACGCCTCGAACTGCGCCTGGGCTGACTGGTCGACGACATCATCGGCGAAGGTCCCCGGAAAGGTGGTCATTCCCGAAGCATTTCAAGGTCGTCGTCGGCGCGCAAACAGCACTCGCCGCCGAAGGAGAGCGCAGAGCGCCGCGCTCGTCGAAGCGGGCGGTGCCCGCCCAGGCGATCTCCCACCGGTCAGTCGGCGCGGCCGGAGAAGTGGTCGGCAAGCACCGGTGCCAGCACTTCAACCGAAACACCGTGCCACTCGCCGGGCAACGTCCGGTGTCGCCCAGCTGGCAGCGCTTCGGCCACCTCCTGTGCCCAGCCGTGCAGCCGTGCATCGCTCTGCGCGCTTTCGAGCACCAACGTCGGGATCGTGAGTGCGGTAAGTGCCTCGGCAGGTAGGGCCGTGAGCAGGGTGAGGTCGTACACCAGAGTGTGCGCCAAGGCCTCCATGGCCGGCCAGCCCGGCCCCTCGCGCATCCCGTCGACGAACTCCGCGGGCACGCCGATGCTGCGCTGGAAATGCAGCATCGCATCGCCCGGACGGCCGGCGGCGACCAACTCGGTGATGTCCGCGGCCAGGCCCGGTTCGTCCGTCGACTGCTCGCCCTGCGCGAACGGCGGCTCCAGCAGGGCCAGCCGGGTGACCGACAGGCCGCCGGTCGCGGCGAGCAGCGCCAGCACCGCCCCGGAGGAGAAACCGTAGAGGGCTGCCGAACCGCCGGACACGTCCTCGATCAGGGCCCGTAGATCCTCGACCTCGCGCTGTGGCGCGTACGGCGACGTGTCGGAGCTCTGCCCCCGGCCCCGCCGGTCATAGGTCAGCACGGTGAACTCCTCGGCCAGGTGGGCCGCCAGCGACCTCATCGGGCCCATCTCGCGGAACCCGCCCGCCGCATCCACCAGGATCACCGCAGGACCGGCGCCGCTGCGCTCGTAGGCGATGGTGGTGCCGTCCGCCGAGCGGACCGTGCCGGTCGTCGCGGCCTCGGCCATGCGCTCCTCCTCGTGGCGATGACACTGCCCCACGCTAGGGGATGGGTCGGACATCGACCGCCCGGTCAGCCGATGGTGACGCTTACCGACTCGCCCGGCTCGGTGCCCGCGCGGGCTGAGACCTCGCCGTCCGGCGTCCAGACGCCCGATCGTCCCGCCGCCTCGGTGTAGCCACCGCCGGTCGACCCGGCGAAGCTCGCCACCGCCACCCAGACCCGATGCGTGGTGGCGATCCGGTACGCGCGCTGGTCCGTCACTGCGGCGTCGCGGGCGGACTCCAGGACGCCCGCCGCGTACACGTCGATGCCGAGCGCGGCCGTCCGCTCCGCGTGCGCGGCCACGCCGGTGTCCTTGCAGACAGCCAAACCCACCCGCCAACCGTCCACATCGAGCACGACCGGGGCGTCGCCGGGCCGGAAGCGGCGGGCCTCCGCGTCCCCCAGCCACATCTTCCGGTACGCCACCGGCGCACCGCCGCCGGTCACCGCCAGCATCGCGATGTGGTCGCCCGCAATCGGCGCACCGGCCAGGGCCAGCGCGTTCGTCTCGGCGCACGCCTCGACCAGCGGCGCCAACCGCGGGTCGTCGACCGACAGGACCGGCGCATCCAACTCGTACCCGGTCAGCGACAGCTCCGGAAAGACCACCACCCGGGCGCGCGCCGCGCGGACCGCGGCGGCGTGCGCCCGCGCGTTCTCCGCGACATCCAGGGGTACGCACGGCGGCTGCACCACCGCGAGCCGCAGTGGGGTGCGGCTTTCCGCACCCCCACCGGTGTGGTCGACCCGCGCGGCCCGGCGGTCAGCCTCATGGTCGACTCTCAGGATGACTTCGTAACGTGGGCGCATGATTCGAACGTCCCACGCCGTGTTCGCCACCGGAACCCCCGCCGCCGCAGCGGAACCACCGCAGGACGGGATTGTCGGCTACGTCACTGACCTGGTGGAACGACTCGGCGGGCCGGGTGCCGGCCTGGCGGTGGCGTTGGAGAACCTCTTCCCGCCGATCCCCAGCGAGGTGATCCTGCCGCTGGCCGGGTTCGTCGCCGCGCAGGGACGGATGAGTCTGGTCGGTGCGATCTTCTGGACCACGCTGGGCTCGGTGCTGGGCGCGCTCGCGCTCTACCTGATCGGCGCGGCCCTGGGGCGCGACCGGATGCGCGCCATCGTGTCCCGGCTCCCACTGGTCAAGCTCAGCGACGTGGACCGGACCGAGGCCTGGTTCCTGCGGCACGGTGTGAAGGCGGTCTTCTTCGGCCGGATGATCCCGATCTTCCGGAGCCTGATCTCCATCCCGGCCGGCGTGGAGCGGATGCCGGTGACCACGTTCCTGCTCTACACCACGCTGGGCAGCCTGATCTGGAACACCACCTTCGTGCTCGCCGGCTACCTGCTGGGCGACAACTGGCACCTCGTCGAGGGCTACGTCGGCACGCTCCAGAAAGTGGTGATCGTGGTCTGCGTGGCGGCGGCCGCCTGGTTCGTCGGGTCCCGTGTGCTGAAGGCCCGCCGCGCGGCGCGGAACCCCGAGCCGACCGAACCCGAGCAGAGCGAACTGAACGGGATGCCCGACCCGGGCGGACGCGGCACCCTCTACCGAAGCGGCACCTGGGCCTCGGACGAGCGCTAACCAAGACTCGGTGCGGAAGGCGGGCGAGGTGGTGGGGGAGCGGCGAACCGGTAGGTGGTGGCTTCGGCTCCGGCTGCCGCTCGGCGTCGCCGTCGGAATCGCGACGGCCGCCGTTGAGTTCGCCTTTCTCGCCGTCGCGGCCGCCGCGTACGGCGTGTGCGCGTTCGCGCCTGCGGCCGGCCGTCGCGTAGCCGGTCTGACCAGCAGGTACGGCGGGTGGCTGGTGCGGATGGAGCATCGCCGCCTCGCCGGGCT
The DNA here is from genome assembly GCF_042869175.1 of Micromonospora sp. NPDC007208. Lineage (NCBI taxonomy): Bacteria > Bacillati > Actinomycetota > Actinomycetes > Micromonosporales > Micromonosporaceae > Micromonospora > Micromonospora sp. NPDC007208. Next base: position 478,206 of record NZ_JBIAFG010000004.1, on the reverse strand, counting down.
GCTCGCCGCCGAGGATGTGCCCACGCCGAACGCTGTGCCGACCCGGCGGCAGGTCGGCTACCTCGCTGCCCGACTGCTACCCGGCACGCTCGGCCTGCTGGCGTACGCCGTGTTGGGCGTGGGCGTGGTGCTGGCCGGGATCGTGCTGCGCGCGGCGGTGCGCGGAGAGCTGACCCTGCTCGACGCCCTGTCCCAGGTCGCCGTCGGGGCGGTGTTGCTACTGCTCAACGTCCAGGCCGTTGCGAGCATCGCCGCGCTTGACATCCGGCTGGCTCGACGACTGCTCGGCCCGGGAAGTCGGGCGGCGCTGACGCGACGGGTCCACGAGCTGACCACCAGTCGGGCCGGAGTCATCGCCGCCGTGGACGCCGAACGGCAGCGCATCGAACGCGACCTGCACGACGGCCTCCAACAACGGCTGGTCGCCCTCGGCATGCTGCTCGGCCGGGCCCGGCGCGCCCGCGACGCCGACCGCACGCACGCGCTGCTCGCCCAGGCACACGAGGACGTGCAGCGGGCCATCGAGGAGTTGCGCGAGGTGGCGTGGCGGGTTTACCCATCGGCCCTGGACAGCAGCGATCTGGGCGAGGTCCTGGCCATCGTCGCCCGCGGCTCCGAGGTACCGGTGCGGATCCGCTGCGAGCTGCCGGCCCGCCCCGAACGGCAGCTCGAGACGGTGCTGTACTTCGTGGCCTGCGAGGCGCTCACCAACGCCGCGAAACACGCCGCCGCTACCCTGGTCACGGTCGATATCGGCGTACGGAATGGGTGGATCCGGATGCGCGTGCACGACGACGGCGTCGGCGGGGCGGAACCGACCGGGCGCGGGTTGTCCGGGCTGGCGCGGCGGGTCGCCGCGCTGGACGGCCGGCTGCGGGTGACCAGCCCGGCCGGCGGTCCGACGACCCTGCTGGCGGAGTTACCGTGCGACTAGTCCTCGCCGAAGACTCGACGCTGCTCCGGGAGGGCTTGACGCGGCTGCTCGCCGACGAGGACCACGAGGTACTCGCGGCGGTCGGGACCGCCGACCAGCTTGTCGAGGCGGTCGAACGCTCCCGTCCCGACGTGGTCGTCACCGACGTCCGGATGCCACCCACCCACACCGACGACGGGCTGCGGGCCGCCCTGGAGATCCGTCGTCGCTGGCCCGAAACCGGCGTCCTCGTACTCTCCCAGTACGTGGAGCGGCGTTACGCCGGCCGGCTGCTCGCGGACCGCCCCGAGGGGGTCGGCTACCTGCTCAAGGACCGGGTCGCCCAGGTCGACGACTTCCTCGACGCCCTCGACCGGGTCGGCGCCGGAGGCACCGCCCTCGACCCGGAGGTGGTCCGTCAGGTGGTGGCCGGCTCGGAGCGGCCCGACCCGCTCGGTCGGCTCACACCCCGGGAACGGGACGTACTGCACGAGATGGCCCAGGGGCACACCAACCTCGCCATCGCCCAGCGGCTGCACGTGTCGCAGAGCGCGGTCGAGAAGCACGTCAACGCCATCTTCGACAAACTCGACCTCGCTCACACGACCGGCTACAGCCGCAGGATCCTCGCCATCCTGCGCTACCTGGACACCTGACGCACGCAGGATGGGAGACCGGACGCGCGGGGCGGGCCGGCACCCAGGATCGGAGGCCGGGCACGCGGCGGGCGGGGCGACATGCAGGGCCGAAAGGCCGGGCGCGGCGGGCCGGGCCGGGCGCGGCGGGCCGGGCGGGCCGGGCCGGGCGCGCGGGCCGGGCGGGCCGGGCCGGCATGATCGACTCGGGTTTCAGGAAGTCGGGTGGTCCGGGAGTCCGGGATGCCCCGACTTCCGTGAACCCGAGTGGATCAGGCCTGGCTGAGGTGGATTCGGCGTTATGGGCCCGGCGTTGTGGGCGATTTGTCGGGTGGTGGGGTGGTGTGGGTGGTGACCGGGCCTACCGGTGGGCTGGAATCATGGCCGGGCCGGGGTCGTTACATACTCTGACGATCGCAGTACCACCGACCCGCCGCCCGGTCCTTGGGCTGGTCGCGCAGGTTGGAATGCCGGCCAGCCGCCGGTCGTTACAGTCCCCACGAACGACCGCAGGCACCGCCCCGGATGAGGGTGCCGGCAGGTGGGCCAACCCGGAATGACCCCGGCCCCCGGGTCGTTGCAGTCCTGACGAACGACCGACGGGCACCGCCACGATGAGGGTGCCGACGGATGGGCCAACCCCGGAATGACCCCCGGCCCCCGGTCGTTACACATGGACCCGGCGCCACGAGCCCCCGCTCGCTAGGTCGCCGACCCCGACGCCCGAGAGGCGTCATCCCCCAGACTTTTCCCCTTGTTTTTTGCAGCGCCGGACGAGGTGCTCACACCCCACCGCCGTTCCCCTTGGCGGTTGGGGTGTCCTACCCCCGAAGGAGCTACCCCCATGAACACGATCTTCCGTAAGAGCATGCTGTCTGTTGCTGGTCTCGCGTTCGCCGGTGGTGTCTTCGCCGGCCCGATCGCCGCTCACGCCAACCCGGTCGATGCCAAGCCGGTCGCCGTTGCCGTGCAGACCAACGCGCCGAAGCCGCAGGGCGACCAGTCCCACATCACCCTCAACGACGAGCAGACCGCCAACGTCAAGGCGATCATCGCCGCCACCAAGAAGGCCGGCCTCCCGGAGCGGGCCGCGGTGATCTCGATCGCGACGAGCCTGCAGGAGTCGAAGCTGGAGAACCTGGGTCACCTCGGTGACATGAACGACCACGACTCGCTGGGCCTGTTCCAGCAGCGCCCGAGCTCGGGTTGGGGCACGCCGGAGCAGATCACCGACCCCGAGTACTCCACCACCGCGTTCCTCAAGGGTCTCAAGCAGGTCGACGGGTGGCAGGACATGCCGCTGACCGACGCCGCGCAGACCGTGCAGGTGTCGGCCTACCCGGACGCCTACGCCCAGTGGGAGCAGCAGGCCACCGACCTCGTTGGCCAGCACTGGAACAGCTGACCCCGCACCACCGCAGAACGCGCACGCCAGCACCACCGCACGGCAAGACCACAGTACGCAGCACCACCGCACGACACCGACCGCTGGCCGGCACCCGCAACCCGGGGTGCCGGCCAGCGGCACTTCCGTTTCCGGTGCGGCAGGCACACGGCCGCTGGTCGCGGACGCCGCGACGCCGGGTGCTTGCCGAAAGTGGATGCCGCGCCGCCCGGGCGCCCGCCGGAAGTGGATACCGCGACGCCAGCGGGTCCGTCGGAACCGGATGGCGCGTAGCCGGAACCGTATGACGCGTCGCCGGAAGCGGATGGCGCGTCGCCGGCAGCGGATGGTGCGTCGCCGGCAGCGGATGGTGCGTCGCCGGCAGCGGATGGCGCGGTCCGGTTGATGGCTGCCAGCAGATCTTGGACAGTTTCCGTTCCGTGTGAACGGAAACTGTCCAAGATCTCGTGGGTTGTGGCCGAAGCGCGGCGCGATGGCGGGTGTCGTGGTCGGGAGGCGACCGGCGTGCAGCGAGCGAGGGGACCCGGCTCCAGGGCGCCGGGCTGACCCTGGCCGCGGTGGAACGGCCCGGCGGGGCCGGGGAACAACGTGGGGGGCGGGCTGGTTGTGGAGAGTGTCGGTGTGACTCAGTGTCCCCGGGCCTCACCTAATATTGCCTTCGCGGAATACCGTTCGGCTGGAGTCGCGTCGTGCCACTCGCCGAGAGGCGACCTGCACACCGACACCAGCGCCGCCCCCGGCCTACCGGCCGGGGGCGGCGCTGTCTGTGCTCATCAGTAGGCGAAACAGCGGCACAATGTGCGGGTGACTGACGCGCAGCCGTGGTCCGAGCAGTCGGGCGTACTCGTACTCCCCAGTGGGGCGAGGGTGCGCGGGCGCCGCGTCGCTGCCGTGACATCGCCCGCCGACTTCGCCGTGCTGCTGGCCCCTGGTCCGGAGCCGACCTGGGCGCATCGGCGGATCCGGTGGCCCGACTTCTGGGTGCCGCTCGACCGCGCCGAAGCCCTCGACGCCCTGCGGGAGGCGCTGCGGCGCGCGCACGACGGTGAACGCGTCGAGGTGGCCTGTCGGGGCGGGGTGGGTCGCACCGGAACGGCCCTGGCCGCGATGGCGATCCTCGACGGTCTGCCGGTCGAGCGGGCGGTGCCGTGGGTTCGCGCCGGCTACCACCCGAAGGCGGTGGAGACCCCCTGGCAGCGGCGCTGGCTGCGCCGCGTCACCTGACCGTCGCCGGCTCGCCGACGTACTCGCGGAGGTGCTTGGCGGTGAGGGTGTCGCCGGTGGCGACCAGTTCGGCCGGTGTGCCGGTGAAGACGATGCGGCCGCCGTCGTGGCCGGCGCCGGGGCCGAGGTCGATGAGCCAGTCGGCGTGTGCCATGACCGCCTGGTGGTGCTCGATGACGATCACCGTGTTTCCGGCGTCGACCATGCGGTCGAGCAGGGCCAGCAGTTGGTCCACGTCGGCCAGGTGCAGGCCGGTGGTCGGCTCGTCGAGGACGTAGGTGGTGGTCTTCTCGGCCAGGTGGATGGCGAGCTTGAGTCGTTGCCGCTCCCCGCCGGACAGGGTGGTCAGTGGCTGGCCGAGGCTGAGGTAGCCCAGCCCGACGTCGGCCAGCCGACCGAGGATGGGGTGCGGGAAGAACGCGTACGCCTCGGTGACGGACATGGTCAGCACCTCGTGAATGTTCTTGCCGCGCAGCGTGTACGTGAGCACCTCGTCGGTGAAGCGTCGCCCCTCGCAGCGTTCGCAGACGCTCGCGACGCCGGCCATCATCGCCAGGTCGGTGTAGATGAGCCCGATCCCCTTGCAGGCTGGGCAGGCGCCCTCGGAGTTGGCGCTGAACAGTGCGGCCTTGACCCCGTTGGCCTTGGCGAAGGCGGTGCGGATCGGGTCGAGCAGCCCGCTGTAGGTGGCCGGGTTGCTGCGTCGTGAGCCACGGATCGGGGACTGGTCGACGATGACGACCCCGGACCGGCCGCGCAGCGACCCGTGGATCAGTGAGCTCTTGCCGGAGCCGGCCACGCCGGTGACCACGGTGAGGACCCCGAGCGGGATGTCCACGTCCACGTCGCGCAGGTTGTGCAGGTCCGCCTGGCGGATGGTGAGGTGCCCGGTGGGCTGGCGTACCGCCTCGCGCAGGGTCACCCGGTGGTCCAGGTGTCGCCCGGTGAGCGTGTCGGAGCGGCGCAGGCCGGGGACGTCGCCGGTGAAGCAGATCCGGCCGCCGTCGGTGCCGGCGCCCGGCCCGAGGTCGACCACGTGGTCGGCGATGGCGATGGTCTCCGGTTTGTGTTCCACCACCAGCACGGTGTTGCCCTTGTCGCGCAGCCGCAGCAGCAGGTCGTTCATCCGGGCGATGTCGTGCGGGTGCAGGCCGACGGTGGGTTCGTCGAAGACGTACGTGACGTCGGAGAGGCTGGAGCCGAGGTGCCGGACCATCTTCACCCGCTGCGCCTCGCCGCCGGAGAGGGTCGCCGACTCACGGTCCAGGCTGAGGTAGCCCAGACCGATTTCGACGAGGGACTCCAGCAGGTCGCGGAGGTTGGCGACGAGTGGCGCGGCCCCCGGGTCGTCGACGGTGCGGACGAACGCGGCCAGGTCGCTGATCTGCATGGCCGAGCAGTCGGCGATGGTGTGTCCGGCGATCCGCGAGGACAGGGCCGCCGCGTTGAGTCGGGTGCCGCCGCAGTCGCCGCAGCTGGTGAAGGTGACCGCCCGGTCGACGAAGGCGCGGATGTGCGGTTGCATCGACTCGCGGTCCTTGGCCAGGAGGAGCCGCTTGACCTTGACCGCCAGACCCTCGTACGTCCAGTTGTTGCTGCCCACCTTGATCTTCGTGGGCGGTTTGTGCAGGAAGTCCTCCCACTGTTGCGGGGTGAAGTCCTGGAGTTTGACGTCCGGGTCGAACAGGCCGGAGCCGACGATGGTCTGCCAGTACCAGGAGCCGACCGCGAAGTTGGGCACGGTGATCGCGCCGTCGTTGAGGGAGCGCTCGACGTCCACCAACTCGTTGATGTCGAGGTCGGAGACCCGACCCAGCCCTTCGCAGGTGGGGCACATGCCCTCGGGCAGGTTGAAGCTGAACGCCCCGGCCCCGCCGATGGACGGCTGACCGAGCCGGCTGAAGAGGATCCGCAGCATGGCGTACGCGTCGGTGGCGGTGCCGACGGTGGAACGGGAGTTGACCCCCATCCGTTCCTGGTCGACGACGATGGCCGCGCTGAGGTTGCGCAGCGAGTCGACGTCCGGCCGGTTGAGGTTCGGCATGAACGACTGGAGGAACGTGCTGTAGGTCTCGTTGATCATGCGCTGGGACTCGGCGGCGATGGTGCCGAAGACCAGCGACGACTTGCCCGACCCGGAGACACCTGTGAAGACGGTCAACCGGCGCTTGGGGATGTCGACCGAGACGCTGGCGAGATTGTTCTCCCGCGCCCCGCGTACCTGGATCATGTCGTGGCTGTCGGCGGCGGACCATGCTGGCTGCGACATACGAACCCTTCACGGAATCGTGGCGGGACTTTGCCCCGCCGAGCACTGGCGGGTTCCATTGTCTCATTCATCCCCACGTAGAGGCTTTCGCCGAGTTCCAAGCGCTGGTCCCACCAGCACGTCCAGGAAAGTCTCAAATCACGCGGTAAGCGGTACGGTGGCTCGCGTGAACGTCGCCTCGAAGGATCGACTACGGGCCGTGGACCTGGCGGCCACCGTCGGGATCTCGGTGCAGCAGGTGCGCAACTACGTCGAGTTGGGGGTGCTGCCGCCGGTGCGCCGCACCGAGAGCGGCTACCGGATCTTCACCGCCGAGCACGCCCGGGCGCTGGGCGTGGCGCGGCGGTTGGCCGAGGGGCACGGCTGGAGCCGTACCCGGGAGATCATGGCGGCGGTGCACCGGGGTGACCTGCCGGCGGCCCTGGCGGCGCTCGACGGCGGCCATGCCGAGCTGGACCGGGAACGCGCCGAGATCCGCCGGGTGCTCGGCGCGTTCGAGACGGTGCTGGCCAGCCCACCGGCGGCCCGGCCCGCGCCACGCCGCGGCCTCCGCATCGGCGAGGTCGCCGCCCTGGTCGGGGTCCGGACCTCGCAGCTGCGGCTGTGGGAGGGGCGCGAGCTGCTGCGGCCGGGCCGCACCCCGGGCACCAACTACCGGGTGTACGACGAGGCGGAGCTCCGCGCGGCGCAGGTGATCGCCCTGCTACGCCGGGGCGCGTACCCCTTCGAGATCATCGCCGCGGTGCTGGGCGAACTGCGGACCACCGGCAGCGCTCAGCGGGTCCGCGCCGAGCTTGCCCGCCGCGAGCAGGAGCTGCACACTCGCAGCCTGCGTCGGCTGCGGGGGAGTGCCGCCCTGCACGACTACCTGCTCGGTCGCGGCGACGCGAGTTGACCGGCATCCCGTCCCGCCGGGCGATCGTCGTGACTAGGGTCGGGCACATGAGAGCTGCGCTGCTGGCGGCCACGACGTCCGCCGTCCTGCTCGCTCCCGTGCCGGTCGGCGCGACGGGAGCGTCCGCCGCACCGACGGTGCGCTGCCCCCGGGTCCCGGCGCCGGCGGCGTCCCGCCCACCCCGGCCGTCGCCCCCGCCCGCCGTCCCCGAGCAACGGATGGTCGGCGGGGCAGGGCTCGACACGGCCGGCCTGGTCGTGCCGGCCGGTGTCGCCGCGCCACCGAGGGTCACCGCCACGTCGTGGCTGGTCGCCGACCTGGACAGCGGCCAGGTGCTCGGCGGCTGCGGCCCGCACGAGTACGGCACACCGGCGAGCGTGCAGAAGCTGCTGCTGGCGGCCACGATGCTGCCCAGGCTCGACCCGAAGCAGATGGTCACCGTCACCGAGGCGGACATGAACATCGAGCCCGGCTCCTCGGCCGTGGGCCTGGTCGCGGGCGGCCGGTACACCATCGAGACCATCTGGCTCGGGTTGCTGCTCAACTCCGGCAACGAGGCCGCCAACGCGCTGGCCCGGCTCGGCAGTGGGACGGACAGCGCCGCCGGCGTACGCGCCATGAATGAGCGCGCGCACCAGCTCGGCGCGCTCCAGACGCACGCGGTAACCCCGTCCGGGCTGGACGGCAGGGGGCAGTTCACCAGCGCGTACGACCTGGCGCTGATCGCCCGGGCCTGCTTCGCCGATCCCACCTTCCGGCGGTACGCGCTGACCGAGCAGACGTCGATTCCGGCCCAGCCGGCGCAACGCACCAAGGGCTTCGAGATCCAGAACGAGAACCAGCTCATCTACCGGTACCCGGGGGCGCTCGGCGGCAAGACCGGCTTCACCGACCTGGCCCGGCACACCTACGTGGGGGCGGCGGAACGCGGCGGTCGGCGGCTGGTGGTGACCCTGCTGGGCGCCGAATCGGCACCGGTACGCGGCTGGGAGCAGGGTGCGGCCCTCCTGGACTGGGGTTTCACGCTGCCCCGGGACGCCGCCGTGGGCCGGCTGGTCGAGCCCGGCGAGCTGACCGCCACCCCGTCGGCGGCGCCGTCCGCGCTGGCGGCACCCGGCGTGCCCCGACCGGCGGCGGCCAGCGGACCCACGCGTACCGGCTCGGAGTGGCTCTGGTCGGTGACCGCGGTGAGCGGCGCGACGGTGGTGGCGTTGCTGGGCGGCCTGCTGTGGCGGCGGCGTCGCCGGATGCCCTGACGGATCGACATCGGGCGCTGCCCTCCATAGACTCCGGTCTTTCTGGCACCACCAGTCCAGGAGGATCCCTGTGTCGAGTGAACTCGAACCGCGCCCCGCAGTGGCGGCACCCCGCCGGCCGGCGCGCGCCCTGACCCGCCTCGCGGGGGTGACCGTGCTCGCCGGGGCGCTGGTCGTCGGCGCGTCCGCCACCGCGCTCGCCGCCCCGGGCCCGTCGGCCGACGCGGAGCGCGTCTCCGCCGCGTCGTCCACCGTTGTCGACACCGCCACCCGACCGCCGCGCACCACCCACGGCCCGTGCGCGTACACCGAGACCCCGGACGAACCGGCGGCCCGGCCGGTGCCGCTGCCGCCCGACCCCCGACGCACCCCGGCCCGGGGCAGCGTCCGGGTGACCCTGGCGACCAACCACGGGCCGATCGGGTTGACCCTGGACCGGGCCGCCGCGCCGTGCACGGTGCAGAGCTTCCTGCACCTGGTGAGCAAGCGGTTCTACGACCGCACCCCGTGCCACCGGCTCACCGCGTACCCGACGCTGAGCGTGCTGCAGTGCGGTGACCCGTCCGGCACCGGTGAGGGCGGCCCGGGCTACCGGTACCGCGACGAGCTGCCGACCGACCTGCCGCCCGCGCCCACCGACCCGACCGGGGAGCGCCGGGTGTACGCCCGGGGCGTGCTGGCCATGGCCAACGCCGGGCCGGACACCAATGGCAGCCAGTTCTTCCTGGTCTACGCCAACTCCGCGCTGCGCCCCAACTACACGATCTTCGGCGAGGTCGACGGGGCCGGCCTGGCGACCCTGGACCGGATCGCCGCCGGGGGAGTGGCGCCGACCGCCGAGGACCCGGCACCGGTCGACGGTGCGCCCGCACTGCCGGTGACCATCCGCAAGGCCGTCCGCTGGCACCACCACCACTGACCGTGCGGCGCGGTGGGTGACAGTCGGTCGCTCACCGCGCCCGCCGTGGGCGACCCCCGGTCGGCCCGGTCGGAACTTTCCGGAACGGACCGGAACCGGTCCAACCGGTTTCCGGCGCGGTACCGGCCGTCACGCCGAGGCGGGCGACCCGGTCGGCGGGGCGGCGGTGCTGTCCCGAACGACCAACTCGGTGGCGAGTTCCACCCGGGGTGAGTCGATGCCCTCGCCCTGGGCCAGGCGCAGCACCGTCCGGGCCGCCAACCGTCCCATCTCGACCAACGGTTGGCGCACGGTGGTCAGCGGCGGTGAGGCCCAGCGGGCTTCCGGCAGGTCGTCGAAACCCACCACGCTCACGTCGTCCGGGACGCGCAGCCCTCGGCGCCGGATGGCCTCGTAGACACCGAAGGCCATCTGGTCGCTGGCGGCGAAGATGCCGGTCGGCGGGTCGGCGAGGTCGAGCAGCGCGGTTCCCCCGGCGAACCCGGAGGCGTGGTAGAAGTCGCCCGGGTAGACCAGCTTGTCGTCCACCGGCACCCCGGCGGCCTCCAGCCCGGCCCGGTAACCGTCGAGCCGCGCACGGCTGCACAGCAGGTGCGTCGGCCCGGCCACGAAACCGATGCGCCGGTGCCCGATCGCGAGCAGGTGTTCGGTCGCGGCGAGCCCGCCGGCCCAGTTGGTGGCGCCGATCGTCGGCACGTCCATGGCCGGGACCCCGGCCGGGTCGACGACCACCACCGGCACGTTGAGGCGACGCAGTTGCGCGTGCAGCGGCGGGCTCAGGTGCGAGGTCACGAAGATGACGCCGTCGGTGGCCCGGGTGCGGAGGTTCTGCAACCACTGCCGGGCCGCGGTGGGCTGCCGGTGGATCGCGGAGACCACCGTGCCGACGCCCGCGCCATGCCCGACATCCTCCACGCCCCGGATGATCTCCACGGCCCAGGGGCTGTCCAGGTCGTTGAAGACCAGGTCGACGAGACCGGCACGGCGAACGCTGCGGCTGGTACGACGCCGGTAGCCGTGGTGGCGCAACAACTCCTCTACCCGCTCCCGGGTGTCCGGGGCCACATCGGAGCGACCGTTGAGCACCCGTGACACGGTCGGCACCGACACCCCGGCCTCCCGTGCGATCGCGGTGATGGTCACCCTGCGTCCGTCGTCCGCGCCCACACGCGTCTCCTTCACCGAGCCGGAGGAACGACCACAAGTCGGCCGCCCACCGTGTGTCCCGAAACGGCGTGCCCGTTCCACGCGTCATCTTGCCTCACCGACGGGGGTTGACGACATGCCAGGCTGACCGAAGCTTCGCCGCGTTTGCGGAAAAGTTCCGGTGCTTTTTCGGTCACTTTCGGTCGGTGCGCCACTCGGATCCTGGGATGGCGGCCCCGGCTGGGCTGATAGACAGGACTCGTGCGCTACCGCCTGGCCGTCGTGCTCGCGCTCGCCGGGCTGCTCGGCGGCTGCTCGCGGCCGCAGCCCCGGCCCGCTCCCACCACGTCGCCGCCGACGTCGGCGAGCCCCACACCCGCGCCGACCCCGTCCACCTCCGTCGCGGCGCCGCTGCCGGGGTTCGTGGTGCTGACCGACCTCGACCCGCGCATCCACGCCGACATCCGCTACGCCACGCCGCACAACTTCGTCGGCCGGCCGATCACCGGCTACCGCGAGCCGCTGTGCCTGCTCACCCACAAGGCGGCCGAGGCGTTGCGCCGGGTACAGGACGCCGCGCTGGCCGGTGGGCACAGCCTCAAGGTGTACGACTGCTACCGCCCGCGACCGGCGGTGGACGACTTCGTCGCCTGGTCGAAGCGCCCCGGTGAGCAGCAGACCAAGGCCGAGTTCTACCCGGACCTGGCCAAGAGCCGGCTCTTCGCCGACGGTTACATCGGCGCGCCCACCGCGCACAGCCGCGGCAGCACCCTGGACCTGACACTCGTCGACGAGCCCGCCGCCAGCCAACCTCCGTACCGGGTCGGGCAACCGTTGGTCGCCTGCACCGCGCCGCGCCAGCAACGGTTCCCCGACAACAGCATCGACATGGGTACGGGCTTCGACTGTTTCGACCCGCGGGCGCACACCGCCGACCCCCGCGTCACCGGGACGGCGCGGGACAACCGTCGGTTGTTGCAGCGGCTGATGGTCGAGGCCGGGTTCGTCAACTACGACCGGGAGTGGTGGCACTACAGCCTGCGCGACGAGCCGTACCCGGACACGTTCTTCGCCGCCCCGGTCGCCCGCTCCTCGGTCGGCTGACCGTCAGGTCCAGTAGAGGATCCGGCAGGCTGGCACGCGAGCGGTCAGCTCGGTGGTGAACCAGTCGCGCAGCTCGGCCATCTGCTCACGCGGGTAGACGTACTTCACCGCGCCGAACTTGCCGTGCTTGCGGGTGCGGGACTCCTCGTCCATCTCCAGCCGGGTACGCGGGTACCAGCCGAGCAGCACCTCCTTGCTGCCCGGCGTGAACCGGTGGGTGATCAGCTCGGCGGTCAGGTCCAGGTCCGGCACCCCGTCGACCGCCGCGCGGACCTGGTCGAGCAGTTCGCCGTAGCGGTCCCGCCAGTCCGGCAGCGCGATGATCGGCGCGATGGTCAGCCCGACCGGGTAGCCGTCGAGGGCGAGCCGGCGCAGCGCGGCCAGCCGGTCCGGCACCCGGGCGGTGCCGCCCTCGAACCGTTCGCTCACCGGGGCGCAGTTGACGCTGAAGCGGACCCGGGTCCGGCCGGCGTGCGGCAGCCCGACGAAGGTGTCCACATCGGCGTACTTGGTGGTCCAGCGCAACTGCACGGGGGCGCCCCAGTCGGCGAAGTGTTGCACCGCGCGGCGCCAACTGCCGGTCAGGTGTTCCAGGGCGAGCGGGTCGGTGTAGCAGGACGCCTCGAACGTGGTGCCCTCGTCGGCGCGCCGCGCGTTGCGGCTGGTCACCGTCCCTCGCCCGGCGTACGCGGCCAGCCCGGCGAGGATGTCGTCGAGGTCCGCGTACACCCGGGTCACCGGTGGGCCGGACAGGGATCCGGCGAGGTAGCAGTACTGGCAGTGCGCCGGGCAGCCCTCGGCCAGGTCGACCCGCCAGTCGGCGCTTGGCGCGATGGGTTGCAGGACGCGCCGCGAGGGCGGGCTCACCACGATCGCCATGGTCGACTTGGCCCGGGCGTACGTCTCCCGGTCGGTCTGCCCGCGTACCCCGGTGAGTCGGTTGGCGCGCAGGTGTTCCACCTCGATGCCCAGTGCCCGCACCCGTTCGACGATCCGTTGGCCGTGCGGGTGGTCGAGCGCGGCGGGGGTGGCCACCACCCGGCTCGGGGTCCAGCGCCGCGCCGACCGGGCCGGCGGCGCGAGGTCGGCCAGGTCGCGGGTCGGCACCCGCTCGCCGCTGGCGTCGTGCGGCGCGGCGGGTACGTCCGCGGCGAGCGGCTGGTCGACGTCGACGGCGTCCGGGCTGGTCATCCGGCCGGGGTACCCGTTGCCGCAGGAATCCCACCCGATCGGTCGCGCCGCGATTGACGCCGCCCAACCGGAGCGCATAACCTTTCATCTATCTGTAAACCTTGTGAACAGATGCACATCGACGCGGCGGCGCGCGTCCCGACCGAAGGGACGATCAGGTGATCGCAGAACTCTCCTCCCGTACCAGACGGATCCTGTCGTTGTTCGTCGCCCTGGTCGTCGCGTTGACCGCCGGTCTCGCGGTCAACGCCTCGCGCAGCGCGCAGGCCGCGCCGACGTTCAAGGTCCTGGCCTTCTACAACGGCACGTGGGACGCCGCGCACATCGACTTCGACCGGGACGCCCGGGCCTGGTTCCCGCAGGCCGCTGCCCAGTACGGCTTCTCCTGGGAGTCGACCACCAACTGGGGGCTGCTGAACACCGCCAACCTGGCCCAGTACAAGGTCATCATGTTCCTGGACGACGCGCCGCCCGCCGCGCAGCGCCCCGCGTTCGAGCAGTACATGCGAAACGGCGGCGCGTGGCTGGGCTTCCACGTCAGCGCGTGGACCGACAACCCGTCGAGCTGGAGCTGGTACTACAACACCTTCCTCGGCACCGGCTCGTTCCAGACGAACACCTGGGGACCCACCCGGGTCACGATGCGCGCCGACAACCGCACCCACGCCGCCACCCGCAACCTCCCGGCGACGTTCCCGTCGTCGATCAGCGAGTGGTACTCCTGGAGCAACGACCTGCGGCAGAACCCCAACATCGACATCCTGGCCTCGGTCGACCCGTCCAGCTTCCCCGTCGGCACCGACCCCAACCAGTCCTGGTACGGGGGCTACTACCCGCTGGTCTGGAGCAACCGGCAGTACAAGATGCTCTACGCCAACTTCGGCCACAACGCGATGAACTACAGCACCAACACCGGGCTGTCCTCCACCTTCGACAGCGCGCAACAGAACCAGCTGCTGATCGACGGGCTGCACTGGCTGGCCGGCGTCGGCACCGTCCCGCCGACCACGCCCCCGCCGTCCGACGGCACGATCTCGCCGACCGCCTGGCACACGGTGGTCAACCGGGGCAACGGCAAGTGCGTGGACGCCCGGGCCGCGGCCAGCGCGAACGGCACTGCCATCCAGCAGTACGCGTGCAACAGCAGCACCGCCCAGCAGTACCAGTTCGTGCCGACCAGCGGCGGGTACCTGCGGGTCAACAACCGCAACAACAGCGCCCAGGTGATCGACGTGACTGACCGGTCGACAGCCGACTCGGCACGCATCCAGCTCTGGTCCTACAGCGGCGGCAACAACCAGCAGTGGCGGGCCGAGCCCGAGGGTGGCGGCTACTACCGCCTGGTCAACCGCAACAGTGGCAAGTGTCTCGACGTGCCGGGAGCATCCACCGCGGACAGCGTCCAGCTCGTCCAGTACACCTGCAACGGCACCGCGGCGCAGTCCTTCCGGCTGGTGCCGCAGTCATAGCTCCACCGGCACGTCCGCGCCGGGGTGCACCGTGACCCGCCCCGGCGCGGGGCCGGCGGCGCGGGCGAACCGGACGGCGACGTCCCGGATGACGGCGCGCAGCTCTGGCGGGTCGAGCACGTCGAAGTCGACAGCCAGGGTGCCGAGGAACGCGGCCAGATTGCCCAGCGACTCCCCACCGGTGTGCAGCAGACAGGACCGCTCGTCGATCGCCTCCAGCAGGCCCGCCGTGGTGGGGATCCGCTGCGCCATCGTCTCGGCCGACGCGTGCAGGCGTACCCGGGCGGGGTGTGGCCAGGCCGTGGAACCGACGCCGCGCAGCACGTGCGCGACCGCGTCGCCACCGGGCGGCTCCCGGGGGGCGAAGCGCGGGCCGGCGGGCACCCGGGGCCGGAGCCGGTCGGCGCGGAAGGTCCGCCAGTCGCCCCGGTCGGTGTCCCACCCCAGCAGGTACCACCGCCGCCCGGTGTAGACGAGCCGGTACGGCTCGACGTCGCGCACGCTGACCGTGCCGTCGTGCCCGGCGTAGTCGAACCGCAGCCGCTCCCGGCGGTGCACGGCCGTGGAGACGGCGGTGAGCGTGTCGGGGTCCACTGTCGGGCCACCGCCGGCGGCGGAGACCGTCGCCGAGCGCAGGGCGTCCACCCGGTGTCGCAGCCGGGACGGCAACGACTGCTCCAGCTTGGCCAGCGCCCGCTGCGAGGTCTCCTCGATGCCGGTCACCGACCCGCCCGCCGCTGCCCGCAGCCCGACGGCCACCGCCACGGCCTCGTCGTCGTCGAGCAGCAGCGGTGGCAGCGCCGACCCGGCACCGAGCCGGTAACCACCGGCGACCCCCGGGTGTGACTCGATCTGGTAGCCCAGCACCCGCAGCCGCTCCACATCCGTGCGTACCGTGCGGGTGGTGACGGCGAGCCGTTCGGCCAGTTCGGCGCCGGACCACTCCCGGCGCACCTGTAGGAGAGTCAGCAGCCGCAGCAGGCGCACGGAGGTCTCCACCATGTCGCGAGTCTGCCCTACGGCCGGGGGAGAGCGGCCCGACCGGGGATATCCATTGCGGACGCGCCGCGGTGCTCCTACTCTCGTCGGTGCACCGTCAACCGATCAACCCCGGAGGGAGTACGCCATGTCGCGTCGCGTCCGCACCGATGCCCGCTGGTGCCTGCTCCCCGCCGGCACCCCTTCGCAGACCACCGCCAAAACCCGTGGCTACCGCCCATCGCGGCGCAACGAGCCGGGGTGGCGCGACTGACGCCGACGCTGACGCGTCCGCCGGCCGCCCATCCCACCGGGATCGGGCGGCCCTTTCGTATCCGCGCACCGCCGCTGGCCGACCAAATCTGATCGTTATCGGTCACGCACGACATAAGGAGTCCACAATGGGATTCACCCCTCTCGCCGGTACCCGGGCACCGGTCCGGGTCTGGACCGACCCGTACGCCATCGAGCCGCAGGCGGCCAAGCAGCTGCGCAACATCGGCGCGCTGCCCTGGGTGCAGGGTGTCGCCGTCATGCCCGACGTGCACTTCGGCAAGGGCGCCACGGTCGGCTCGGTGATCGCGATGAAGCAGGCCGTCTCGCCGGCCGCGGTCGGCGTCGACATCGGCTGCGGGATGTCGGCGGTGCGTACCTCGCTGACCGCCGCCGACCTGCCGGACGACCTGGCCGGGCTGCGCTCGGCGATCGAGGCCACCATCCCGGTCGGTTTCGCCCAGCGCAAGGACTCGGTCGACACCCGTCGGATCCGGGGTCTGGAGCAGGCCGGCTGGGACGACTTCTGGGGCCGGTTCGCCGGCCTGGACCGGCGGGTGGCACAGCTGGAGACGCGGGCGCAGCGGCAGATCGGCACCCTCGGCGGGGGCAACCACTTCATCGAGGTCTGCCTGGAGCAGGGCGGCGCCGACGAGGGGCGGGTCTGGCTGATGCTGCACTCCGGGTCCCGCAACATCGGCAAGGAGCTGGCCGAGCGGCACATCGGGGTGGCCCGAGGGCTGCCGCACAACGCCGACCTTCCGGACCGGGACCTGGCCGTGTTCCTCGCCGGGACGCCGGAGATGGACGCGTACCGGCGGGACCTGTGGTGGGCGCAGGAGTACGCGCGGCGCAACCGGGCGGTCATGCTGGCCCTGCTCTGCGGCGTGGTGCGTGAGCACTTCCCGCAGGTCGGCTACGACGAGCCCATCAGCTGCCACCACAACTACGTCTCCGAGGAGAGCTACGACGGGGTGGAGGTGCTGGTGACCCGCAAGGGCGCCATCCGGGCCGGCCGGGGTGACCTGGGCATCATCCCCGGGTCGATGGGCACCGGGTCGTACATCGTGCGGGGGCGGGGAAACCCGGACGCGTACTGCTCGGCGTCGCACGGGGCGGGGCGTCGGATGTCCCGGGCGCAGGCCAAGCGGACGTTCAGCACGGAGGACCTGGCCGCGCAGACCGCCGGGGTGGAGTGCCGCAAGGACGCCGGGGTGGTCGACGAGATCCCCGGCGCGTACAAGGACATCACCGAGGTGATGGCCCAGCAGGAGGACCTGGTCGAGGTGGTCGCGCACCTCAAGCAGGTGGTCTGCGTGAAGGGCTGACCCGGTCGCCGCGAACCTGCCGGCCCGCGTGAGAACGCGGGCCGGCCTGCGGTCTCACGCGGCGGCGTCGAACCTGAAGAGCACCTTGCCGGTACGCTCCGGCGACGCGTTGCGGGCGAACGCCTCCGCATAGCGGTGCAGCGGGTACGTCGAGTCGACCGGCACCACCAGCTCACCTCTCGCGACGAGGTCGACGAGTTCGCCGATCACCTTCTCGATCTCCGCTCGGGGTGCGGTGTGGAACCAGTTCACCACCCACAGGCCGCGCAGGCTCAACTCGCCGTAGACGAGGTTGCCGAGGGGGATCGCGGGCGGTTCGCCGGTCGCCGACGAGTAGCTGACGATGGTGCCGCCGGTCTCCAACCCGGTCGCGAGCGCCCCGGCGGTGCTGCCGCCCGCGCCGTCGAGCACCAGGCGCAACCGCTGGCCCGCCAGTGCCTGGGCGGTTCGCTCGGCGAGGTCGTCGCCGTCGACCAGGACGACCTCCCCGCCCGCGGCCCGAGCTTCCTCGGCGGCCTTCTCGCTGCGGACGACGCTGATCGTCCGGATGCCGGCGATCCGGGCGAGGGTGATCACGGACCGGGCCACGGCCGAGTTGCCGAGAGTTTGGGCGATCCAGTCTCCCGGCTTGAGGTCCACGTACCGGGTGAGCATCAGGTGGGCGGTGATCGGGTTGATGGTGAGCATCGACAGTTGGGCGGCGTCGATCCCCTCGGGGACGGCGACGACGTTGCGGGCGGGGACGACTACCTGGTCCGCCCATGCGCCCTGCTCGTAGCTGCCCAGGATCACCACGCGCCGCCCGGCGAGGGCCGGGTCGGTGGCGGTGCCGGTTTCCCGTACCCGGCCTACGCCTTCGCTACCGATGAAGCTGGGGAGTTGCGGCTGGACCGCGTACCAGCCGTTGGAGAAGAGGCCGTCGACCGGGTTGATCGGTGCCGCCTCCATCTGGAGGAGCACGTCGTCGGGGCCGACGGTCAGGTCCGGCTGCTGCTCCAGGCGGACGTTCTGGGCGTAGTCGCCGACACCGGTGAGGATGAGCTGGCTCATGGGACGAACTCCTAGCGAGGGTCGATCAGGCGTAATTGGCTTAACGCCTTTGACGCTTACGAAGCTAGCAGTAGACGTCCGGGGATGTAAGGGGCGTGGGATCTTGACCACTTAGAGATAGGCTGGCGGTATGGCACCCAGCACCGCACGTACCGACGACGAAGGGGTCGTTCCGCCTCGGGCGGCGGCAGTCGTGGCCCTGCTCAACTCGCGCGCGTACGCCGGCCGGCCGGACAAGCTCGACACCCCGGCGTCAGCCGAGGCGGTGCTTCGTCCCTTCGGTCAGGAGGGTGCGCCGACGCCGCAGCGACTCGATCTGGTCCGCGCCCTGCGTGCCGACCTGCTGGCGGTGGCGGGCTCGTCCGACCAGGCCGACAGCGCGGGCAACTGGGCGGCCTTCTCGGGGCGTGCCTCGTCCGTCACGTTCCAACAGGACTTCGCCAGCCCAGGTCAGGTGCGACTGCGGCAGGTCACCGGTGATCCGGTGGTCGGCGGCATCACCCAGCACGTCGCCACGATCATCGCCGAGGGCAACTGGTCGCGCTTGCGGTTGTGTGCCAACGAGGTCTGTCGCGCCGCGTTCTACGACACCACGCGCAATCGCAGCCGGCGCTGGCACTCCTACGGCTACTGCGGCAACCGCACCAACGTCGCCGCCCACCGGGCCCGCTCAGCCGCGAGCGACGGCACTGCCGCCGCCAAGGGCTGAACGGGGCCCGGAGGGAGGGATCAGAAGCCGACGAAGACCCGGCGCAGGTCGTCGAGGGTCACCGGGCCGGTCACCTGCACCCCGTCGGGGGTGTGCTGGGCGCCCAGGCGTCCGGTCGCCAGCCGCAGCCACGCCTCGGCCGGGGCCACCAGCTCCCCGTCGGGACGCTCCGGCGCGTCGACGACCTCGACCTTCTCGCCCAGCCGCAGCCCGAACGTCCGCTCGGGCGCGTGCAGCCGGACCAGCAGGGTGGCCTCCCGCCCGGCCAGCTCCTGCGGTCGGCTGGTCCAGGCCAGCATGCCGCCGATCTGGTCGAGAAGCAGCGCCACCGCCCCCGGCGTCACCGCCGCGAACGGGTTGAACGCCACCTCGGTGTCCCACTGGTGCAGGGCGAACTCGCTGAGCCGGAACCGGGCCGCGGTGGCCACGTCGACCGGCTCCGGCAGGAAGCCGAGGTCGATCCGCATCGAGGCCCGGGTCTCGGCGTCCAGCGCCTCGTACGCCTCGACCAGCCGCTCGTTGGCGGCGAGGAACCCGGCGGCGTGCTCGGCCGGGGGCATCGCGTCCCAGCGCGCCCAGACGCCGCGGTTGAAGTCCCCGTCCGGGCCAGGCGCTCCGGTGCGGGCGGCGTCCAGCGTCGCCAGGTTGATCTCGGCGCCGCTACCCAGGTGGCTCAGCACCTGGGAGACCTGCCACTCGCTGGCCCCCGACGGCCGAAGCAGGTCGTCTTCCTTGAGGTCCCGTACGAGCGCGGCGAGCTCCTCGTGGCCCGCGCGCAGAGCTGTGATGATCTGGTCAGCAGGGGTCGACATGGGTCTCCTCAAACGGATTTTCGACGATGGTCGGGACGTTACCGGACGTGGCCGCCGGCCGGGCAAACCCCAGGGTGGGGCGCTCCGGCCGGCGGCCACGTCGGTCGGCTCAGCCCATGTGCACGGTGTTGCCGGTCGGGATGTCCTCCTTGCGGACCTTCACCAGGACCAGGGTGGCCAGTCCGGCGAGCACGATCAGCGCGGCGCCCCAGGCGAAGGCCACCCGGTAGCCGTGCACCAGCGCCTCGACCTGGGTGACCGGGTTCGGTGCCCGACCGACCAGGAAGGCGGCGACGGCGCTGGTGTAGAAGGTGTTCAGCAGCGCGGTGCCGAGCGAGCCACCGATCTGCTGGGTGGCGTTGAGCGTCGCGCTGGCCGCGCCGGCGTCGTGCTCCGGCACCCCGACCAGGGCGAGGCTGGACAGCGGGACGAAGGTGAAGCCCAGCCCCAGGCCCAGGATGACCTGCGCGGGCAGCAGGTGGGTGAGGAACGGGGTGTCCACGTCGATCTGGGTCAGCACCAGCATGCCCAGGGCGGCGAGCGCCGCACCGGCCACCATCAGCGGCTTGGCACCCAACCGGGGCATCAGCTGGCTGGCGCCACCCGCGGCGATCAGCACACCGGCGGTGACCGGCAGGGACGCGAGACCGGCTTCGAGGGGCTTGTACTGCAGCACCACCTGGAAGTAGAAGGTCAGGAAGAGGAACGCCCCGAACAGGCCGGCGCCGATCAGCGTCGAGGTGAGGAACGCCCCACCCCGGTTGCGGTCCAGGATGATCCGCAGCGGCAGCAGCGGGTGGCTGGAGCGCAGTTCGATCACCACGAAGGCGGCGAGCAGCACCAGGCCCGCGGCGATGAAACCGAGCGTCGCGGTGGCGTCCCAGCCGTCCTCGGCGGCCTTGGTGAAGCCGTAGACCAGGGAGACCAGGCCGGCGGTGACCACGATCGCGCCGGGTACGTCGTAGCGGGTGTTGCCGTGCGCCCGGCTCTCCGGAACCAGCGGAAGCGCGAACGCGATGGCGATGGCGGCGACCGGGATGTTGACCAGCAGGCACCAGCGCCAGTCGGCGTACTCGGTGAGCACCCCGCCGAGCAGCAGGCCGACGGCCGACCCACCGCCGGCGATCGCGCCGTACACCGCGAAGGCCTTGGCCCGCTCGGTGGCCTCGGTGAAGAGAACGGTGAGCAGGGCCAGCGCGGCCGGGGCGAGCAGCGCGCCGAAGGCGCCCTGCAACGCGCGGGCGGCGAAGAGCATCTCACCGGTGGTGGCCAGACCGCCGAGGGCGGAGGCGAGCGCGAAACCGGTCATGCCGACGATGAACGTGCGCTTGCGACCCCAGTAGTCGGCGATCCGGCCGCCGAGCAGCAGCAGACCACCGAAGGCCAGCGTGTACGCGGTGATCACCCACTGCCGGTTCGCGTCGGTGATCCCCAGGTCGGCCTGGGCCTGCGGCAGCGCGATGTTCACGATGGTGGCGTCCAGGACGACCATCAGCTGTGAGACCGCGATGACCGCCAGCGCGATCCAGCGCCGCGGGTGCGGCGCTCCTGTCGACGTCCCGGCGCCGGGTGCGCCGGGCGCTGTCGAGGTGGTTCCGGGCATGGTGAAGCCTTCCGTGGTGCGAATATCGGTGGGTCAGGCCTGGGACGGGCGGTCGTGCTGGTAGCGGAGCACCGGGATCAGCACCTCGTCGACGACCTGGGTGAGGAACGCGTCATCGGCGGGTAGGCCGTGCGCGACGACGCGGGACATGGTGAGCGCGGGCGCGAGGTCGTGGAACAACTCCCGTTCGCCGGCGTCCGGGGGGATCTCCCCGCGGGCGGCGGCCCGGACCAGGATGGCGGTGCTGGCCACCCGCCCGGCCGGCAGCACCTGGTGACGTACCAGGCGTTCCAGCTCGGGATTGGTCCGCATGGCGAAGGTCAACGCCTGCATCAGGTCGCAGTCGGCCGTGCAGATCGCGGCCGTGGCCCGCAGCAACTCGATGAGGTCTCCGCGCAGGGAACCCGTGTCGGGCGGGTTGTGCACACCCACCTGGCGGTCGCGCAGGGCGGCGACGACCAACTCGGCCTTGCCGTCCCAGCGCCGGTAGATGGTGGCCTTGCTGACGTGGGCGCGGGCGGCGATGGCGTCGATGGTCATCCGGTCGAAGCCGACCTCGCGCAGGGTGTCGATGACGATGGTGAACAGGTGGCTGTCGGTGCAGCGCGGACCCCGGGCTGCCGGTACCCCGGCACCCGCGCCCACCTGCTGACCACCCAGCATCCCGACCCCCCGTGAAACGATGTCGTACTGACCCTAGTTCGCGATTGGCTGATCGTGCAGGCTTTCGTGAGTTGCCTCGCACCCAGGCGACGAAACGATTGCGTTTCCAGCGGGAGTCCGCCGGGTGAACGGGTGGTCAGCCGCCGGGGGTGAGGACCACCGGCACGGCCATCGTGTTGATCCGCGCGCCGGTGTCGGCGGACACCTCGTACACCTCGACCGTGCCCTTCTGTTCGCGGACCGTGCGCCAGCCGACCACCACCCGGTAGCCACCCCGGCATCCGCTGCCGCAACTGGCGGTGCCGAAACCGGTGGCCACCTCCCGGCCGGCGGCGTCCAGCACCCGGACGCTCACCGTGGCCTCGAACACGGTGGCGGTGCCGGTGACGACGAGCGGGGCGGAGACCCGTTCGCCGGGGATCGGGCCGGTCACCACGATCGGTGGCAGCAGGTCCGCGTAGTCCGCCCGGTCGACCGGGTCCGTTTCGTCGAGGCGGACCTGACGCACGGTGGGGAACTGGGTGAGCGTCCACACCACCTGCGCCTCGCGCAGCCGCCGGGTGGCCGGGTCGCCGAGGGAGGGCACCCGCAGCGTCGCCACGCCGTCGGCGATGCGGGTGACCTCGACGCCGGCCGGAAGCAGGGTGGTCATTCCGGTGGCGGCCTCGGCGGCGCTCGGCCCGGCGGCCAGTTCGGTCAGCGCCAGCCGGGACGTCGCGACCGTGGCCGGCCGGGTGCGCCGGGTCGGCACGAGCTGCCCGGCGCGGACGTACCACAGCTCGATGGTCACCGGCTCCGGCCGGCGCGTGCCGGCGGACGCCGCCGCCGACGGGCGCGGTGGCCGGGTGGTGGGTGGTGGCGTCGGCTCCGCGGCCGGGGTCGGGGTGGATTCCGGACGGTCGGTGGGTGCGGCGCTCGTCGGCGGCGCGGTGGGCGCCGGGCCCAGGTCACCGGAGCGGGGAGTGCCGCAGCCGCCGAGCAGGAGCGCCGCGACGAGCACCGGTACGCCCAGCCCGAGCGGGCCGTGGCGGCTCATCGCACCCCGCCCGTCGTGCCGGCGGTCCGCCCCGCCGGACCCGGGACGGCGCGGTCGTCCGGGCGCGGCACGTCACCGCGCGGGCCGCCGGGACCGTCAGCGGGCAGCTCCAGCCGGAACCGGGTGCCCTCGCCCGGCTCGCTGCGCACACTCAGCACGCCGCCGAGCAGCTCGGCGTGCTCGCGCGCGATGGCCAACCCGAGCCCACTGCCCGGCGCGGAGCGGGACGCGTCGACCTGGTGGAACCGGTCGAACACGCGGGCCAGGTGCTCGGCCGGGATGCCGGGCCCCTGGTCGGTGACCTCGAAGACGACCAGGGAGCCCTCGCCCGCCACACCGGCCGTGATCTCGCCACCGCCGTGCTCGACGGCGTTGGCGATGAGGTTGGCCAGCACGCGCTCCAGCCGACGGCTGTCGGTGCGCAACGCGACCGGACCACCGCTGACCCGCACCCCCGACGACCAGCCGCGCGCCGCGACGACGCCGTGCAGCAGCGCCACCGCGTCGACCGGCCCGACGGCCACCTGCTCCCGCCCGGCGTCCAGCCGGGAGATCTCCATCAGGTCCTCGACCAGCCGGCGCAGCCGGACCACGTCGCCGACGAGCAGCCGGGCGGCCGGCCGGGCGTCGTCGGGCAACTGGTCGAGGTGCTCGCGCAGCAGCGACGCCGCGGCCACCAACGCGGTCACCGGGGTACGCAGCTCGTGCGCCACATCGGCGGTGAACCGCCGCTCGCGGGCCTGCGCGGCCGACAGCGCCGCGATCTTCGACTCCAGTGCCTCGGCCATGTCGTTGAACGTCGCCGCCCAGACGCTGAACTCGTCGCGCCCGCGTACCGGCAGGCGGGTGGCGAGCAGTCCCTCGGTGAGGGCCCGCGCGGCCCGGCTGGCCCGGCCCACCGGCTCCAACGTGCGGCGGGCCAACGTGTGACCCACCGCGGCGGCGAGCAACACCACGAGCACCCAGCCGGCCACCAGCGCGGTCCGCAGCTGACCCAGGTCGGTGGCGACGTCGTCCTCGATGGTGAGGACGTACAGCTCGGCGGTCGAACCGGGAATGCGCCCACCGATCACCAGCAGCCGAGGACGCTCCGCCGGCGCGGAGCGCTGGTAGCCGAGCCGCCCGTCCGCGACGACGGCCCGCAACCGGGTGCCCAGCACCGGGGCGTACGCGGGGTGCGAGGCGCGGGTCGGGCCGTCGACGAGCACCACGTGCCTACCGCTGGCCTCGAAGCTGGTGAGCAGTTCGGCGCTGCGCTGCTCGGTCAGCGGCAGGAACTGCCCGGCGAGCACGAGCTGGTAGCGGGCGTCGGCGGCGGCCTCGTGCAGCGACGCGTCCAACCAGGACTGCCGCAGCAGCAGACCGGTCCCGCCGGCGAGCAACCCGGCCGAGACGCCGGCGACCAGGACGAACGCGATCGTCAGCCGACGCCGCAGGCGGCCGGGGAACACCGCGCGTCCGGCCATCGCCGACCCCCCTCAGCCCGTCGACAGTTTGTAGCCGGCGCCGCGTATGGTCCGGATCAGCCGCGGCTGCGCCGGGTCGTCCTCGACCTTGGCGCGTAACCGCTGCACCGCCACGTCGACCAGTCGGGAGTCGCCGAGGAAGTCGTGGTTCCAGACCAGGTCCAGCAGCAGCTCCCGGGTGAACACCTGGCCGGGTCGGCGGGCCAGCTCCAACAACAGGCGGAACTCGGTGGCGGTGAGCGCCACCTCCCGGCCGTGCCGGCGGACCACGAAGCCGTCCGGGTCGATCTCCAGGCCGTCGACCTCGATGACCGTCGACGGGGCCGGCACGCTCACCCGGCGCAGCACCGAGCGGACCCGGGCCACCAGCTCGGGCAGGTCGAAGGGCTTGCGCAGGTAGTCGTCCGCGCCGCACTCCAGGCCGACCACCACGTCGATGGTGTCGGTGCGCGCGGTCAGCATCAGGATCGGCACCTGACTGGTCCGCCGGATCTCCCGGCAGACCTCCAGGCCGTCCAGGCCCGGCAGCATGATGTCGAGGACGATGAGGTCGACCGGGTGGGCGCGGAACGCGGCCAGGGCCTGCCGCCCGTCGACGGCGGTGTCGACCCGGAAACCGGCGCGGCGCAGACCGAGGGCGGTGACCTCCCGGATCGAGAAGTCGTCCTCGACCACCAACACGCGGCCCTCCACCACCTGAGGGTAGACCCGGCGCCACCGTGCGTAGTCCTGGCAAAACGGTCGACATCGGCGGCCGGCTGGCCCCCTCCGGGCAGCGTCCAACCGCTACGGTCAGGTGCCTTCGGCACCCCTGAAACCAGCTCACACGAAAGGGCACGACGTGAAGCGTCATGGCTGCGTGATCCGACTCCGCCCCGAGCAGCGGGAAACCTACCTGCGGTTACACGCCGCGGTCTGGCCGAGCGTCGAGAAGACGCTGCGCGAGGCGAACTTCCGCAACTACACCATCTTCCTCCACGACGACCTGCTCTTCGGCTACTACGAGTACGTCGGCGACGACTACGAGGCCGACCTGCGGCTGATCGCGGCGGACCCGCAGACGCAGGAGTGGTGGAAGCTGACCGACCCGTGTCAGGAGTCGATCGCCGAGCCCGGCTCGGGGGACTGGTGGGCCCCGATGCGCGAGGTCTGGCACCTCGCCGACGAGGCGGCCGAGCAGGCAGCCGACCCGACCCGGCCGGGCTCGGGCGGCTAGCTCGACGTTCGTACGCCCCAGCGGGGTGACAACTGAGCTCCCGCATTGAAGACTAGCTTCATCCGGTCATGTGGATTGGTCAATATCCTACGGAGGAAGCGTGCTCACGAGAAGGAACCTGCTCGTCGCCGCCGGTGCGGCCGTGGTCGGCGCCGTACCGTTGGCCGGCTCGGCCACGGCCGCGTTGCCGCAGCTGGACATGGAGGCGCTGATCAAGGCGGCGCAGATCGACCCGCGTCGGCCGGACACCGCGCTGACCGAGGGGGCCAAGGACAGCGTCCTGCTGGTGGAGCGCGCGCTCCAGGCGAGAGGGCTGCTCTCGTCGGCGTACGTCGACGGTCACTTCGGCACCAGCACGATCGCCGCGTACGCCGCGTACCAGCGGTCCCTCGGCTACAGCGGTCTCGACGCGACAGGTCTTCCCGGCCCGTCGTCGCTGCGGTCGCTTGGCGAGGGGCGCTACACAGTGGTCAGGGAGATCTCGCCCGGCAGCGTGGTGACCCTGCGCGGTGTGCAGGTCAACACCCGCACCAGGTCGATGCTGTTCGAGGCGGAACGGCTGCTCGGCCGCCAGCTCGACATCACGCAGGGCTCGTACAGCAGCGGTGTGGGCGCCTCCGCCGGCACGCACGACGGCGGCGGCGCGCTCGACCTCTCGGTCAGCGGTCTCTCCTCGGCGGTCCGGACGGACGTGCTGCGTCGCCTGCGCACGGTGGGCTTTGCCGCGTGGCTGCGGACCCCGGCCCAGGGGGACTGGGGTTACCACATCCACGCCATCGCGCTCTCCGACACCGACCAGTCGACAGGTGCGCAGAACCAGGCCGGCGACTATTACCTCGGTCGTAACGGCCTGGCCAACCGGGGCGTCGATGACGGCCCGGCGGTCAGCCCGAAGCGGACCTGGGAGGAGTACCAGCGCACGCTCTGAGGCCTCGACCCACCCGGCGGCCCCGCACGCCGAGCGGCGTGCGGGGCCGCCGGCCGCTCGAACTGCGAGAATCGGTGGTCGGGCTCGTCCGCTATGTCCCGAGAATGCCTGGTCTCACACCGAGGTCAAGAATCTTCGACAAAAATGTGGGCGTGCTTGTCGATTGGGACCGGTTCAGTTCGTAGCCCTGGTGAGAGCCCGGCACCGCAACGGGCCGCACACCCACTGGAGGGCACGATGACCGCCACCGTGAACACGACCCACGCCGCCACGTCGACCATCGGTGCGCTGACCCGGACCGGTGTCGCCGCCACGGTCGCCGCGAGCGCCGCTACCATGGCCGTCGCCGCCGCCGGCCACCTGGCAGGGGTCAGCCTCGACCTGGGCGGCGCCGCGATCCCCGTGACCGGGTTCGGCGTGCTGACCGCTGTCTTCTCGCTGATCGGCGTGCTCATCGCCGCGCTGTTGGCGCGTTTCGCCCGACACCCGCGGCGCACGTTCGTCCGCACGGGCGTGGTGCTGACGGTCCTCTCCCTGGTGCCGGGCGCGATCGCCGACACCGGGACGGCCACCAAGGGGCTGCTGATGCTCACCCACCTGGTCGCTGCCGCGATCGTGATCCCCGCTGTGGCGCGCCGCCTGGCCGTCTGACCTGTCACCACCCAACCCACCATCGAGTTACCGGAGGATCGTCATGAAGCAGTACCTGCTGTCCGTGCACTACGTCGAGGGCGCGCCGACGCCGTCCGACGAGGAGACACAGATCATGTTCAGGGAGACCGGCCGGATCAACGACGACATGCAGGCCGCCGGCGCCTGGGTCTTCGCCGGAGGGCTCACGGCACCGGACAGCGCCACCGTCGTCCGGGTCGAGAACGGCACCAGCACCATGAGCGACGGGCCGTTCGCCGAGACCAAGGAGCACATCGCCGGGTTCTGGGTCATCAAGTGCGCGGACCTGGACGCGGCGCTGGCCTGGGCCGAGAGGTGCGCGGCGGCCTGTGGCCCGGTCGAGGTGCGTCCCTTCGACGACCTGTCCCAGGCCTGACCAGGAGCCGGTCTCCCGACATGGACCTGGCGAGCATCTACCGCGCGGAGTACGGCCGCTGCGTCGCCACCCTGGCCCGCCTCCTCGGTGACATCAACCTCGCCGAGGAGGCCGTCCAGGACGCCTTCGCCACGGCGCTGCAGAAGTGGCAGACCCCGCCGCCGAACCCGGGCGCCTGGATCGTGACCACCGCCCGCAACCGGGCCGTCGACCGGCTCCGGCGGGAGTCGACCCGCGAGGCCCGGCACGCCCAGGCCCTGCTGCTGCACCACCAGGACGAGCCACGAGAGGTGGGACCGGTGAAGGACGACCAGCTGCGACTCATCTTCACCTGTTGCCACCCGGCGCTCGCTCCGGAGGCGCGGACGGCCCTCACGCTGCGCCTGCTCGGCGGCCTCGAGGTGCCGGAGATCGCCCGGGCCTACCTGGTCCAGGAGGCGGCCGTCGCCCAGCGGATCGTGCGCGCCAAGAAGAAGATCCGCGACGCCGGCATCCCCTATCGGGTACCGGCCGAACACGAGCTGCCGGACCGGTTGCCGCCGGTGCTCGCCGTGCTCTACCTGATGTTCAACGAGGGCTACACGTCCACCGCCGGCCCGTTGATCAGAACGGACCTGTGCGCCGAGGCGATCCGGCTCGCCCGCGAACTCGCCACGTTGATGCCCGACGAGCCCGAGGTCCTGGGCCTGCTCGCCCTGTTGCTGCTGACCGAGGCGCGCCGCCCGGCCCGGCTCGACCCGAACGGCGAACTGGTGCTGCTGGCCGACCAGGACCGGTCACTGTGGAACCGGACGCTCATCGCCGAGGGCCATGACCTGGTCCGCCGTTGCCTGCGCCGCAACCGTCCCGGCCCGTACCAGATCCAGGCCGCGATCAGCGCGGTGCACACCGACGGCGCGGCCACCGACTGGCCACAGGTTCTGGCACTGTACGACCAGCTCCTCGCGCTCGCGCCAACCCCGGTCGTGGCGCTCAACCGCGCGGTCGCCGTCGCCGAGGTGCACGGGCCGGCGGTGGCCCTCGCCGCGCTGGAGGGCGTCGACCTCCCGGGCTACCACCGCCTGCCCGCCACCCGGGCCGAACTGCTGGCCCGACTTGGACGGGACGACGAGGCCCGTGCCGCCTACGACCAGGCCGCGGCCCTGGCCAGCAACGAGACCGAGCGGGCCTACCTGCAGACCCGCCGCACCGAACTCACCCGTGAATGGAGAGCACCATGACCGCCACCTACACCGTCGACGTCTTTTCCAGCCTCGACGGATTCGGCACCGCCAGCGGAAACTGGGGCGGCTACTGGGGCAAGCAAGGCCCCGAGCTGCTTGCGCATCGGCTGTCCGCGTACAACGCGGAGCAGCGCATCGTTCTCGGGGCCCGCACATACCGGATTTTCGCGCAGATGCTGGCCGCGAGCACCGAGGAGTCCGATGTCCGGGACGCCTGGGTGACCCGGATGAGGAACCTCCCGGCGACAGTGGTGTCGAACACCCTGGAAGGCCCTCTCGACTGGCCGGACGCGACAGTCGTGCGTGGTGACGCCGTCGACGTCGTCGCCCGGCTCAAGGAGGAGTCCGACGTGCCCCTGCGATCGCACGGCAGCCTGTCGTTGAACCGGGCGCTGATGGCCGCCGGGTTGGTCGACTTCGTCCAGGTGACGCTCTTCCCGGTGATCACCGGACAGACCGGCACCGAGCCGATCTTCCAGGGCGCGGCCGACTTCGACCTGGAGCTGATCGAGAGTCGAATCCTCGACGGCCGCACCCACGAGCTCATCTACCGGCCCACCCTGCACGTCTGAGCCGTTTGTCCGGACCCTGTCCGATCAACTCGGCCAGGGCGAACCGACGATCCGCTCGACCGTCGTCACGCGCTGGAAACCGGGGATGAAGTGTTCGAGGATGTCGGAGTTCACGGTGCCGTTGGTGGTCTCGGGGCGGTTCTTCAGCCCGTCGACGTGGGCTCGCAGGAACTCGTTCTTGAAGTCCCCTCGTGGATGGGCGGCGAGGATGTCGCCCAGCTGATCATGTTCCAGCCCGTCCAGACCGAGGCCGAGCACGTCGGTGAGGACGCCGAGGTACGTGGTCGCGATCTCCGGGCCCATCCGGTCGGGAATGCCCGGCGAGGTGTGCAGCGCGATCGCCGTCCACACGGTCTCGGCGGCGGCAGGGGAGAAACCCCGGCCCAGCAGGAACGCGCGCGCGTGGTCGGCCCCGTCGATCTCGAAGCGCTGCTCGACGTCGGAAAACGGGGTCAGGAGGCCGGTGTCGTGGAACATGGCCGCCAGATAGAGCAGTTCCGGATCCGGTTTCACACCGAGCCGGTGAGCGTGAATCAGACCGAAGAGGAAAACCCGGCGGGAGTGGTGGTAGATGACCGGTCTGGTCGTTTCCTGGATGTGCCTGGTTGCTTCGGCTACCGCCGCCGTCTCAGGAATCTCCAGCCCCCCGATGACATCTGACATGTCCTCCGACCTTCCCGGCAGTGTGCTGACGTGCTGACGTCCTCCATGCTGCCTGGCGATCGTCGTAGGCCGCCGCCCTCGTCCGGCCAGGAACCCCTCATATCCGGACACGGTTCACGGCCGGTAATGGCGTGCTACCAATGAGCGGTGCTGAACACCGGTCCGCATCGCGTCGGGATCTTCGTCTACGACGGGGTGACGTTGTTGGATGTCGCCGGTCCGGCGGAGGTGTTCAAGGAAGCGAACCGCTTCGGCGCCGACTACCGGATCCTGCTGCTGTCGCCGACCGGTGCGGATGTCACGTCGAGTCTCGGGGTTCGGCTGGCGGTTGACGGCGCCGTCTCTGCCGAGCCCGCCTTCGACACGCTACTGGTGGCCGGGTCCGACCACTATCCGCGCGCACAGGTGCCCGCCGACCTGGCGGACGCCGTACGCGTACCGGCGGCGGTGGCGGGCAGGGTCGCTTCGATCTGCACCGGGGCGTTCGTCCTCGCCGCCGCCGGTGTCCTCGACGGCAAGCGTGCGACCACGCACTGGCAGGTCGCGCACGAGCTCGCCAGCCGGTATCCGGCGTGCTGCGTCGAGCCGGACGCCATCTACGTCCGCGACGGCACCACGTACACCTCGGCGGGGGTGACGGCCGGTATCGACCTGGCGCTCGCGCTCGTCGAGGAGAACCACGGGCCCGACCTGGCGCGCGACGTCGCACGCGCCCTGGTGGTGTACATGCAGCGTGCGGGCGGCCAGTCCCAGTTCTCCGCGCCGCTGCAGGGACCGCCGCCCCGGTCGGCGGAGCTGCGGAGAATCACCGACGTGGTGACGGCGAACCCCCGTGGGGACCACTCGCTCACCGCGCTCGCCAAACACCTCAACGTGAGCACCCGGCAGCTCACCCGGCTCTTCCACGACGAGTTGTCCACCACGCCGGCCCGCTACGTGGAGAACATCCGCTTCGACCTGGCGAGGGCGCTGCTCGACCAGGGCCACACCGCGACGCAGGCCGCGACCCTCGCCGGGTTCCCGAGCTACGAGAGCATGCGACGGGTCTTCGCCAGGAAGCTGTCGATCAGCCCGGCCGCCTACCAACGCCGGTTCGGTACGGCTCGCCGCACCGAACCGGGTTAGTGCTTCGCTTGGCCATCCGCCGCAGGCGGGCGGACAGCCAAGCGGACCGGTCGGCTCCGATCACCACTGGTGGGCGACGTCGAGCACCACCCGGCTGTGGGTGCCGGGGCCGGCGAGCACGAGCACGCGGAACGGCAACCGCGCCCGTACGCCGACGGCGAAGGTGCTGTAGCCCTCGAAGCTGCCGCCGAAGACCACGTCGCGCAGCGTCGGGTAGCGCAGCAGGTTCGCCACGTGCTCGCCGACCGCGTAGGGCACGGTGCCCAGGTGGTCGTCGTCGTACGCCGGTGCCCGCAGCGAGACCCGCAGCAGCGCGCCCCCGGCGGTGTACGGCGACAGCGCCAGCCCTTCGCCCTCGGTCCACGTCTCGCCGTAGCCGATCGCGTACCCGTCGACCGGGCCGGCGAACTCGAACACCACCCGGTCGTAGCAGTCGTGCCGGCCGGTGCGGACGTCGACCAGTGGGGCGTCGCTCAGCGCGCCGGCCGCCTTCTCCGCGCTGCCCCAGGTGATCCCGCAGTACGCCGACGCGGTCGTGGTGCCGGCTGCGGTGCTGCTGCCGGCGCTGGCGACCAGCCCGGCGAGGACGACCGCCAACGCGGTCAGTGCGCCCCTGATCCTCATGGTGGTTTCTCCGTTCGGTATCGGGGTCACGTCGCGGCGGTGCTGCCGGTGACCCTCTGCCGTCACCGTCGTCCTGCCCAGGCACAGCCACTTCGCCGCGGCGTAACCGCTGCGTAACAGCCTCCACATCGCCGGTATGACGCTTCCGCTATGCCGAACATCGATCGCCGTCACATTAATATCTACGTGTATCGATGACCCGGTGGCCGATGGTCGCCGAACGACCGCAGGGGAGTACCGGATGTTCCGAGGACAACTGAGACGCGCGGCGCTGGCCATGCTGGTGGCGATCCTGGCCGCCGCCGGGGTGCAGCTCACCACCGGTGCGCCGGCGGCCGCCGTACGGACCGTCTACTACGACGCGAGCCGGACCGGCGAGTTCCGTACCAACTTCGACCAGGCGGCACAGATCTGGAACAGCCGGGTCAGCAACGTCCGGCTGCTGGCCGGCACCCCGGCCAGCATCACCATCTACGTCGACGACGGCTGGCCCCGGGCGCAGCCGACCGGCCTCGGCTCGGGACGGATCTGGATGGGCCGCACGGCCGTCAACCAGGGCTACGACCGCACCCGCATCGCCACCCACGAAGTCGGCCACATCCTGGGTCTGCCGGACCGGCGCACCGGGCTGTGCTCCGACCTGATGTCCGGCAGCAGCGCCCCGGTCTCCTGCCGCAACGCGAACCCCAGCGCGGCCGAGGCGAGCCGGGTGAACTCGCTGTTCGCCGGCACCCTGGCCGCGCCGGCCAGCACGACGTACACCTGGAACGGCGCCTCGGACGTCGAGCCGTTGGTGGTCGGCGGCCGGCCGGCCTCGGAGAACTACCCGTTCATGGTGTACGTCTCCGGCTGCACCGGCACGCTGATCAAGGGCAACTGGGCGGTCACCGCCAAGCACTGCTCGACGCCGTCCTCGGTGCGGGTGGGCAGCGTCAACCGCTCCAGCGGCGGGACCGTGGTGCCGGTGACCCGTGCGGTCAACCACCCGAGCGTCGACGTCAAGCTGCTGCAACTGGCCAGCTCGGTCACGTACGCGCCGGCCCCGATCCCGAGCACCTCCGGCGCGGTCGGCACCGCCACCCGGATCATCGGCTGGGGTCAGACCTGCGCCCCGCGGGGCTGCGGGTCGGCTCCGGCGGTGGCCAACGAACTGGACACGTCCATCGTGGCCGACACTCGGTGCTCCGGCATCAACGGCCCGTACGAGATCTGCACCAACAACACCAACGGCAACTCCGGCGCCTGCTACGGCGACTCGGGCGGGCCGCAGGTGCGCCGGGTCAACGGAGTGTGGAACCTGATCGGCGCCACGAGTCGGGCCGGCAACAACAACTCCACCTGCGCCACCGGCCCGTCCATCTACGTGGACCTGCCGTCGATCCGATCGTGGATCTCCACTCAGGTGGGTGGCATGCCCGTCTGACCATCAGGGACGTCACGGGCGGGGGCGAGCGCCAGACGCGCCCCCGCCCCGGTGTGCCGGGGGCACCCACCCGGTCCCACGATGCGGTACGGTGCGTGGCATATCGGCACATCGGAGGTGGCGTCATGCCTACCGTCGTCGTCCTCGCGCTGACCCTCGCCCTCGCGCCCGCGCCATCCCCGTCGGCCACCTCGGACCCGCTCGGTGACATCATCGGTGGCGTCGGCCAGATCGTCGACGACCTGCTCGGCGGCGGCACGCCCACTGCTGCTCCGACGCCGAGCGTCGCCCCCACCGGGGCGTCCACGCCGAGTCGACCACCGGTCGTCAACCAGCCCAGCCCGGCGGAGCCCATCACGATCCCCGTGCCCGCCCGGTCGGCGGGTGGTGTCCCGGCACCCGCCGTCCCCGATCGCCACACCGCTGGCACAGGCAGCCGCGAGGCCGCCGTGCCCGGGCGCGACGCCCCCACACCGACCCTCCCGCCGGCGCTGGCCAACCCCGCCCGGAATGCCTGGCCACCTGTGTCGTACCTGCTGGTCGTGGCGGTCCTCGCGGTGCTGGCACTGCTGCTCGTGCGCCGCCGGGCCCCGGTCCCCGCCGCCACACCGGACCCTGGCCCGGTGCCGGAATCCGGCCCGGCACCGGATGCCGGCCCGGTGCCGGACAACGTCAGCCGGTTGCCGACCAGCCTCAACGCCATCTACGAGATGGGCCGGCAGGACGAGCGACTCGAACAGGAACGCCGCCGACGAACCTGAGCGCACCCGGCCTCACGACGCCGAGTAGGCACCCTCGCGCCGGGGGATCTCGTCGTCGTACGCCCCGACCGGGCCGCTGTAGCGGTCCTTGCCCTTCGGGTACGGCCAGGCGTTCGCGGTGCAGCCGTGCAGGCCCAGCGTCTGCTGCTGCATCACCGGCGCCGGTCGGCCCCGCCCGGGGCACCGCTCGTGGCCGTACCCGAGCTTGTGCCCCACCTCGTGGTTGACCATGTACTGCCGGTAGGTCGCCAGGGTCGCGCCGTATCCCGGCACCCCCTTGACCCAGCGCGCCACGTTGAGCACCACCCGGCCGCCGTTGCGGCATGAGGTGTAGGCGTCCGGCACGTCCTGGCAGAGGGTGTCGCGGGTGCCGGGGGTCGCCAGGTAGATGGTGAAGTCGCTCGGCTCGCCGGCACCGACCCGGCGCAGCCGCCACGCCCCGCCCGCCGTCCACCCGCGCGGGTCGTTCAACGTGGTGGTGATCGCCGTCGCGACGTCCGCCGCCGGTAGGCCCCGGATGTCGCGCTCCACCGCGATCCGGTAGCGCAGCAACCGACCGGTCGTCGCGCGACCGGGCGTGGTCTCGCCGGGCGCCACCGACCAGCGGTTCCCGCCGGTGGCGGGGTAGCTCACCGGGACGACGGGCGCGGAACCGGGTCGGACCTCGGTGGTCCCGGTCGGCCGACCGGTGGGTGTCGTCGACAGGCTGGGCAGCGGTCCGGCGGCGACCGGGTCGGTGGCGGGCTGCCCGGCGGCGGGCCGGCCGCATCCGGTGAGCAGCACCACCACCAGCAGCGACGCCATCGAGGCGGGACCCCAGCGGCGGGTAACCTTCGTCGACATGTCTCTCCCCTCGCGCGCCGCTCGGCGGCGGCGCGGAGGAGAAGACGGGTGACCGTGGCGAAAAGTTGATGCGAACCAGGCTCAACCTTTTGCCGGCCTCGCCCGTCTCTGGCTCTGTGGCACGGGGAGGGTTCGCGGTGGCGCGGGGGGACGCGGATTTCGTCGAGTTCGCGCGGGCGGCGTCCGCGCGACTGGTGCACGCCGCGTTCCTGATGACCGGCGATCACCACCAGGCCGAGGACGCCGCGCAGACCGCCCTGGTCCGCACCTACGCGTCGTGGTCGCGGATCCACGACGACGACGCCTACGGGTACGCCCGCCGCACCCTGGTCAACCACCTGGTCGACGGGTGGCGACGGCCGATGCGGGAGTACCCGACCGACGAGGTGCCGGAGCAACGGCGTGCCGACGTGGCCGACGACGTGGCCACCCGGCGCTGGTTGGTCACCATCCTCGGTGCGCTCAGCCCTCGGGAGCGCGCCATCGTCGTCCTGCGCTACTACTTCGACCTGCCGGAGGCGCAGGTGGCCCGCGAACTCTCCGTATCCGTCGGCACGGTCAAGAGCACCAGCTCCCGAGCGCTGGAGAAGTTGCGCAGCGCCGCGCCCCGAACGGCCGATGAGGAGGCGCGCCGATGAGCGAGCTGGAACGGCTCCGCCACGCCATGCGGGCGACCGAGCGCCCCGACCCCGTGCTCGACCTGGACACCGTGATGCGCGAGGGACGCCGGCTGCGTACCCGTCGGCGCGTCGCCGGAGCCGGGGCGGCGACGCTCGCGACCGGCCTGGCCGCCGTGGTCGCCGTGGTGGTGGTCGGCGCGTCCGGGCCGGGCGATCCGGCGCCGACCGAGCGCCCAGCGCCGGTCGCCGTCGCTCCACCGTCGGTGAGTGCGTCGCCGTGGGCGGAGGAGTCGCTGGACTCCACGCCACCGCCGACGGTGGGCCGCGACGAGCCGCCACCGAAGCCCCTCGGCCAGATCGTGGACAGCGGGGTGCGGCACGGCGCCGAGCGTCGGGTCTACTACTTCGTCCGCGTGTCCGTGCCCGGCGTGCCCAAGGTGTCCATCGGACTGGCCGCCGGTCGCCAGGCTTCGGACGGCTCGTTGAGCACGGACATCCTGGTCAACGACGTCGAAGGCAGCGACCGTCGCGCCGGGTTCCACCAGATCGGCTACGACGAGCGCTCGGCTGCCGCGCCGGTGCCCACCTTCGGCTACTTCGTCGGCCCCGCCAAACGGATCATCGGCACGGTCGACGGTCGACAGGTCGATGCCCGAGTGGTGCGATGGAGTGTCGACAAGCAGGTGGTGGTCTTCTGGTTCGACCCGGCGCAGCTCACGCCGGGGGAGCGGCTGGACGGCATCATCGCCCGCGACGCCAGCGGCGGCCGACTCTGACGCCTGCCGGCGCTCAGGTCAGTCGACGCTCGATGGTCACCGTCGTCCCCTCGGCGGTGGAGACCAGCCGCACGTCGCCGTAGGCGTTCATCAGCAGCGCGCCGCGTCCCCGGTCCATCGCCGGTCGGCGGTCCCGCCACGTGCCGAAGTCGCGCACCGAGATTCGGATCAGGTCGCCACCCACCTGGACCCGCACCCGCACCTCCGGACGGCTGGGCCGCTGCGCGTGCTCGACGGCGTTGTTGATGGCCTCGGAGGCGGCGAGCAGGAGATCTTCCAGCACGTCCGGATCGACGTCCAGCTCGCCCAGCGCGCCCCGGACGTCCCGACGCATCGCCGCGGCCGAGGTGGGTGCGGACGGGTACGTCCACCCGACGTCCAGGAGGTCGCCCAGCCCGTCCGGGTCGGCCGGCGCCTCCAGGAGCACGGACGCGTCGCGGACGGGTTCGACCGCCGGGACCGGCGGAACGGGGCTGACCGGGGTGGATCGCGCCGACGGCGCCGCGGCAGCGACCGTCGCCGCGTCGCCGCCGATGGCTGCCCCGGGGGTACGGTTGCGGGCTCGGCGGATGCTGGCCCGGATCCGGGCGATCAACTCGGCCGCGGCGAACGGTTTCACCAGGTAGTCGTCGGCGCCCAGGCTCAGGCCCTCCACGCTCGCCTCCCCACCGGCACGGGCGGAGAGCACCAGCACCGGCAGCGCCCGGGTCACCGGGTCCGCGCGCAGTCGGCGCACCAGGTCGAAGCCGTCCAGCACCGGCATCATCACGTCGGTCAGGACCAGGTCGGGCAGGTCGCGGTGGATCTCGTCGAGGGCCTGCCGGCCGTCGGTGACGGCCCGCACCCGCCAGCCCTGCCCGGCGAGCAGCCGGGTGAGGTACGCCCGCATGTCGGCGTTGTCGTCGGCGAGCAGGATCCGGGCCCCGGCCAGCTCGTCCGTGGCCGGCCAGGACGTGGGATCGGGCTCGGTCACCGCGTCGTCCGGTTCGCTGAGCCAGCCCATCGCCTCCTCGACGGCGGCGCGGGCCGCGTCACCCCGCGCGTCCACCGCCGGCCCGGTGACGGCGGTGCGGTACGCCGCCGACCAGGGCAGCGTCACGGTGAACCTGCTGCCCACGCCCACCTGGCTGGTCACTCGCACGTCGCCGCCCTCCAGTCGCGCCAACTCGTGCACCAGGGCCAGACCGATGCCGGTGCCCTCGTGACTGCGCGAGCGGGCGCCCCGCACCCGGTGGAAGCGTTCGAAGAGTTTCGGCAGGTCCCGTTCCGCGATGCCGATGCCGGTGTCCGCGACGGTGAGGCGCACCTCCTCGTCGTCGGCGTCGAGGGTGACCCGGATCCGGCCGATGAACGTGTACTTCAGCGCGTTGGAGAGCAGGTTCGTGACGATGCGTTCCCAGTTGACCGGGTCGACCGCGACCGGCCGGGGCAGCGGTGGACAGCTCACCTCGAGAGTCAGCCCGGCCCGCTCGACGGCGGCCCGGAACACCCCGGCGAGCTCGGCGGTCAGCGCGGCGAGGTCGACCACCCGGGCGTCGCTGCGCGCCCGCCCGGCCTCCAGGCTGGAGAAGGTGAGCAGGCTGTTGACAAGGGTCAACAGTCGGGTGGCGTTACGCCAGCCGGTCTCCACCCGCTCCCGCTGCACCGCCGCCAGCGGCGCGGTGGCGTCGGTGAGGGCGTCGGTCAGCGGGCCGAGGATGAGGGTCAACGGGGTACGGAACTCGTGGCTGACGTTGGCGAAGAAGTCGGTCTTGACCCGGTCCAGTTCCGCCATCGCCTCGACCCGGCGCCGCTCCTCCTCGTACTCCTGTGCGTTGCGCACCGCCACGGAGATCTGCTGGGCGAGGAGCTGGTTGAAGGAGCGGTACGCCTCGTCGAGCCCTCGGCTGGGGCTGACCCCCGCGAGCAGGACGCCGCGGGGTTGGTCCTCGTCGCCGGAGGGCAGCGGCAGCGCCAGCGCGGTGTGGACCGGGTCGTCCCACGGGCCGGCGGGCAGCGGCAGCCGGTCGGCGACGTCGGTCACCTGGGTCGCCCGGCCCTCGGCGGCGTCCGCCAGCCCCCAGGCGTACGCGGGCGGGCCCGGGTCGGTCAGCTCGACGGCGTCCGGTAGGGCCCCGGCGTGCCCCTGGTCGCCGCCGGTGCAGGCGACCCGGCGCAGCGCCGTGCCGTCGCGCAGGTAGATGGCGGCGAACGGCACGTCCAGGGGGTGGCCGTCGATGACGTCGATCAGCCGAGCGCTGGTGGCGTCCACGTCGACGGTGCGCCCGTCGCCGAGCACGGACAGGTCGCGCAGCAGACGGAGCCGGCGTTCGCCGACCACCTGCTGGGTGACCTCGCTGCACACGGTCAGCACGCCGACGGTGCGGCCGTCGTCGTCGCGGGCCGGGGCGTGCGAGACGCTGAAGTACGCCTCCTCGCGGTAGCCGGCCCGCTCCAGCAGCAGTTGCAGCGCGGGGACCCAGCTGGCCACCCCGGTCGCCATGGCCTCCTCGATCAGCGGGGCGAGCACGTCCCAGCCCTCGGCCAGGGTCACCCGCACGTCGTCGCCGAGCGCGGCGGGGTGCTTGTCGCCGATCAGGGCGGAGTACGCGTCGTTGTAGAGCTGGGAGTAGCTCTCACCCCAGAGCAGCAGCATGGGGTATCGGGAGGAGAGCACCATGCGAACGGCGGCGCGCAGGCTCTGTGGCCATCCGTCGACCGGGCCGAGCGGGGTGCGGGCCCAGTCGAGCTCCGCCATCAACCGCCCGGTGTCGCCGCCGCCGAGAAACAGCTCAGTATCGGGTCGTGTCACGCTCGATCCGACCCCATCGCAAGCCCCCGTTCCGGGCCCGACGACCCCTGCCGCGTTACCTACCCATCCTGACACCTCTACTCACCTGTGCCGACGCCGGTACCCATCGTCGAACCGGCGGCGGTTCGGGACGAACGACCGATGCTCCAGAAATAGATATCTGTAAGTGTCTCGGGTATCTCTCCAACCCCGAGGAGCCCCCATGAGAGGCAGAACGCTGAGCGCGGGAATCGCGCTTGCCGTGTTCGCCGGGATGACGGTGACGCTGGCCACCCAGCCGGCGACCGCGTCACCTTCGACCGCGACGACGGCGGTGACCCGGCCGATCGCCGCGACCGCCGCCGCGTTGGCCGCACCGGACATCTCCGTCACCAACGTCCAGGCGCACCTGACCCAGTTCAACGCCATCGCCACCAGCAACGGTGGCAACCGACGGGCCGGCTCGGCCGGCTACACCGCCTCGCTCAACTACGTCAAGACCAGGCTCCAGTCGGCCGGCTACACCGTCAGCGAGCAGTACTGCTCCAGCTGCACGTACCCCTCGAACAACCTCATCGCCGAGTGGCCCGGCGGCCCGGCCGACCAGGTGGTCATGTTCGGCGCGCACCTGGACGGCGTCTCGGCCGGGCCGGGCATCAACGACAACGCCACCGGCTCGTCGACCCTGCTGGAGAACGCGCTGGTCCTGGCCGCGCAGAACCCGACCATGACCAAGCGGGTGCGGTTCGCCTGGTGGACCGACGAGGAGCAGGGGCTCAACGGCTCCCGGTTCTACGTCAACTCGCTCAGCGCCACCCAGCGCGGCTACATCAAGGGTTACTACAACTTCGACATGGTCGGCTCGATCAACGGCGGCTACTTCATCAACCGGGTCACCTCGACCACGGCGGCGCCGCTGAAGGCCTACTGGGACTCGTTGGGCCTGCAACCGGAGGAGAACGTCGAGGGCCAGGGCCGCTCCGACGACTACTACTTCCAGCAGGCCGGCATCCCCACCTCGGGCTACGCCGCCGGCGCCAGCGCCCGCAAGACCAGCTCGCAGGCGGCCAAGTGGGGCGGCACCGCCAACTCCGCGTACGACCCCTGCTACCACCGGTCCTGTGACACCACCGGCAACGTCAGCGCCACCGTGCTGAACCGGGCCGCCGACGGTGTCGCGTTCGCGCTGTGGCAGCTCGCCGTGAGCGGCGGCACCCCGACCTGCGCCGGCGGTCAGGTGGTCGGAAACGGTGGCTTCGAGAGCGGCAGCACACCGTGGACCGCGTCCTCCGGCGTGATCACCAACGCCAGCGGCCAGCCGGCCCGGACCGGGTCGTACAAGGCCTGGCTCAACGGGTACGGCAGCACCCGCACCGAGAGCCTGTCGCAGTCGGTGACCCTGCCGGCCGGGTGCGCCACGTACACGCTGTCGTTCTGGCTGCACATCGACACCGCCGAGACCACCAGCTCGACGGCGTACGACCGGCTCACGGTGCAGTTGGGATCGACCACGCTGGCGACGTACTCGAATCTGAACGCCGCGACCGGCTACGTGCAGCGCAGCCTCAACGTGGCCGGGTTCGCCGGGCAGACGGTGACGCTGCGGTTCAACGGCACCGAGGACTCGTCGTTGCAGACCACCTTCGTGATCGACGACGTGACGTTGCAGGCGAGCTGACCGCGTACCCGAGAAAGGGCCGCCACCGGTTCTCCCGGTGGCGGCCCGTCGCGTCGTGGGTCAGGGGAGCTGTGGGTAGAGCGCGGCGACGCCGCCGGCCAGCCCGGCCTGCACCTGGCGGCTGAGGTCGTCGGCGAGGATCTCGTACGCATCGGCCTCGATGCCGTCCACGCCGATCCGGGCGATCGCCGCCGGGTCGGACTTCGGGCCGGTGATGTCGGCGGCCATGTCGGTGTCCAGGTAGCCGACGTGCAGGCCGGAGACCCGGACGCCCCGGTCGGCGAGCTGGACGCGCAGCACGTTGGTCATCGCCCACTCGGCGGACTTTGCGGCGCTGTAGGCCGCGTGGGTCGGGGAGCCGAACCAGGACAGCACGGAGAGCACGTTGAGGATCGTTCCGCCGCCGTTGCCGGCGATCACCGGCGCGAACGCCCGGATGGTCGACAGGGTGCCGATGTAGTGCGTCTCCAGCTCCAGCCGGACGAGGTCCAGGTCGCCGTCGAGGAGGTCGGTCCGGGTGTCGATGCCGGCGTTGTTGATCAGCAGGTTCACGCCGCCGGCCAGCTCGGCGGCGGCGGCCACCGAGGCGGGGTCGGTGATGTCGAGGCGGACCGGCGTGACCCCGGGCAGGTCGACGCTGTCCGGGTTGCGGGCGCCGGCGTAGACGGTGGCGCCCCGGGCGAGGAGTTCGGCGGCCAGGTGCCGGCCGAGGCCACGGTTGGCGCCGGTGACGAGGGCGGTGCTTCCAGCGATCTTCATGGCCGCCACGCTATCCGACCTGGCTTCTGTTGAGCAAAGTCAGCTATCTCACCGGGACGACCGGCCGGATCGGGAATACGACCCGGACGCGGCCACAGCCGGACCGGTGACGACTCGTATCCTTTCCGCGAACCTCCGTACGAGCCGAGATGGGAGACGGTGTGAGCAACCAGGCCGAAACGTTGGAATTCCAGGCCGAGGCGCGTCAGCTCCTCCAGTTGGTGGTCCACTCGATCTATTCGAACAAGGACGTCTTCCTGCGGGAACTCATCTCGAACGCGTCCGACGCACTGGACAAGCTCCGGCTGGCCACCCTCGTCGACAAGGACCTCGTCGCCGACACCGACGACCTGCACG
The DNA here is from genome assembly GCF_042869175.1 of Micromonospora sp. NPDC007208. NCBI lineage: Bacteria > Bacillati > Actinomycetota > Actinomycetes > Micromonosporales > Micromonosporaceae > Micromonospora > Micromonospora sp. NPDC007208. The sequence continues at coordinate 436,476 of NZ_JBIAFG010000004.1, read as the reverse complement.
TCGCCCTGGAGATCGACCGGGACGCCCGCACCCTCACCGTGCGGGACAACGGCATCGGGATGACCCGCGACGAGGTCGTCCAACTGATCGGCACGATCGCCAAGTCGGGCACCGCCGAGCTGCTGCGCCAGCTGCGCGAGTCCGCCGACGCCCACGCCAAGCAGGACCTCATCGGCCAGTTCGGCGTCGGCTTCTACGCCGCGTTCATGGTCGCCGACCGGGTCACCCTGCTGACCCGCAAGGCCGGCGAGACCGGCGGCACCCGTTGGGAGTCCACCGGCGAGGGCACGTACTCGATCGAGGCGGTCGACGAGGCGCCGCAGGGCACCACGGTGACCCTGCACCTCAAGCCGGCCGACACCGAGGACAACCTGCACGACTACACCGCCGAGTGGACCGTCCGCGAGATCGTCAAGCGCTACTCCGACTTCATCGCCTGGCCGATCCGGATGAGCGTCGAGCGCCCCGGCGCCGACGGCGAGGCCGCCACCCGCGAGGTGCAGACCCTCAACTCGATGAAGGCGCTCTGGGCGCGGCCCCGCGACGAGGTGGACGCCGCCGAGTACAACGAGTTCTACAAGCACGTGAGCCACGACTGGGCCGACCCGCTCGAGGTCGTACACATGAAGGGCGAGGGCACCTTCGAGTACGAGGCGCTGCTGTTCCTGCCCAGCCACGCCCCCCTGGACCTGTTCTCCCCGCAGGGCCGCCGTGGCGTCCAGCTCTACGTCAAGCGCGTCTTCATCATGGACGACTGCGAGGCGCTGGTCCCGACCTACCTGCGCTTCGTCAAGGGTGTGGTCGACGCGCACGACCTGTCGCTGAACATCTCCCGGGAGATCCTCCAACAGGACCGGCAGATCCAGATCGTCCGCCGCCGCCTGGTCAAGAAGATCCTCGCCACGGTCAAGGACCTCAAGGCCAACCACGCCGAGCGCTACCGCACCTTCTGGACCGACTTCGGCGCGGTGGTCAAGGAAGGGCTGATCGACGACACCGACAACCGGGACACCCTGCTGGGCATCCTGTCGGTGGCCTCCACCAACGACTCGGCCGAACCCACCGACCTGGCCGGCTACGTGTCGCGGATGAAGGACGGCCAGAGCGACATCTGGTACGCCACCGGCGAGTCCCGGGCCGCCATCGAGAACTCTCCGCACCTGGAGGCGTTCCGGGCCAAGGGTCACGAGGTGCTGCTCCTCACCGACCAGGTCGACGAGGTGTGGGTCGAGCGGGTCGGCGAGTACGACGGTCGGCCGCTGCGCTCGATCGCCAAGGGCGAGATCGACCTGGACACCGACGAGGAGAAGCAGCAGGCCGAGGCCGAGCGCGAGCAGCAGCGACAGGAGTTCGCCGGGCTGCTGGACTGGCTGGGGACCACCCTCACCGACAGCGTCCGCGAGGTCCGCCTGTCGTCGCGGCTGACCACCTCACCGGCCTGCGTCGTCGGCGACGCCCACGACCTCACCCCGACCCTGGAGAAGATGTACCGGGCGATGGGGCACGAGATCCCCACGACCAAGCGGATTCTGGAGATCAACCCCGGTCACCCGCTGGTGTCCGGGCTGCGCAAGGCCCACGAGCAGGGCAGCGACACCGCCGCCCTGACCGAGACCGCCGAGCTGCTCTACGGCCTGGCGGTGCTCGCCGAGGGCGGTGAACTGACCGACCCGGCCCGCTTCACCCGGACGCTCGCCGACCGGCTGGCGCGCACCCTGTAGGCGTACCCCCCCCGGCCGGCGGCCCGCCCGAGCAGCGGGCGCGCCGGCCGGTCCCGTCACCGGCCGGGGATCACCAGACCCGACTCGTACGCGATCATCACCGCCTGGGCGCGGTCGCGCAGGTGCAGTTTGGTGAGCAGGTTGCCGACATGGGTCTTCACCGTGTGCTCGCTGAGGTGGTGGTGGGCGGCGATCTCGGCGTTGGACAGACCGGCCGCGATCAGGCGCAGCACGTCCGTCTCACGGGCGGTCAGAGCGGTCACCGCGGCGGCCCGGGCGGGGTCCGGATGGCCGCGCCGGTGCAGTTCGCCGATCACCCGGGCGGTGACGGCGGGAGCGAGCAGCGCGTCCCCGGCGGCCACCACGCGGACCGCGTTCACCAGGTCGGCTCGGGGAGCGTCCTTGAGCAGGAAGCCGCTGGCCCCGGCCCGCAGGGCCGCGTACAGGTAGTCGTCGGTGTCGAACATGGTCAGGGCGAGGACCCGGCTCGGGGTGAGCGCGCAGACCTGGCGGGTCGCGGCGACACCGTCCAGGACGGGCATCCGCATGTCCATCAGGACGACGTCGGGACGGTGTTCGCGGGCGGCCCGCACGGCGGCCGCGCCGTCGGGGGCCTCGGCGACCACCTCGATGTCCGGCTCGGCGCCGAGGATGGTGGCGAACCCCGCCCGGAACAGATCCTGATCATCGGCGAGTACGACCCGCAGCATCAGACCACCGCCGACGCCGACAGCGGCAGGGTGGCGGTCACCGTGAAGCCGTCACCGTCGGAGGCCGGGCCGGTGTGCAGGGTGCCTCCGCAGGCGTGGGCGCGCTCGCGCATGCCGACGATCCCGTAGCCGGGCAGGCCGGCGTCGGACGGCCGGTAGCCGCGGCCGTCGTCGCTGACCGACACGGTAAGCGAGTTCGCCGTCTGGTCCAGTCGGACGCGAACCGATCGTGCCCCGGCGTGCCGAACCACGTTGGTCAGGGACTCCTGCACGATCCGGTAGGCGGCCACCCCGACGTCCGGGGGCGGTGCGAGCGGCGGCTCGACGGCACCTCCGATGGGCGAGACGGTGAGCACGGCATCGAGGCCGGCGGCGCGGACCCGCTCGACGAGGACGGGAAGGTGGTCCAGACCCGGCTGGTCGAGTGGTTGGTCGGCGGGTTCGTACAGGCTGCCGACCGCGCGGCGGAGCTGGACGACCGCGTCCCTGCCGGTGGCGGCGATCGTGGCGAACGTGGCATCGGCGCGATCCGGCTGGTGCCGGACCAGCAGCGGACCCGCCTCCGCCTGGACGATCATGACGCCGACCGCGTGGGTGAGGATGTCGTGCAGGTCGCGGGCGATCCGGGCGCGTTCGCGCAGCACCGCCGCCGCACGTTCACCGGCGATGCGACGATCGCGTTCGTCGAGGGCCGCGGCCTGGGTCCGGCGGGCCCGGGTGCCGGTGCCCAGCGCGTACGCGAAGAGGTAGGCGACCGACAGGTAACGCAGCACCTCCACGTCCGGGTGGGGATAGAGCAGCGAGACCAGCAGGCCGGCGGCGGTGAGCGCGACGCCGAGCAGGCGGATCGGCAGGGAGGCCCGCGCCGCGAACGTGTAGAGGCAGACCAGCGGCCCGACCGGCAGCAGTGGGGGCGCGCCGAGCGAGGCGGAGACAGTCGTGGCGACACCCACGACCAGGGCGACCCGGAGCAACGCCCGGTCCCGCCACAGCACCGGCACCGACGACGCGACCGCGAGCGGCAGCACCCACCACGCGCGTAGCCCACCGGCCAGGGCGGGCAGCACGGTCGCGGCGACGGCGACCACGGTGACGGCGAGATTGACGTACCGCTTCACCTCGGCAGTATCGTCCGACCCGGCACGCTGACGCCTCCCTCCACGGGACCAGATCGATCCCGGCCCGCACGGCGATCCGTCCCGGCCGCCCCCGCCGCACGCTCGACACATGATGACGATCCTCGCCACGCTCCTGAGTGGCCTGCTCTGGCTCGGTGGCACCGGGCTGCACCCGGTCCCCGCGCTGACCTGGCTCGCCCCGATCCCGCTGGTCCTCGCCTCGACGCGGGTACGCCCGCGGACCGCGTTCTGCGCGACAGCCCTCGCCTGGTTGATCGGTCAGGGCGGCGTGCTCGGCTACTACCTCGGCGCGCTGCGACTACCGGCCCCCGTGGTCGCCGGCGTGGTCCTGCTCGGCGTCGGTCTGGCGACCGGCGCGATCCTGCTCGCCCGGGTGCTGCTGCTGCGTCGACGAACCGTCCTCGCCGTCCTCGCCGTGCCCTCGCTCTGGGTGCTGGGGGAGTACGCCGCGTCCCGCGTGTTGCCGCACGGCGCCTGGTGGAGCCTCGCCTACACCCAGGCCGATGTCCGCCCGGTGATCCAACTGACCGCGCTCACCGGCGTCTGGGGCGTCACCTACCTGCTGCTCGCCGTCCCCATCGCCCTCGCCGCCCTGCGCGGAAGTCCACGCCCCGCCCTCACCTGCCTGCTCGTCCTCCTGCTCGGCGCCGGCGGGTGGTCGGCCTGGTCACTGAGCCGTTCGCCCGACCCGGCCGAGCCGCTGACCGTCGGCCTGGTGGCCCTGCGGCAGCCCGAGGACGGGCTCCCGATCGACGAGCCGACCGGCCGTGACCTGCTCGCCCGTTACGCCGCGCGGGTCGAGGGCCTGGTCGCCCGTGGGGCACGGATCGTCGTACTGCCGGAGAAGGTGTTCGCCGTGTCGGACACGACGATGCCCGTGCTCGTGGCCGCGCTCCGGCAGACCGAGGCTCAGGTCATTGTCGGCGCGGTGCGGCAACGGGCCGGCGGGGCGAGCAACGTCGCGCTGGTCCTCGAACCGGGTGGGACCGTCGCGACGTACGAGAAACAGCACCTCATCCCGGGCCTGGAGGACTGGCTGACGCCGGGTGACGGCGAGGTTATCGTGGACGGGCGGTTCGGCGTCGCGATCTGCAAGGACCTCGACTATCCCGAACTGGTCCGGCGGTACCGGGCGCAGGGCGCCTCGGTGCTGCTCGTTCCCGGCCTGGACTTCACCTCCGATGGCTGGTTGCACGGACGGATGGCCCTGGTCCGGGGCGTGGAGAACGGGCTCGTCGTGGTCCGGGCCGCGGCGTTCGGCCGGCTGACGGTCACCGACGCCGGCGGCAGGATGGTGGGCGAGGCCACCGCCGGTGACGCGGAGCTGCTGGTCGCTGCTCCGACGTCGGGGTGGGGCACTGTCTATTCGCGTACCGGAGACTGGTTTGCGCTGTTGTCCGTGGCCCTGCTGGTCCTGGCCGTGGGTGGGGCGCGGTGGTGGCCGGCTACCAGCGGTTCCAGTGGGCGAACGCGTCCGCGTCGGCCCGCGGACCGGGCTTGAAGTCGGTGCCCAGGGTGTACGCCACCGGGGTGAGGGCGACCTGCACGACCGTGTCGTAGGGGATGCCGAGCAGTTCGGCCATCTCCCGCTCGTAGCTGAGGTGGCTGGTGGTCCAGGCGGTGCCGAGCCCGCGTTCCCGGGCGGCCAGCATGAAGCTCCAGAACGCCGGGATGACCGAGCCCCATGCCCCCGCCTGCCCGCGCACGCTGTCCAGTTCGGCGCGTGACTCGACGCGTAGACAGGGGATGAGCAGCAACGGGACCTCGTGCAGGTGGTCCGCCAGGTGCGCCAGGCTGCCGGCGATCCGACCCCACTGTTCGGAGGCGAAGTTCATCCGGCTGAATGCCGGCCCGGTGCCGCCCGACGCTGGTGGCGGCGCCATCAGGCCGAGTCGCCACAGTCGGGCGACGGCCGCCCGGGTCTCCTGGTCCTCGACGAAGACGAAGTCCCAGCGCTGCCGGTTGCGGCCGCTGGGTGCCTGAAGCGCGATGCGCAGGCAGTCCTCGATCACGTCGCGGGGGACCGGGCGTCCCAGGTCGAGACGCTTGCGCACGGCGCGGGTCGTGCTCAGGACCTCGTCGGCGGACAGGCCCAGTGTGCTCGGCGGGTTCTTCCCGGTCGGTATGGCGTCGGTCATGCGGGCACTCCCACTCGCTCAGTCACGTCGAGGTTGGCGATGATCGCGGAAAGGACGCCCGGAAACCGGTCGTTGATCTCGTCGGCCCGCAACTCGTGGCGACGGAAACTGCCGTTCGGCGTGACCCGGAGGACACCAGCGGCCCGCAGGACCTTCAGGTGATGCGAGAGCGTGGAGATGCTCACCTCGGACAACGCGTCGAATTTGCCGCAGACGACGCCACCGGCCTGCGCCAACTGTCGTACGACGCTGAGGCGCACCGGGTCGGCGAGGGCGCCGAGCAGGGTGGCCAGGTCGACCGAGGCGAGATCGGGATGATGCAGGGCTCTCATGGACGCCATGCTAGCTTTCATTTCGTGATTTCGAAAATTATCCAAATGATGAGCGGAGCACCGTCATGCCTGTCGACACCGTGATCTTCAGCGGGGAGGGCCCGCACGCCGACCCCTGGCACCCGCTGGCCGAGACCAGTGCCGCGCTGGCCAGGCTGATCGGCGACGAGGGTTCGGTCGCGGTCGTGAACTCCGTCGACCAGCTCGGCGGCGCGCTCGACGGCGCACGCCTGCTGGTGGTGAACGCGAGCGCGGACCGCACGACCCCGATCCCCGAGGACGAGACCGTCGCCCGCATCCTCGACGACTTCCTGGCCCGTGGCGGCAGCCTGCTCGCCGTGCACAGCGCCACGATCGCGTTTCCCCACCTGGCGAGCTGGCGTTCCACGGTCGGCGCCGCCTGGGCCCACGGCCGGACCTTCCACCCGCCGATCGGCCCGAGCCTCATCCGGCGCAGCGACGTCGAACACCCGATCAGCGCCGGGCTCGGGGACTTCGAGGTTCACGACGAGCGCTACACCGACCTGGAGTTGGTCGACGGCGTCGACATCGAACCCCTCTACGTGCACGACGAGGGCGGCGACGTTCACCCGCTGGTCTGGGCGCGCACCGTCGGGAGCAGCCGGATCGTCTACAACGCACTCGGCCACGACGTCCGGTCGTACGAGTCGCCGGGGCACCAGGAGCTACTGCGCCGCATCGTGGCCTGGCTTCGCCACGACAGCTGAACGCTCGGCCGGACGACCGGCCGAGCGTTCGCCCTGTGGCGCGGGTCAGCTCAGGTGGTGGTGGCCCGTCACGCCGCGGAGGCGGCCTTGGAGCCTCGGTGCGATGCCGCCGGGCCGGCGTTCCAGCCCCAGCGGGGGGCCGGTACCGCGGTGTCGCGGCGTCCGTCCGTGTCGACGTCGTCGCTGTCGGTATCGTTGACGGTCAGCTCGACCGAGTCGGGGGCGCTGCGGGCCAGTCGCAGGGAGTGCTCGGCGCCGGTGCGGGCCGCGCACGGCCAGGACTGCCCGGCGCACTGGAGGTTGCGGCACTGGCCCTCGTCGTCCGGCTCGTGTGCGCTGAGCACGTCGACCGCCAACTGCCAGAGCAGCGGGTCGGTCACGTCGTGCGGGCGTTCGGCGGTGCGGCTCGGTCGGTTGCTGGTGTCGTCGGACATCGTGGGCCCCCCTCGTCAGGCTGTACCCCCCAAGGGTCACCCGTCAGCCGCCGGCTAAACCGCCGACCTGCTGTGATGTGTCTCTGATCGCAGCTCTGCCGTGGACGCCGCACGCGTATCGGTCAGTCCGGCAGTAGTGGCATCTCCACCCCCGGCTCCCGGCCGAGCAACACCGCCCGGGTGAGCGCCGCCGATCCGAACCGGTCGCGGACCGCGTCGACCGCGGCGTCCAGATCGGACCCCGAGTCCGGCTGGAACGGCAGCTCAGGCTGGACCGGGTTGTCATCGAGGTTGCCCACCGAGACGCCGATCAGGGTGACCCCACGGCGATCGATCTCGGGCAACGCGGTGCGCAGCAGTGCACGTGCGGCGGCGAGCAGTGGCGTCGTATCCGCCGTCGCCTTGCCCACCGTGTGCGAGCGGGTCGCGCGGGTGTAGTCGCCGAAGCGCAGTCGCAACACCACCGTGCGGCCGGACCGCCCGGCCGCCCGCATCCGCCGGCTGACCCGGTCGACCAGGCCGGCGAGGATGGCGTCCAGCTCCGTCGAGGCGTGCGGGGTACGACTCAGCGCGTGCTGCGCGCCCATCGAACCGCGCCGCCGCCCCACCTGCACCGCCCGGGGGTCGCGATTGTGCGCCAGCGCGTGCAGGTGCCGGCCGGCGCCCGCACCGAGCAGCGACACCAGCGCCGCCTCACCGAGGCGGGCCACCTCCCCGACGGTACGGATCCGGCGTTCCCGCAGTTTGGCGGCCGTCACCGGGCCGACGCCCCAGAGCCGTTCCACAGGCAGTGGGTGCAGGAACGCCAGCTCGGCGTCCGGTGCGACCACCAGCAGGCCGTCTGGTTTCGCCACCCCGCTGGCCACCTTGGCCAGGAACTTGGTGCGGGCCACCCCCACGGTGATCGGCAGGTGGACCCGGTCGCGGACCTCCCGGCGCAGCCGTTCGGCGATCTCGGCCGGTGGCCCGACCAGCCGCCGCAGACCACCCACGTCGAGGAACGCCTCGTCGATGGAGAGCCCCTCGACCAGCGGTGTGGTCTGCCGGAAGATCTCGAAGACCGCGCGGCTCGCCGCCGTGTACGCCGACATGCGGGGCGGCACGACGATCGCGTCCGGACAGAGCCGACGCGCCTGCTGGCCGCCCATCGCGCTGCGGACGCCCCGCGCCTTCGCCTCGTAGCTGGCGGCCAGCACCACGCCGCCACCGACGATCACCGGCCGCCCACGCAGGCGCGGGTCGTCGCGCTGCTCGACCGACGCGTAGAACGCGTCCAGGTCGGCGTGCAGGATGCTGGCGCCGGGCGACACGTACACATGTTCGCATGACGCCCGGCCGGTGCGGCAGTGAGCTGGGCGAACGCCCGATCAGTCGAGGCAGAACTCGTTGCCCTCGGGGTCGGCCATGACGAGGTGACCGGCGCCCAACGGGGGAGTGGGCTCGTGTCGACTGAGCCGCTTGGCGCCATGCGAGGCGAGCCGTTCGGCCTCCGCCTCCAGGGCCGCCATCCGCTCGTCACCCTCCAGCCCGGGGGCCGCGCGGACGTCGAGGTGGACGCGATTCTTCACCTGCTTGTGCTCGGGCACCCGCTGGAAGAACAGCCGTGGCCGCGCGCCCTCGGGGTCGACCACCGCCGACGCGTCGTTGCGGTTCTCCGGCGGGACGCCCATCGCCTCCAGCGCCTGGTCCCAGGACTCGAAGTCGCCGGGCGGGGCCTGCACCTGGTAGCCGAGCGCCTCGGCCCAGAACGCGGCCAACCCGGCCGGGTCGGCGCAGTCGAACGTGATCTGGACGTCGCGGGTCACGGCGGATCCCTGTTTCCTGGTCTGGTCGGTCATGATCCCAGCCTCTCGCGGATAGCGGACAGGGTTGTTCCGCTATCCGTGCAACGATCGACGGGTGACCGTCGAGGCGACGACCGAGCGGGTGCTGCGCCTGCTGGCGCTGCTGCAACGACGGCTGTCCTGGACGGCCGCCGAGCTCGCCGCCGAGTTGGGGGTCACCGGCCGGTGCGTGCGCCGCGACGTGCAGCGTCTGCGTGCGCTCGGCTACCCGGTGCACGCGGTGTCGGGCGTCGGTGGTGGCTACCAACTCGGTGCGGGCACCCGGTTGCCGCCGTTGCTCCTCGACGACGAGGAGGCGATCGCCACGGCGGTGTCGCTGCGGCTCGCGTCCGGGGGCACGGTCGCCGGGGCGGGCGAGGCCGCGCTGCGGGCGCTCGCGAAGCTCGACCAGGTGATGCCGTCGCGGCTACGCGCCGAGGTACGGGCGGTGCACGGCGCCACCGACACCCTCATCGGCCCGGTCGCCGAGATCGACGCGGAGTTGCTGGTGACACTGGCCCGGGCCTGTCGGGACGGGGTGCGCGTTCGGTTCCATTATCCCGGCCGGGACGCCGGGGAGCGGGAACGGACGGTCGAGCCGATCCGGATGGTCACGACCGGCCGCCGTTGGTATCTGATGGCCTGGGACGTCGACCGTGACGACTGGCGGACGTTCCGGCTGGACCGGATGCGGGCAGCGGTGGCGACGACCTGGCGTTTCCCGGCACGCGAGCACCCGGATCCGGTCGCCTTCGTGCAGCGGGCCGTGACCGGGGCACCGTACCGGTACGTCGCCCGGGTGCGGGTGCACGCCCCGGCCGACCGGGTGCGCGAGGTGGTCCCGCCCCAGGTGGGGCGGGTCGAGGACGACCGCGACGGGTGGTCCGTGCTGGTCATCGGCGGCGACAACCTGGACTGGCTCGCCGCGCACCTCGCCCGACTGGATCACGAGCTGGAGGTGCTGGAGCCTCCCGAGCTGCGCGAGGCCGCGGGCCGGCTCGCCCGTCGCCTCGCGGTGCTGGCCGGTGCGACGTCGGAGCCCGGCGCGCGGTGACGCAGCGTGTAGTGGCGCAGCGACACCGGGCTGCCGTCGGGAGCGGCCCACGGTGCCGTGCTGGTGCCGACACACCGCCATCCTGCACGCTCGTACACCGCGGCGGCCGCGGCGCCACCGGCGGCCAACTCCAGCACCAGGTCCGTTGCGCGTTTGTCCGCCCACCGGCGGGCCCGGTCCAGCAGCGCGCTGCCCAACGCCAACCCACGGGCCTTCGGCACCACGAAGAGACGTGCCACCTCGGCCGTCGGCCGGCCGGGCGGCCCGCCCGCCGGGTCCGGCACCCGATGCACGGCGACGTGCCCCACGACGGCACCGTCAGCGTCGACGGCAACCCAGGCTCGCGCCGGGTGCGGCTCGCGCAGCCAGCGGTGCGGGTCGGCCGGCCAGTTCAGCGGGTACCGGTCGACCCGGTGGACCTCGGCGAGCGCCGCGACACATCCGTCGAGATCGGTGGCGCGCCGCCGGCGAATGCGCGGTGGGATCACAGGTCATCGAACGGGCTGGCGTAGCGGAACTCGCCCCGGATCGACTCGCGCCACGCGTGCAGCGGCCGAGCCATGAAGTACTGCGGCCCCCACGGCTGAGGCGGAGTCACGCCCAGCTCGACGGCGGGCCGGAACCCGAAGCGCGGGTAGTAGTCGGGGTGCCCGAGCAACACCACCAGCGGCTCGTCCCGCGCGTCGGCCGCGCCGAGCACGGCGTGCATCAACGCGCTGCCGACCCCACGCCGCTGCCAGCCGGGCAGCACGCCCAGCGGCCCCACACCCACCGCCACCGGCGCACCGCCCACCAGGCCGCGGGTGGCCACCACGTGCCCGACCACCCGGCCGTCCGAATCGGTCGCCACCAGGGAGTACGCGGGCAGCCAGCCCTCGTCGGCGCGCAGCGCGTCGACAAGCGTCGCCTCGACCGGTACGCCATCGCCGCCGTCCGCCTTGGCGAAGGCGGCGGAGTGCACCGCCCGAATGGCGTCGACGTCGGCGGGTGTCTCGCGTCTGATCAGCACCGCGCCACCATACGGGTGCCCTCGGCAGCGGCTCCACGCGTTATCCCGTCGCAAGCCGGACGACGCGACGTCCTCGGCCCGCCCCACCCGAGGCGCCGCATGGCGGCGATCGTCTGGACGTTTGCGGTTTCGCGACGGGCCACACGCCCAGCACCGCACCGCCGAGCAACGCCGGAGCGGCGCGGGCCGGTCGGTAGGTCGCCAAACCGACGCGTCTCCGCACCCGCGGCAGCTGGAGGGCCTGTCGCGGAAACGGGCTATGCCTGTGAGTCATATTTATGACTCACAGGCATATCACTCAATGGCGAAACCGGCTCCCGGTCGGAGACCAGCGGGTCAGAGCCAGGCCCGGTCGGAGACCAGCGGGTCAGCGACCGGGTCCGGTCGGAGGCCGCGCGGCGTGGCGGTCAGGCCCGGGCCGAGGTCAGGTCCGAGTCCAGGCCGGGGTCGGGCGTGAACTCAGCCGACGGCGGTGGCTGACGGCGGGGCGCTGCCGCCCCGGGGTGCCTCCGGGGCCATCAGCCGGATGATCTCCGCCTGGTCGGCGGGTGAGGGCAGTCCCCACTCCGGTCGGTAGCCGTACACCTCGTGCAGTGGGGTGGCGCCGGTGCGGCCGTCCAGGATCTCCACGGCGTCGGTCCCGATCAGGCCGGGGTGTTCGACGCCGCAGGCCTCGGCGACCTTGGTCAGGTCCCGGCGCAGCGTTCGCAGGTAGTTGGCCGCCCGGACCGACTTCAACGTCGGGTCCAGGCCCCGGGCGAGCCACGCGTTCTGCGTCGCGACGCCGGTGGGGCAGGTGTCGGTGTGGCACTTCTGTGCCTGGATGCAGCCGATCGCCAGCATCGCCTCCCGACCGACGTTGACCAGGTCGCAGCCGAGCGCGAACGCCACGATGGCGTTGTCCGGCAGGCCGAGCTTGCCGCCGCCGACGAAGACCACCTGCTCGTGCAGGTCGTGCTCGGCGAAGATCTTGTACACCCGGGAGAAGCCCTGCTGGAACGGGAGCGACACGGAGTCGGTGAAGATCAGTGGTGCGGCGCCGGTGCCGCCCTCGCCGCCGTCGATCGTCACGAAGTCCACACCCCGGCCGGTGTCCCGCATCAGGGTGGCCAGTTCCTGCCAGAAGCCCAGGTCACCGACCGCCGACTTGATGCCGACCGGCAGGCCCGTCTCGGCGGCCAGCAACTCCACCCAGTCGAGCAGGCTGTCGCAGTCGGAGAACTCGGCGTGCCGGGACGGGCTGACGCAGTCCTCACCGGCCGGGATGCCCCGGGTGGCGGCGATCTCGGCGGACACCTTCGCCCCGGGCAGCAGACCACCGAGGCTCGGCTTGGCACCCTGGCTCAGCTTGATCTCCAGCGCCCGCACCGGCGCGCCGGCGACCAGGTCCTTCAGCCGGTCGAGACTGAACCGGCCGTGCTCGTCGCGGCAGCCGAAGTACGCCGTGCCGAGTTGGAAGACCAGCTCACCGCCGTTGCGGTGGTACGGCGACAGACCGCCCTCGCCGGTGTTCTGCAGGCAGCCGGCGAGCGCCGCGCCCTTGTTGAGCGCGGTGATGGCGTTGCCGGAGAGCGAGCCGAAGCTCATCCCGGAGATGTTGACGACCGACTCCGGTCGGAACGCCCGGGCCCGCCCCCGTGCCGCGCCGAGCACCTTCGCGCTGGGCAACCGCACGTCGTGCCCGGCGGTCGGTGAGGACGGCGGCACGGCCCGACCGAACGTGCGGTGCTTGATGATCGGATACCCGGGGGTGTACTCGATGTCGTTGTCCGTGCCGAAACCGAAGTAGTTGTTCTCCTGCTTGGCCGAGGCGTACACCCAGCGGCGCTGGTCGCGGGTGAACGGCCGCTCCTCGTTGTTGCCGGCCACGATGTACTGCCGAAGCTCCGGCCCGATCGTCTCCAACAGGTAACGGGCCCTGCCGAGGACCGGGAAGTTGCGCAGCAGCGCGTGGTCGCGCTGGATCAGGTCCCGCGCGGCGAGGGCCGCGACGGCGGCGGCGACAGCGGGTACGGCTCGACGGGCCCAGGTCATGCCGGCACTCTTTCCGCCCGCGCCGTCGGCCAAACCGGCCCGTTGGCACGGACTGGCTGGTCAGGACTCGGGCTGCGAGATCTTGACCACGCCTGGTGACCGGGCTGGCGGCGGTGCGGGTGCGGCCCGCACCGCCGCCACGGGCTCAGCGGTGCCGGAACGACTCGCGGACCGAACCGCCGACGACCGTGCACCAGGTGCTCGTGCTGAGCTTGCCGTTGCGGGGCAGCCCGTGCAGCGCCTGAAGGTCCTGCACCGCCCTGCGGGTGGCGTGGTCGTACGCCCCGGTGACGGTGACCGCGTACCCCTTGGTGGCCAGAATTTCCTGCACGGCCGTGACCGGCGCGCCGGCGGCGTGCTGGTCCAGCTCCGGCGCCAGCGTCTCCCAGGTCGGCGTGGTGAGCGTGGCGTCCACGTCCACCGCGATGCCGTTGCGGGCCTGCCAGTCCTGCACGGCCGCGACGGTCGCCGCGTCGAACGTGCCGCTGACGGTCACCGGGTAACCCCGGTAGGCGAGCAGATGCTGCACCACCCGGACCGAGGGGGAGTTGACGAAACGCCACAGGTCCGGCCAGCGACGCGCCGGCACGTCACCGAGCTTGGTGCCCAGAGCGGCGTGCACCCGCCGCCGCAACTCGGGGAACTGCCGGTAGAAGGCCGCGCCCGGGCACTCGGTGGTGCGGAAGTCCCAGTGGCCGAAGATGTCGTGCGCGTGCAGCCCGTACTGCCGGCAGATCGCGACGCAGAGCTTGACCAGCGAGTCGGTCAACGCATCGGGCGGCGTCTCGGTGACGTAGGTGCCCTCGTTCTCGATGCCGATGGCCCGGCCGTTCTCACCGGGGCAGTGCGCCGAGATCATCTGCCGGTCGCCGGCTTCGAGGCGCTCCAGGCTGCCCCGGCGGCCCTCCAGCACGTAGCCGCCCCGGCTCACCGTGAAGTGCTGGCCGGTGTCCGACCAGCCGTTGCCGTCCATGTGCAGGTCCTGGCAGTCGTGGGCCAGCTTGACCGCCTGCTCGCGGGAGTAGTCGGTGACGTTCGGGAACGCCATGTGGTGCACGATGATCTTGTTGGTGGCGATGGCGCTCACCGACAGCGGGTCCTTCGGCGGGCGGGCGGCCCACTCGTCGCAGCTGATGATCCAGTCCAGGTCGGTGCCCGGCGCGGCCTGCGCCGCGCCCGGGAAGGCGAGTTCGCTCCCGACGACGGCGACCGTGGCGGCGCCGAGACCGGCCCGCAGCAGCGTCCGGCGATCCACTTCGGAATGGTCGACGTGCATTGCATCTCCTCCTGCGGCCGACGGCGGGGGATGAAAAGTAGCTCCAGTGGCCGCACGCACTCCGGAGAATATTGCCAAGACTCGCCCGCGCGCTAGAGGGCGCCCAACCCCGGCAGGCAGCCGGAAAACCGGTCGGCCAGAAGATCAACGCTCCGCTGACCTGGCCGCCGCGTGCTCTTCGCTCACCAGCACCCGGTCGTGGGGGTGCCCCTGCCTGGTCGGCGTTTCCGCGCGTCGGGTCGGGGGTAGGTCCGGGGCTGACCGTTCCGGCTGCCCCTTCGTAAGGAATGACCAGATGAGTGACAACGTCAGCGACGCGGTGGGCGACGCTCTCCGCTCGGTGATGCTCTTCCTGCCCAAGGCCGTCGCCTTCCTGGCGATCCTGGTGGCCGGATGGCTGATCGCCAAGGCCGTACTGAAGATCGTGGAGAAGGTCCTCGAACGGGTGGGCTTCGACCGCGCCGTCGAACGCGGCGGCATCCGCCGCGCGTTGAGCCGCTCCCGGTACGACGCCAGCGACATCGTCGCGAAGCTCGTCTACTACGCGGTGCTGCTGTTCACCCTTCAGCTCGCCTTCGGCATCTGGGGGCCGAACCCGATCTCCGACCTGCTCGGCGCGGTGATCTCGTGGCTGCCCCGGGCCTTCGTCGCGATCGTCATCGTCGTGGTCGCCGCCGCCATAGCCAACGCGGTCAAGGACATCATCAGCGGCGCGCTCGGCGGCCTGTCGTACGGCCGGGTGCTGGCCACCATCGCGTCGGTCTTCATCCTCGGCCTCGGCGTCATCGCCGCGCTGAACCAGATCGGCGTGGCCACCGCGGTCACCACTCCGGTGCTGATCGCCGTACTCGCCACGATCGGCGGCATCCTGGTCGTCGGTGTCGGCGGCGGCCTGATCCGTCCGATGCAGAGTCGTTGGGAGTCGTGGCTGACCCGCGCCGAGCAGGAGTCGCAGCTGATCGCCGAGCACGCCCAGGCGTACCGGGCGGGCCGCCGCGACGCCGAGGCCGAGTTGGCGCGGGCGTCGACTCCCACCAGCGACCCGGAGGCCACCCAGGTGGTGACCCGACCGGCCGACGCCGACGCCACCCAGGTGGTGACCCGACCGGCCGACGCCGACGCCACCCAGGCCGTCCACTTCCCGGTCAGCTCCGATCCCACCCACGTGGTCAGTCGCAGCGCCGTCGACGACGTCACGCCGACGCCGGCCCGGCCCTCGGCGACCGACGACACGACCCAGGTGGTCAGCGGCTCGGCCGATTCGGACGTCACGCAGGTGGTGGGCGCCGGTGCCGACCCCGACACGACCCAGGTGGTCACGGGCGGCATCGACCGCCCGGTGCCCGGGCAGCGCACCAGCGACGACAGCGAGACCACCACCGTCATCCCGCCGGTCGACCGGCGCTGACACCAGCGGTACGGCGGCGGGGCGGGATCGATCTGATCCCGCCCCGCCTCGCGTTGTCCGCCCACCGCGCCCACCCAACACGGCACGCGCTGCTCCGCTCGGCGCGCGCCGCTCCGCACCGTACGCGCCGCTCCGCACCGCACGCGTTGCTCGGCACGCCGAAAGCGCTGGCCGCGGACGCGCCGGTTGTCTAGCATCGCGGGCATGACCTGGCGACATTGATCCAACGGCGTAGGCCGATCCCGTGGGCCACCACGGGCACCGCACCTCCGGTGTCCGTCTCCACTCCCACGGGAAGGCCCCATGACCTCCATCTCCTCGCGCGTGCCCGACCCGGCGGTCCGTCGACTGACGGCGACCCTCTACGGGTACGCGTTCCTCAGCGACCTTGTCCTGCTCTACCCGCTGTACGTGGTGTTCTTCGCCGACACCGGGCTGTCGGTGGGGCAGATCGCGTCGCTCTTCGTCATCTGGTCGGCCGCCGGCATCCTGTTCGAGGTGCCCTCCGGCGCCTGGGCCGACGTGCTGTCCCGTCGGCTGCTGCTGTGCCTCGCCCCGCTGGTGGCCGCCGCCGGTTTCGCGCTCTGGGTGCTGCTGCCGTCGTACCCGGCGTTCGCGGTCGGTTTCCTGCTCTGGGGTGCCGGTGGCGCACTGGTCTCCGGTGCCCTGGAGGCGTTGGTCTGGACCGAGCTGGACCGGCTCGGCGCGGTCGACCGGTACGCCCGGGTGCTCGGGCGGGCGCGGACGGCGGGCGTGCTGGGCGTGGTGGTCTCCGGAGTGCTCGCCGGCCCGGTGCTCGCCGCCGGCGGTTACCCGGCGGTCGGCGCGGCCAGCGTGCTCGCCTGCCTGCTCGCCACGATGGTCGCCACCCGGTTCCCGGAACACCGCGCGCCGAGGGCGGTAGGCGTTCCGGTCGCCGAGTCGGCGCTGGCTGCTCGGTCGGTGGGTGCCAGGCCACCCCGGCCTGAGCCGGACACCGTCCCACCCGCCGGCCCGGACGACGATGGTGACCTGGGCTGGTGGGACACGCTGCGGGCCGGGGTGTCGCAGGTCCGCACCCGCCCGCCGGTACGGGCCGCCGTGCTGCTGGTGGCCGTGGTCGCCGCCGACTGGGGCGCCCTGGACGAGTACACCCCGCTGCTCGCCCTGGACACCGGCGTCGGGGCGCAGGCCGTACCCCTGCTGCTCCTGCTGCTCTGGGCCGGGGTGACCGTCGGTGGGCTGCTCGCCCCGGCGGGGGAGCGGCTGGGCAGCCGCGGCTACGCCGCGCTGCTGGGGCTGGTCGGCGTCGCGCTGGCCGGAGGTGCAGTGCTTCGGCACCCGGCGGGGTTCGTGCTGCTCGCGGTGGCCTTCGGCGCCGCGCAACTGGCCACCGTGCTGGCCGACGCGCGGCTCCAGGCCCGGATCACCGGCAGCAGCCGCGCCACCGTCACCTCCCTGGCCGGGATGGCCACCGATGTGCTGATCATCGTGACGTACGCCGGCTATGGCCTGCTCGCCACGGCGGCCGGCAACGCGGTGGCGTTCGCGCTGACCGGCGGGGCGTACCTCGTGGTGGCGCTGGTGCTGCTGGCCCGCCGCCGGCGCCGGACGGCCGTGCCCACCGGCGTCGCCGCGGCTGTGGCGGTTGGCCCGGAGTGACCGGGGCCCGGCGGCGGCCTCTTCCGGCCGCCGCCGGGCGCACGTCAGCCGGCCATGTGGATGAACGACCACTGGTGGCCGTCGAGGTCCCGGAAGCCGCGCATGTACATCGGCCCGTTGACCATTCCCGGCCCGAGCGCCTCCCCACCGGCGACCGCCGCCTGGTCGACCAGTTCGTCGACCTGCCCCCGGCTCGACGCCGACAGCCCGACGATGACCTCCCGGCTGGTCGCCGTGTCCGTCGTGGCGACCCCGGTGTACGCCTCGAAGCCCGAGCGGAGGTGCAGCACCAGCCGGGTGGTGTCGGAAACGGTGAGCACCATGCTGTCGCCCTCCGGCTCGGTCTGGTCGCTGGTGAAGCCGATCGCCCGGTAGAACTCGGTGGCGGTGGTCAGGTCGCGCACCGGCAGGTTGATGAACGTCATGGTCATCGGTGGTCTCCGTCCGTTTCGAGCAACACCTTCAGTGCGGCGAGTCGTTCCCGCCAGTACGCCTTCAGGTCCGCGGCCTGCTCGGCTCGGGTCAGCTTCTCGTGCAGGATGCCGACCCGGGCCTTGAACGATCTCTGGGTGGGCATCACATGCTCCCGCCGACCCCGGCGGAGTGGGCATGTGGCACCACGTCCCGAGGGCTCCAGGCCCCCTTTGCCTCCGCGTTGCCGGCGGCGTGAGCGCCGGGAGGGAGGTGCGGCCCAGGACTACGCCGATCTCACCCTAGCCCGAACAGCCGTCAGGGTTGGTCACCGTCGAGGTAGACCCACCGGCCGTCCTCGCGGACGAACCGGCTGTGCTCGGTCAACGTGCCGGGCCGGCCCGCGTCCCGGTAGTGCGCGTGGAACGTCACCGTGCCGGCGGTGTCGAGCAGGCCGCCCCGCTCGGTCTCCACGATCTCCAGCCGGGTCCACCGCTGCCCCGGGTCGAGCTCCAGGGAGGTGGGCCGGGTCGAGGAGTGCCAGCTGCGCAGCAGGTAGCCGGAGTCGCCGAGGGCGAAGGCGCTGAACCGGGAGCGCATCAGGGCCTCGGCCGTCGCCGGGGCGTCGCCGCCGTGTGCGGGGGCGCAGCAGTCCGCGTACGCCTGGCCGGAGCCGCACGGGCACACCCGTCCCGTGGTCGCGTTCGGCCGCCGACGTCCCGCACCCTTACCCACGTGGCTATCCTGCCGCACCGCTGCCGCGCCCCGCCCGCCGCCGCCCTGCGCCCGCCTCCCGCCCTCGCGATCTTGCACTTCCTGCTGCGACATAAGTAGTAAAAGACGCGTATCCACCGCACAAAGTGCAAGATCGCCGCGCCGGGGTCGTCGGGGTGGGTGGGCGGGAGTGCGGGGTTAGAGCCAGCCGGAGCGGCGGAACAGGCGGTACAGGAACAGGGCCGCCGCCGCCATCAGGGTGACGGCCCCGGCGTAGCCGTAGCGCCAGGCCAGCTCGGGCATGTGGTCGAAGTTCATGCCGTAGATGCCGGCGATGCCGGTCTGGGTGGCCGCGATGGCCGCCCAGGCCGCGATCTTGCGCATGTCGTTGTTCTGTTCCACGGCGAGTTGCGCCAGCCGTGACTGGACGATCGAGGTGAGCAGGTCGTCGTACGCGGCCACCCGATCCACCGCCCGGCTCAGTCGGCCGTCGACGTCGACGAACCAGCGGTGCAGGGCGCGGGGCGGACCGTCGGGTTCGAGCAGCGTACGCATCGGCCCCTGCAACGGCAGGACCGCCCGCTTGAACTCCACCACCTCCCGTTTGAGCTGGTAGATGTGCTGGATGTCGGTCGTACGGTCGCGGGCGAACACCGCCTCCTCGACGCGCTCCAGGTCGCGTTCCACGTGCCCGGCCACCTCCAGGTAGGAGTCGACCATGCGGGCGCAGACCGCGTACGCCACCGCCCACGGTCCGGCGGCCAACAGTGCGGGGCGGCGTTCGATGTCGGCCCGGACGCTGCGCAGCGCCCCGGCGGCGCCGTGCCGCACCGTGATGGCGAAGCGGTCACCGAGCAGCACCATGACGTCCCCGGTGTCGATCACCTCGGAGGTGTCGGTCAGCTCGTCGTGCTCCACGTACCCGGCGGTGCGCAGGACCAGCAGCGTGACCGACCCGTGGCGCTGCACGGTGGGCCGGTGCCCGTCGGCGAGCGCCTGTTCGACTGTCAGCTCGTCGAGGCCGAAGGTCTGGCCGACCGCGGCGAGCACGGCCGGGCCCGGATCGTGCAGTCCCAGCCACACGAAGGCGTCGCGCCCGTGCCGTGCCCGGGCGTACGCGTCGGCGTAGTGCCGTTGGCCGGGCTCCCGGCGACCGTTGACGTAGACGGCGCAGTCGACAACGGCGTCCGGGTTGGACCGGCGGGGGTTGGGGGAGCCGTCCTCGACCCGTCCGAGCAGTCGACGGGCCAGGGCGCGTACGCCTCGACCGGCCCGGTCCCGTACCGGTCGCTGATCCACCGCGTGCCTCCCCGTCGCCCAGGCGCACCATCCCGATCAGGCATGGTGCCACCGCATTCTGCCGAGCAGGGTCCGGCTCCCGACAGCGGGGCGGCGGTGCGGGCGGCTCGGGCGCGCGGCCCGGTTCAGGCGGGTGGTCCGGTTCAGGCGGGCGGTCCGGCTCAGGCGGTGCGGGTGGCGAAGACGACGACGTTGTCGACGTAGTTGCCGGTGGCGGCGTCGAACCGGCCGCCGCAGGTGATCAGGCGCAGCCCGGCGGCGTCCGCCGGGCCGTAGACCAGAGTGGTGGGGAAGTGCTCCTTCGGGTACGCGCGGACGTCGTCCACTGTGAACGTGGCGACCCGTCCGTCAGCGCGGGTGACCTGCACCTGCTGCCCGGCGCGGAGCCGGCCGAGGTCGAAGAAGACCGCCGGGCCGGACGGTGAGTCGACGTGTCCCACCAGGACGGCGTTGCCGGTGTCGCCGGGGCTGACCCCGTACCGGTACCAGCCGGCGAGGGTGGGCCGGTCCAGCGGCGGCACCTCCAACACCCCGGCGGCGTCAGCCCCGACGGGGACGATGTCGGCGCGGACGTCGATGGCCGGGATCTGCACCCGGACCGGCGCGGCGGATGGCAGCGGCGCCAGGTCCGGTGCGGGGTGGGTGCGTGGCGGCGCGTCGGCCGACGGTCGTGGTGGCCGCGCCGGGTCGGCGGTGAGGCCGACGGTGATCAGCCCGAGCCCGGTCACGCCGAGCAGGGCGACCATGGCCGGTAGGGTCCGCCGCCACCACACGTGTGTGCACCTCCGTACGGCATCGTCGGGGTGCCCG
This sequence comes from Micromonospora sp. NPDC007208, assembly GCF_042869175.1. Taxonomy (NCBI): domain Bacteria; kingdom Bacillati; phylum Actinomycetota; class Actinomycetes; order Micromonosporales; family Micromonosporaceae; genus Micromonospora; species Micromonospora sp. NPDC007208. The sequence goes on along the minus strand of NZ_JBIAFG010000004.1, from coordinate 415,795 downwards.
CACCGGTGTCACCGGCGCGGGCACCCGTCTCAGGGATGGAACGGTCGCCGATCAGGCGACAGTGGACACCGGACGGCGCCGGCGGATCAGGATCACCGCGCCGGCGAGGGCGGTGCCGAGCAGCGTGCCGCCGGCGGCGAGAGCGCCGGTGTCACGGTTGTCGCCGCCGGAGCCGGCCGGCGCGCCGCCGATCGGGGTGACGGCGAATGTGGCGGTGCCGGCCGAACTGCCGTCGCCGCAGGTCGCCGCCACCGTGTACGTACCCAGGGTGAACCCGGCGGTGAAGAGCTCGGCGCTCAGCCCGCCGCCGGCGGCGGCCGTGGTGGACCGGACGTTCTGGTCGCGGTTGGGGCCGGTGACCCGGAAGATGGCGTCACCCGACTTCGGGTTGCAGGTCGTCGCGGTGAGCACGACGGTCCCACCGACCGGGGTGGTGGCCGGTGACACAGTGGTGTCGGCCAGTGCGGCGCCTGGCAGCAGGAGCGTGCCGAGGCCCACGCCGAGCGCCGCCGAGCAGAGTGCTGTTGAGACCTTCATACGCGTCTTCCCTCACTTTTCGTCCGCTGACTGCGTGGGACGTCGTTCGGGTGGCCAACTCCGTGACTAGCACCGGTGTGCCCAACACTAGGTGGGTTGGGTCCTCGATCAGGTGAAAATGAGAAATCCTCGTTGCCGTCACGTGTCCACCCGAAGGCGGGGAGAGCTGCGGAAAGGCCCGGACGGCCCGACCGGCACCGGTGCTCCGATCGATGTCCATCCGGTCGGGCTGTCGTCGCTGTGTCGATGGCGAGGTATTGCCGGAGACGGCGGAAATGCACCGCCTGGCCGGCGCGATTCGCCGGGCCTTGCCAAGATCCGCACAAGAACAGGGATGTTGGTGCCTCGCGCGCTCTGGTGACCACTACATCCCTGAAGTTGTGCGGATCTTCGACGGGGGCGCTGGGTCGGTTCGGGCATCGGCTCGCCGGTCTCCAGCAGGGTCATAGCATGGCGGCGGTGGCGCAGGCGTTCGCTGACCCGCCACCGGTCGAGTCGCCCGCCCCGGTGGCCTGAGCGCCGTTGCGGCCCATCCGGTCGTGTCGGGCGGCGGTGTGGCAGCGTGGTGCGGGTGACCGATTCCGCGCCGCTCGACGTCGACCTCGCGCTGCTCGGTGGTGGCGGCGCCGCGTCGTTGCTGCTCGCCGCGCTGGACCGGCACGGTGTCCGCGGCCTGCGGATCGCCATCGTCGACCCGGTGCGCCGGCGTGGTCAGGACCGCACCTGGGCGTTCTGGGGCCACCCGGACACCGACCTGGACCCGCTGCTCAGCGCGAGCTGGCAGCAGGTCGAGGTGACGACGGCGGCGCGACGCCGCGTCCTGGACCTCACCCCGCTGCGGTACGCCATGCTCCGCTCCGGCCCGGTCTACGACCGGGCTGCCGACGCCGAGCGTCGCCTCCACGCCACCCGGATCGTCGCGCCCGCCGAGACGGTGCGCGACGACGGCGCCCGGGTGCGGGTGCGTACCGGCGACGGACGCACCGTACGGGCCGGCTGGGTGCTCGACTCCCGCCCCCGCCCGCCGGCGCGAGCGGGGCGAACCACCTGGTTGCAGCACTTCCGGGGGTGGTGGCTGGAGGCCGACCGGCCGGTGTTCGACCCGGCGCGAGCGGTGTTGATGGACTTCCGTACCCCGCAGCCGCCCCGGGGCGTCTCCTTCGGGTACGTGCTGCCGGTCAGCGACCGCTACGCCCTGGTCGAGTACACCGAGTTCTCACCGGACCTGCTCACCGACGCCGGCTACGACGCGGCGCTGGCCGGCTACCGGGACCTGCTCGGGCTGGACCCGGCCGGGCTGCGGGTGCGCGAGGTGGAGAACGGGGTGATCCCGATGACCGACGCGCCGTTTCCCGCCCGGCCCACACCCCGCGTGGTCCGGCTCGGCACGGCCGGGGGCGCGACCCGCCCCTCCACCGGCTTCACCTTCTCCGCCATGTACCGCCAGGCCGACCAGGTGGCCCGCGCTCTCGCCGCGGGCCGACCGCCGGTGCCCGCGCCGGCGTACCCGCGTCGGCACCGCTGGATGGACGCGGTGGCGTTGCGGGCGCTGGACCGGGGCGGGGTGGGCGGTCCCGACTTCTTCGACCGGCTCTTCGATCGCAACCCGGCCGAGCGGGTGCTGCGCTTCCTCGACGGAGCCACCACCCCGGCCGAGGAGGTCGCGATCATGAATTCGACCCGGCTGGTACCGATGATCGCCGCGACCGCTGGCGACGCCGTACACCGCGTCCGTGACCGGCTGCGCCCCACCCGGCCCGCGCCGGCCATCCCACCAGCGGTGGTGGGTTCGGCGCCGACGGCGCGGCGCGCCGGCCCCCCGAGCGGGGAGGACGACATCCGCGCCCGGTAGGTTGCCGGGCATGGTGGACGCGGCGGCCGGCAGGGGCGTGCAGATCTGGACCGACGGGGCGTGCAGTGGCAACCCCGGGCCGGGCGGTTGGGGCGCGTTGCTGCGCTACGGCGATCACGAGCGGGAGCTGTGCGGCGGTGAGGCCACGCCCACCACCAACAACCGGATGGAGCTGATGGCGGCCATCCAGGCGTTGGAGAGCCTGAACCGGCCGGTCACCGTGGAGCTGCACACCGACAGCACGTACGTGCGTAACGGCATCACCAGTTGGCTGGCGTCGTGGAAGCGCAACGGTTGGCGGACCGCCGCGAAGCAGCCGGTGAAGAACGCCGACCTGTGGCAGCGGCTGGAGGCGGCCTGCGAACGGCACGAGGTCACCTGGCTGTGGGTCAAGGGGCACAACGGGCACCCGGAGAACGAGCGGGCCGACGGGCTCGCCAACAAGGGCATGACCGAGGCGCGGGCCGCGCTGAGCAGCCGCTGAGCCTGGGTCAGCGGGTCGCGTCCGGGTGCCCCGGCATGCTGGAGCCACCGCCGCTGCTGCCGGACGAGCCACCGGCGACGCCCGAGTTGTCCGGCTCGGTCACGATGTCCGGCCGGGCGTCGGTGTCCGCCGGTGCGGGAACCTCGGTGTCCGTCTCGACCTGCACCAGTGGCGCCTGGCCGGCCTCGTCCTCGCTGTGCTGCGGGTCGCCCGGCTGCTCACCTTGGCGATTTCGGTAGCCCACGCCGTGCCCCCCGTCAATGCCGGTCCGCGTCGGCGCTGGCTACCCGGCGTCGTCCCGGCCGAAACCTGACCCGCCAGCGGCGACCGCCGCTCCGACCGTCTCGACCTGCGGTGCGGCGGACGGCAACCGCAGCGTCCGGCGACGGCTGAGCGCGATGACCAGCGCCAGCGCCAGCGCGCCGACGACCACCAGGAACGCCCAGGTGTTACCGAGGTGGTCGTTGACCACGCCACTGGTCGCGGAGCCGGCCGCGATGCCCAGCTGCCCGGCCGTCTGCAACCACCCGTACGTCTCGGGGAGCCGGTCCGCCGGGGTGGAGCGGGCGAGGATCTCGTCGGTGACGGCGAGGAACGGTGCCAGCGCGAGACCGAAGACCGCAAGCGCGACGGCCATCTGCGGCACGCTGCGCGGCAGCAGCAGCGCCACCGAGGTGGCGGCCAACGTGCCGAGCATCGTCAGGTACGCGGCCGCCGGGCTGCCGGGCCGCCCTCGGCTCGCCAGCAGTACGCCACCGGCCAGGCTGCCCACCGACCAGATGGTCACCAGCAGCCCGGCCTGGTCCGGGTGCCCGACCGTGGTGGCGAACGCGGGCACCAGCACCCACATGGCACCGATGCCCATCATGTATCCGATGTGGGCGCCGACGACGGTGCGGCGGGTGGCCCGGCCGGGCAGCGCGGACCCCTTCACGCGAGGCTGCCGGTCGGTCTCGCGCGGCGGCAGCACGGCGACCATGCCGAGCAGCCCGGCGCTGCCGATCACGGCGAAGGCGAGCAGTGCGGCCGTGGGCCCACTGATCAGCAGGCTCAGCGTCACCGCGAGCGGGCCGCCCACGTAGAGCACCTCCTGCCCGACGGCGTTGACCGCGTACGCGCGGGCCAGCGCGGTGGGGGCGACGAGCCGGGCCAGTTGGGCGCGTCCGCTGCCGACGGCCGGTGGCGTGCTGAGCCCGGCCACGGTGGCCAGCGCCACGAAGGCGACCGGTTCGGTGGTGACGGCCAGGCCGAGCAGGGCGAGCAGGTGGGCGAGGCCGGTGGCGAGCAGCACCGGCCGGGCACCGAGCCGACCCAGGAGTCGGCCGACCAGCGGCGCGGTGACCGCCAGCCCGATCCCGCAGCCGGCGCTGGCCAGTCCGGCGGTGGCGAAGCTGCCGGTGTTCTGGTGACCGAGCAGCACGACGAGCAGTTGCCGCAGTGCGACCGGTAGCTGCGCCACGGTCATCAACAGGATGAGCAGCATCGCCCGTCGAGGTACATTCACAAGTTATGAATCTACCCGAGGATGGCTCGCCCAACCTGCTCGGCGCACTCGCCCTGCTCGTCGGCTCGCGGATGCGGGCGTCGGTCAGCGCGTCCGTCGGGGCCGGCGGCGCGCTCGCCGAGGCGCTCGTCGTCCTCAAGGACCAGCCCGGGGTGACCGCCGAGTGGCTGGGCCAGGTGCTCGGGCTGACCCAGCCCGGCGTCGCGCACCTGGTCCGGCGGCTCCGGGAGCAGGGCTGGGTGGAACGGCGTCCCGGCACCGACGCGCGTAGCCGCGCCCTGCACCTCACCACCGAGGGCACGGCGGCCGCCGTCCGTACCCTGCGCGCTCGACAGGAGGTGCTGACCGACTTGCTCACCCCGCTGACCGTCGAGCAGGGCCGCCAGCTCGCCGACATCGCCCGCGTCCTCCTGCACGGCGAGGTGGCGGACGCCGGCAGCCTGGCCCACCTCTGCCGGCTCTGCGACCGCACCCGCTGCCCACAGTGCCCGGTCCATGCCGGCTTCCAGGAGCTGACGGAAGCGCGAGACGTACCGGATGGGGCCGTTCCTAGTGGCGGCGGCCCCGACGGGCGGGCGCGGAAGACCGGGCCGGCTGGCGGACCGGGGTGAGCGGCAGCGCCGTCCAGTGCGCCGGCCGGGTCACTGTCCGCGGCAGCACGGTGCGCGTGTCACCCCGGGCGGCGTCCACCTGGGACTGGTGCAGGAAGAGCGTGTCCCGCAGGTCCGCGCCCCGCAGGTCGGCGCCGCGCAGGTCGGCGCCGGTCACGTCGGCCAGGCCGAGGTCCGCTCCGCGCAGATCGGCGCCGATGAGCAGCGCCCCGCGCAGGTTGGCCCGGCGGAGGTCGACCCGGCGCAGGTCCACCCCGAGCAGGTGCGCGCCCCGCCGGTCGGCGCCGCCGGGGGCGCGGGCCGCGTCGCTGGCCCGGGACAGCAGCGGGTTGACCCGGTCCCGCTGGCCGGCGACGTCCACCGCGCGAAGCTGCGCCGGGTCACCGTCGGTGAGGGTCAGCGTCTCGGCGCGGGCGCGTTCCAGTTCGGTGCGCAGGTCGGCCGGCGGGCGCAGCGCCACCGCCTCGGTGAGGTACCAGAGCAGTTCGTGCAGCGGTCGTAGCACCGCGAACGCCTCCGCCATCGCCGGCAACGTCTCCGGCGCGTCCCGCCAGTCCCGCCCGCCGAAGGTCACCTGGGCGACCTGCTGCCCGGCACCGAAGCAGTCGAACACCGTGCAGCCGGGGAAACCGCGCTGCCGCAGCTCGGTGTGGATGCCGCAGCGGTGGTCGGGGCGCAGGTTGGGGCAGGGCGAGCCGGCCGGCTTGTCGATGGCGAAGTCCGTCGACGCGGCGAAGGCGGGCACCACGCAGCACAGGCCAAAGCAGCGTCCGCAGTCGGCGCGCAGCTGCGCCGCCCCGGACGGCGGTGCGGTGCGGTGCGACACGCCTACGGTCCTCCCGTCGATCAGGGTGGACCACCATTGTTTCCGGTGCCGAGCCGGCCGGTCCGGTCGGGGGTCACCGTGCGTGCGTGTCGCCGGCGGCCGCCGAGCGGGGCGCCGGGGTACGGGCATCACCCGGCGGCGGAACCAACCGGTAGAGCTCCCGCTCTCCGTCGCCGTGCCCGTACTTCTGGTCGAAGTGCCGTTTCACAGTGGCGACCGGGGTACGGTCCCCGTCGGCGGGCTCGGCCAGCGCGAACACCGCAGGGGGTGCCCCGTGCGCGCGGGGCGGCAGCACGGCTCGCACCGTCACCGCGCCGGTCACCCGGAAATCGCGGCAGTCGACGTAGTGCTGCCCGTCCACCGTCACGTACGGCACGCGTACCTCGACCACGTCCGACTCGTCGTGGCGCAGCGTGACCGTGACCGACCAGTACCGGTCCAGGTCGAGGGTGGCCTGCTCGTGCTCCCACAGCTCCTCGAACCGGGCGTGCACGAACCCGCCCCAGGGGCTGTCCATGTCCACCTCGAGCTGCGGCACGTTGAACGACAACTTCCCGATCGGGAAGAACGAGATCAGTGCCCGCCCGTCCCACTGGTAGAGCTGGATCGAGGGGGACGCGTCGTAGAGCCGGACCTGCAGGCGGTGCCGCAGCCGCGAGTCGAGCGCGTCGGCGAACGCGGCCAGGTGGCGCAGGTTGGTGCGGATCTGCCGGGGCACGTCCACCCGCTGCCGCTCCAGCTCCTCGGAGCGTTGCTGGGCGGCGGTGCAGTCGGGATCGAGCAGGAGCAACTGCACCTGGGCGCCGTTGGCGAGGGCCGCCCGCACCGCGCTCAGGGTCTCCTCGCGGTGCCGTTGCTCCAGCAGGATCGTCCAGGTGTCGAGGATGCGCACCCGCCGACCGGAGCGGTGCAGCCGCGTCACGAACGCCTGCTGGTCGAAGCTGAGGTGCTCCTGCACCCGCGCCTTGCGGGCCTCCTCGAACAGCGGGTCGAAGATGACGTACGAGATGGCCGCGAGCACGACGCTGGCCCCGAGGTTGAGCAGCAGGTCGCTGAGGAAGCCGGTGCTGCGCCAGGCTGCCAGCAGCATGACGACGGCGACCGCGAACAGTGCCCCACCGACGACGAAGGCGCGTCGTTGCCGCCCGCCCCGACCAGCCCACTCGGGCATCCGGTCCCCTTCCGCCGTCGGTCGGCCCCACCGCCGCTTACTGATCACCGGAGTTCGGAGAATACGTGCCCGCTTTGCTGGGCGCTGTCCCGTTCTCCGAGCGGCCGGTTCGCCGCTCGGACCCGGTGCACCGCTCATAGGGTGACGGTAACGGAGTCGTGCGACCACGGAGGGTGGCGGGGTGGACGAGAGCGAACGCGAGCAGGCGCTTCTCACCGTCCTGACCACCGAGCACTACGCGTTGCAGACGTCCCGCTCCGGCACCATCGCCGAGGCCACCGGCCGCGCCACCATCTTCCTGTCCGTCCTGTCGGCGGCGCTGATCGGCCTCGGCTTCGTCGCCAGCAACGACAAGCTGGTCCGGCCGTACCTGGCCGCGGTGCTGCCGACGCTTGTCATCATCGGGGTGCTGACGTTCCTGCGGCTGGTGGAGACCACCGTGGAGAACTCGTTGGACCTGCGGCGGATCCAGCGCATCCGGGCCTACTACCAACACCAGCTCGCCGGCGAGCACGACTTCTTCGCCGACGCGGTGGCGGCCGAGGACGCCATGAGCACGGCCTGGAACCTGGTCGGCACACGACCGGGGCGGTGGGAGTTCCTGCTGACCACTGCCGCACTCGTGGGCGCGGTCAATGCGGTACTGAGCGGGCTCGGCATCGCGCTGGTCGCCGCGATCGTCGGGGTCAGGGGCGAGTGGGCGGTCCTGGTCGGGGTGCTGGTCGCGGTGGTGGCGTTCGGCGTGCAGTTCGCTTACATCGTCCGGGCGTCGACCGCGTCGAGGCGCTGATGACGCCCGCAGTGCCGGTCAGACCGATCGCCAGTCGTCGTTCGTCAACGCCGCGGCCTGGGGCCCCATCAGCAACATGCCCCCGTCGACCGGCCAGGACGCGCCGGTGACGTAGCTGGCGGCGGGGGAGGCGAGCAACGCGACCACGGCGGCCACCTCCCGGGCGTCGCCGGGCCGCCCCAGTGGCACGCCGGGCCGGTCCTGGGTGAACGGGTCGACATCCTCCTGACCGGTCATCGGCGTGGCGATCTCGCCCGGGGCGACGGCGTTGACGGTGATCCCGTCGGCCGCCAACTCCTGGGCCATCACCCGGGTCAGCAGCCCGAGCCCGCCCTTCGCGGCGCAGTACGCGGCGGAGCCCACCCGGGGCGCGTGCTCGTGCACGCTGGTGATGTTGATGATCCGCCCGCCGGCGCCGGTGGCCCGCATCCGTCGCGCGGCCCGCTGGGCGCACAGGAAGGGCGCGTCCAGGTCGACGGCGAGCACCTCGCGCCACTGCTCCCACCCGGTGTCGACGAACGGCGTCGAGCTGCCGGTGCCGGCGTTGTTGACAAGCACCCCGATGCCGCCCAACCGGTCGGCCAACTCGTCCACCACCGCCGCCGCGTCCGGCAGTCGGGTCAGGTCCACCTCGGCGACCTCGCAGCGCCGCCCCGTCGCGCGGACCTCGGTGGCCGTCCGCTCGGCGCCGTCGGGGTCGCCGTACCAGGTGATGCCGATCTCGAAGCCGGCCGTGGCCAGCGCCACCGCGCAGGCCTTGCCGATGCCGGAGTCCGCGCCGGTGACGACGCCGATCCGGGGGTAGTTCTCGTATCGCTGTGGCATGCTGCCGCACTACCCCGGCGGGGCCAACCCAATCGTCACGGGGTGCGGAAACGGGGCGCGGCGGCGGTGAGGACCGCAGCGGCCGTGGGGGCGGACCACCCGTCGGTCAGCTCCGTCACGAGGTCGGCGACCAGCCGTCTCACGGTCGGCTCGGCACCCGGGTGCAGCGCCTCGGCGACGATCAGCACCGACGAGGTGCCCGCCCGCACAGCCGACCAGCCGCTCTGTCGGTTCGTCCACCGCCGGGCGTGTGCGCGCCCGGCGGAGTCGACGAAGGTCACCTCGCCCGGCTCGGGATGCTCGGTCTCGCCAGCGAAACTCAGGTACGCCTCGTCGCCGCGTGCCGGCCGGACCACCAGGTCGCCGTCGACCCGGTCCACGTCGAGCACCGCGACCGGGATGGCGTACGCGGCCGAGATGGCGTTGCAGAGATCGACCAGCGGGTGCACCCGGGGCAGTTCGCCGTCCAGGCGCAGCCGGCGCAGCAGCGCCTCGGCGGCGCACCGGTACCTGGTGGGCCGTAACCCCATGGCCGCGTACGCCCGCCGCCAGGCCTGGATCTCCGGGAACCCGCTCTCGGCCCCACCGGCGGTCAGTCGCCGTCGGGCCTCGGTGAGATAGTCGGCCGTGCGTCCGGTGACGTCGGCGGTGGCGGTGATCCCGGGGGCCTGCACCACCCCGGCGACCAGGTCGGGGTACGCGTCGCGAAGCTGCGGAGAGTGTTCGAACTGCACGGTGGTCCTATCGTTCGGTGAGGGCGAGGGTCACGCCGAGCGCGACGAACGTGCCGGCGGCGGATCGGCGCAGCCAGTCGCTGACCCGGGGTCGGGTCAGCACCCGGTCACGTACCCGGGCCGCGAAGACGCCGTAGCCGCTGAACACCACGAAGGTGAGCAGCATGAACACCGCGCCGCAGCCGAGCATCGCCCGGGTCGAGCCCGGTGCCGTGGTGTCCACGAACTGCGGCAGGAACGCGACGAAGAACATCGTCGGCTTCGGGTTGAGCAGGTTGACCAGCACCCCGGAGACGATCACCCGGATCGCCGAGCGGGGTGGGGCGTCGGTCGTCACCGCGAAGGCGTCGCGGTCCCGTGCCATGGACCAGGCCAGGTAGAGCAGGTAGCCGACGCCGAGGTAGCGGACGGTCTCGAACGCCGTGGCGCTGGTCTGCATCAGCGCGGCCAGCCCGGTCATCGCGGCGAGCAGGTGCGGCAGCGTGCCCAGCGTGCAGGCGAACGCGGCCAGCACCCCGGCCCGCGCGCCCCGCGACAGGCCGGCGGAGAGCGTGAAGAGCACCCCGGTGCCGGGGGTGACCACCACGATCAGCGTGGTGATCAGGAACGGGATGGTCACGATCGTCCTCCAGCGGGGTTGCAGGTCTGGCTCCTGCTCACTCTGCTGCCACAATGGTCCGATGCGCAGAGCCAAACCAGCGGCGTCCGAGGGGTCCATATCGGCCGGCTCCGACTTCCTGCACCTGACCATCACCGACGCGGCGCCGGGCGGGCGCGCCGACTGGCTGACCGACCGGCTGCGCCAAGCCATCGCCGAGGGCCGCGTGCCGGTCGGTGACCGGCTGCCCCCCACCCGGGTGCTCGCCGCCGACCTCGGTGTCTCCCGGGGCGTGGTCACCGAGGCGTACCAGCGCCTGACCGAGGAGGGACATGTCGCCGGTCGGGGCCGGGCCGGCACGGTGGTCGTCGCCGCGCCGGCCGCGCGTACACCCGCCCCGGCCGCCGCGCCGGCACCGGTCGCGACCTTCCCGCCGGCACCGGGCACCGACATCTTCGACGCGGTACGCGCGGCGCACGCGACCATTGACCTGACGCCCGGCGTACCCGATCTGGCCGCCTTTCCCCGCGCGGACTGGCTGCGCGCCGAACGGACCGTGCTGCGCCGCCTCGCCGCGGCCGACCTCGGCTACGGCGACCCCTGTGGCACGCCCGCGTTGCGCCAGGCCGTCGCCGCCTGGTTGGCCCGCAACCGGGGGATCAGCGTCGACCCCGTCGAGGTGATCATCGTGGCCGGCGTCTCCCAGGCGCTGGGGCTGCTCGCCCAGGCACTCACCGCCGCCGGCGTCGACCGGATCGCGGTCGAGGACCCGGGCTCGCTCGGGGTGCGGCAGCACCTGAACAACTGGCGGATGGACACCCCGCCGATCACGGTCGACGACGCCGGGCTACGGGTCGACGAGTTGGCGGCCAGTGGCGCACCGGCCGTGATGCTCACCCCCGCGCACCAGTTCCCGACCGGCGTGGTGCTCGACGGTGACCGCCGCCGCCAACTCGTCGCCTGGGCGCGGGCCGGCGGTCTGATCATCGAGGACGACTACGACGCCGAGCACCGCTATGACCGCCCTCCGGTGCCGGCGCTGCGTGGTCTGCTGCCCGAGCAGGTCTGCTACGCCGGCAGCGTCTCCAAACTGCTCGCCCCCGCCCTGCGGGTCGGCTGGCTGCTCGTACCGGCGCGGCTGCGCGAGGCGGTGGTGGCCGCCAAGCGCAACGCCGATCTGGGCAACGCCGTGCTACCGCAACTGGTGCTGGCGGAGTTGATGACCTCCGGCGCCTTCGAGCGGCACCTACGGCTGCTGCGTCGGCGACACATCCGCCGGCGGGACGCCATGATCGCCGCGCTGGCCAGCGCGTTGCCGTCGGCGACGGTGCACGGCGCCGCCGCCGGTCTGCACCTGATGATCACGCTGGACGACGCCGTGGTCGACACCGAACTGGCCGCCGCGACGCTGGCGCGCGGGGTGAAGGTGCAACCGCTGTCCTGGCACTGCCAGCGTCCCTACCGGCCGGGCCTGGTGCTCGGCTACGCGGCCCGTACGCCCACCGAGATCGAGGACGGCGTCACCGCCGTCGCCGCCGCGCTCGGCTACGTGCCAAGGCCCTGAGCACTGGGAGTGGGGGCGGGCGACATTCCAGCGGTGGCGGACGTGTCGGTCGTCGTCATATCTGGTGTGGTCTATGTCACGGTAGCTTCGGCGCACGCCGACGCCCCCGTTGACGCTGCCGAGAAGAGCGCCCATGCCCACACCGCTGAAAGCCGCCACCACCATCGCGGCCGTGCTCCTGCTGATCCTGACCGCCGCGGCACCCGCCCAGGCCGCCAACCCCACCACCAAGCCCCCGGTCTCCGGGTCACTGGGCACCTACAACGTCTCCGGCGTCTACGTCGCCGGGGTCTCCTCCGGTGGCTACATGGCCACCCAGTTGCACGTCGCCTACTCGTCCCGGATCCGGGGAGCGGCCGTCTTCGCCGCCGGGCCCTACTACTGCTCCCAGAACACCGTCACCCAGGCGCTCTACGGCTGCGGCGACAACAGGTACCCGACCAACGTCTCCGCGCTGCAGGCGTACACCCGGACCTGGGCGTCGTACGGCTGGGTCGACCCGGTCGGCAACCTGTCCGGTGATCCGGTGTACGTGTTCCACGGCGGCAACGACACCACGGTCAAGAAGTCCGTCACCGACGACCTGGTCCGCTACTACCAGCACTTCGGGGCCAACGTGCAGTACGACAGCGGCTCCGCCGCCGGTCACTCCTGGGTCACCCCGTACGGCACGCTCGGATGCGCGACGACCGCGTCGCCGTACCTCAACGACTGCGGCAACGACCCGCAGAACGCCCTGCTGCGCAAGCTGCTCGGCGGGGTGAACGCACCGAACACCGGGGCGCTCGGCGGCTCGCTCATCCGCTTCAGCCAGAACACGTTCGCGGTCAACGGCTGGGCCAACGGGTTGAGCATGGACGCCAACGGCTTCGCCTACGTCCCGTCGGCCTGCGCGGCCGGCCAGTCGTGCCGCCTGCTGGTCGCCCTGCACGGCTGCGTGCAGTCCGTCGGCGCGGTGGGCACGGCGTTCGTCGACCGGGCCAACCTCAACCAGTACGCCGACACCAACAACCTGATCGTCCTGTACCCGCAGGCGGCTACCTCCCTGAGCAACCCGAACGGCTGCTGGGACTGGTGGGGCTACCTCGGAGCGACCAACTTCCCGATCAAGGGCGGCGCGCAGGTCGAGACCATCATGAACATGGTCCGCCGGCTGGACGGCTGAGTGCCCCGGGCTGGCCGGGCGGCCCGTCAGCCCAGGAACAGCTGGACGAGGACCAGCACGGCGAGTAGCGCCGGCCCACGGGACCCCTGACGCAGCAGGTCGACCGGGATCATCCCGAACGGCGTGTTGACCGTCGCGCCGCCGTAGTCGATCGGCGGGCGGGTGCCGGAACGGAACGCGGCGGCCACCACCCCGAGCGCCAGCGTCGGCGCCAGCCAGGCCGGCCCCGGGTCGACGGTCGGCAGGGTCAGCAACCACCACACGCCCGCGCCGACCGCCGGCACCACCACGTGGATCCCGCGCAGCAGGTTGTCGCTGCCAGCGAGCGCCCGGCGCAGACCGGGTGAGCGGCTGACCGCCCGCAGACCGCCGGTCAACCGGTCGGCGGCGAGGTACGCGAACACCACCTGCGCGGCCCCGGCCAACCCGGGCAGGGCCAGCGCGGCAGCGTACTGCACCCCGATCAGTGCCGCCCAGATCAGCACGGCGCTCGGGTGGCGGTGCAACCGGCGTACGTCGGCCTGGAGCAGCGCCCACCAGCCGGGGCCGGGCCGGAACCGGCGGCTGCGAACCCGCCCGATCCGGCGCCAACGGCGGCTCTCCACCAGGCTGGCGAGCAAGCTCGGGTCCAGCAGGATGGTGGCCGTGGCGGCGGCGTTGGCGAACTGCGCGCCGGTGGTCAGGGTGGCCCGGTCGACGCGGGGTAACGCCCGTACCGCGAGGATCGTGCCCACGCCCACGAGGGGCACCGCGGCGGCGAACAACGCCACGGTCGGCGTCGTCGCCGGCCGGGGCAGCCCGTCACCGAGGCGACCGACGAGCACCACCACGGCGGTGATCACCGCCGCCACCACCATCGGCACCGCCCCGACCAGCGTCGGCCAGCGTCGCCCCGACCGGCTGCTCTGGGCGACGACGCTGAGCGCCAGCGCGGCCGCGCCCCACCCCGCGCCGGCCGCCGCCGCCCAACCCAGGACGGACGGTTCGGTGACCCCACCGAGCGCCGCCACGGCCACCCCGAGCGCCGCGGTGCCGGCCGCCGCGCCCACCAGCAGCAGGACGAAGCGCGGCGCCAGCCAGGCCCGGCGGTCGATCGGCGCGCTTGTCGCCCAGCTCTGCGTCGCCGGGGTGACCAGCAGCGGGCCGAGCGCCCGCAGGCCACGCCAGGCGAGCCCCGCGCCGGCCAGCAGCGCGGCGACCGCCAGCCACCACCGCACGCCCGGCTCGGCCCGCCCCACCGTGGGGGAGTCGAGCAGGTCACGGCTGGCGCTGATCGCGAACCAGCCGTACATGCCCACGAACAGGACCATGACGTACGCGTCGCCGAGCACGTCGCCGAGGGAATGGTCGTGGTGCCGGCTGCGGGCCCGGCGCAGGTGCGTCCGCACCTGTCGGGCGGTGGGCACCCCGGCCGGCGCGTCGGCGATCGTGGCCGGCGCGGCGGTCACTTGCCGATCTCGATGCGCTCGTCGACCACCGCGTCGATCAGCTCCGGGTCGTGCGAGGCCAGCAGCACGGCCGTGCCCGCCGCCCGTTCCCGCAGCAGTCGGTCGGCGAGCCACTGTCGCCCGCGGACGTCCAGCCGCTGCTCGGGCTCGTCCAGGATCAGCACCCGGCGTGGCCGGACGAAACAGGACGCCAGCGCCAGTCGGCGGCGCTGCCCGCTGGACAGCGTCACCGGCAGTTGGTCGCGGGCCGGCTCCAGACCCAGCTCGGCGAGGACCTCCTCGACGGGCTCGGCGTCACCCCCGTGGGCGTACGCGACCAATTCCAGGTGCTCGACCACGGACAGGTCGGGGAAGAAGTCGATGTCGTCCAGGGCGGCCGCCACCAGCGCCCGCACCTGAGGGTCGGTCTCGTCGGCCCGGCGGCCCTGCACCAGCACCTCGCCCGCGTCCGGCCGGTCGGCGCCGACGACACACCGCAGCAGGGTGGTCTTGCCGCTGCCGTTGGGCCCCAGCACCACCGCGATCCGGCCCGCCGGCAGCGTGAAACTCACATCGTCGAGCACGACCAGGTTGCCGAAGTTGCGGCTGAGTCCCCGTACCGAGAGCGCGTCCACGATCACAGAGTCTCCCAGAGCGGTGCCAGCGACCAACCCGAGCGACCTACGTCACCCGGCTGTCGGCGTCGTCCTCCAGCCGGGCGTCGGCAGCGGCCAACCCCTGGGCGTCGGCGACCTCCTCGGCCACCGCCGCCGCGTCCGCCCAGTGCCGCCGCGCGTCGGCCCGGTCGCCCAGCGCCGCGCAAGCGTCACCCAGGTAGAGCAGGGTACGCGCCAACCCGGCGGTCGGCCGCGCCTCCTCGCGCAGCCGGCGGCTCTCGGCCAGCAGCTCGTACGCCGTCCGCGCCTGCCCCGGGGTGCTGCTCAGCAGCGTCGCCCCGGCGTTGAGCAGTGCCGTCGCCCGGCTGGTCGGGTCGTTCACCGACTCGTACTCGCGCAGGGCGGCCCGCCACGCCTGGGCGGCGTCCAGGTGCTCGCCGAGCGCCGCGTGCACCAGCACCAGGTTGGTCAGCGCCGCCGCGTACCCGCGCGCGTCACCCACCGACCGGAACGTGTTGGCCGCCCGCACCAGGTGGTGGTGCGCGGTGTCCGGTTCTCCCCGGGCCAGCTGGGCCGCACCCAGGCCCAGCTCGGTGAGGGCGTGCCCGGCCCGGTCGGCGCCGGAGCGGTGTCGGCGGGACATCTCCAGGTGCTCCACCGCGTCGTCGAGCTGCCCCAGGTCGAGCAGGGCCAGGCCGAGGTTCATCCGCGCCTGGGCGTTGCCCCGCCGCCCCCGCTCGTTGACCGCGAGGGTGAGCGCGGCCGCCGCCCCCTGCGGGTCGTGCCGGCGGCGGCGCAGCACCCCCAGCTCGTTGTGCGCCCACCCGGCGATCTCCGGGCGGTCGTCGGCGGTCGGGGTGGCCAGCACGGTGCGGCAGACCTGCTCCCACTCGTCGAGCCGCTCGGCGTACGCCAGCCACCCGCACAACGCCACGGCCAGCCGGAACCACCACCGGCGGACCCGGCGGGGCAGTGTCTCCTTCGCGCCGGCCGGCACCCGCACCACCGCCAGCAGCAGTTCCTGGTGCAGGTCGAACCAGCCGTACGGGTCGTCGTCCAGCGGCAGCGACCACTCCCGGTCCGGTGGAGTCCCGAGCACCGCCAGGTTGGCCGCGTGCCGTTCGGCCCGGCGGGCCAGGTGCCGGGTCAACCGGGCCTGCGCGGCGACCCGGGCCCGGGCCGGATCCGCGTCCCGCAGGTGCAGTCGGGCGCTGCCGGCCAGCAGGGGGCGGATCTCGTACCGGTCGCCGGGCGCGCCGACCACGAACGCCGCGGCGGCCAACCGGTCGAGCAGCGCGGTCACCAACTCGGGGTGCCGCCCGGCCAGCGCGGCGATGGTGGGCCGGTCCACCGGGGCGGGGACCAGCGACATCAGCCGGTACAACCGGCGGGCCTGGCGGGGCAACGCCCAGTACGCGATGTCCCGTTCGGTGACCAGACGGGCCGCCGGTGAGACGGCGAGCCGCTGGTGCGGTGGCGTCTGCACCGCGCGGCGCAGCGCGTCCAGCACGTCGGAGTGCCGCCAACCGTGCTGGGCGGTGCGGTAACCGAGCGCGCGGACGGTGCGCGGCTGCCGCCCGCACAGGTCGACGATGTCGCGTACCGCCGGGTCGGTGCGCGGGTCGGCGCGACGGACCCGGGCGGCGGGCGCGGCCCCGCCCGCCGTGGCGAACAGCTCCACCGCCTCGGACGTGCCCGGCTCGGCGATCCAGTGCGCGACCACACCCTCCAGACCGACAAGCGCCGGACCACCGGCGAGGAGCAGCCGGCAGGTGCGCGCGGTGGGCGGCAACAGCGGCCGGACCTGGTCGGGACGGTCGACGTTGTCCAGCACCAGCAGGATCTTGCGACCGTCGAGCTGACCGCGCAGCGCGTCGGCGGCGACGGCGAGCGCGTCCGGCCGGCCGGAGGTCGGCGGGGCGGTGCCCAGGATCCGGGCCAGTGCGGTGAGCACCTGGCGGGCCGAGCGGGGTCGGCCACGGTGGCGCAGGTCCAGGTAGTACTGCCCGTCCGGGAAGTCCTCCCGGCACTGGTTCGCGGCCTGCACCGCACACGCGGAGGTGCCCACCGCGCGCCGGCCCAGGACCGCCACGGCGTGCTCGCGCGCGAGCAGACCGACAAGCGCGTCGACGTGCTTGCCCCGACCGGTGAACTCGGCCGTGTAGGGCAGGTTGGGCGCCCCGGCGGCCGGGATGGTGAGCACCTCCGTCGGCTCCGGGCCGACCTCGCGGCCGGCCCGGCGACGGCGCACCTCGTACACCACGTAACCGACGACGCCGCCGGCGGCCAGGACGATGGTCACCGGCCCGAGCACGCTGGCCGCCAGCTCGGAGAGGAGGTTGCCGGCCAGGTTGCTGGCCACGTTGGCGAGGATGCTGCCGACCACGCCGCCGATCGCGATCAGCGCCGGCCACCGCGAGCCACCACGCGCGCCACCCGGCCCGGTCACCGCACACCCCCGGAGACGAGCCCGGCGACCAGGTGCCGCCGCGAGAGGACCACCAGCACCACCGGCAGCACCGACGCGAGCACCGAGCTGGCCGCCAACGCGCCACTGTTGCTCACGAAACTGCGGGTCTGCTCGGCCAGGAACGGCCCGAGCGGCGACGACCCCGGCCCACCGAACAGCCGACCCACCACCAGGTCGTTCCAGACCTGGACGAACTCCAGCACGGAGACCGCCACCACCGCCGACAGGTTGTGCCGGGCCAACCGGCGCAGGGTGTGCCACCACCGGCGCCCGCCCAGCCGGGCGTCGCGGACCTGCTCCACCGGCAGGTCGGCGAACGCGTTGCGCAGCACCAGCACCGCGAACGGCACGCCCAGCGCGATGTGCACCAGGGCCAGGCCCTGAGCCGTGCCGGAGGAGAGCACCAGGCCCAGCACCTCGTTGACCGGCCCGGCGATGACCTGGATCGGCACGACGCTGGCCGCCAGCAGCAGCAGCCCGGTGGCCTGCGCGGCCGGCCCGGTCAACCAGGCCAACGGGTACGCGGCCAGCAGCGCGACCACCAGCACCATGGCGGTCACCGCGGTGGCCAGCAGCAGGGTGAAGCCCAGCGTGCGCCACAGCTCGGTGCCGGTGACCACGTTGCGGTAGGACTCGCCGTTCGGCGGCGCCGACCACCAGCCGCGCGCGGCGGCGTCCACCCGGCCGTGCGCCGACGTGGCGACCAGCACCGCCAGCGGCACCAGCCAGGCGATCGCGGCACCCGCCGCGAGCAGCCGGAACAACCGCCGGGGCGGGGCCACCGGAGCGGGCTCCGGTGTCGCCTCCACACGCGGCGGGGGCCAGGCCTGCCGGACGAAGAGCGCGGCCACCATGATCCCGCCGATCACCGCCACCAGCCACACCACGCCGAGCGCCGCGCCGTCGCCGGTGGTGGTGCCCCGGGAGGTCTGCCAGATCCGCAGCGCGAGCACCGAGGCCTCGTCGCGGACCGAACCGGGGGTCATCACCAGGATGAGGTCGAACGTGCGGCTGGTGCCGACCGCCACCAGCGCGAAGACCACAGCGGTCGTCCGCAGCAGCAGGGGCCGCCACTGGGCGTCCCACAGCACGTGGCGACGTCCACCGCCGTAGGCGCGGACCGCGTCGGCGAGACTCGGCGGCACCGCGTCCAGCGCGGAGCGGAAGACCAGCACCGCCAACCCGACCCAGGCCCAGACGAACGCCGACATCAACGCGACGGTGACCATCCCCGGCCCGAGCAACTGCGGCGCGTCCTCGACCGCGCGGCCGGACAGTCTCGTTGCGACCAGGGTGGCCAGCCCTCGGCTCGGGTCCGGGTGGTACATCAGCCGGAAGGTGACCCCGGTGACGACCAGCGGCAACGCCACCGGCACCAGGAGGATCAACCGGACCAGGCCGCCCTCCTGGGAGCGGCGGGACGCGGCGGCGAGCAGATAGCCCAGCGCCGTCACCACCGCCGGCACCAGCAGTGCCCAGAGGACCGTCCGGCCGACCACCGCGCCGGTGCCCGGGGCGGCGAGCGCGGTCCGGAAGTGCGCCGCGCCGACCCAGCGACCGTCGGTGGTGACGCTGGCGTGCATGGTCCGCAGCACCGGCCACAGCACCAGCCCGCCGAGCAGCACCGCGGCCGGCAGCAGCAGGGCCGACGTCGCGCCGGCCGCCGGATAGGCCCGACCCCGCCGGGCCGGGCCGACGTCGTCGAGGACCGCCAGCTCGCCGAGGACCCGCACCTGGCTCATCGGCCGCCTCCCGAGCTGCGGGCCGCCGCGGCGAGCAGGCCGGTGGCCCGACGGATCGCCTCGCCGGCCCGGACCCCGTCGGTGACGTCGGCGAAGAACCCCTGCATGATCCGCCAGATGCCGACCCCGTCCGAGCCGGTGAACGCGCCGGGCAACTGGTCGGAGAGGTCGAAACGCAGGGTGCCGGGCGTCCGCATCTCCTCGGCGAGCCTCTGGCCGACGCGGTCCCGGTAGCTGCCGATCGCGACGTTGGTGTTGGGCGAGAGGTAACCGCCCGCACGCAGCCACGGCTGGAACGAGTCGGCCCCGGTGAGCCACTCGACCAGCTCGACCCCACCTCGGGCGTCGCCGAACGCCACGGCCGCGTCCCCGCCGACGATCAGGGGGCCGCCGCCCGGCTGGGCGCCCGGGAACCGGAACGTGACCGGTGCCTCCGGGCCGCGCTGGAACGGGTCGGCGACGTCGGCGGTGAAGTCGGCCCCGACGAGCATCACCGCCCGCTTCGTGTGCACCACCTGGATCACCGACTCCTCGTACTGGGTGAGCAGGGCGCGACGGCCACCGCCGACGAACGCCCCGGTGATGCTCCAGAGCCCGGCGAGCCGGTCCAGCGCGTCGCGCACCGGTCTGCCCTGCCAGTCGGCGTCCGCTCGGGCCAGGGCGTTGTAACTCTCGGGTGCCACGTCGGCCAGGACGTTCTCGAACCAGTCGGTGAGCACCCAACCGTCCGCCGCGCCGATGGCCAGGGGCGCCGGCCCGCCGTCGCGGCGGGCGAGCGCGCCGAGCTCCTGGGTACGCCGGACCAGCGCGTCCCAGTTGGCCGGCTGCACGGGCAGCATCGAGGGCAGGTGCCAGACCAGCGACTTGTGCGCCGCCTTGACCCAGACGCCGTAGCGCTGGCCCTCGGCCGTCAACAGCTCGCCCAGCCCGGCGGGTACGGCGTACTCGGTGGACGCGCGTACCGGGCTCAGCCACCCGCGCTGGGCGTACTCGGTGACCAGGCCGGGGCGCGGCAGGATCGCCACGTCCGGGCTGGTGCCGGCGAGGTGCCGGGCCCGCAGGAACGCGTCGATGTCGTTGCCGGCGCTGACCACCTGCACCGGGGCGGGGTAGCCGGCGACGACCTCGCGGAACCGGTCCAGCTCGCTGGTGCTCCAGACCACCGCGACCTGCACCGACCGGGTCCCACCGGAGCAGCCGGCGGCCAGGGCGGTGGCGCCCGCGGCGGCGGCGCGCAGCAGCGTACGGCGACTCGCTCGGGCGGTAGGCCTCATCGGGGCACCTCGCTCGGCTCGGTGACCAGCTCGTGCCGCACCGGTATCTCGGCCAGGGTGGCCGGGTCGGCGGTGCAGACCAGCACCGCCACCCCGGGGGCGTCCGGTGGCGAGAGTCGGGGCATCAGGTCACCGAGACGGCTGTCGCCCGCCGAACCGGCCGGCAGGTCGACCACCAGCACCTCGGGCAGGCAGGCCGCCGCTCGGGCGAGCGCCACCCGGAACCGCTGGGCGGCGGAGATCTGGTGCGGCAGCAGGGCGAGGGAGAGCGCCAACTCGAGCCGGTCGACAACGGTGGCCGTCCAGTCGTTGGCCACCTCGTGCACCCGTTCGCGTTTGCGCTGGCCGTACTCGATGTTGCGGCGCACGGTGAGCTGCGGCAGCAGTGCGCCACCGGCGGGCACGTAGCCGATCTGCCGGCGTGGCGGCGGCAGGCTGGTGACGTCCCGGTCGCCGACGAGGACGCGACCGGTCACCGGCGGGGCGAGCCCGGCCAGCACCCGGGCGACCGCCGTGCCGAACCGGGGCGGCGCCACCAGGGCGGCGAGAGTGCCGGCGGGAACGTCGAGGGTCACCGGCCCGGTGCCGGGGACAGCGACCAGTGCGCGTAGCCGTAACGTGACCCTCACCTCCGGTGACCATCGACGACCGTCCCAGGGTGGCACACCGTGCCGACAATCGACGCCCCCGACCCTTCCACTGTGGAGAAGGGTTCGGGCTGTTCAGGCGGGGGAGTAGAGCGCGGCGAGCCCGGCCGCCGTGGCGGCCAGCCGCTCGCGCAGCGCTGCCGGGGCCAACACCTCGACATCGGCGCCGAGACGCAGCAGCTCACCGTGGGCATGGGTGAGCGACTCGATCGGCAGCACCGCGGTCACCCAACCCCGCGTGTCCGGTGGCCCGGCGCTGCTGTCCATCGCGGTGACCACCGGATCGCTGCCGACCTCGCGCAGCCGTTGCCGCCCGGCGGGGGAGAGCCGGACGTGGGCCTCGTCGCGGTGCAACCGGGCCCGGAACTGCACCACGTGCGCCCGCCACCAGGCCGGCAGGTCGAAGTCGGCGGGTCGGTCGAACTCCTGCGCGAGTGGGGTCAGCGCGAGGATCTGGTTGACCCGGTAGGTCGCCGGCGCGCCCCGGCCGGGCTGGTCGGCCACCACATACCAACGGCCGCCCTTGAGCACCAGGCCGTACGGCTCCAGGACCCGGGTCACCTCCCCGTTCCAGCCGCGGTAGCGCACCTCGACGCGGTGCTGCCGCCAGACCGCCTCGGCCGTGCGGGCCAGCTCGGGGGAGGCGTCGCCGTCGGCGTACCACCCGGGAGTGTCCAGGTGGAAGCGTTGTTGCAGTTGGGTCGCCCGGTCGCGCAGCGGCGCGGGGAGCGCGGCGTGCAGCTTGAGTTGCAGCGCCGCCACCACGTCGCCGTAGCCCAGCTCGTCGGCGGGGCCGGGCAGCCCGGCGAGGAACAGCCGGTCGGCCTCCTCGGCGGTCAGCCCGGTCAGCCGGGTCCGCCAGCCGTCGACGAGCTGGTAGCCGCCGGCGTGCCCGGCCTCGCCATAGAGCGGGATGCCGGCGGCGTGCAGCGACTCGACGTCCCGGTAGATGGTGCGAGGGGAGACGGCCAACCGCTCGGCGAGCTGCGCGGCGGTCAACCGCCCGTGCGACTGGAGCAGCAGCAGGACGGAGAGAAGTCGAGAGGCCCGCACTTCACTGACACTAGTTGTCAGGGGACCCGTCCTACCGTCCCGGCATGGCATTTCGCGACAAGGAACTACGAACGCCCGGACCAGTGCTGATTGACGGCCGGCACCTCAAGCGCTACCACATAGACCAGCCGGAGCGACCGATCGAACCCGAGGTGGAAAAGGCCGCGTACGACCTGCTGCCCGACCTGCTGGCCGACGTCGTCGACGACGGCACCCCGGCCTCCGGGTGGGTGGTGCTGCACCGGGGCGCGGACACCGGTGCCTACCTGCTGGCGTACACCTGGGTGTGGGACAACGCGGTGGAGGTCCGTGTCGCAGCGGCCGGGCAACCGGCGCTGGACTGTCCCGACGACGACCCGGCACACTTCGTCCACCTACGCCGCCCGGCAGTGGGCTGCGTCTGGGAGTTGGCGGTTCTGGAGTACGAGCGGGCCGCCTGGGTCCGGCACATGCTGCTGCCGGAGAGCCCGAATCTGATCGATTATCTGCGTGACACGCGAGCGGAAGGGCCGGTGGGCCGCTGATGGGCGACTTCGACTTCTTTGTGGGCACCTGGAACGTCGTCAACCGGCGGCTGCGCAAGCGGCTGGTCGGCTCCGACGAGTGGGAGGAGTTCCCCGGCGTGTCGGTGGCGCACGGCTTCTTCGCCGGCGGCGGTCACTTCGACGAGATCACCTTCCCGACCAAGGGCTCCGCCGGCGCCACGATCCGGATCTTCGACCCGGCCCGGCAGGAGTGGTCGATCTACTGGATGAGCAGTGACACCGGGGTGCTGGGGCAGCCGCCGATGGTGGGCCGCTTCGTCGACGGGGTCGGCCGCTTCTACGCCGACGACCAGCACGAGGGGCGCCCGGTGCGGTGCCGGTTCATCTGGTCGGACATCAGCGCGACCACCGCCCGCTGGGAGCAGGCGTTCTCGGTTGACGGCGAGCAGACCTGGGAGACCAACTGGATCATGACGTTCACGCGGGCGTCCTAGGGGCTCTCGCGACAACTTTCCGCCGTTCGGGTGCGGTGTTAGGGTCCGATCACCGCCCCGGATGGAGGAACGCGATGGCCTCCGACCACGTCGACGTGCTGATCATCGGCGCCGGCCTGTCCGGCATCGGCGCCGCCTGCCACCTGCGTCGTGACTGCCCCGACAAGACGTACGCGGTGCTGGAGGCGCGCGACGCCATCGGCGGCACCTGGGACCTGTTCCGCTACCCGGGCATCCGTTCCGACTCGGACATGTTCACCCTCGGCTACTCCTTCAAGCCGTGGACCGCGCCGAAGGCCATCGCCGACGGCGCGACCATCCGGGAGTACGTGCGGGAGACCGCCCGGGAGTACGACGTGCCGCGGCACATCCGCTTCCGCCACCGGGTGGTGCACGCCGAGTGGGACAGCGACACCGCCCGCTGGACGGTGCACGCCCAGCGCACCGACACCGCCGAGACCGTGGTGCTGACCTGCTCGTTCCTTTTCGCCTGCGCCGGCTACTACCGCTACGACGAGGGTTACACCCCACCCCTGCCCGGTGTCGACGCGTACGCCGGTCGGCTGGTGCACCCGCAGCACTGGCCCGCCGACCTCGACCACACCGGCAAGCGGGTGGTGGTGATCGGCAGCGGCGCCACAGCGGTCACGCTGGTGCCGGCGATGGCGCAGCGGGCCGCGCACGTGACCATGCTCCAGCGCTCACCGACGTACATTCTGCCGCTGCCCGCCCGCGACCGGCTGGCCGACGCGTTGCGGCGCCGGCTGCCGGCGAAGGCCGCGTATCCGGTGGTGCGCTGGAAGAACGTGCTGCTGTCCACAGTCAACTTCCAGCTCAGCCGGCGTGCGCCCGGCCTGGTGAAGCGGGTGCTGCGCCGGGCCGCGCGGGGCAGGCTCCCGGTGGGGTACGACGTCGACAGGCACTTCTCGCCCCGCTACGACCCCTGGGACCAGCGGCTCTGCGTGGCACCCGACGGCGACCTGTTCACGGCCGTGCGCGACGGCACCGCATCGGTGGTCACCGACACCATCGACACCTTCACCGCGACCGGTGTCCGGTTGGCCTCCGGCGCGGAGGTGCCCGCCGACATCGTGGTCACCGCGACCGGGCTCAACCTGCTCGCCCTCGGTGGCCTGACGCTGCGGGTGGACGGCGTCGATGTCGACCTGCCGAGCACCGTCGCCTACAAGGGCATGATGCTCTCCGCTGTGCCGAACTTCGCGCTGACCCTCGGCTACACCAACGCGTCATGGACGCTCAAGGCCGACCTGGTCGCCGGCTACGTCTGCCGACTGCTGCGGCACCTGGACCGCACCGGTCAGCAGGTCGTCACCCCCCTCCCTCCGCCCGACGCCGTGCGGGTGCCGCTGATCGACCTGCGCTCCGGTTACGTGCTGCGCGCCGTCGACACGCTGCCCAAGCAGGGCGCGACAGCGCCGTGGCGGCTGCACCAGAACTACGCCCGCGACGTGCTGCTGATGCGGCACGGCCGGCTCACCGACGAGGGTGTGCGGTTCTCGCGCGCCGGCAGGCTGACCGCGCCCGAGCGCACCCGACGTCCCGTCGCGTCCGGGCGTCGGTAACCGCCAGCAGAGGAGCAGGATCGTGCAGAGGTTCGACTTCGCCGGCGCGACCGCCGTGGTAACCGGGGCGGCCAGTGGCATCGGTGCCGCGCTGGCCCACGAGCTGGCCCGCCGAGGCAGCGATCTGGTCCTGCTGGACCGCGACGCCGAGCGGCTGGACGCGGTCACCGCCGCGATCCGCGCCGAGCACCCGGACCGTCAGCTCGCCACGTACCTGGTGGACCTCGCCGACCAGACCGCGACCGCCCAGGTGGCCGCGGAGATCGGCCAGCGGCACCCCCGGGTACGCCTGCTGATCAACAACGCAGGCGTGGGCCTCGGTGGTCGGTTCGACCAGGTGACGTTCGACGAGTTCAGCTGGGTGATCGACGTCAACTTCCGGGCCGTCGCGCAGCTGACCCACGCGCTGCTGCCCACCCTCCGGGCCGAGCCGGGCGCGCACCTGGTCAACATCTCCAGCCTGTTCGGGCTGATCGCGCCGGCCGGGCAGACCGCGTACGCGGCGAGCAAGTTCGCCGTACGCGGCTTCACCGAGGCGCTGCGCCACGAACTGGTCGACGACGGCATCGGGGTGACCTCGGTGCACCCCGGCGGCATCCGCACCCGGATCACCGAGAACGCCCGGATCGGCAGTGGCGTCTCCCACGACGAGTACGCGGCCGGCCGGGCGCAGTTCGAGAAGCTGCTGACCATCGCGCCGGAGCGGGCCGCCGAGGTGATCCTGCGCGGCGTGGAGCGGCGTCGGGGCCGGGTGTTGATCGGCTGGTCGGCGAAGCTGCCCGACCTGCTGGCCCGGGTCATGCCTGCCTCGTACAACCGGGTCCTGGTCACCGGCCTGAACCGGGGAGTGGCGCGTTCAGCGCCGTCGGTCCCCGGCGTGCCCGCGCAACGCCCCGCCGACACCGTCGTCGACCCGGCCCGCGAGGTGGCGTGACCGCGGTTCAGGTCGGGTCGACCACCGCCGCGCTCGGGCCCACGTCCCGGCCGCGGAACAGGATGGTCAACACCACGAGGGCGACCAGCAACGCCGCCACCGCGTACACCGGGGCCGGGCCGAGCGGCGCGAGCAGTGCCAGCAGCGCGACGGCCGGGAAGGCCACGACCACCGCGCCGTGCTGCTGCCGGCGTACGTGCAGCACCCAGACCGTGAGCAGGAAGACGGCGACCGGGACGGCCACCGCGTACCCGGCGACCCTTTCCGAAATGTGCGCGAGGTGCCGCTCGTGGTCCACCGACACGCTCAGACCCGCGCCGACCCCGGCGATCGCCGCGAAGACCAGGTAGTGGCCATAACCCCAGACCAGGGAGTACGGCAGCCGATCCGGTGCCTCGTTGCGCCGATCGAAGTAGAGCCACCACAGCGCGAACACGATGACCGCGCCCGCCGCCGCGAGCAACCAGAGGTCGTGTTCCCCGGCGTCGAGCCCGTCCTGGATCGCCAACGAGACGGCCGCCACCGCCTCACCGAGCACGATCAGGGTGAACAGCCCGTACCGCTCGGTGATGTGCGTCGGGTGCCAGGGGGTCATGCCGGGACGTTCGGCCACCGCCGGCACCAGCAGGTCGGCCAGGCCCAGCAGCACGAACGACGCGAGCCCCCACTCGACCGGCAGCAACAGGCGCAGCAGCCACCCGAGCTGCACGACCGTCACGCCGATCACGTAGCGGCGCGCCGCCGCACGGTGCGCGGGATCGCCGACCGCCGCTCGGCTCCAGTGCACGACGGCGGCCAGCCGCATCACCACGTACCCGTAGGTGATGACGGTGAAATCGTTGTCGGCGAAGGCGCGTGGCACCCCGGCCGCCAGGATCAACGCCCCGAGGATCTGCACCAGTGTGGTGATCCGGTAGACGTCGTCGTCGGTGTCGTAGGCCGAGGCGAACCAGGTGAAGTTCATCCACGACCACCAGATCGCGAAGAACACCATCACGTAGCCGGTGACCGCGTGGGCGAGGTGGCCCTCGGTCAGGAGATGGTGCAGGCTGGTCGCGGCCTGCGCCACGGCCACCACGAAGCAGAGGTCGAAGAACAACTCCAGCGGGGTGGCCGCGCGGTGCGGCTCGTCGCGACGACGTGGCCGCATCGGCCGGTAGAACGGCCGCACCGACCGAGGTTGAGTCAACGCAGTTCCTCAGGTCGCCTCAGCCGAGCCGACGGCCGTGGGTCAGCCCCTCCAGCACCAGAGTCAGCCCCGCGCCGACCAGCCAGACGTCCTTGGCCAGTCCCGCGCCCTGCTGGGTCGGGCGGATGCTGCCGGGTTCGCGCATCCCCGGCGTCTTCAGGTACAGCTGCACCAGGCCCGCGCCGAACGCGGTCAGGCCGAGCCCGACCAGGGGCGCCGGAACGAACGGCGTGATCAGCGCGGCCCCCAGGGCGATTTCCGAGTACGACAGCAGCTTGGCGAAGCGCGCCGGCTCCAGCTGACCGAGCTGGGGCATGGCGGCGACCGCCATCCCGTGCATGCCCTCCGCGGCGGCGCCCTCCAGGTTGCGCTTGCCCAGACCCGAGTTGAGGAAGTACGCGCCGATGCTGAGCCGTAGTGGCAGGTGCGCGAATTTCATGGTCACTCCCGTCGGCCGTGGTCGAATGCGGCCCGCGTACCCCGGACCGCCCGCGATAACCCGCCGGGCCGGCTGGGCTGGCCGTGGTGGTCGCGGTAGGTTCGCCGGGGGCCCAGCGCCGAGCCCGTGGCACACCCGCCCACCCCGGCACCCGGCCCTGCCGCAGACCACCAGCAGGAGGCGAAGTGAGCCAGGAAGTCCGGGGA
This sequence comes from Micromonospora sp. NPDC007208, assembly GCF_042869175.1. NCBI lineage: Bacteria > Bacillati > Actinomycetota > Actinomycetes > Micromonosporales > Micromonosporaceae > Micromonospora > Micromonospora sp. NPDC007208. Next base: position 388,574 of record NZ_JBIAFG010000004.1, on the reverse strand, counting down.
GTCATCTCCCGCAGCAAGGGCGCGCCGGTCGAGGTCACCACCATCGTGGTGCCCGATCCCGGGCCCGGTGAGGCGATCGTCCGGATTCAGTCGTGCGGTGTCTGTCACACCGACCTGCACTACCGCGAGGGCGGCATCAACGACGACTACCCGTTCCTGCTCGGGCACGAGGCGGCGGGCATCGTGGAGCAGGTCGGCGAGGGCGTCACCGACGTCGCCCCGGGCGATTTCGTGGTGCTCAACTGGCGGGCGGTCTGCGGCGTGTGTCGCGCCTGCCGCCGTGGTCGGCCCTGGTACTGCTTCAACACTCACAACGCCACCCAGCGGATGACCCTCACCGACGGCACCGAGCTCGCCCCGGCACTGGGCATCGGGGCGTTCGCCGAGAAGACCCTGGTGCACGCCGGGCAGTGCACCAAGGTCGACCCGGCGGCCCGTCCCGCCGCCGTGGGTCTGCTCGGTTGCGGGGTGATGGCCGGGCTGGGTGCGGCCATGAACACCGGCAACGTCACCCGTGGCGACTCGGTCGCGGTGATCGGCTGCGGCGGCGTCGGGGACGCCGCGGTCGCCGGTGCGGCCCTCGCCGGCGCCACCACGATCGTCGCGGTGGACACCGACAGCCGCAAGCTCGACTGGGCCCGCAAGTTCGGCGCCACGCACACCGTGAACGCCTCCGAGACCGACCCGGTCGAGGCGATCCGCGCCGCCACCGGTGGCTTCGGCGCCGACGTGGTGATCGACGCGGTGGGCCGACCGGAGACGTGGAAGCAGGCGTTCTACGCCCGCGACCTGGCCGGCACGGTGGTGTTGGTCGGCGTACCGACCCCGCAGATGCAGGTCGAGCTGCCGTTGCTGGACGTGTTCGGGCGCGGTGGGGCCCTCAAGTCCAGTTGGTACGGCGACTGCCTGCCCAGCCGGGACTTCCCGATGCTCACCGAGCTGTACCTGCAGGGCCGACTCGACCTCGACGCGTTCGTCACCGAGGAGATCGCGCTCGACCAGGTGGAGAACGCCTTCGACCGGATGCACCACGGCGACGTGCTCCGCTCGGTGGTGGTGTTCCCGTGACCGCCCGCGTCGACCACACGGTCACCTCGGGCACGTTCTCCCTGGACGGGCAGACGTTCGACGTGGACAACAACGTCTGGGTGATCGGTGACGACCGCGAGTGCGTCGTCCTGGACGCACCGCACGACGTGGCGGCCATCCTCGCCCTGGTGGGCGACAGGCAGGTCCGGGCGATCCTGGCCACCCACGCCCACGACGATCACGTCCGGGTGGCGCCCGAGCTGGCCGAGGCCACCGGCGCGCCGGTGCTGCTGCACGCCGCCGACCGGGTCCTCTGGGACATGGTCCACCCGCACCTGCCCCCCAACGGCGAGCTGCACGACGGGCAGAGCATCGAGGTGGGCGGCACCACGCTGCGGGTGCTGCACACCCCCGGGCACAGCCCCGGCGCGTGCAGCTTCCACGCGCCGGATTTGGGCGCGGTGTTCACCGGCGACACGCTCTTCGCCGGTGGTCCGGGCGCGACGGGCCGCTCGTACAGCGACTTCGACACCATTGTCCGGTCGATCCGCACCCGCCTACTGACCCTTCCGGCGGAAACGGTCGTGCACACCGGTCACGGCGACGACACCACGATCGGCGCGGAGGCGCCGCACCTGCAGGAGTGGCTGGACCGCGGCCACTGACCCCTGCGTACGTCTTTGTTGGGCTGGCGGGTCGGCCTGCTGGTGTGTTGCGGCGTGGTCGACGGGCTCAGCGTTCGTCGGCCGCGCCCAGCACCGGTTTGACGTCCAGAATCGGGGTGCCGTCGAGGGCCTCCAGATCGGCCACCTCGACGCGTAACCCGTCCACCGCCAGGACGTCGCTCACTGCCTCGACCATCCTCGTTCCCCCCTGGACGGTCCCAACCCAGCCCGGCCGCGGCGTTAGGATCCCGCTCATGGCCGCCGACCCGCCCGCCTCGCCCGCCCCCGCCGCCTCGCCCGCCTCGCCGGTCCCCGTCGTCCGGCAGCTACGCCTGGTGGTGGAGGCCGCCGATTACGAGGCCGCCGTCGCGTTCTTCCGCGACGCGCTGGGCCTACCGGAGGAGGCGGCGTTCAGCGGTGAGGGCGATGCCCGGGTGGTGATCCTGGACGCCGGCCGCGCCACCCTGGAGATCGCCAACCCCGCGCAGAAACGCCTGATCGACGAGGTCGAGGTGGGTCGGCAGGTCGCGCCGCGCATCCGGGTGGCCTTCGAGGTGGACGACACGGAGGCGACGACCGCCCGTCTGGTGGCCGCCGGGGCGAGCGAGGTCGCGCCGCCGACGCGTACGGCGTGGCAGTCGCTCAACTCCCGCCTCGACGCCCCCGCCGGCCTACACATCACCGTCTTTGAGGAACTCCTCACGCCGGACAAAGGTGTCGGGACGGGGGATGCGGAGTCCGGACAAAACGGCGACAGCTGAGTCGGACCCCCTGGAACATCCGTTGTTCCCAGCCGTCCCGTGTCGGCGCTCTGCTTCCGGACATTGCCCTCCGGCTCTGAAAGCACCCTCCGTCACGGCCGTCCGGCCTGATGCGGGCAGAGCCGCCATGTCCGATTCTGTGCGGTGACCGGGGCCGCGCTCGACCGATCTTCGGGCGTTTCCGGAATGCCCGACACGTGAACCCGGTTGTGTCCCCCGTACCGCCGGAGCCCAAACCCTTTCCGCGGTCATCTCCCGAGGAGTGTTCACCCCGGAGCGCTTCGCACGATCGAAAGGGCAACCATCGTGAAGGTCGACTTCACTCGATGGCTCCCCGCCATCGCTAAGGACTCGTACCGCAAGACCGCGCTGAGCGTGGCGGGTGTGGCCGCCCTCGGCGGTCTGGCGCTCGCGCCGACCGCAGCCGCCGCCCCGGTCACCACCGGACCGCACCAGGGCGCCGTCGCCGCCATCGACCTCGCCACCGGCAAGGCCGCCACCTCGGCACACCAGGATGACCAGCCCGTCGAGTCGGGCCTGACCACCGGCTCCGCCACCGGCAAGCCGCCGGCCGGCAAGCCGAGCCGGGCCCAGCTGATCCCACACGGCATCGAGGGCGCGCAGTCGCGTGTACCGCTCGACGACGCGCAGCTGGCCAACGCCCGGGCCATCGTCGACGCCGCCAAGAAGACAGGCGTCGGTGACCGGGGCGCGGTGATCGGCGTCGCCACCTCGTTGCAGGAGTCGAAGCTGTACAACCTCGGCCACCTCGGCGCGTACAACGACCACGACTCGCAGGGGCTGTTCCAGCAGCGTCCGTCGTCCGGTTGGGGCACGCCCGACCAGATCACCGACCCGGAGTACGCCGCCACGGCGTTCTTCAGCGCACTCAAGAACGTCGGCGGCTGGCAGGACCTGCCGCTGACCGCCGCCGCGCAGACCGTGCAGGTCTCCGCCTTCCCGTACGCGTACGCGCAGTGGGAGGAGCAGGCGGCGGACATCGTCCAGCAGCTCTGGTGACACCCGCACACGAGGCCGGCCGGCTCCCTTCGACGGGAGCCGGCCGGTTCTTCGTGTTCGCGTACCTCAGCAGGCCGGGTAGAGGCGGCGGGTGCCGACACCGGCCGCGTACGCGTCCCGGTCGCTGAACCGGCAGCCGTAGTCGGGTCGGGCCACCACCGCCGGGTCGGTCACGGTGTCGCCGGCCGGGCGCTTGCCCGTGCGTACCCAGGACACCAGGTCGTCCCAGGCGGCGCCGGCCTCCGCCGGGGTGAACTCGCAGTGCTGCGTGGCCCGGATCGCCCGCTGGACCACCAGCTTGCTGCGACCGTGACGCGCCACGTCGGTGGCGTACGCCTGCTCCATGCTGAACGGTACGAACATGTCACCGAGACCGTGCAGGCTGAGCACCGGTGCGGTCGGGCGGCCGGCGATCCGCGGCACCTCGGTCAGCGTCGGCAGGAGCCGCTGCCACACGTTCTCCGGGGCGACCCGCTGGACGGTGGCGTTGACGTTCACCGGGCTGTTCGGGGTGTAGCGGGCGAGCAGGTTGGTGGAGAGCTGACCGGGCCGTTGGGCGGGGGAGTTGCCGCTCCCGGTGGGCACGCTGATCGAAAAGAGGAAGTCCTTCCAGACCGCGAACGCGGCGTCGGCTCCCGGGCGCGGCCCGCCGGAACGGTTCACCGTGATGGCCCGCAGCTGCTTGCCCCGGTCCGTGGTGGTGTCCGGCCCGGTGGGGGTCAACCCGGCCAGGCCGAGCGTCACCTGGATGCGGGGCACCGCGTTGGTCAGGTAATCAGCCGGCGTGGGATAGGCCGGCACCCCGGCGAGCGCCTGCGCGACCAGGTTGTAGTCCAGGTAGAAGTCGAGCAGCGTCTGATCGCCGAGCACCCCGCACATCGGCAACGCGCCGTCGTAGAAGCCGGGGTACTGCTCCAGCGAACGACCGATGACGTACCCACCCATCGACACCCCGGCGACGTAGGTGTGCTGCGGCCGGCGGACCGTCCGCCCGAAGTGGTCGGCGAGGTCCTTCGTGCCCAGCACCCCGGAGCGGATGTCGAAGCCGTTGCGGTCGTACGAGGACGACGCCCAGGCGTACCCCTGCTCCAGGAGGCGCTGGCGCAGCCCGAAGGCCGGCGGTTCCGGTGAGAGCACCGTGCCCTGGCCGCGGTAGCCGTGCGCCCACACCACCAGGTCGCCGTTCCACCGGGCGGGGACCTCGATGATGTACCCGGCGTGGCGGTGCACGCCCTGACGTACCGTCGTCGGCTTGTCGCCCACGACCAGCGGCGCCAACGGCGGGTTCTCGATGGTGTAGCCGGGCAGCGGCTCGCCGCCCTGCGCGTCACGACCGGTGGCGCCGGCCGGCGCGGCGCCGGCCAGGCCGACCGCGAGGGTCAGCGTCGCGGTTGCCGCGAGCAGCCGGCGGACGGTACGAACAGGTGTGGACAGCATCGATGCTCCCCATCGGACGGATGTCGCCCGGGGGCGACCAGCGGGACGGTTGCCTACCGGCCGGTAGCGTCCTGAACCTAGAACCGCCGTCGACCAGTGTCAATGGGTACGCTGATCGGCTGATCAGCACGGCTGTCCAGTTGTACCCGGTCGTTCCGCCAATGGGCCTATCGGGTTGACTGGTCGCCGTGGACGAGTCGATCTGGGAGGCGGCCCGTGCGTCGCGCAGCTGGCTGGACGCGGCGAACGGCACCGGGCAGACCGAACTGACCTGCCGCATCCTCAAGCTGACCGAGGAGGCGGGGGAGGCGTCGGCCGCCTGGATCGGTCTGCTCGGGCAGAATCCTCGCAAGGGCGTCACCCACACCCGAGAGGACGTCGCGGCGGAGTTGGCCGACGTCGCCTTCACCGCGCTGGTGGCCATCGAAAGCCTGGGGCTGGACGCGCGAACGGCCCTGGACGCCTGCGCCGCAAAGGTGCGCTCCCGCCTGACGGACCAGGAACGTCCCTAGCGTCCAGTCACGGCCGTCCACCCCTCCCGAGAAGTCGCCATGTCGACCGGGATGTGAACTCTGCCGGCAATGGGTGTGATGCGCGGGTCGCTTCATCCGTGATCGACTCGGTTTTCTTGGTCTTCTCGGTGTCGGGGTGTCGGGGTGTCCGGGCGTCCGGGATGCCCCGACTTCCCTGAACCCGAGTGGATCACCCCGAGTGAGGTTTGGTTCGGCGCCGTGGACCGGGCATGCGTGGGCGGTTTGTCCGATCCTGGGTGTTTGTGGGTGGTGACCGGGCCTACCGGTGGGCTGGAATCATGGCCGGGCCGGGGTCGTTACATACCCTGACGATCGCAGTACCACCGACCCGCCGCCCGGTCCTTGGGCTGGTCGCGCAGGTTGGAATGCCAGCCTCCGCCCGGTCGTTACAGTCCCCACGAACGACCGCAGGCACCGCCCCGGATGAGGGTGCCGTCAGGTGGGCCAAACCCGGAATGACCCCGGCTCCCGGGTCGTTGCAGTCCTGACGAACGACCGACGGGCACCGCCACGATGAGGGTGCCGATGGACGGGCCAACCCCGGAATGACCCCCGGCCCCCGGTCGTTACACATGGACCCGGCGCCACGAGCCCCCGCTCACCAGGTCGCCGACCCCGACGCCCGAGAGGCGTCACCCCCCAAACTTTCCCCCTTGTACGTGCAGCGCCGGACGAGGTGCTCACACCCCGCCGCCGTTCCCCCTTGGCGGTTGGGGTGTCCTACCCCCGAAGGAGCTACCCCCATGAACACGATCTTCCGTAAGAGCATGCTGTCTGTTGCTGGTCTCGCGTTCGCCGGTGGTGTCTTCGCCGGTCCGGTCGCCCACGTGGCCAACCCGGTCGACGCCAAGCCCGTCGCGGTTGCGGTGCAGGCTGACAAGCCCGACGCCAGCAAGCTGATCCCGCACGGCACCCAGGGCGACCAGTCCCGTATCACCCTGAACGACGAGCAGACCGCCAACGTCAAGGCGATCATCGCCGCGACGAAGAAGGCCGGTCTCCCGGAGCGGGCTGCGGTGATCTCGATCGCGACGAGCCTGCAGGAGTCGAAGCTGGAGAACCTGGGTCACCTCGGTGACATGAACGACCACGACTCGCTGGGCCTGTTCCAGCAGCGCCCGAGCTCGGGTTGGGGTACGCCGGAGCAGATCACCGACCCCGAGTACTCGACCACCGCGTTCCTGAAGGGTCTGAAGCAGGTTGACGGGTGGCAGGACATGCCGCTGACCGAGGCCGCGCAGACGGTGCAGGTGTCGGCGTACCCGGATGCCTACGCCCAGTGGGAGCAGCAGGCCGCCGACCTGGTCGGCCAGTACTGGAACAGCTGACCCGCACTGACCGGCACCACCGCACGGCAAGACCACAGCACGACACCGACCGCTGGCCGGCACCCGCAACTTGGGGTGCCGGCCAGCGGCCTTCTTGCCGTCGCCGGTCGCCGGTCGCCGTCGCCGGTCGCTGATCGCTGGCCCCTGGTGGCTGGTGGCTGATCGCCGGTCGCTGATCGCTGGCCCCTGGTGGCTGGTGGCTGATCGCCGGTCGCTGATCGCTGGCCCCTGGTGGCTGATTGCCGGCCGCTGATTGCCGGCCGCTGATTGCCGGCCGCTGATTGCCGGCCGCTGATCGCCGGCCGCTGATCGCCGGCCGCTGATCGCCGGCCGCTGGTGGCTGGCCGCTGGTGGCTGGTCGCTGGCTGAGGATGCCGCGCTGCGAAGGGTCCTTCGAAGGCGAATGACGTCGTTTGGTTGGCGGATGTCCGTAGATCTTGGACAGTTTCCGTTCGCAGCGAACGGAAACTGTCCAAGATTCACGTTGGCGACGCAGCGGAGTGACGTGATCGGCGTCGAGTGATCCGATCGGCTGGTGGGTACGTACCCCTGGACGGGGACCGGCGGAGGGATAGATGCATGGCCGCAGTGGGGTACGGCGCGGATCGCGAACCGGAGTCAGAGCCGGAACCCTCCGATGAGGCCGCAACACGACGGTGGTCCAGCGGCGCTCGCCTGTTGGTGGCAGCTGCTGCAGTCATGTTGCTCCTGGGTGCGGCCGCGGTGGCCGTGATCGTTGCCGATCCCGGCCGCCTCGGCATGACCTACTCCGGCCAACCCGTCGGCACCCGCCCCGACGGCACCCAACCCGACGGCACCCGCCCCGAGGGCACCCAACCCGACGGCACTCGCCCCGACGGCACTCGCCCCGATGACGCTCGGCACGGTGGTGGCGGCCGTCCGGGGGGCGTGGCCGACCCGGACGCGGCTGAGGATCGCCGCGGTGGTGCGGGTGCTGCTGCCGAGCAACTGTTGACAGCGCCACTCGCGGGTCGCCAGATGGGCACCTTCGTGCTCGCGGATGGCTTGTCCTCGTTCGAGCTGCGGGTGGCCGAGTTGGGCGACGACCTGTACCGGATCAGCACACCGGCCGGCTCGGGTGTGGCGGGCCGACCGGCGGTGCAGGGGGAGACCGTGCGGCTTGACCTCGTGGAGTCCGGGACGCGCGGGCCTCGGGCCGTACGGGTGTTGCTCAACGAGCGGGTCGCCTGGCGTCTCCACCTCGTTGGCGGGGTGAGCAGTCAGGTGTTGGACCTGACCCGGGCCCGGCTGCTGGGCGTGGAGCTCGCCGGCGGCTCCAGCCGCTCCGAGGTTCTCCTGCCACCGATCACCGCTGCCGTCCTGGGCACGCCCACCGGCTCGCGTTCGGACAACCCGGTAAGCAGCCTGACCGTACGACTCACCGGCGGAACCAGCCAGCTCGACGTCCGGGTCTCCGGGGAGACTCCGGTACGGGTTCGGGCGGGAGCCGGTGCCGGCTCGGTGGTGGTACGCGACGACCGCTGGGATGGGGTGGCCGCGGGCACGGTGCTGGGTACGCCCGGGTGGGACCGGTCGGCGGAGCGCCTGTACCTGGACCTGGTCGCCGGCGCCAACAGCGTGATCGTGTCCTCCAGCAACCGGTGAGCCCACGCCAGCCCAGCCCGCCAGCCCACGCCACACCACGCCAGGCCAGCCCACGCCAGCCCACCCCACGCCAGGCCAGCCCACGCCGGGCCAACCCACACCAGGCCAACCCCATAACCCGGGCTGGTGAACCCCGCCCGCCCTGGCTGGAAGCGCCGCGGTTGCGAAAGGGCGTGCGCGTACAGTCGGGCGGTGGAGCGTACTGAATCAATGCTGGCGCAGACCCGACCGCCTGGCGTGGCCGACGTCGATCCCGGCAGTGTGTTGTTGCCCGGCCACGACGTGCCGTTGGGTCGGTACACCACGGTGCGGCGGCTGCTTCCGCAGCGGGCCCGCCGGATGGTTGGCGCGTGGTGTTTCGTGGATCATTTCGGCCCGGACGATGTGGCGCAGCGGCCCGGTATGGAGGTGCCGCCGCACCCGCACACCGGGCTGCAGACGGTGACCTGGCTGCTCGACGGTGAGATCCTGCACCGGGACAGCCTCGGCAACGTGCAGCCGATCGTGCCCGGCCAGCTGAACGTGATGACCTCCGGGAACGGCATCGCCCACTCGGAGCGGTCGCCGGCCACCCACCCGCCGGTGATGCACGGCGTGCAGCTCTGGGTGGCGCTGCCGGACCCGGCGCGGGCCGGAGCGGCCGACTTCGCGCACCACGCCGACCTGCCGCGCTGGCGGGACGGCGATCTGGACGTCACCCTGCTGGTCGGTGAGTTCGGCGGGGAGCGGTCACCGGCGGTGGTGCACACCCCGCTGGTGGGGGTGCAGTTGGAGCTGCGCGGCGAGGCGCCGGCGACGATGTCGTTGCGGCCCGATTTCGAGTACGCCGTGCTGGCGATGTCCGGGTCCGCGGAGGCGGCCGGGGTCGGGTTCGAGCCGGGGGCGCTGCTGTACCTGGGCTCGGGCCGCCGGGAGTTGACCGTGCGTGGTGGGGCCGGGGCGCGGTTGCTGCTCCTGGGCGGTACGCCGTTCGAGGAGCCGTTGGTGATGTGGTGGAACTTCGTCGGCCGCTCACACGAGGAGATCGCCGCCGCCCGGGAGGACTGGATGGCCGGCGACGGGCGCTTCGGTGTGGTCGCCGACGATGCGGCGCCGCCGCTGCCGGCGCCCGCCCTGCCCACGACCCGCCTCAAGGCCCGCGACCGCACCGGCGGCCTGCACGGCTGACGGGCACGCGCGGCCGGTGTGACCCCCGGTGGCGCGGGTAGTCGCCGGCATGGCGACCAGTTTGATCACTCCCGTGGAGGACCGTAAACGTCTGGCGCGCCGGCTCGCCGGCACCGGACGGGGCTTCGCCGAGCAGTACGGGTTCCGGGTGACCAACAACCCGGCGAGCCTGTTCCAGGTGCTGTACCTGTCGGTGCTGCTGGCCCGTCGTGGTGACTTCCGGCGGGCGTTGGACGGGGCGCGGGCGTTGCGTGACGAGGGGTGGGACAGCGCGGCCCGGCTGGCTCGTTCGCTGCACGAGGACCGGGTACGGGTGCTGCGCGCCAGCGGCCAGCGTGGTGACGTGGGCGCGGTTGCCGATGTGCTGGGTGACCTGGCCCGGGTGGTGGTCGAGCGGTACCGGGGTGACCTGCGCCGGTTGCGGGCGGTGGCGCACCACGACCCGGTCCGGGAGCGGACGCTGCTGGCCGAGCTTCCGGGTGTGGACGATCAGGTCGTCGACCTGTTCCTCCGGGAGGCGCAGGCGTTGTGGCGGGAGGTCGCCCCGGTCGCCGACCGGCGGGCGTTGGCTGCCGCGCGTCGGCTCGGGCTGGGCAGGTCGGCGGACGACCTGGCCGGCCTGGCCAGTGGCGAGTCGGAGCAGCTGGCCTGGCTGGTGGGGGCGTTGGCCCGGATCGACCTGGAGCACCGGTACGCGGAGGTGACCGGTCGGCCGTGACGTGCCCTGGCCCACACTTCCCCAAATTCTGACCAAACGGGGGATGTTCTGCCGTATGGTTGGACCCGGCAGTGCTGGCCGCTCGGTTCGAGCAGACCTCCACCGCCTGGTGACCGCGACCGGTTCGGATGCGGTTCACCGCCTGGGCAGGCTTGCGTGGCGCCCTGGGTCGCGGTTCGTGACCAGGGGCGCCCGCCTGTCCCGGCCCTTCGACCGGCCCCGCCCCGTGTCACGCTCCGGGGTCCGCGCGGCCGAAAGGGCAGCCGGCGTCTTCACCGCGCCAGACCCGCCAGCAGGTTCACGGTCACGGCGATGATGAACGCGCCGAACAGGTACGACACCATCGAGTGCCGCAGCACCGTACGACGCATCTCGTTGCTGGTCAGGTTCGTGTCGGAGACCTGGAACGTCGTCCCGATGGTGAACGCGACGTACGCGAAGTCGGAGTAGCATGGCGGTTCGGGCTGGTTGAAGTGCACCCCGCCGTCCGGGCCGGTGTAGTAGATGCGGGCGTACCGGGCGGCGAACACGGTGTGCACCACGAACCAGGAGAGCACCACGCTGAGCACGCCCAGGCTGCTGTGCAGCTCCCGGGCCGGCCCGGGGGGCGCGCTCTGGGCGCTGGCCACCACCAATCCCACGGCCAGCAGGCTGGCCAGGCAGGCGACGAGCAGCAGGGCGTCCCGGATCGCCCGGTTCGGGTCCTCGTGCACGGCCAGCTGGGCGGTCCGCTCGGCGTCCATCGGCCAGATCTTGTGCCAGACCAGCACGAGCCAGCTCAGCGCGCCCACGTCCCAGCCGGCCAGCGCGGCGAGCGGCAGGGGCAGCAGCAACGCGAAGGCGCAGCCGGAGATGACGCCGACCACCGCCACCACGGCGAGCTGCTTCGCGGCAGCCGGGAAACGCACGTCCGCTGGCCGGTCGGGGCCGGTCCGGGTCATGCGGGCCGCTCCCGGGTCAGGGCGGTGGGCGCCACCGCCGGGTCAGATGCCGCGCAGGTGCTGCGAGACCCGGTTGTGCTTCTTGTCCCGGGCCTGCTCGGCCCGCTGGGCGGGACCCACCTCGGGCGCCGCCTCGATCCCGGCCGACCGGGCCACCTCGGTCCCGTTGGCGTAGTCGACCGGCGGCAGGGCGCGCAGCGCCTTCAGCACGTCCGGCGGGGCGCCTTCCCGTTCGGCCTCGCGGACCACGTCGTCCTTCTCGGCCGGGTAGTCCAGGCTCGACAGGTACTGCAGGACGTCGGCGTAGCTCGCCATGGCGTGGGCTCCCTCGGGCATCGATGTGGTGACGACCGGCGGCGGTTACCCGCCCGCCGGCCGGTCACGCCCACCCACCGGAGGAATCCCGGCGCCGTTTCTCCTCCGCCGCCGCGGGTACCCGCAGACGCCGACGCGAGCCCGAGGGAGTACGCGATGAACTACGACACCTTTATCGACCAGGTTTCCCAGCGCACCGCCACGTCGTCCGAGCGGGCGGTCGAGCTGACCCGGGCGGTGCTGGAGACGTTCGCCGAGCGGTTGACCGGCGGCGAGGTCCTGGACCTGGCCGCCCAGTTGCCCCAGCCGCTGCAACTCGTGCTCAAACCGAGCCCGAGCACGGAGCAGGCGGACCGGTTCGGCGCGGCGGAGTTCGTCGCCCGGGTCGCGTTGCGCGCCGGTGTGCCGGAGCCCGCCGCCGAGGATGCCAGTCGGGCGGTCTTCACCACCCTGCGCGAGGCGATCACCGGCGGTGAGTTCGATGACGTGGTGACCCAGCTGCCGCGTGACTACCGGGGTCTGGTCGAGCAGGCGATGGCCCCGGGCGCGACGCTGCGCCGCGGCTGACAGCGCTCGTTCCGGGCACGCACAGCGGTTTACCAGGGCAACCATCGATGTCCCGCTTGGCGTGGCGATTCCGCCTGGCCTAACCTTGTCGTGCGAGGGGAGTACTTCCCACGAACCATTCCGGTCAGTACGGCGCGCCCGGCGTGCCTCGGGTGGTTGCCCATCAGGTGGTGGGTGAAGGAGACCTCGAACATGACGGTGTTCGAGGAGACCCCACATGAGTCAAGTGTCGTATCTGTCCGCCGCCAGTGAGCTGTCGTCGGTGGGCACGCCCACGCTGTGGGTGGTCACCATCATCGGTGTCATCCTGCTGTTGGTGCTGGACTTCCTGGTCACGCGTCGCCCGCACGAGGTGTCCATGCGGGAGGCCATCGGCTGGTCGGCGTTCTACATAGCGCTGCCGCTGGCGTTCGGCGCCTGGATCTGGTCCCGCTTCGGCTCCCAACAGGGCGTCGAGTACCTGACCGGTTACCTGGTGGAAAAGTCGCTCTCGGTCGACAACCTCTTCGTCTTCATGCTGCTGTTGGCGGCCTTCGCGGTGCCTGCGGTGCTCGCCCAGCGGGTGCTGCTCTACGGCATCGCCGGCGCGCTGGTGCTGCGGGCCGTCTTCATCGCCCTCGGCGCGGCGGCGTTGCAGACCCTCGACTTCGCCTTCCTGCTCTTCGCGATCATCCTCATCGCCACCGCGGTGAAGCTGCTGCGCGACGCCATGTCCGGGCATGAGCAGGAAGTCGACATCAACAAGATGCGCTCGGTGAAGCTGCTGCGCAAGGTCATGCCGGTGGTCGACGACTACCACGGCACCAAGATGACGGTCCGGCAGGGCGCGAAGCGGGCACTCACGCCGTTCGCCCTGGTGGTGGTCGCGGTGCTGGCCACCGACATCGTCTTCGCGGTCGACTCGGTGCCGGCGGTCTACGGCATCACCGAGGACCCGTACCTGGTGTTCGCCACCAACGCGTTCGCCCTGCTCGGCCTGCGGGCGCTCTACTTCGTCCTGCACGCGGCGCTGAGCCGGCTGGTGCACCTCAGCTACGGCCTGGCCATCATCCTGGCGTTCATCGGTCTCAAGCTGGGTCTGCACTGGGCGCACGGCATCTGGGACAGCGTGCCGCAGATCCCCACCCTGGCCTCGCTCGGCGTGATCATCGGTGTGCTGGTGGTCGTCACGTTGACCAGCCTGCGCGCCACCCGGGGAGGCGACCTGCCCGAGGACCGCAAGGTCGTCGCGGACCGGCACTGACCGCGCCGCGCCGGCTGACGACGGGGTACGCGGGAAAGCTCCCGCCCCGCCCGGCGCGGGTGGTACGACTGTGCAATGGGAATCGTGTCACCGGGCTTTCAGGGTCGGCCCCGAACGCAGGAGCCGGCCCTGCCACCCGGTCAGTATCTGACCGAGGACTTTCCGGTGCTCTCGGCCGGCCCGACGCCCCGGGTGTCACTGGACACCTGGGAGTTCGTCATCTCCGCCGAGAACGGCAGTGAACACCGGTGGTCGTGGCAGGAGATGATGGCCCTGCCGCAGGAGACGCCGATGGTGGACATCCACTGCGTCACCCGCTGGTCCAAGCTCGGCACCAACTGGCAGGGCGTCTCACTGGACACGTTGCTCGCCGACGTCGACACGGGGGCGCACTTCGCGCTGGCGCACTCCTACGGCGGGTACACCACCAACCTGCCGCTCGACGACCTGCGCGGCGGCCAGGCCTGGGTGGTGCACACCTTCGACGGGGCGCCGCTGCCCGCCGAGCACGGCGGGCCGGCGCGGCTGCTCGTGCCGCACCTGTACTTCTGGAAGTCCGCCAAGTGGGTGCGCGGCCTTCGGCTCAAGACGATGGACGAGCCGGGGTTCTGGGAGACCGCCGGGTACCACGACTACGGCGACCCGTGGCGCGAACAGCGGTACCAGGGTGACTGAGCGCGCCGTGGCGACGAGCACCCAGCGTCGGACGCCGAACCGTTGGCAGGTTGGCCGGCTGGTGGAGCGCCGGGTGGAGACACCGACCGCGCAGACCCTGGTGCTGGAGGTGCCGGACTGGCCGGGGCACCTGCCCGGGCAGCACGTCGACCTGCGGCTCACCGCCCCGGACGGCTACCAGGCGGCCCGGTCGTACTCCCTCGCCGGGCCGGCCGTGGACGGGCCGGGAGGCCCGCGCATCGAGGTGACCGTGCAGCGGGTGCACGACGGCGAGGTGTCCCCGTACCTCATTGATGTCTTTGGTGCCGGCGACCCGGTGGAGGTCCGCGGACCTCTCGGTGGCTGGTTCATCTGGCGGCCCGAGGAGACCGCGCCCGTGCAGCTCGTCGCCGGTGGCTCCGGCGTCGTGCCGCTGATGGCGATGATCCGGGCGCGGCGGGCGGTGGGCAGCAAGGCGCCGTTCCGGCTGATCTACTCGGTGCGCACCCCGGGCGACGTGATCTACGCCGACGAGCTGCGCCGCCGGGTCCGCGACGATTTCGGGTTGGACGTCGCGTACGTCTACACCCGTGAGGCGCCCGAGGGCTGGCGCGGTGAGCCGCACCGGATCGGCCTGGCCGACGTCAACACGCACGGCTGGCCACCGGACCTGGAACCGCTCACCTACGTCTGTGGCCCGACCGCGTTCGTGGAGACCGTGGCCGACCTGCTGGTGGGCCTGGGCCACCCGTCACGTCGGGTCAAGACCGAACGCTTCGGCCCCACCGGCTGACCATCCGCTCGCCCACGCAGTGTCGAGGAGATCCGATGACCGAGATGTCGTACCTGGACGGCAACATGCTCGACGGCCCGATGCGTGAGCTGTTCACCGTCGACCTGAGCAGCGCGATGGGCCGCTGTGAGAACTGCGGGACGACCGGCTCGATGGCCAGCCTGCACGTCTACTCGCACGCCCCGGGTCTCGTCGCCCGCTGCCCCTCCTGCGAGGAGGTGATGGTGCGGCTGGTGCGCGGACCGGACCGGGCCTGGCTGGACATGCGTGGCACCACCTACCTCCAGGTGCCGATGCCGATGGAACAGCCGTTCCCCGGCCCGCTCTGACGGGTCGCGCGGAACGTCGCGAAACTCGGGTGCGGTCGACCTGGCACATCCCTAGGCTCCGGCTCGGACGGCTGGCACGGCGTCCGGTCCGATGGGAGATGAGCGCAGCGATGACCGCACACCTGTTCGCGATCAGCTTCGACGCGAGCGAGCCTCTGCGGCTCGCGCAGTTCTGGTCCGGGCTCCTGGGGCGGGAGATCGTCGACGATCCACACGACGGCGTCCTGCTCCTACCCACCAACGACAACGAGTTCCACCTCCGCTTCGCCCCGAACCAGCAGCCGAAGGTCGTCCAGAATCGGATGCACTTCGACCTGACCAGCAGTTCGTTGGAGGACCAGCGGCAGACGGTGGCCAGGGCACTGGAACTCGGCGCGCGGCACGCCGACATCGGGCAGGGCCCGGAGATCGATCATGTGGTGCTCGCCGACCCCGAGGGCAACGAGTTCGACGTCATCGCTCCGGGCAACAATTTCCTCGCGGGCTGTGGCTTCGTCGGTGCGTTGGCCTGCGACGGGTCGCAGAAGGTCGGGTATTTCTGGAGCCAGGCGCTGGGGTGGCCGCTGGTCTGGGACCAGGACGAGGAGACCGCGATCCAGTCGCCGCACGGCGGCACGAAGATCAGCTGGGGTGGCCCGCCGTTGATGCCGAACGGCGGCAGGGATCGGGTGCGTTTCGACCTCGCCCCGGCTGTCGACGTCGATTGGCAGGTCGAGGTCGACCGTCTGCTCTCACTCGGGGCGACGCGAGTCGACACCGACCAGGACGGGGCGGGCCGACTGGTGCTGGCCGACCCCGATGGTCAGGAGTTCAGCCTGCTGACGTCCCGCTAGTCCACCGTCAGTCGAAGATGGACACCCGGGTGCGGTGGTGCCGAGGGTCTTCGATCTCGTCGATCACCGCGACGGCGAGATCGGCGTACGACAGCGTCGTTGATCCGGACGCGGTCACGGTGTCGCCGCCGACTCGGTACCGGCCCCGTCGTGGGGCTGCCGGGTCCAGCATCGCCGGCGGGTGAGCATGAGCCAGTCGACAGCGGTGTTCGAGTACGAACTCACCCCGCTGGGGCGAACTCTGTTGACCCTCATCGAGGCGGCGCGCGCCTGGAGCAAAAGTCACCTCCCGGCGCTGCTCGCGACCCGGGGGGGCACGCGGCGGCCGGTTGGACAACGGCGGCACCGGTCGGTCAGAGTGATCCGCCGTGAGATACCTGCGTACCGGTGGTCCCGCCGCGATCCGGCGGCCCCGGCCCACCGACTCCGACGAGTTCATCGCCGCCGTGCGGCGCAGTCGGGACCTGCACCACCCCGGGTTGGCCGCGCCGGCCAACCCGGAGGAGTACGAGCTCTATCTGCGTCGGATCCGTCGCCGCGACAGCGCCGGTTACCTGATCTGCGACCGGGCCAGCGGCGAGATCGCCGGCTACGTGAACATCAGCGGGATCGTGCTCGGTGCGCTGCGCGGCGGCTACCTCGGGTACGCGGCGTTCCTGCCGTACAGCGGGACCGGGCACGCCTCGGCGGGCGTCGCCCTGGTGATCGACCACGCGTTCACCTCGGTCGGGTTGCACCGGCTGGAGGCGAACATCCAGCCGGGCAACGAGCCGTCCCGGCGGGTGGCCCGCAAGCTCGGCTTCCGGTTGGAGGGATTCTCCCCGGACTACCTGTTCATCGACGGGGCTTGGCGCGACCACGAGCGGTGGGCGATCACCGCGCCGACCCCCGCCTGAACTTTCACCCGGACCGGGTGATGACGCTCCGTACCCTTCTTCCTACGGTGAGTGTCATGGCTGCCGTGCGCGCGACCCCTGCCAACCCCATTCCCGGCCTGTCCGTCGCGGATACCGACAGCGCCGACCAGCGGGCCATCCCGCCCGAGCTGGGTCCGAACTCCCTGGCGGTGCTCAGCGGGCCCACGTTCCTGTACTCCAACGCGTGCGGGGAGGTGCCGACGGGCAGTATCGGTGGGCTCGTCCACCTGGACACCCGCCTGATCAGTGGTTGGAGCCTGACCGTCAACGGCGGCGAGCTGTTGCTGCTGCGCGCCGAGACCATCGACCACTACTCGGCGCAGTACGTGCTCACCAACCCGGAGTTGCCCGGGCTGCCGCCGAACACGCTGGGCCTGCGGCGGCTGCGCTACGTCGGCGACGGGTTTCACGAACGCGTCGAACTGGTCTCCTTCCGGCTGGAGCCGGTCCGGGTGAAGCTGCGGCTGGCCGTCGCCGCCGACTTCGCCGACCTGTTCGAGGTCAAGTCGAGGGTCCGGGACCGCTCCGCCGAGATCACCCGTCACCACGCCGCCGACGGGTCCGAGCTGTGCTTCTCCTACCAGCGCGGTGACTTCTCCGCGCAGACCCGGGTGTGCAGCGCGACGCCAGCCGACCGGATCGAGGGCGACGACCTGATCTGGGAGCTGGAGCTGGGCCCCCGCGAGGAGTGGAAGGTCGACCTGCACGTGCCCCTGCCGCCCGGCATGGGGGTGGTGGAGCCGGTCCGGGGCGACATCGCCGACGTCATCCACGGGCGGGCCGACGACCCGCTGCGCCGGTGGCTGGAGGACCGGGCGGTGCTGCGCAGCGACAACGCGGCGTTGGAGCGCACCATGCGGCAGTCCCGCAACGACCTGGCGGCACTGCGGCTCGACCTGGAGGTCAAGGGCCAGCGGATTCTGCTGCCCGGTGCCGGGTTGCCGTGGTTCCTCGCCGTCTTCGGCCGGGACACTCTGATCACCGCGTACCAGACGCTGGTCGCCGGGCCCGCGCTGGCGAAGGGCACGCTGCTCGCCCTGGCCCGGCTGCAGGGTGAGACGTGCGACGACTTCACCGACGAGGAACCCGGCAAGATCCTGCACGAGGTGCGCAGCGGCGAGCTGACCCGCAGTGGCGAGAAACCGTTCGGGCCGTACTACGGCAGCGCCGACGCCACCCAGCTCTGGTTGATCCTGCTCTCCGAGTACTGGCGCTGGACCGGCGACGACGAAACCGTCCGGCACCTGCGGGACAACGCGCTGGCCGCGTTGCGCTGGATCGACGATTACGGCGACCGGGACGGCGACGGCTACGTCGAGTACGGCACCCGCTCGCCCGAAGGGCTGGGCAACCAGTGCTGGCGGGACTCCCCGGACGGCGTGTGCTTCGCCGACGGCAGGATCCCCGTGCTCCCGCTGGCCACCTGTGACCTGCAGGGCTACACCTACGACGCCAAACTGCGACTCGCCGAGTTGTTCGACGGGCCGTTGGACAACCCCACGTTGGCGCGGCGGCTGCGCGACGAGGCCAACACCCTGTACGAGCGGTTCAACCACGACTTCTGGATCGAGGAACGGGGCGGCTACTACGCGGTTGGCCTGGACGGCGACAAGAATCGGGTCGACTCCAAGACCTCGAACATGGGTCACCTGCTGTGGAGCGGAATCGTCCCGCCGGAGCGGGCCGACGCGGTGGTGCGGCAACTCATGTCGCCGGACATGTTCTCCGGTTGGGGCATCCGCACGCTGTCCCGGGAGGAGCGGCTCTACAACGCCCTCGGCTACCACCTGGGCACGGTCTGGCCGCACGACAACTCGATTGCCGCGCTCGGCCTGGCCCGGTACGGCTACCGGGCCGAGTCGAACCGGATCAGCCTGGCGATGATCGAGGCGGCCGACCAGTTCGGTTACCGGCTGCCGGAGGCGCTCAGCGGTTTCGACCGGGAACGACTGCTCTTCGCCGTGCCGTTCCCGACCGCGTGCAGCCCGCAGGCGTGGGCGGCCGGCACCCCGCTGGCCCTGATCCGCGCCATGCTCGGCGTCAACCCGGTCAACGGCCGGCTGGTCCTCGACCCGGACGTCCCCGAGGAGTTGGGCCGGATCACCGCCGAGCGGGTCCGGGCGTTCGGCCAACATTGGGAGTTGGAGGCGGTGGGCCGCAGCGGCCACGTCCGGCTCCAGCCGAGCTGAGCGTGGGTGGCGCGTCGGACGTTTGTCCCGGCCTTCGACGGGAAACGGCGCGCAATGACGAAACCTCGTGTGGTGATCGTGGGGGCCGGGTTCGCCGGTTACCACGCGGCGAAGACGTTGAGCCGGATCGCCCGGGACCGGGCCGAGATCGTGGTGCTGAACTCCACCGACTACTTCCTGTACCTGCCGCTGCTGCCCGAGGTGGCGGCCGGGGTGGTCGAGCCCAAACGGATCGCCGTGCCGCTGACCGGGACGCTCAAGGGCGTCCGGGTGGTGGTCGGCGAGGCGGACCACGTCGACCTGCAGAACCGCTGGGTCGGCTTCACCCAGGCCGAGGGGGAGAAGAACCGGCTGGCGTACGACCGGCTGGTGCTCGCCGTGGGCAGCGTCAACAAGTTGCTGCCCATCCCGGGCGTGACCGAGTACGCGCACGGCTTCCGCGGCCTGCCCGAGGCCGTCTACCTGCATGATCACATCGTCCGGCAGATCGAGTTGGCCGAGCAGGCCGAGGACCCCGCCGAGCAGCGGGCCCGGTCCACGTTCGTGGTGGTCGGGGCGGGCTACACCGGCACCGAGGTCGCGGCGCACGGGCAGCTGTTCACCGACGCGCTGCACGCCCAGCGGCCCCGGCTGACCGTCCGGCCCCGCTGGATGCTGCTCGACGTGGCGCCCCGGGTGCTGCCGGAGTTGGACAAGCGGATGTCGGACACCTCGCAGAAGGTGCTCGACAAGCGTGGGGTGGACGTGCGGATGGGCACCTCGGTGGCCGAGGCGACCTGCGACGGGGTGAAGCTCACCGACGGCGAGTACATACCGACCTGCACCCTGGTGTGGTGCGTGGGGGTGCGCCCCGACCCGTTCGTCAACGAGCTGGGCCTGCGCACCGACCGGGGTCGACTGGTCACCGACGAGTTCCTCAACGTGCCCGGCTACCCGGAGGTGTTCGCGTGCGGCGACGCCGCAGCCGTGCCCGACCTGGTCAACCCGGGCAAGGTGTGCGGGATGACCGCCCAGCACGCGCAGCGGCAGGGCAAGCGCGCGGCGTACAACATCGCCGCGTCGTACGGTTTCGGCCGGCGTAAGCCGTACAAGCACCACGACCTGGGGTGGGTCGTCGACCTGGGTGGCAAGGACGCGGCGGCGAACCCGTTGCAGATCAACCTGGCCGGGTTGCCGGCCAAGGCGGTCACCCGGGCGTACCACCTGATGGCGATGCCGGGAAACCGCACGCGGGTCAGCGCCGACTGGGCGTTGGACGCCGCGTTGACACGGTCCGCGGTCCAGCTGGGGCTGGTGCCGGCGAACGCGGTGCCGTTGGAGAGCACCACACCCGAGGTCGCGAGCCGGTCCCGCTGAGCGGGCCCCCGGGCAGGTCGTCGGAAGACGGGCAGGCCGGTGGCGACACCGGCCGCCCGCGACGGTCAGTCGGTGGGGCCGGCGGGCCGCGCGGACCGCGCGGCCGGACCGGCCGGCGGGGCGGGTCGGAGCCGGCGCGGCCCGTACTCGCGCAGCAGGGTCTGGATGATGCCGGCGGCGGGGATGGCCAGCAGCGCGCCGAGCAGACCGGCCAGCTCCGCCGCGAGCAGCACGCTGATCAGCACGGTCAACGGGTTCAGCCGGACCGCGCGGGACAGGATGAGTGGCTGGAGCAGGTGGTTCTCCAGCTGTTGGTAGACGACGAAGAAGACCAGCACCACCACCCCGGCGGTGGGGGAGTGCAGGAAGCCGGCGCCGGCCGCGATGACCGCGCCGAGGGTCGCGCCGACCAGCGGTATCAGGTCGGCCACCGCCACCAGCAGGGCGATCACGGCCGCGAAGGGCACCCCGGTGAGGGTCAGCACCAGGTAGGTCAACGCCCCGCAGATCACGCTGATCAGCAGGTTCCCGGTGAGGTAGCCGGTGACGGTGCGCGACACCTCCCGGCCCACCCGGCGTAGCCGCTCACCCTGACCGTCCCCGCCCGCCGCGAGCAGGCCGCGGGTGATCCGCGGCGCCTCCAACACCATGAGGTACGCGAGCACGATGACCGTGACCAGCCCGGCGACGGACTCGACGACGCCGCGCAGCACACCGACTGCGGGTTGGCGCAGCCGGCCGCCGAGGTCGCGCAGCTGCTCGGAGTGCTCGCTGACGTAGCGTCGTGCCCCGGTGCGCTCCAGCGCCTGCCCCACCGGGCCCTGTCCGGCGCGGGCCTCCCGCAGCAGCTCGGGCGCCCGGTCGGCGAAGCGACCCAGCTCCCCGAACAACGGCACCAGGATGAGCGCGGCCAGGATCGTCAGCAGCACGAACGCGGCGAGGAACACCAGCAGCGTGGCCAGCGCCCGACGCCTGACGAAGCGGCGTTGCAGCCGGTCGACAAGGGGTTTGAGGGCGATGGCGAAGAAGGCGGCGACCACCGCCCAGACCAGCACCCGCCGGGTCGCGTACACGAAGCCCAGCGCGAGCGCGGTCGCCAGCACCAGACCGATCACGATCAGGGTTCGGCGGCCGGTCGCCCGATCGTCGGCGTTGCTCATCCGACGGGCCTTCCCCGCGCGGGCCGTCGGAAACCCGGCATTGCGGGCACAACGGTGATCAGTGGTGGGAGTCGGCGTCGGTGACGGGGTGGGCGCCGGCGACGAACGTGTCGAGCGCGCCGGCGTGCAGCAACCCGCCGGGCA
The DNA here is from genome assembly GCF_042869175.1 of Micromonospora sp. NPDC007208. NCBI lineage: Bacteria > Bacillati > Actinomycetota > Actinomycetes > Micromonosporales > Micromonosporaceae > Micromonospora > Micromonospora sp. NPDC007208. Next base: position 366,849 of record NZ_JBIAFG010000004.1, on the reverse strand, counting down.
CCGGGTCGCGCAGGGCGGCCACCGCCAGCCGGGCCACCGGCAGGCCGCCGGGACGGGAGGTCGCGGCGAGCACCAGGTTGCCGTACCTGCGGCCGCGCAGCATCCGCCGGTCGCCGACCACGCACACGTCGGCGAAGACCGCCCGCAATGTGGCCACCTGCACCCGGGTGCCCACCAGTGGCGGCAGGTCCGTGACGTTGACCAGGTACAACCCGTCGGGGCGCAGGACGCGGGCCACCTCGGCGGCGAACTCGACGGTGCGGACGTGCCGGGGCATCCGGGCCGCGCGGTAGATGTCGGCGATCACCAGGTCGTACCGGCCGTCCGGGGTGGCGGTGAGGGCGTCCCGGGCGTCGGCGACCTCCACCCGCACCTCCGGCGGCAGCGGAGGCAACTCCCGGGCGACCAGCTCGACCACCGCCGCGTCCCGCTCGACGACCCGTTGCGGTGAGCCGGGCCGGGTGGCGGCCAGCCACCGGGGCAGCGTCAACGCGCCGCCACCCAGGTGCAGGACGCTCAGCGGGGCGCCGGCCGGCGCCGCCAGTTCCACCACCGAGGCGATCCGCCGGACGTACTCGAAGTGCAGGTGGCGCGGATCCTCGACGTCCACGTACGACTGCTCGACGCCGGCGGACAGCAGTGTCCGGCCGGTCCGGCGGACCGGGTCGGCGACCAGTTCCAGCCGGTCGGCGGCGCGGTTCATATCGGGCACGCTAGCCGAGCCCACGGTCCATCCGGTGGGTGGCCCGGCACGCCGGACGGGCCGGCGGAGCGGGGTCGCCCCCGGTCCGCCGGCCCGGCGCTGTCGCGGTGGCCGTCAGCCGCCGGCCATCCCGGCACCCACCTCGTCGATCGCGTCGTCGATCTGGCGGGCGAGGTCCACGTCGAGCGCGGTCACCCCGTTGGCCTGGCTGGTCCGCACGGTCAACACGGCGGCGGTGTCTCCCGGACGCCCGATGCTCGGGCCACGGCCGTTGTCCTGGCGCAGCCGGTCCAACCGGGCGAGCACCCGGTCCAGGTTGTCGGGCGGCAGCGCGACCACCCGGTAGAGCCCCTGGCTGTCGCCGGCCCAGTAGGGCAGGTCGTCCAGCGCCGCGCTGATCTCGTCGGCGTCCAGGGTGGGCGTGGTGGTGGAGGCGCCCACGAGGCCGCCGCCGGCCTCCGGCGGGTTCAGCAGGTCGCGCAACCCGTCGGGTACGTGCAACGACTCGATCAGGTCGCCGTCCTGCTCGGCGAGCGCGGCGATCGTCGCCTCCGCCTGGTACCGGGCCTGCTCCGGGGTGTTGCCGCTGATCCGGCCCACCTCGGCCAGGAAGCCGGGCAGGTCCTGGTGCCGCTCGATGCCGTCGACCGGTAGCACGTCGTGCAGCGACGACGGCACCGCGGTGAGCAGCCGCTGCCGCTCGGCGGCCTCCAGGGCGAACGCGAGCACCAGCACGGTTGCCTCGGTGCCCACCTTGGCCGTCTTGAAGTCGACCCCGGCGCGACGCCGGACCTCGTCGACCAGCTCGTGGTAGCCCACGCTGCTCACACCTGCCGCGCCGCTCGGCGGGGACGGCTGGGGCCGCGGATTGTCGGCGCTACCGACCGGCGGCGGCGCCGGCCCGCCCCGGGTGCTGTCCGGTTTGCGCATTCCGGCCGCTGGTGGGCCGGCACGCTTACCCGCGTCGAGGCTCGTGAGCTGCTTGGTGGCGCTCAGGCTGGCACCGATCTCGCTGGGCTGGCGATTCTGTTCGCGGGCCTGCCGGGCCAACGCCCGGCGCCTCTGGTTGTCGCCCTCCATCTGCTTGCGCATGCTGGCACCCCTTCCGCTGGGGATCGTGGCTGCGCCAGTCGCCTTCCCGCCGCCCCCGAGAAGGAAACGGAGGCCGCCGGCCGGGTCGGCCCGGTCTCCGCCACGCTTCATCCGGCGGGGGTGAGGGGCGCTCACCCGCACCGCCCGCACGATCGGGTCAGGACCGGAGTTCTTCCGAGGTACGCGGAAGGAAGGTCGTCATGAAGGAAGTCGTCGAGATCGTCCCCGCTCGACCCGGCTGGTACGCGCGCTGGCAGCTCACACCCGATGTCACCAGGTGTTACGCGGTGAGCCTGTGGGCGCTGCTGGAGGAGGCCGACGGGACGGGCCGCGAGGTGATCGGGATGGACTGCATCGGTCAGTGGCCCGGTGCGGACGACAACGAGGCGGGTGGGCAGTTCGTCCGCTACCTGTACCAGACGCCCGATTCGGGGAAGCCCGAGGACGTCGACCCGGCCCCGATCGGCGAGTTGCGTGAGGACGGCCCCCGGCTCCAGCCGATGACGGCACCCTAGACATTCCTCCGGCCCCCGACCCCAGGTCCCAGGGTCGGGGGCCATCCCCGTTTGCTGCCCGGGGTGGCCCTCGGATCAGCCGATGGCGCGCACGTCGTCGTCCGCGTACGCCACGGCCAGCAACTCACTCAGCCCCGTGCGGTCCAGCATTCGCTGGAGCTGGGGGCTGACCCCGGTCAGTCGGATCGCCCCGGCGGCGCGGTGCACCACCAGCAACGCGCTGAGCCCGGAGGAGTCGCAGAGAGTCACCCCGGTCAGGTCTACCAGGACCGGGGCGTCGCCGTCGCCGCCCAGCTCGGCGGCGGCGGCGATCAGCTCGGGCGCGCTGTCGTAGTCGAGCTCGCCGGTCAGCCGGAGTCGGACCTGCCCGGCGGCGAGCCGGGTCGTCTCGATGGTCAACAGCTGGTCGGGCATCCCACCATTTTCCTTGTCGAGCGACAAAACGCAAAGCGGAGGGCCTCGAACGGCTCCCGGTGTCCCTGGCCCGACGCCCCGTCCTGGCGGTGCCCCCCACCCGCCGTGAGATGCCGCTATCCGGGTTCGGGCGTAGGGTGGCTGGAGAGTTGTGACCGTGGACGCCGGTTCCGGCACGGGTTCGGTGAACGAGAAGGAGTGAGGCTCAGCTGGTGACTGCTTCCGACGTCAGGGACTGGGACCCGGGCGACGGACGGCTCTCCACGCCGAGCACGACACGACCCTCGGCGTGGTCCGCCGACGTTCGCCGTCCCACTTCGGCCCTGCCGCCACTGGCCCCCGACCGGGGTCAGGGCACGCCGGACTGGTTCGAGGTCGTCGAGCACTTCCGTGAGGGTCTGGTGGTCTGCGACGCCGACGGCGTGGTGCGGCATATCAGCCCGGTCGCCGAGCGGTTGCTGCCCGAGGTGACGCCCGGCGAGCTGCTCAGCGCGGCAGGTGTGCCCGGCCTGAGCGAGGGCGTCCCCGGCGGTTTCACCCATCGCGAGCGCAGGCTCACCGCCCGCCAGGTGCCGCTCTCCGGCGGGCGCTGCTGCTGGTACGTGGAGGACGTCACCGACAGCGTCAGCCGCGCCGACGCGCTGCTCGCCGAACGGGCGCGCTCGGCGTTCCTGGCCGTGGTCGGCGACAAGCTGGGCAACCCGCTGCACCCCGACCGGGCCGCCGCCGCGGTCGTTCGACTGGCGGTGCCGACCCTGGCCGAGGTGGCGGTGCTGGTGCTCGCCCCGCGGGGCGGTCGCGCCCGCTGGTGGCGGGCCTCGCGCACCGACGACGAGGCGCCGACGGTGGACAGCGGCGTGCTGGCCGGCGGCGAGTTGCCGACCGCGTTCGCCGACGGGCTGACCGGGGCCGAGCCCCACGCGGTGGACTGGCTGGTCGAGCAGGCGGTCGACGCCGGGTGGCTGCCGGGGCTCGCCGGCACCGAGAGCGCCGCCCGGGTCGTCCCGCTGCCGGGCCGCGACGCGCCGGTTGGTGTGCTGCTGGTGGCCCGTCGCGCCACCCGCTGGTACGACGAGGCCGACGTGGAGCTGGTCCGCGCGTTCGCGGCCCGCGCCGGCGCGGCGTTGACCACCGCGCTGCTCTACCGCGACCAGGCGGAGGTGGCCGACACCCTTCAGGCCAGCCTGCTGCCGGTCGAGCCGGTCGAGGCCGTCGGCGTGCAGTGGGGCACGGCGTACCGGCCCGCGCAGGCGGGGCTGCGCATCGGCGGGGACTTCTACGGTTCGCACCGGCTCACCGACGGTGGCTCGGTGTTCTTCCTCGGCGACGTGTCGGGCAAGGGCGTCGAAGCCGCCGTCTTCACCGGCCAACTCCGCCAGTGCCTTCAGGCGCTGCACCGGTTGGAGTCGAACCCTGCGCGGTTGCTGCGGCTGCTCAACGACGCGCTGCTGGAGACCACCCAGGCGCATGGTCAGGGCCGCTTCGCCACGATCGTGCTCGGCGTGGCCCGTCCGGAGCGCGACGGTGGCCTCACCCTCACCATGGCCGGCGGCGGGCACCTGCCACCACTGGTGCTGCGCGCCTCCGGCGAGGTGGAGACGGTGCCGTTGCGCGGCATGCTGATCGGGGTGGTGTCCGACCCCCGCGTCGGAGAGGTGACCGTGCGGCTGGCGCCGGGCGAGACCTGCCTGCTCTACAGCGACGGCGTGACCGAGGCCCGGGGCGGCCGGCGCGGCGACGAGCTGTTCGGCCCCGAGCGGCTGGTCACCGCGCTGACCGGCTGCCAGCGGATGCCCGCGCCGGCCCTGGCCGAACGGGTCGAGCAGGTGACCTGCGACTGGCTGGCACAGGGCGACCACGACGACATCGCCGTGCTGGCGCTGCGGGCGGCAGGCCTGAGCGGGCGCGGGGCGCGGCACCTGCACTCGGTGCCCGACCGCATCGACCAGACAGAGGGGACCGACGCGTGACCGCCGCCATGACCACCAGCCACCTCGGCGAGGCGTACGCCGGCTATCTGGACCACCTCGCCGACGCCGACGAGTACGCCGCGACCGACCTGGCGATCGGCCTGCTCGACGCGGGCGTCCCGGCGGAGCGGGTGCTGCTCGACCTGGTCGCGCCGGCCCAGGCCGAGGTGGGCGAGCGGTGGGCGCGCAACGAGTGGAGCGTCGCCCAGGAGCACGCGGCCACCCACATCAGCGAGCAGGTGGTGGCGGCGGTGTCCGCGCACGTCAGGCCGAGGCCCACCGGCGGCCGGGTGGTGGTCGCCTGCATGGACGGCGAGTGGCACGCGCTGCCGCCCCGGCTGGTGGCGGAGGTGCTGCGGTTACGCGGGTGGCAGGTGACCTTCCTGGGGGCCAGCGTGCCCGCGGCGCACCTGGTGTCGTATCTGCACCGCCACGACGCGCACGCGGTCGCGCTGGCGTGCGCGCTGCCGATGCGCCTGCCGTACGCCCACCGGATGATCGAGGCCTGCCGCCGCTCGGACGTGCCGGTGGTGGTCGGCGGACGCGGGTTCGGCACGGACGGCCGGTGGGCGCACCAGCTCGGGGTGGCCTGGGCGCCGGACGCGCCCTCGGCGGCCGAGCTGATCAGCGACGAGCGGGCCCTGCGCGGGGCGCCACCGGCACGGCTGGCCCACCTTGCCGACGACGAGTACGCCAGCCTGGTGCGCCGTCGCGGTGAGCTGATCGACAGCGCGTTGGCGGAGCTGCGGGAGCGGGTGCCGGCGACACGGGCGTACACCGCCGCCCAGCTCGACGCGACCGTGAGCGACCTGGGCCACATCGTGGACTTCCTGGCCGCGGCGGTCTACGTCGACGACGCCTCGTTGTTCACCGAGTTCGTGCAGTGGCTGGCGGGGATCCTGACCAGTCGTGGGGTGCCGGTCGGGGCGATCGCCCTGCCGCTGGAGCACTACGCCACCGCGCTGCGGGACTTTCCCCGGGCGGCGCGGGCACTGGCGCTGGGATGCGCGGCGCTGCCCGGCCCAGCCCGCTGACCGACCCGCCGGCGCCACCGGATCGATCACCGCGCGCGGCGGCGCGCCAGTCAGCTCTGCGTATACTTGCCGGACTGCAAACGTCCCACCCGAGGGTGGAGCGAGGGGGAGAAACGGTGACGTTCAGCGTCAGCTACGTCGAGCGCGACGGTGGTGGCGCCTGCCTGCGGCTCGCGGGCGAGCTGGACCTGAGCACCGCCCCCGAGCTGACCGCCGCGATCGACCGGCTCACCGCGGCGGGCGAGACCCGGGTGCTGCTCGACCTGACCGACCTCACGTTCTGCGACTCCACCGGGATGGCCGTGTTCGTCCGGGGTGACAACCAGGCGGCGGCCGACGGGGGTTGGCTCCGGCTCACCGGGGCCAACGGGCGGGTCGAGCGGGTGCTACGGGTGACCGGCCTCGCCGACGTGTTGCGCTACGAACCGGAGTCGGTCGACCCGGCGTCCCGCGCCGCCTCCTGATGGGCTAGATTTCCCCGCCAGCATTTCCCCGCCAACGCGGTGACCGTCAGGGTCCCGTCCCCGCCGACTCCGAGGCAGGTAGTGATGGGCGCAGACAGCCCGCAGCCGGTACGCATCCTGGTGGTCGACGACGACCCGGGCGACGTGCTGATGATCGAGGAGGCGCTGGCGGACTCCGACGTCGACAAGATCATCGACGTGGTGAGTGACGGCGAGGAGGCGATGGAGTTTCTCCGCGCCGAGGGCCGGCACGAGCAGGCCCGCCGCCCGGACGTGATCCTGCTGGATCTGAACATGCCGCGGATGGACGGTCGGCAGGTGCTCGGGGCGGTCAAGCAGGACGAGGATCTGCGGACCATCCCGATCGTGGTCCTGACCACCTCCAACGCCGACACCGACATCGTCGGCAGCTACACGTTGCAGGCCAACGCGTACGTCACCAAGCCGATCGACCTGGACGACTTCAACGACGTGGTCCGCCGCATCGACGAGTTCTTCGGCCGGGTCGTCGTGCTGCCCAAGCGCGGCTGACGCCTGCGCCACCTGCGCGCATGCTGAACATTTTTCCCGAACCCCCTCGGCGCGAGCGGTCCCGGCCGAGGATCCAGGTGGGGAAGTAACAGCAGCTGCCTGGGGGGCGACAGTATGAGGTTCTCCGTCGTTGAGACCGGTTACGACCAGCGGCAGGTGGACTACTGCCTGGACGAGTTGGGGATCCGGTTGTCCCGGCTCGCGACGCGGGCCGAGGGCGCGGCCGGGGCGACCCGCGAATGGGACGAGATCCGCCAGGAGGCGGCCTGGCTCAGCGGGCTCCTGCAACGACTGGACCTGGGCGACGCCACCGCCACCCGGCACGCCGGTGACGCGGTGCGGCGCGAGGCCGCCGAGATCCTGGCCCAGGCCCGCGTCGAACTCGACGAGGCCCGCGAGGAGGCCCGGCGGGTGCGGGAGCGGGCGTACGCGGAGGCCGTGCAGGCCCGACGTGACTTCGAGGCGGCGCTGGACGCCCGTCGACGGCGCGAGGCGCGAGTGGACGAGATCCTCAGCCAGGTGACGGTCGACCAGATACCCGCCGACACCCCCACCGCGGCTGCCGGCGTACCCGGCAGTCGGGTCGGTGTCGCCGGCCTGGACGCGGGCGCGGAGCCGCCGCCCGGCCGCCGCTGAGACGCGTGGGCCCGGAGTCCCGGCTCAGGCGGTGAGCGCCTCCGCGACGGTGGTCGCCCGGTCCTCGTGCTGGGCGTACGCGTCGGGGTAGGCGGAGATCTGCACGGCCTGGGCGGCGGCGGTGACGCTCATGTCCTGCCAGCCGGGGATCTCGTTGAGCGCCGTGTAGAACGCCCGCGCGGCGTACGACGGGCGCATCAGCTCGGCCACCGTGCCCCAGCCGCTGCTGGGCCGCTGCTGGAACAGCCCCACCGAGTCGTGGTCGGAGCCGCTGCCCTGGTTCGGGTACTCCGCCGACTCCGGGAGGACGTCGCTGGCCAGGTTGTAGAGGTTGCTCTCCTGCATGGCGGTCGCCAGTGCCACCACCAGGGCGCGGCGCGGCATCTTCATCTCCAGGCCGACGTCCACGATGGTTTTCGCGTTGTCCATCTGTGCCTGGTCGAGGCCGGCGACCGGCCGGGGGCGGCGGGGCTTGACCGGCTTCTTGGGCGCCTTGCGGACGACGGTGGGAGTGGGTGTGGGCTTCGCCGTCGGGCTGGGCGGCAGGATCCGCGCGGGGGCCGCGTCGCGGTCCAGCGACCGGGAGGCGCGCTCGTCGGCGATGGCGGCGCGGTCGGCCACCGCCTCGGCGAGCGGCTCGACGGTACGGGCGGTGTCGTCGTTGCCTCGCGCGGTGGCGACCGCGACGAGGCTGAGACAGCAGGTGACGCCGGTGGCCAGCGCCACCCGCACCGGGGTCGAGCCCAGCAGGGCCCGCCGCGGCGTTTCGGCAGCGCGGTGACGGCCGATCGTCCGTTCGGTTGATGCGGCGTCGTCCGAGAGGGTGCTCGGGTGCGCGTCGGTCAGCTTCTGGGCGGAGGGGTCGTCGGGATGCACCTGCCGAGGCTAAAGAGCCAAATGCCCGATGCCACCAGCCCGTAGAGTGGCATGCGCCACAATTTGCCCTGATCATGCCGACTTTAGTTCACAAAGCATAGGCGAAGCTGATCAACCTCGCGGATCACTCCAGACGGTTATTCCCGACTTGCCGGGTGAATACGGTCGCGCTGCCAGCCTGCCGGTCAAGCCCGCAGCCATACCAGGCGGTTCATCCGAACAACCGATGCACACCTCCACCAACCGGCCCCCCGCCGTCCCGCAAAGCGCCCGCAGCGCCAGCACCGCCCCACCATCCCCTCCCTGCTCCGCGATCTTGCACTTGCTGTCGCGACATCGGGGGCAATCCCCCTGATATCGACGACCGAAAGTGCAAGATCGGCGCGGTGGGAGGGTGGGGCGGTGGGGCGGTGGGGCGGGCGCGGGCGGGGTGGGGCGTTAGTGTCGGCCGTTTTCGGCTGGGGTGACGGTTAGGCGGTGTCTGCTGGTGTCGCTGCTGGAGAACGGCCAGAGCCGATCGGCGTACTCGACCAGGTCGGCCAGTTGATCTCTGCTCAGGCCGGCTGAGGAGATCTCCGCGTGCACGTCGGCCCGGTATCGGCCGTCGTTGTCCCGTCCCAGCTTCGCCTCGGCCCGGACCTGCACGGTGTGCGCCTCGTCGGTGATCTCCCCGGCCACCTCCACCGCGGCGTGGTGCAGGCAGGAGGCGAAGGCCGCGGCCAGCAACTGTTCCGGGGTCAGCCCGGTGCAGTGCGGCGCCAGCGGTGAGGCCAGCGCGGTGGAGAGCCCGCCATCGTCGGTGCGTACGTGACCGCCCTCGGCGGTCGCTGTGGCCTCACGCAGCCAGGAACTCTGATCCGGCATCGCGTTTCTCCCGTCGCTCACCAGGCCGGCTACCCCGCCGCCGGCCGGCGAAACGCTGTGCCGCCCGACGAACCCCGCCACCGCCAACCAAACGTCCGTGGGTCGCGCGGTCAGCGCCCGGAGGACAGGTTCGGCTCGTGGGCCACCGCCACCGCCTCGGTGGCCTCCGCGGCGGCCCGTTCGGTCCATGGCGACGTCGCGACCGACCGGCGGCTCGTCGGGATCGTCATCGGCACGTACACCCGGGCGTCCACGGCCTCGGCCAGCAGCAGCGCGGCGACCAGGCTGGTCGGACGCTGTTCGGGGTCGTCGGCGAGGCAGGAGTGGCACAGCTCGGCGACCTCCGGCGGGAGCCCGGTGATGTCGGGCAGCGGCTCCGGTGGCTGACGGCGGCGGACGAGCAGCAGTTCGCTGGCGGTCGCCGCGCGGTAGGGCAGGCGGGCGGTGAGGCTGTAGTAGAGCAGCACGCCGAGGGCGTACATGTCGGCGGCCGGGGTGGCCGGCGCCTCGTCCAGCTGTTCGGGCGCCAGGTACGCCGGCGTGCCCAGCACCATTCCGGTCGGCATCGGGTCCGGTGCTCCGGCGGCGATGGCGATGCCGAAGTCGAGCACCTTCACCCCGGCCGGGGTGAGCATGACGTTGGCGGGCTTGACGTCCCGGTGCACGATGCCCTCGGCGTGCGCGGCGGCCAGCGCGGCGGCGACCTCCGCGCAGACCCGCACCGCGATCTGCCAGTCCAGCGGGCCGGCGCGCAGGTGCACGGCGAGCGTCTCACCCTCGGCCAGCTCCATGACGATGTAGGGCACCGGTCGGCCGGGCCACGTCGAGGAGGTGCCGAAGTCGTGCACGCTCGCCACGTTGGGGTGCTCCAGGCGGGCCGCCGACCGGGCCTCCGCGCGGATCCGGTCCACCGGGCCGTCCCGGTCGTCGTGACCAGGCGAGATGAGCTTCACCGCGACCGGCCGGTCCAGCACCTGGTCGTACGCCCGCCACACCTCGGACATCCCACCCACGCCGATGCGCTGTTCGAGCCGGTACCGCCCGTCCAGCATGCGCATCGACCACTCCTCGTCCTGGCCCCGCCGACGGCGGGTGCTCAGATGGCGGTACCCGAGCGCCGAACTGGGCAAACCGGAGCCCGATTCGGGGGCGGGCGGCCCCGCGCACCTCGCTGCGCCAAGGCGGCGGGTGCGGTAGCTTGCGAGCCAGAGCCGGTGTCACCGATTGTGCCGGCACGGTCACCCGAGGGGACGCCGCGATGAGCGAGGTCACCGTACGCTTCGTCGGCGGGCCCGCGGACGGCCTGGTCCGGCTGCTGCCGGCCGGGTCGGACGGCGCCCCACCCCAGCGTTGGATCATGCGGCACCCGGACGGCACGGGCCCGGTGCAGCCCGGCCCCGACCACCTCTACGAGCGCGACCGGCCCGACGAGGCCGGCGGCTGGAGCATGCGCTTCGTGCGCACCGACGCGTACGGCGTATCCGAGTGACCACGAGGCGGGTCTGACCGGTGGCGTCGCGGCGGCCCGGTCGCACAGCTGGCGCACAGCTTCCGCAGGGGCGTGGCACAGGTGTCGCGGCCACGCTGGGGCCCATGGTCATGAACGGGCAGGCCGCGCCGAGCCGGATCGAGCTGCGTCGCCCCGACGGTGAACCCGTCCGGGTGCTGGTGGTCGACGACGAACCCACGCTCACCGACCTGCTGTCGATGGCCCTGCGCTACGAGGGTTGGCAGGTCCGTACCGCCGGCAACGGCATGGCGGCGTTGAGCACCGCCCGACAGTTCGAGCCGGACGCCGTGGTGCTCGACGTGATGCTGCCCGACCTGGACGGTTTCCAGGTGCTGCGTCGGCTGCGCGAGTACGCCCCCACCGTGCCGGTGCTCTTCCTGACCGCCCGCGACGCGGTCGAGGAACGCATCGCCGGGTTGACCGTCGGCGGCGACGACTACGTCACCAAGCCGTTCAGCCTGGAGGAGGTGATCGCCCGGCTGCGCGCGCTGCTGCGCCGCTCCGGGCTCGCGATCGCCGCCCGGGAGGAGGCGGTGCTGACCGTCGGTGACCTCAGCCTCGACGAGGACAGCCACGAGGTCCGCCGGGCCGGCCAGCTCGTCACCCTGACCGCTACCGAGTTCGAGCTGCTGCGCTACCTGATGCGCAACCCGCGCCGGGTGCTCAGCAAGGCGCAGATCCTCGACCGGGTGTGGAACTACGACTTCGGCGGCCAGGCCAACGTGGTGGAGCTGTACATCTCGTACCTGCGCAAGAAGATCGACGCCGGCCGGGCACCGATGATCCACACGTTGCGCGGCGCGGGCTATGTCCTCAAACCCGCCGAGTAGGCGCCGCCCGCTGCGGGCCGCCCGGGGGTGGCTGGCCGGGCGCTCCCTGCGTACCCGACTGGTGTTTGCCCTGCTCGCGCTGCTGGCGTTGGTCAGCGTCGCCATCGGGGGCCTGACCACGGTGGCGCTGCGGCACTTCCTGATCGACCGGTTGGACGCCCAGTTGGCCCCGGCGACGGGCATGCGGGGCGACCGTCCCGGTCGGCCGGCCTTCCCCGGCAACGGACTGGGCGGCATCCCGCCCGGGTTGCCGTCCGGCGCGGTGGTCGCCGAGATCGCCGACGGCCGGGTGACCGGCGCCCGGACCCTGACCAACAGCGCCTCCAACGCGTTCCCCGACCCGCAGGCGGTCCCGGTGGGGGAGGTCGCCGCGCTGGCGGACCTGCCGGTCGACGCCAGACCGCGCACCGTCGACCTCGGCGACCGTGGTGACTACCGGGCCGTGGCCCGGCAGTACTGGGACGGCCGGGTACGTGTCGTCGCGGTTCCTCTCTCCGGCGTCCAGGAGACCGTCTGGGCGCTGGTCGCCGCGCAGGCAGCCGTGGCCGCCGTCGGGCTGGTCATCGCCGGTGCCGCCGGAGCGCTGATCGTGCGGGCGACCCTGCGACCGCTCAACCGGGTGGCCGCCACCGCCACCCGCGTCACCGAGCTGCCCCTGGACCGTGGGGAGGTCGCGCTCGCCGTCCGGGTGCCGGCCGCCGACACCGACCCGCGCACCGAGGTCGGTCAGGTCGGCGCGGCGCTGAACCGGATGCTGGGCCACGTCGCCGACGCGCTCTCCGCCCGGCAGGCCAGCGAGACCCGGGTACGCCAGTTCGTCGCCGACGCCAGCCACGAGTTGCGGACGCCTCTCGCGGCGATCCGCGGCTACGCCGAGGTGGCCCGGCGCGGCCGCGACGAGGTTCCCGCCGACGTGGCGCACGCGTTGCGCCGGGTGGAGTCGGAGAGCACCCGGATGACCAGCCTCGTTGACGACCTGCTGCTGCTGGCCCGCCTCGACACCGGCCGTCCGCTCGCGGTCGAACCGGTGGACCTGACCGCGCTGGTGGTGGACGCGGTCAGCGACGCGCACGTCGCCGGCCCCGAACACCGCTGGCAACTCGAACTGCCCGAGGTGGCGATCCGGGTGCCCGGCGACGCCGCCCGACTGCACCAGGTGGTGGCGAACCTGCTCACCAACGCCCGGGTGCACACCCCGCCCGGCAGCACGGTCACCACCACGCTGGCCGTCGACGCCGCCAGCGCCGTTCTCACCGTCGCCGACGACGGGCCCGGGGTGCCGGTGGAGCTGCAACCGGAGGTGTTCGAGCGGTTCGCCCGCGGCGACAGCTCCCGGTCCCGTGCGCACGGCAGCACCGGCCTCGGCCTCGCCATCGTCGCGGCGGTGGTGGAGGCCCACCACGGCACGGTCGGGGTGCAGAGCCGTCCAGGTCGGACAGTGTTCACCGTCCGGCTGCCCAATCCCACAGCTGACGCATAGTCTGCGCACGGGGTCGCGCCAGCCCAGCCGCCGAGGCTGGCCGCATGGACAGAACAGAGACCCTGCCGACGGCACCCGCCGCACCCGAGCCGCCGCCTGCCACCCGCCCCGAGGAGCACTCGCCGCCGACGCGCCGGTCACCGGCCTGGGCCCGGCCCGCGCTGGCGATCCTGCTGCTCGCCACCGGCCTGCTCTACCTGTGGGGGCTGGGCGCGTCGGGCTGGGCGAACTCGTTCTACGCGGCGGCCGTGCAGGCCGGGTCGGTGAGCTGGAAGGCGTTCCTCTACGGCTCGTCGGACGCCGCCAACTCGATCACCGTCGACAAGACACCCGCCTCGCTGTGGCTGATGGCCCTGTCCGTCCGCGTCTTCGGGCTGAACAGCTGGGCGATGCTCGTGCCGCAGGCGCTCTGCGGGGTCGCCTCGGTCGGTGTGCTCTACGCGACAGTGAAGCGCTGGTACGGGCCGGCCGCCGGCCTGATCGCCGGCGCGGTCCTCGCGGTCACCCCGGTGGCGACGCTGATGTTCCGGTTCAACAACCCCGACGCGCTCCTGGTCCTGCTGCTTGTCGCCGGGGCGTACGCCACCGTGCGCGCGCTGGAGACGGCCAGCACCCGGTGGATCGTCCTGGTCGGTGTGCTGGTCGGCTTCGGCTTCCTCACCAAGATGTTGCAGGCGTTCCTGGTGGTGCCGGTCTTCGCCGGCGTCTACCTGCTGGCCGCGCCGACCGGGCTGTGGCGGCGGGTCCGGCAGTTGCTGTTGGCCGGGCTGGCGGTGGTGGTCTCCGCCGGCTGGTGGGTGGCGCTTGTCGAGCTGGTGCCGGCCAGCGCCCGCCCGTACGTCGGCGGTTCGCAGGGCAACAGCATCCTGGAGTTGACCCTCGGCTACAACGGCCTCGGCCGGATCACCGGCGAGGAGGTCGGCAGTGTCGGCGGCGGTGGCGCGCGGCCGGGTGGCGGCGGTGGCCCGTTCTCCGGGCAGAGCGGCGTGCTGCGGATGTTCGGCGGCGAGATCGGTGGTCAGGTCTCCTGGCTGCTGCCGGCCGCGCTGATCCTGCTGGTGGTCGGCCTGCTGCTCGCCGGGCGGGCGGCCCGCACCGACCGCACCCGGGCCGGGTTGCTGCTGTGGGGCGGCTGGCTGCTGGTCACCGGCCTGATCTTCAGCTTCATGTCCGGGATCTTCCACGCCTACTACACGGTGGCGCTCGCACCGGCGATCGGCGCGCTCGTCGGCATCGGCGTGACGCTGCTCTGGCGGCAACGCCGGCTACCCGCCGCGGCGACGCTCGGCGGCACGCTCGCGGTCACCGTCTGGTGGGCGTGGGTGCTGCTCGGGCGCAGCCCCGACTGGTACCCGTGGCTGCGGACCACGGTGCTCGTCGCCGGCCTGGTCGGCGCGGCGCTGCTGCTGCTGGTCACCCGACTGCCCCGCCGTTTGGTGCCGGTGGTGCTGGGCCTCGGGGCGGCGGTGGCCCTCGCCGGCCCGGTGGCGTACGCGGTGCAGACCGCCGCGACCCCGCACACCGGGTCGATCCCGAGCGCCGGCCCGTTCGTGGCGGGCGGGTTCGGCCGGGGCGGCTTCCCCGGTGGACGACCGCCCGGCATGGAACTGCCGACCGGCGGCCAGTTCCCGGGCGACGGCCAGTTCCGGGGCGGCTTCCCCAGCGGTGGTCAACTTCCCGGCGGCGGCCAGAACGGCAGCGGCCAGAACGGCAGCGGCCGCAACGGCGGCGGCCAGAACGGCGGCGGCCAGAACGGCGGTCAGGGGCCAGGCTTCCCCGGCGGTGGCCGCAACGGTGTGCCCGGTTTCCCGGGCGGCGGCCAGGCCCCCAGGGCCACCGGTGGCCAGGGGCGCTCGGCTGGTGGAGGCATGGGAGGGCTGCTCGACGCCCGCGAGCCCAGCGCCGCGCTGCGCGAGCTGTTGGAGCGCGACAGCGCCGACTACACCTGGGTGGCGGCGACCATCGGCTCGAACAACGCGTCCGGCTACCAGCTCGCCACCGGCGAACCGGTGATGCCGATCGGCGGTTTCAACGGCAGTGATCCGTCACCGACGCTCGCGCAGTTCCGGCGGTACGTGGCCGACGGGAAGATCCACTACTTTGTGGGTGGTGGTGGCTTCCGGGCCAACGGGGGCAGCTCGGCGTCCCAGGAGATCGCCGCCTGGGTCACGGAGACGTTCACGGCGCAGACCGTCGACGGGGTCACCGTCTACGACCTCAGCGCCGCTAGGCAGGCGTCGTGACCACGCTGGGTGGACCACGGGCCGCCATCCGGGCCCGACCCACCGCCGCCGTGCTGGACGTGGTGATCCCGGTCTACAACGAGGAGGTCGACCTCGGGCCGTGCGTACGGCGGCTGCACGCCCACCTGAGCGCACACTTCCCGTACCCGTTCCAGATCACCGTCGCCGACAACGCCAGCGTCGACGACACCCTGAAGGTGGCCGACGGCCTGGCCGGTGAGCTGCCCGGCGTCGAGGTGCTGCACCTGGACGCCAAGGGTCGGGGAAGGGCGCTCTCCGCCGCCTGGTCGGCGTCGTCCGCCCCGGTGCTGGCGTACATGGACGTGGACCTCTCCACCGACCTGGCGGCGTTGTTGCCGCTTGTCGCGCCGCTCATCTCCGGCCATTCCGACCTGGCGATCGGCACCCGGCTGGCGCGTACCTCACGGGTGGTGCGCGGCGCCAAGCGGGAGGTGATCTCACGGGCCTACAACCTGCTGCTGCGCGGCGCGTTGGCGGCGCGGTTCTCCGACGCGCAGTGCGGGTTCAAGGCGATCCGTTCCGACGTGGCCGCGGAGCTGCTGCCGTTGGTGCGGGACACCGGCTGGTTCTTCGACACCGAGCTGCTGGTGCTCGCCCAGAGGGCGGGGCTGCGCATCCACGAGGTGCCGGTGGACTGGGTCGACGACCCGGACAGCCGCGTCGACATCATCGCCACCGCCCTGGCCGACCTGCGTGGCGTGGGTCGGCTGGGTCGGGCGCTGCTGACCGGCGCGCTGCCCCTGGCCGACCTGCGCGCGCAGCTCGGCCGGGCGCCGCTGGCCGCGCCGGGTGCCCAGGCGGGCGGAACGCCGCTGACCGGGCCGCCTGCCGAGCCGGGCGGAACGCCGCTGACCGCGCCTCCTGTGCGGCCGGGGCCGGCGCTGCCGGGACAGGTGCCGGTCGGGTTGCCCCGGCAGCTGTCCCGGTTCGCGGCGGTCGGGGTGGCGAGCACGCTCGCGTACCTGCTGCTGTTCGTGGCCACCCGGGGCCTGCTCGGCGCGCAGCCGGCGAACCTGCTGGCGTTGTTGGTGACCGCGGTGGCGAACACGGCCGCGAACCGGCGGCTGACGTTCGGCATCAGCGGACGCCGCCACGCCGCCCGGCACCACGCGCAGGGGCTGCTGGCCTTCGCCCTCGGTCTGGCGTTGACAAGTGGCGCGTTGGCGGTGCTGCACGTCGTCTCGGCCGTGCCGGCTCGGCCGGTGGAGCTGGCCGTGCTGGTGGCCGCGAACCTGGCCGCCACCGTGCTGCGGTTCGTGCTGCTGCGCCTCGGCATGCACCACCGCCGTACCTGAGGCGCCGGCCGGTCAGCCGCTCAGCATCTCGGTGAGGACCTCGACGACGCGGCGGGTGTGCCGCCCGTCGGGGTCCTCGTCGGGGTTCAGGTCGGTCACGCTCATCCCGAGCAGCCGGTCGGCGCGGGCCAACGGCGTGACCAGCGCGATCAGGTCCGCCCAACGCGGCCCGTCCGGCTCGCGGTAGGTCACGGCGGGCAGGTCGCGCGGGTCCACCACGTCCAGGTCGAGGTGCAGCCAGGCCGGCCCGTCGCCGTCGGCGGCCAGGCCCGCGCCGACCGTCGCCGCGCCCCGGCGCCGCAGCTCGGCGGCGTTGACCTGGCGGATCGCCGGGTCGATCCGGGCCGCCTCGACCCGGCTGCTCTCGTCGGTGGCCGGGCGGTGCCCGAGCAGGTGGACGCGGCTCGGCTCGATCAGCGCGCCGGTCGGCCCGACGGCGGCGGCGGGGCCGTACCCGGTGACCACCGAGAGGTCCATGTCGGCGGCCTCACCGGTCGGCGAGGTCGTGCCGTCGAGGAAGTCCGGGTGGGCGTCGACGAACCACAGGTCGGTCGCCGGGGGCAGGGCTCGGCAGATGCCGGGCAGGATCGCGCAGTCTCCGCCGAGCACCAGTGGGCGGTGGCCGTCCGCGATGAGCGCGCCGATCCGTGCCGCGATGGCGCCGCCGGCCCGGACCAGGCCCGCCGCGCCGATCACCCCGCTCGCCGGGTCGCGGTTCGGGGCGCGCAACCGCGCCTCGTCGATCTGCCCGTCGTCGTCGGCGGTCAGGGCCTCGCGCAGGCCGGCCCGGCGCAGCGCGGTGGGGGCCCGCTCCTCGCCGCGGCCAGCGCCGGAGGAGTCCAGCGGCGCGTCCACCATCATCCAGCGCACGTCCGCAGCGTACCGGCGCGGTCCGCCGTCCCGGCCGCATTCTGTGGCGAGGCTGGGAGTACGCCGATGTGCCCTCGACGGCGACAGGGACCGGCGTACGGTGATGGACAAGTCCGGCTTTCTGGGTTAAAAGCCTCACCGGTGCATGCCCGGGACGCCGGTGTCGAGGCGGCGAGGGCAAGGAGCGATCGGTGGAACATCTGGCCTACCTGGACGCGGGGTCCGGCAGCCTGATCGTGCAGGCGGTCGTCGGCGGGGTGGCTGGCGCCGCGGTCGCCGCGAAGCTCTACTGGCGACGGCTGGTCGACCGGTTCCGCCGGCAACCCACCGACCAGCGCTGAGCGGGCCAGGCCCGACGATGGCGATCTCACCCACCGAGGTACGGCCCGAGCCGGCCTCCTTCCGGGACCCGGCCAACCGGGTCTTCCACGTCGGCGACGAGGTGCTGCGTGGGCTGGACCCCCAGGCCGCCGAGCACTGGCGGGCACTGACCGGCAGCACGTTCTTCCCGGCGCTCGTCGCCGCGCGCAAGGTCTGCGCCACCGAGGACGCCCCGCCGACCCTGGTGCCCGCCATGGCCGGCACGCCGTGGGCCGCCGTGCTGCGCCACGAGCGCATCCCGTTCGTCTCCCACCCGTACGAGTGGTCGTTCAGCATGCTGCGCGACGCCGCCCTGCTGCACATGGAGATCCTGAACGCCGCGCTGCGCGAGGGTTTCACCACCAAGGACGGCTCGGCGTACAACCTCCAGTGGCGGGGCGCCGCACCGGTCTTCATCGACATCGGCTCCTTCGAGCCGGTCCGCGACGGCGAACCGTGGGCCGGCTACCGGCAGTTCTGCCAGACCGTGCTCTACCCGCTGATGCTCACCGCCCACCTGGGCGTCGACTTCCAACCGTGGCTGCGCGCCCGGGTCGACGGCATCGAGGCCGACGAGCTGCGGCCGCTCTTCAACGGGGCCCGCCGGCTGCGCCCCGGCGTGCTGACCCACCTGCACCTGCACGGGGCCATGCAGCAGAGCAACGCCGCCGCCAGCACCGCCCAGGTCCGTGACCAACTGCGCGCCGCCGGCTTCTCCCGGGAGTTGCTGCTCGCCACCGTACGCGGCATCGAGAAACTGGTCCGCAAACTGGACCGCCGCCCGCCCGAGAGCCACTGGTCGGACTACCAACGCACCTGCGGCTACTCGGCCCGCGACCGGGTGGCGAAGGAGCAGTTCGTGGCCACCGCGGTGGCCGCCGGCACCCGCCCCCGCCTGGTCCTCGACCTCGGCGCCAACGACGGCCGGTACTCCCGGCTGGCGGCCGGCCACGCCGACTACGTGGTCGCCGTCGAGCAGGACCCGGCCGTCGTCGACGAGCTGTACCGACGGCTGCGCTCCGAGGGGCAGAGCCGCATCCTGCCGCTGGTGCTGGACCTGGCCGACCCGTCGCCGGGTGGCGGCTGGCGGGGCGTCGAGCGGGCCGGCTTCGCCGAGCGGGCGTCCGCCGACGTGGTGCTCGCCCTGGCCGTGGTGCACCACCTGGCGATCGGGCGCAACGTGCCGCTGCCGGAGGTCATCGACTGGCTGGCCGGGCTGACCGCGCCGGGCGGCGCGGTGGTGGTGGAGTTCGTCCACCCGGAGGACCCGATGGCGACCCGGCTGCTGGCCAACAAGCCCGCCGGTCTCTTTCCGGACTACCGACGCGACACCTTCGAGACGCTGCTCGCCGCCCGGGGACGGATCACCGACCGGCTGGAACTGCCCTCCGGCACCCGCACGCTCTACCGGACGGTGATGGGTGGTTGAACCGCGGTGGGAGCGGGGCTGGCGCGGGGAGCTGGGTCGGCTGCTGGAGATCGTCGCGCTGGTCGGTCTCGTGGTCACCCAGCCACTGCTGGACGTGCTCGGTCGCAGCCCCGACTTCTTCCTCTTCCACCGCGCCGACCCGGCCCAGATCCTGCTGCTGGTCGCCCTGGTGACGGTGCTTCCCACACTCGCGGTGGCGCTGCTCGGCACGCTCAGCCGACTCGCCGGCCGGACCGCCCGCGCCATCACCCACACCGGGCTGGTCGGGCTGCTGGTCGCCGCCCTCGCCGTGCAGGTGGGTCGACACGTGACGCCGCTTCGGGGCGTACCCCTGCTGCTGGTGGCGCTGCTGGCCGGAGCGGCCGGCGCGGCCGCACACCGGCGGTGGCGGGCGCCGGGCCGGGTGTTGCGACTGGCCGCCGCCGGCCCGGTGGCCTTCGTGGCGCTCTTCCTGCTCGTCTCACCCACCTCGGCGGTGGTCCTGCCGCGCAGCGACGGCGGCGCGCCCGGCACCGCGCAGGGCTCGGCCGTGCACCCGCCGGTGGTCATGCTGATCCTCGACGAGCTGCCCCTGGTCAGCCTGCTCGGCGCGGACGGGAAGATCGACGCCGGGCGGTACCCGCACTTCGCCGAGCTGGCCGGCGGATCCACCTGGTACCGCAACTCCACCGGGGTCAGCGGGTGGACGCCGAACGCGTTGCCGGCGATGCTCACCGGCCGCTACCCGGCCAAGCCGGTCGCCCCGCACTACTCGCAGTACCCGGACAACCTCTTCACCGCCTTCGGCGGCCTGTACGACATCCGCGCCGAGGAGAGCATCACCCGGCTCTGCCCACCCAGCCGGTGCGAACAGCCGGTCACCCCGGAGCAGGGGCTCGGCGTGCTGGTCCGGGAGACCGGCAAACTGCTCGGCCGGGTCGCCGGGCCCACCGAGAGCGCGGTCGACCCGGAGGACTCCTACCGCGAGCAGACCCGCGCCGAGGCCGGCCTGGACGCCGCCGAACCGGCGCCGGCCGACCCGAAGTTCCGCTGGGACAGCCTGGACGACAACCAACCGGCCCGGTTCACCAGCTTCCTGGCCGGGCTGACGCCGGCGAGCCGGCCCACCCTGCACTTCCTGCACCTGCTGATGCCGCACTCACCGTGGGCGTACCTGCCGTCCGGGGCGCGCTACGACGCCCCCGAGGACCTGCCCAACGACGGCGCCGGGTGGGTCGACCTGGCCCGGCAGCGGCACCTCGCCCAACTCGGCTACACCGACCGGCTGATCGGCGAGACGCTGCGGACGCTGCGCGCGAACGGCCTCTACGACCAGGCCCTCGTCGTGGTGACCGCCGACCACGGGGTCAGCTTCCGCCCCGGCGCCCAGGGCCGGGGCATGGACGCCATCAAGGCCGCCGCCGGTGAGGTCGCCTGGGTGCCGACGTTCGTCAAGGAACCCCGGCAGCAGACCGGCCGGGTCGACGACCGCAACTGGGAACACGTCGACCTGCTGCCGACCGTGGCCGACGAGGCCGGCATCCGGTTGCCGTGGCGGGTCGACGGTCGCTCCGCCCGGCAGGCCCCCCGCACCGACGGTACGAAGCACTTCTACGACCGCCCCGGCGAACCGGTCACCTTCCCCGGCGGCGTGCCCGCCCCGCCACCCCTGCCGACACCCCACCCCCTGGTCGGCACCGAGGTACGCGCCGGCCCGGCCGACGGCAGCGCCCGGGTCGCCGACCTGGCCGCGTTCACCGCCATGGACCCGGACACCGGCACCCTCCCGGCGCTGGTCTGGGGAGACGTACCGGACCGGATCCCGGACGGCACCCTCCTCGCCGTCGCCGTCAACGGCCGCATCGGGGCCGTCGTCCCCGTGGTGCCGGCCGACCCCGGCGGACGCCGGTTCGCCGCGCTGCTCGCCGACGACAAGCTGTTCCACGCCGGCACCAACAAGCTCGACGTCTTCCAGGTCGCGACGGACGGTACGCTGCGACGCCTTGCGCTGTCGTGATCTGGCTTCCGGGGTCGGTCCGGCCGGGCCTCCGGGGTCGGTCCGGCCCCGGCTTTCGGGGTTGGTCCGGTCTGGTCCCGTCTGGCGGGATGCGGGTTTCCCGGCCGCCCGGTCGGGAATCGGGTGACGCATACCTCACCGCCGAACCACGGCGGGCGTTGTCCCCCGAGCCGCAATTACGGTAGAAGCGAAGGCAATTCAACGTAGATCTGCCGGCGAAGCGAGGAACCACATGACGGAAGTCAAGCTCGATCACCCCGGTGGGCAGCTGTCGATGCCGGTACATCCCGCGGTCGAGGGCCCCGCCGGTATCGGGGTGAGCAAGCTGCTGAAGGAAACCGGGATGACCACGTACGACCCCGGTTTCGTCAACACCGCCGCTGCCTCATCCGCGATCACCTACATCGACGGCGACGCGGGGATCCTGCGTTACCGGGGGTACCCGATCGAGCAGCTGGCCGAGAAGTCCTCCTTCCTGGAGGTCTCCTACCTGCTCATCTACGGTGAGCTGCCGACCGAGCAGCAGCTGACCGAGTTCACCGAGTGGATTCGGCGACACTCGCTGCTGCACGAGGAGATGCGCCGCTTCTTCGACGGCTTCCCCCGGGACGCCCACCCGATGGCGGTGCTCTCGTCCGCGGTGAGCGCCCTGTCCACCTTCTACCAGGACAGCCTGGACCCGTTCGACTCCGAGCACGTGGAGATCTCCACGGTCCGGCTGATGGCGAAGGTCCCCACCATCGCCTCGTACGCGTACAAGAAGTCCATCGGTCAGCCGCTGCTGTACCCGGACAACTCGCTGGGGTACGTGGACAACCTGCTGCGGATGACGTTCGGCGTGCCGGCGGAGCCGTACGAGGTCGACCCGGTGATGTCGAAGGTGCTGGACATGCTTTTCGTCCTGCACGCCGACCACGAGCAGAACTGCTCCACCTCGACCGTCCGCCTGGTCGGCTCCAGCAACGCCAACCTGTTCGCCTCGGTCTCAGCCGGCGTGAACGCGCTCTTCGGCCCCCTGCACGGTGGCGCCAACCAGGCGGTGCTGGAGATGCTCCAGCAGATCCACGCCGGCGACGGCGACGTCCGGTCCTTCGTCCGCAAGGTCAAGGACAAGCAGGACGGCGTCAAGCTGATGGGCTTCGGCCACCGGGTCTACAAGAACTACGACCCGCGGGCGGCGATCGTCAAGAAGGCCGCGCAGGACGTGCTGGGCCGGATGGCCAAGCCGGACCCGCTGCTGGACATCGCCATGGAGCTGGAGGAGATCGCCCTCGCCGACGACTTCTTCGTCTCCCGTCGGCTCTACCCGAACGTGGACTTCTACACCGGCCTGATCTACAAGGCCATGGGTTTCCCGACCAAGATGTTCACCGTGCTCTTCGCGCTCGGCCGGCTCCCCGGCTGGATCGCCCAGTGGCGCGAGATGATCAGCGACCCGGAGACCAAGATCGGCCGTCCGCGGCAGGTCTACGTCGGCTCCGCCGAGCGGGACTACGTTCCCTTCGGCGAGCGCTGACCCGCTCCTCGCTTCACCGCAGGCCGTCGACCCCTCCGGGTCGGCGGCCTGCCGCGTTCGGTGCGTCTGAGCTGCCCTGCCCCGGCATGATCGACTCGGCTTTCAGGAAGTCGGGGGATTGGCAGCACCGGGACGCCCCGACTTCCGGGAAGTCGAGTCGATCAACCGGAAGTCGGGGGGTCCCCAGCCCTGGGACCCCCCGACTTCAAGGAAACCGAGTCGATCAAGCGCGAACGGGCCGGCCGGCGGGAGTCAGCGCAGGCCGGCGGCGGCGAGGAGGTTGCCCTCGGGGATCGCCGGGAGGGCGCGACCCTGCGACATCCGCTGCTCGGCGCGCTCGGCGGTGAACGCGGCGTCGTGGTGGATGGCGGCGGCGTAGCTGGCGGCGGTGCGCTGGGCGATGGCGGCCCAGCCGTACTGGTCGTGGACCATCCGGCGGGCGTGGCGGGCCATGACGCGGGCGTGGTCGGCGTCGGACAGCAGCGCGTCCACGGCGTCGGTCAGGCTGTCCGGGTCGTGCGGGCGGAAGGTCATCCCGGTGACGCCCGGTTCGACGATCTCGGCGAGGCCACCGGTGGCGGCGACGGCGATGGGAGCGCCGGCCGCGGCGCCTTCCAGGGCGACCATGCCGAACGGCTCGTAGATGCTGGGCACGGCGAAGCAGTCGGACGCGGCCATCAGCGCCGGCAGTTCGGTGCCGCCCAGGAAGCCCGGCATGGTGACCATGCCGCCCAGACCGCGGCGGTGCACCTCGGCCTCCAGTTCGGCGCGGTACGGGCCGTCACCGGCGATCACGGCGCGCAGCCCGGGGTGCCGCTCGCGCAGCCGGGGCAGTGCGGCGATCAGGTGCTGCACGCCCTTCTCGTACACCAGGCGGCCGGCGAAGGTGACCAGCGGGCCGTCCCCGGCGAAGCGGGCGCGGGCGGCGGCCACGGCACGCGCGGGCACCCGCCAGCGGTGCGGCTCCACGCCGTTGGCGACCACGTCGACCCGCGCGGCCGGTACGCCGAAGAGCGCGTTCACCTCGTCGCGCATGTAGCCGGAGCAGACGATCACCCGGTTGGACTCGCTGCTGAGCCACTGCTCGACGCCGTGGATGGTGCGGTTCATCTCCTCCGGCAGCCAGCCCTGGTGCCGCCCGGCCTCGGTGGCGTGGATCGTGCTGACCAGCGGGATGTCCAGGTGGTCGCGCAACGTCATCGCGGTGTGGGCGACGAGCCAGTCGTGGGCGTGGATGACGTCGTAGGAGCCGGCTTGGGTGGCGCGCAGGGCGGTGCGGGTGAGGGTGTGGTTGAAGGCCATGGTCCAGGCCAGTAGGGAGCCGGTGGCGAGGGGGAAGGTGACCGGGTCTTCGGGGGCGCGCAGGATGCGCACGCCGTCGGCGTACTCCTCCAGGGGTGCGCCTTCGCTGTGGCGGGTGACGACGGTGACCTCGTGGCCGGCGGCGGCGAGGGCGACGGAGAGGGCGTGCACGTGTCGGCCGAGACCGCCGACCAGCACCGGCGGGTACTCCCAGGACAGCATGAGGATGCGGCGGGTCTGCGGGGGCACCCCGGGGCCGGACTGCGCCGGCGCGGGAGTGCCGGGCTGCGCGGTGGGACCGGGCTGCGCGGGCGTCCGGGAGGTCAGGGTGGGCCGGTGGGCCCGGTCCTTGGTAGCAGCGAGCTGCTCGTCGACCCGCAGGGTCACATCAATCTCCGTCCATGCGTGGTGGTGCGCGCCGGCGTCAGTGGCGGCGGAGCGAGAGGTGTAAGGGGTGGCCGAGGGCCTGGCGGGCACGCGCGGACGCTTGTCCCCGGTCAAGGAAAGTGCATCGGACCCAAGAACGCACCTCGAAAAGGGTCATCGTGACGGAGGACACCCGATCGGTGTACGGCGCATCAGACAGGTGGTTTTTGGTCACCGCCTGAAAGGATGGATTGGCGCGCCCGGGCCGGGGGCACTACCCGCATGCGCGCGGGTGGAGTCGGCCGGCGCGCACATAACCATGGTCTAAGGAGCGACATGCAGGTCTGGCCGGGCGAGCGGTACCCCCTGGGCGCCACCTACGACGGGATGGGCACCAACTTCGCCATCTTCTCCGAGGTGGCCGAGCGGATCGAGCTGTGCCTCTTCGACGAGTGGGACACCGGCGCGGAGCGCCGCGTCGAGCTGCGCGAGGTGGACGCGTACGTGTGGCACGCGTACCTGCCGGGCATCGAGCCGGGCCAGCGCTACGGCTACCGGGTGTACGGCCCGTACGACCCGGCGAACGGGCTGCGCTGCAACCCGCACAAGCTGCTGATCGACCCGTACGCCAAGGCCATCGACGGTGACGTGGAGTGGGACCCGGCGGTCTACGACTACGACCTGGACGAGCCGGAGCGCATGTCGGAGACCGACTCGGCGCCGTTCATGCCGAAGTCGGTGGTGGTCAACCCGTACTTCGACTGGGGCAACGACAAGCCGCCGCGCACCCCTTACCACCACTCGGTGATCTACGAGGCGCACGTACGCGGGCTGACCATGCGCCACCCGGACATTCCGGAGGAGCTGCGCGGCACGTACGCGGGCATCGCCTCCCCGCCGATGATCGACTATCTGACCCGGCTCGGGGTGACGGCGATCGAGCTGATGCCGGTGCACCAGTTCATCCACGACAACCGCCTCGTCGACCTGGGTCTGCGCAACTACTGGGGCTACAACACCATCGGCTTCTTCGCCCCGCACCACGGCTACTCCGCGCTGGGCCGCACCGGCCAGCAGGTGCAGGAGTTCCGGGGCATGGTGAAGGCGCTGCACGCGGCCGGCATCGAGGTCATCCTCGACGTGGTCTACAACCACACCGCCGAGGGCAACCACCTCGGCCCGACGCTGAGCTTCAAGGGCGTGGACGCCCCGAGCTACTACCGGCTCAGCGAGGAGGACCGCCGCTACTTCGTCGACTACACCGGCACCGGCAACAGCCTCAACGTGCGCAGCCCCCACTCACTACAACTGATCATGGATTCGCTGCGCTACTGGGTGACCGAGATGCACGTCGACGGCTTCCGGTTCGACCTGGCGGCCACCCTGGCCCGCGAGTTCTACGAGGTGGACCGGCTCTCCACCTTCTTCGAGGTGGTGCAGCAGGACCCGGTGGTCAGCCAGGTGAAGCTGATCGCCGAACCGTGGGACGTCGGCCCCGGCGGCTACCAGGTGGGCAACTTCCCGCCGCTGTGGACGGAGTGGAACGGCAAGTACCGCGACACCGTGCGGGACTTCTGGCGCGGCGAGCCGGCCACCCTCGCCGAGTTCGCGTCCCGCATCTCCGGCTCCGCCGACCTCTACCAGGACGACGGCCGTCGACCGTTCCACAGCATCAATTTCGTCACCGTGCACGACGGGTTCACCCTCAACGACCTGGTGTCCTACAACGACAAACACAACGAGGCCAACGGCGAGGAAAATCGCGACGGCGAGAGCCACAACCGGTCCTGGAACTGCGGGGTCGAGGGCGACACCGACGACGAGGCGGTCCTCGCCCTGCGGGCCAAGCAGCGGCGCAACTTCCTGGCCACCCTGATGCTGTCGCAGGGCGTGCCGATGATCGGCCACGGTGACGAGCTGGGCCGCACCCAGCACGGCAACAACAACGTCTACTGCCAGGACAGCGAGCTGGCCTGGGTCGACTGGGACAACGTCGACGAGCAACTGCTGGAGTTCGTCCAGACGCTCACCGCGTTCCGCAAACGACACCAGGTGTTCCGGCGTCGCCGCTTCTTCACCGGCCTGCCGGTGAACGGGCGCGGCATCGACGAGCCGCTGCCCGACCTGGCCTGGCACACCCCGGACGGGCGGGAGATGACCGGCGAGGACTGGGGCAACGACTTCGGCCGCTCGGTGGCGCTCTTCGTCAACGGCGAGGGCATCCGCGAGCGCGGCCAGTACGGCCAGAAGCACCACGACGCGTCGTTCCTGCTCTGCTTCAACGCCCACGACGCGCCGCTTGACTTCACCCTGCCCGGCAGCGAGTACGGCCAGAAGTGGGAACGGGTGATCAGCACGGCGGAACCCGAGCCGGGCGACGCCACGGTGATCAGCGCGGGCGGCACCATCCGGGTGCCGGACCGGTCCCTCGTCGTGCTGGAGAGGACGATCTGACATGCCGGCCACCCCTCCCAAGGCCACCTACCGGGTCCAGGTCCGCCCCGGCTTCGACCTGGACGCCACCGCCGCGATCGTCGACTACCTGGACGACCTCGGCGTCAGCCACCTCTACAGCGCCCCGCTGCTGACCGCCACGCCCGGCTCCCAGCACGGCTACGACGTGGTCGACCACCGGGCCGTCAACCCGGAGCTGGGCGGGGAGGCCGCCCGGCAGCGGCTGGTGCGCGCACTGCGCGACAAGCACCTCGGCCTGGTCGTCGACATCGTGCCCAACCACGCCGGGGTCGCCGTCCCGGCCGCCAACCCGCCCTGGTGGGACGTGCTGCGCCGGGGGCGCGACTCGGCGTACGCCGACTGGTTCGACATCGACTGGGACCGGGGCCGGCTGCTGCTGCCGGTGCTGGCCGACGACCCGGCCGCCCTGGACGACCTCAAGCTTGTCGACGGGGAGTTGCGCTACCACGAGCACCGCTTCCCGGTCGCCGACGGCACCGGCGACGGCAGCGCCCGGGAGGTGCACGACCGGCAGCACTACGAGCTGGTCTCCTGGCGGCGCGGTGACGCCGAGCTGACGTACCGCCGGTTCTTTGCCATCGCGGGCCTGGCGGGTCTGCGCGTGGAGGACCCGGCGGTCTTCGCCGCCACCCACGAACTGGTGCTGCGCTGGGCTGTCGCCGGGGAGGTCGACGGCATCCGCGTCGACCACCCGGACGGCCTGCGCGACCCCGCCGGCTACCTGGCCCGGTTGCGGGCCGCCGCGCCCAACGCCTGGCTCGTGGTGGAGAAGATCCTGGAGTACGGCGAGGAGCTGCCGGACTGGCCGGTGGACGGCACCACCGGCTACGAGGCCCTGGCCGCGGTCAGCGGGCTCTTCGTCGACACCGACGCCGAGGGTGACTTCACCGCGCTGGACAACCGCCTGACCGGGCGGCACACCTCCTGGGAGGACCTGACCCACGCCACCAAACTGGCCGCCGCCACCCAACTCCTCGCCGCCGAGCTGACCCGGCTGGCCGCCCTCGCCCCCGAGGTGCCCACCGAGCAGGCCCGCGCGGCGCTCGCCGAGCTGGCCGCCGCGTTCCCGGTCTACCGGGGCTACCCGCCGCACGGCGCCCGGCACCTCGCCGCCGCCCGCTCCGAGGCCGGCCGCCGCCGCCCCGACCTGGCCGGCGCCCTGGACGCGATCACCCGCCGACTGCGCAACCCCGACGACGAGCTGGCCCAACGGTTCCCCCAGCTCAGCGGCGCGGTGATGGCCAAGGGCGTGGAGGACACCGCGTTCTACCGCTGGACCCGGTTCGTGGCGCTCAACGAGGTCGGCGGCAGCCCCGCCCACTTCGGGGTGCCACCGGCGGAGTTCCACCGCTTCGCCGGCGCCCACCAGGTCCGCTGGCCGGCCAGCATGACCAGCCTCTCCACCCACGACACCAAACGCGGCGAGGACGTCCGCGCCCGGCTCGCCGTGCTCAGCGAGCTGCCGGGCCGCTGGGCCGAGCAGGTCAAGACCTGGATGGAGTACGCGCCGCTGCCCGACCCGTCGTTCGCCCACCTGCTCTGGCAGACCGCCGTCGGCGCGTGGCCGATCGAGCGGGAACGACTGCACGCGTACGTCGAGAAGGCCGCCCGGGAGGCCGGGGCCTCGACCAGTTGGGCCGACCCCGACCCGGCCTTCGAGCAGGCCCTGCACGCCGTGGTCGACCGGATGTACGACGACCCGAGCCTGCACGACGAGCTGACCGAACTCGCCGCCGCGATCACCCCGGCCGGCTGGTGCAACGCGCTCGGCCAGAAGCTGATCCAACTCACCATGCCCGGGGTGCCGGACACCTACCAGGGCACCGAGCTGTGGGACAACTCCCTCGTCGACCCGGACAACCGCCGCCCGGTCGACTTCGACGTACGCCGAGAGCTGCTGGCACGGATCGACGGCGGCTGGCGTCCCCCGATCGACACCGACGGAGCGGCGAAGCTGCTCGTCGTGTCGCGGACCCTGCGGTTGCGGCGGGCGCACCCGGAGCTGTTCACCACCTACCGGCCGGTGCCCGCGCACGGGCCGGTGGGCCGGCACGTGGTCGCCTTCGACCGGGGTGGCGCGATCGCCGTGGCGACCCGGCTGCCGCTGGGCCTGGCCCGCGCCGGTGGGTGGTGTGACACAGCGTTGTCACTTCCCGTTCACGAGATGAAGGACCTGTTCACCGGCCGGGTCTACAGTGGCGGGGAGACCCCTCTGGACGACCTTCTGGCCGACTATCCCGTGGCTCTGCTGACTCCTTCCACCACTTCCGTGGAGGCTGCGCGATGACCGAATTCAGCGTGTGGGCGCCGGACGCCGAGCGGGTGCGGCTGCGTCTGGCCGACGACTCCGACCACGAGATGCGCGCCGCCGCCGAAGGCTGGTGGCGGGTCGACGTGCCCGACGCCGGCCTCGACTACTCCTTTCTGCTGAACGACGACGAAACCCCACTGCCCGACCCCCGGTCACCGTGGCAGCCTGCGGGAGTGCACGGGCCGAGCCGCCGCTACGACCACGCCGAATTCGCGTGGTCCGACAGCGCGTGGACCGGCCGGCAACTGCCCGGCAGCATCCTCTACGAGCTGCACATCGGCACCTTCACCCCGGAAGGCACCTTCGACGCGGCCATCGACCGCCTCGACCACCTCGTGTCGCTGGGCGTCGACCTGATCGAGCTGCTCCCGGTCAACGCCTTCAACGGCGAACACAACTGGGGGTACGACGGCGTCTGCTGGTACGCCCCGCACGAGCCCTACGGCGGCCCCGACGGCCTGAAACGGTTCGTCGACGCCGCCCACGCTCGCGGTCTGGGGGTGATCCTCGACGTTGTCTACAACCATTTCGGGCCCTCCGGGGCCTACGCGCCGCAGTTCGGGCCCTACCTCGCCGAGCAGAGCAACACCTGGGGTCGCTCGATCAACCTGGACGGCCCGCACTCCGACGAGGTACGCCGCTACATCATCGACAGCGTGCTCATGTGGCTACGCGACTACCACGTAGACGGGCTGCGGCTCGACGCCGTGCACGCCCTGCACGACTCGCGGGCTGTTCCCATCTTGGAAGAGCTGGCTATCTCCGTGGAGTCGTTGTCGACGCACGTGGGCCGGCCGCTGTCGCTGATCGCCGAATCGGACCTCAACGATCCGCGGCTCATCACGCCTCGCGAGGCGGGCGGGTTCGGGCTGCACGCCCAGTGGAACGACGACGCCCACCACGCCCTGCACACGTTGCTGACGGGGGAGCGGCAGGGGTACTACGGGGACTTCGGATCCCTGGAGACGCTGTCCGACGTGCTGACCGGCGGGTTCTTCCACGCTGGCACCTGGTCTAGCTTCCGCAACCGGCACCACGGGCGGCCGGTTGACCCGCGGGTGCCGGGGCACCGGTTCGTGGCCTACCTGCAGAACCACGACCAGATCGGAAACCGGGCCACCGGGGACCGGATCTCGGCTTCGCTGTCGCCTTCACTGCTCCGCGTTGGGGCTACGTTGCTGCTGACCGCGCCGTTCACTCCCATGTTGTTCATGGGGGAGGAGTGGGCGGCTTCTACGCCCTGGCAGTTCTTCACCTCGCACCCGGAGCCGGAGTTGGCCTCCGCGGTGCGGACCGGGCGGCGGCGGGAGTTCGCTGCGCACGGGTGGCCCGAGGGGGACGTGCCCGACCCGCAGGACCCGCAGACGTTCGTGCGGTCGCGGTTGGACTGGGCGGAGCTGGACAAGCCTGAGCATGCTTCGATGCTGTCGTTCTATCAGCGGTTGATCGCTCTGCGGCGGTCTCTTCCTGACCTGTCGGATCCTCGGTTGAACGCTGTTTCTGTTCAGCACGGGGACCAGTTCTTGGTGATGCGGCGGGGGGACACGCTTGTCGTGGCGAACCTGGCTGGGCGGGGGCAGGGGGTGTCGCTGCCTGGGGTGGCTCGGCGGGTGCTGCTGGCTACGGGGGAGGGGGTCACCGTGATGCGGGACCGGATCCAGTTGCCGGCGGAGACTGCGGCGATCGTGGCGCTGTGACAAGTGCGCTCCACAGAAGCAATTCTAGGCCAGTTACCAACAAGGGCATCCTGCGTACGGCGCACGCGCCGCCGTTCCCGGGCTGTCCAGCCGGCTACAACCTGACGTTGTATTCGCAAGGTGCAGCGCGACGCTTTGTTCATGCAAGGATGACTAACGCATAGGCTTGTACTGATGATTGCTGCTGACCTGCCCACCGGCTGGTTGACCACGGAGCATGTGCGTGCCGACCTGGCCATGGTGGGTGCCCCGATCAGCCCTGCCACCTGGGCCTCGTACGCATCTCGCGGTCAGGCGCCCGCACACGACCGCATGTTCAGCCTGTCCCCGGCTTAGAAGCCCAGGACCATCCAGCAGTGGCAGGCCGATAGGCCACGCAAAGGAACTCCGGCCGATTAGCTCGGATCATCTGGGGCCTCCTTCCATCGGCTTCGATCTGCGGCGGGTTCCTGCCAACGAGACTGCCCTACGACCGGTCGGGTGGGCAGACCCCGGGAATGGACACGATGGACACGCCGCGTGTCTACGGAGGTAACCCGCCAGTTCAAGCCCAATCTCGTGCTGGTCAACCGCCGCAAGGCCGCCGTCCGGGGAGTCGCGAAAACGCCCCGCGCGCGAACTGCACCGCCTCGGCCTACAGCACGGCATCCGGGAGACATCCACGGTCGAGGCGATCGAGCACGCCGCCGGCCTTCTAGTCGCTCGTCGGTATAAGTCCTGGTCAAGTAATCATGCGAGCTGAGATCCTGAGGTCCCGGCCTCGCTCTCAAGGGACGACCGGTCCCTGACGGCGCCCTGAGGTGTCACCCATGTCATCGCTGCCATCAGAGGAGGGTTGACCTGCCAAAACGGTGAGCGAGCCATGTGACACCTTGGTGACACGATGAGGAGCGGGATGGGACCGTCCCTCGGAGGAGGATGCTGGGCTGTGTTTCGGCGTAAAGGGATGCAACGGGCCCCTGAGCTGCTGGTCGTCGTGGGACTAGCAGCTCTCGTCTTCTTCCTCGTGCGCGAGGGTCGCTCGAAGGCCGACCAGTGGTCAAGCATCCTCAGCGGGCTATTCGCGACGCTTGGCTTCGCGGGCATGGTGGTCTCGCGGGTGAGACGGTCCGCGGCAGCGGCTCCGGCGCCGCGCGGGCAAGACGTTGATCTAATGGGATTAGTGCTACATCTGCACGATGCCGCTCTGCCCCTTGTAGGGCAGCTCGACCCCCTCAGGCTCGGCGTCAAACCAGCGATCGGCACCGTGGCGGACGATGGCCGGGATCTACCGGCCTACGTGGATCGGGTCAGCGACGGCGACTTAGAGTGGGCAATCGCCGAAGGCGGACTTGTGCTTCTGCATGGGCCTGCGGCATCAGGCAAGACGCGTAGCGCTTTCGAAGCGATCCGGCGATTGCGTCCGGCATACCAACTAATTGACCCTACTCATCCGAGGGCATTGCGTCAGTTGCTCGACGCCGGTTACGAACTTCGAAACGCGGTGATTTGGCTTGACGACCTGGAAAGGTATCTCGTTCCAGGAGGCTTGGATGAGGGATTACTTCAGCGGCTATGTCCTGCCGGGAACCATGACGTTGTGGTGTTAGCGACTATTCGCGACGAGGAGTTAGCTCGCCTAGAGCAGGGAGCGGCAACGCATAGCCATGGAGAGTTGACGTCCACCGGGCTGGACCCAGGCGGAGCGCGTTTAGTGTTTCATCTACAAGGTCGCCGGCGGGTTGCGGTCGGCAAGTACCTGACCGCCGCTGAAAAGGGCCGAATTGACTCGACGACGTCGGATCAAAGGGTTGCCGAGGCTCTGAGGGCGTCTTCAGGCTTCGCGGAATACCTAGCGGCTGGGCCACAAATGATGCGCCGGTGGACTGTGGGAGACGGACCCCTATTCGATGTGGGCCAGGCCGTGATATGTGCGGCGGTTGACTGCCGCCGGGCGGGCTATCATCGACCGATATCCGTTGAAAATCTGTCGGCATTGTTCCGCAGTTACGTGTCCGAGGCGCGTCGCTTACGTGCCGATCTGCCGACGTTGGCGGAAGGGCTCGGCTGGGCGTCCCAGCCCGTCCTAGGTGCGAGTTCCTGTCTTGTGCCCCACGCTGGGAATAGTTACCTGGCCTCTGACTACTTGGTCGACCAAGCGCAGGTCGGCGCAGGGCCGCTAGCTGGGGAGATCGATCCAGAAATATGGCGAACTGTCCTAACTTTAGCGGACTCTGATGCCGCCTTTTCCGTGGCCATCGCGGCATACTCCGCTTCGCGGACGGATATTGCAGTCACCGCTTTCCGTCGTGCTGCGGATGCTGGTCACCCTAACGCCGACTACAACCTCGGCGTTTTGCTGGAAGACTTGGATCGGCAAGTAGAAGCGGAGCAGTCGTACCGACGCGCTGCTGATGCGGGACATGCCGAGGCGATGAGCAATCTCGGAATCATGCTGGCAAATCTTGGCCGAACCGAGGATGCTGAGCAGTGGCTGCGTCGAGCAGGAGACGCCGGTGAGAAGAGCGCCCTCTACAACCTTGGCGTCCTGATGGATGAGCTAAATCGTCCGGAAGATGCCGAGCGGTGGTGGCGCAAGGCAGCCGCCGCAGGCCATACCGTCGCGATGTTCAACCTTGGCGTGGTGCTTCGCGAGGCAGGACGCCTGACTGATGCTGAGCAGTGGCATCGGCGTGCGGCCTCGCAGGGTCATATTGGTGCGACGATGAATGTCGGTGTGCTTTTGGAAGAACAGGGGCGTGTCGAAGAAGCGGAGCAGTGGTGGCGTCATGCGATCGACGCGGGCCATACGAGTGCCATGTTCGACCTTGGGGTGCTGTTGGCGAACGAGGGCCGTGTTGAGGAAGCTGCGCGCTGGTACCGCACTGGCGCGGAGGCGGGCGATGCCAGCGCGATGTTCAACCTTGCCGTATTTCTGTATGAACACAACGATATTGCGGGGGCTGAGGAGTGGTATCGGCGTGCAGCCGAGGTGCCGTTGAAGCCACCGAACGACCGCAGTCGGAAGCAAAGTGCGCGCGCGACCGAAGTGGACTCCTGGCACTGGTACGAGCGGATGGCCGAGGTGAGCGTCGAGGCAATGAAGGCTCTTGGAACGCTGATGTTCCAACGCAACGATGTCGAGGACGCGAAGACGTGGTGGCAGCGGGGAGCCGAGGCTGGAAGTTCCGGGGCCATGTTCAACCTTGGGGCGATGCTGCTAAGGCAGGAGCAGGTGGCGGACGCGAGTGATTGGCTGCGTCGCGCGGCTGACGCTGGACATACGGAGGCAACATTCAGGCTCGGGGTGCTGCTGGCGGGGCAGGATTGCGGCGACGAAGCTGAGCAATGTTACCGACGCGCCGCCGCAGCCGCCCATCTCGACGCTATAAACAATCTCGGAGGGCTTTTAGAACAGCAAGATCGCCCAGACGAGGCCGAGCAGTGGTATCGGCGTGCAGCCGAGCACGGCCATGCAGGTGCGATGTCCAACCTCGGGGTGTTGTTGCAGGATCAGGATCGCGACGAAGAAGCTGAGCAGTGGTTCCGGCAGGCCGCCAGAGCCGGGCTAACTAACGCGATGTTTAACCTGGCTATGTTGGTCGAAGGGTTGGGTCGAACCGAGGAGGCAGAGCAGGAATACCGCGAGGCTGCAAAAGCAGGTGACGTCGGTTCTATGCTCAACCTCGGGATGCTGTTCGAAGATGAGGATCGTGACGATGAGGCCGAGCATTGGTATCGGCGTGCCGCTGGCGCGGGTGATGTGGAGGCGCTCTTCCGCATGGGGGCGCTCCTCGAAATGCAAGATCGCGTCGACGAGGGAGAGGAATGGTACCGCCGCGCGGCCGAGGCAGGTCATCTTGCCGCGATCCTCCGACTCGATGCCCGTTCTAAGGGCATGTCCTCTTCCGAAGATCGACAGGCTGAGAGTGGGGACCACTTGGGAACCGAACGCCACGAGTAATCGTGCACAGACCCGCACGAGGCGGCCGTGAGATTGTGTACGCACAGCGGGTTTGACGTGCGCGGACGCTTAGCGAATCGTCCTGGGGTCAAGGGGCCGTCGGCTCGAAGCCGGCCGTCCCGACGCAGGTGAGGCGCCATCTCGGAAGATCGATCGGCCGCTTGTCGTACCTGGGTGACTAACTAAGTGACTATGTCTCAGCATCGTAGATACGGTCCATGCCGGCTGTGCGGCGCAGCGGTACTGGACCTCTAGTGTCACCGCAACGATGTTCTGCAGGTGTACCGTTCGATCGCAGGGATAGAGGTGCTTGCCGCTATCTCAGTCCTCTACCTCAGGGTGGGCGAAGGCATGGCGAACAAGCCGGACACCGTCGGTACCAGGATCCGGTACTGGCGGATGCGCCGTGGCGGGATGACTCAAGCCGTCCTCGCTGGGCTTGCTGGTGTCACTCAGTCGTACGTGTCGCAGGTCGAGTCGGGTCGGAAGACCATCGACCGTCGCTCCACTCTGGTGGCTCTCGCTGCGGCCCTCCAGGTCACGGTGGCAGACCTGCTCGGCCAGGGCACGGAGTCCGGCGATCCGGCCCGTGAGAGCGCCGCAGAGTGTGTACCGGCGATCTGGTCGGCCCTGATCGAGATCGAGGACGGCGAGCGGCGCCCGTCGGCATACACCACGGAACGCCTGGCGGCCGAGATCGCCCGCGCCGATCAGCTCCGCAATTCGTGCAACTACCCGGCCATGGCGCGCATGCTCCCGAGCCTGCTGCTCGAAGCCGCTGCCGTGGGCGGGGCCTCGCTCGCTCAGGTCGCTTACCTAGCCTCCACCTGCCTCCGTCATCTCGGCTACCGCCACCTTGCCCTCAACGCCGCTCGAATATCCGTATCGGCTGCCGAGGACGTTGAAGATTGCGCGTGGATCGGCGCGTCGCGGTTCGTCTACGCGCAGAGCCTGCCGATCGAGTCCGCCCGCTTGGCCGCCAGGGCCGCTGACCGCTCGCTGGTGGAGCTTCAGGGGGATGCCGCCGACGTCCGGGTGCGGCAAATGCTTGGTCAACTTCACCTTATGGCTGCGCTGGCCTCGACCGTGGACGCTCGTCCGAATGTTGCCCGCGACCACCTTGCGGAGGCCACACGTGAGGCGGCGAGTTTGGGTGATCCGGCCGACGGTGGTGGTTTCAACGGTTGCTGCTTCGGGCCGACCAACGTCGGGCTCTGGAAAATGTCCATCGCGGCAGAACAGGGCGAGTCTGGCAAGGTGATCGAACTGTCTCGGACGATACGGCCGCAGGTGCTCAAGGCATCGAACCGCCAACTGTCTTACTGGCTCGATATTGGGCGAGCCTTGGCCGATGGCGGTCGTCGGGATGCCGAAGCCCTCGCCGCATTCGTGCAGGCCGAACGGGCAGCACCGATTCCGTTCGCCATCAATCCGCTCGCCCGCGACGCCGTGGTGACCCTGGCGCAGCGTGCCCAGCGCCGAGCCATCCCCGACGAGCTGCGCCTGCTCGCCGGCCGCATCGGCGTCAACCTGGCTGCATAACTGCCGGTAATCACGAAATCGCTATCCCCGTCCCACTGTCCGAACGTGAACGCGTTCTGATGGTCCACGCGGCAACGGTCGATCCTGAGCAGCTGGACCTCCGCCTGAGGAGGCGGGGATGGGCGGTCAGGACGACAACGCTCCGGAGACCAAGGGTGAGGCGGCCGAGCGGGAGGCTGCCAAGCAGCGCCTTCTGGCGCAGGCTGAGGCGGAGCGCGTACCCGTGGACGACCCAACCCGTGCGGTTCGGGACCGGCGGTGGCGGCGTGACCAGCGATGACGTGCGGATCGGCCGTCGGGTGGCGCGCTGGCGGGAGCGGCGGTCGATCGGAGACTGCGGCGATCGTGGAGTTGTGACGTCAAGGTCGAATCGTGTGAAGGGTATTGCATGCCGCACCGGACTTTGGACCGGTGGCTGGTCGACCGCGAGCTGACAACGCGACCGTTTCCGGTTGCCCGAGCGACGTAGCTTGGAGGACGGTGCCTCCTGATCGATGGCATGCCCGACTCACCGTTGGACGAGGAGAGCTGTGGACGCGAATTCGGTTACTGCCATCTGCGCAACTGTGATCGCCGTCGCTTCACTTGTGGTTTCGATTACAGAGGCAAGAGCAAGCCGAAGGCACAACTTCCAATCGGTTCGTCCATTGTTGAGCCTGGACTGCCTCCGGTTGAATAGCGGCCTGGCAGGCATTCGAATCCGGAACGCCGGCCTTGGCCCGGCTATCATTCGGGTAACTACGCTATATCTCGACGGCGATGAAGTCGGGCCGTGGGAGAAGCAGGTTGTTGATCCACTGCGCGGCACCTTCGCGGCCTGGCCAAACTTCTCAACCCTTCGCGCAGGTAAGCCCATCCCGGTCGGCCAGAAACTGATGATCCTTGCGGTAGAGGACTACGAACCAGCAAGAGATGCCGAATTTTGGGCGGCGGTGACCCAGCGGATCAGGATTCATGTGCAGTATGAATCGATATATGGCAACGAGCGGCAGGAGGCGTGGTTCGAAGGGTCCCCCTCTCATAAGATTGAACTTCCTTCGCTCGGGAGGGATGATGCGGGATCTTCGATAAATAACGAGGGTCAAACCGAACCAAGCCAATATCTGTAGTGGCCGCCGTCACTTGTACGCACTCTCGGTGTACCGTCCAACGTGCGGGTGCAGCAGGGTTTGGCCGCTGTCCTGGTCCTCTACCTGGGGGTTGGCGAAGGCATGGTGACGAAGCCGGACACCATCGGTGCCAGGATCCGTTACTGGCGGATGCGCCGGGGCGGCATGACCCAGGCCGTCCTCGCCGGGCTCGCCGGTGTCACCCAGTCCTACATCTCGCAGGTCGAGTCGGGTCGGAAGACCATCGACCGTCGGTCCACTCTGGTCGCTCTCGCTGCCGCGCTCCAGGTGACGGTGGCCGACCTGCTCGGCCAGGGCACCGAGTCCGGCGACCCGGCTCGTGAGAGCGCCGCCGAGTGCGTGCCTGCGATCTGGTCGGCCCTCATTGAGATCGAGGACGGCGAGCGCCGCCCGTCGACTTACACAAAGGACCATCTGGCGCGAGAGATCGCTCGCGCTGAGCAGCTTCGCACCTCGTGCAGCTACCCGGCGATGGCCCGTATGCTGCCCGCCCTCCTGCTTGAAGCCGCCGCCGTAGGTGGCACAGTGCTCGTTCAGGTCGCCTGCCAAGCCGCCACCTGCCTGCGTAACCTCGGCTACCGTCACCTGGCCCTCAACGCCGCCCGGCTCGCTGGGGCGGTCGCCGAAGATACCGAGGACCCGGCCTGGATCGCGGCCTCCCGCTTCGCCTACGCGCAGAGCCTTCCGATCGAATCCGCACCGGTCGCGGCCCGTGCCGCCGGCCGGTCACTAACCGAGCTGCAAGCTGACGCCGCCGACGAGCGGGTGCGACAGATGCTCGGACAGCTCCACCTGTCGGCAGCGCTGACGTCGACGGTGAGCGGTCGTTTGGACGTAGCTCGCGATCACCTTGCCGAGGCAGCGCGCGAGGCCGCAACGCTCGGGGATCCTGTCGACGGGGCCGGTTTCAACGGCTGCGGGTTCGGACCAACAAATGTCGGCCTGTGGGAGATGTCCATCGCCGCCGAGCAGGGCGAATCCGGCCGGGTTATCGAACTGTCCAGGACGGTCCGTCCGCAGGTGCTTGCGGCGTCTATCCGCCAGCAGTCCTACTGGCTCGACCTCGGTCGTGCCCTGGCGGACGGCGGTCGTCGAGACGATGAGGCCCTTACTGCATTCGTGCAGGCCGAGCGGGCAGCACCGATCCCGTTCGCCATCAACCCCCTCGCCCGTGATGCCGTGGCGACACTGGCGCAGCGCGCCCAGCGCCGAGCCATTCCCGACGAACTGCGTCTACTCGCCAGCCGCATCGGCATCAACCTGGCCGCATAACTGCCAGTAATCAGCACATCACCAGTTCGCCCTACTGTCCGGTTTGGGACGCAAGCACGTCCCGTGGCCTGGTGCGGCGGTGATCGAATCCCGAGCATCACCGCTGGGCCTCTACCGGAGGAGGCGGGGATGAGCGGTCGAGACGACAACGCTCCGGAGAACAAGGGTGAGGCGGCCGAACGGGAGGCTGCCAAGCAGCGCCTCCTGGCGCAGGCTGAGGCGGAGCGCGTACCCGTGGAGGAAACGACCCGTGCGGTCCCGGACCGGCGGTGGCGGCGTGACCAACGATGACGTCCCGATCGGTCGGCGGGTGGCTCGCTGGCGGGTGCGGCGGTCGATGACGCAGCAGATGCTCGCCGACCGGTTGCGGAGGTCGAAGAGTTGGGTGGACAAGGTGGAGCGCGGCGTGCGCGCCCTGGACCGGTACTCGGTGATCCAGGAGTTGGCCCACGTCCTGCGCGTCGACCCGGAGGTGCTGCTTGGCCAGCAGCGGCCAACGCCTGCCGGCACTCCGGACGGGGTGGACGACATCCGGGCCGCGCTCGCCCGCTACGAAACTCCGCATGCCCCACAACAGACGACGGAAGAGGTGAGAAGGCAGGTCGGGTACGCCTGGTTGAGCTACCAGCACGCGCACTACGGGCAGTTGGTGCGAGTCCTGCCGGGTCTGCTCGACGCCGCTCAGGGCGTGCGGACACCAGACTTGCTGGTGCAGGCGTACCGGATCACCTCGTCGCTGCTGGTTAAGCTCGGCGAGGCCGAACTCGCCTGGCTGGCTGCCGACCGGGCGATGTCCGCCGCCGGCGACGATCCGATCCTGGCGGCAACGGCGGCCATCTCGGTAGCCCAGGCACTTCGCGCCTCCAACCGCGACCGCCTAGCCCTAACAGCGGCCGTAACCGCAGCGAACCGCATCACCCCCACCCCAGCGCACTCCCGTGATCATGAAGTTGACGGGCCTTCCGAAGATCAAACCGACCGTCAACCTCATGATCACCGGGGCGGGGGCAGGGTCGCGCCGCAGCGGTCAGCGGGGGAGTGGGCCGTGGGTGGAACGTTGCTGCTCCAGGCTGCCCTGGCCGCCGGCGGCTGCGGCGAGAGCCGCCGCGCCGACGAGCTGATCGACCGGGCCGCGGGGGTCGCC
Organism: Micromonospora sp. NPDC007208; assembly: GCF_042869175.1. Taxonomy (NCBI): domain Bacteria; kingdom Bacillati; phylum Actinomycetota; class Actinomycetes; order Micromonosporales; family Micromonosporaceae; genus Micromonospora; species Micromonospora sp. NPDC007208. The sequence goes on along the minus strand of NZ_JBIAFG010000004.1, from coordinate 327,018 downwards.
GCCGGGCTCAGGGGGTACGACGATGTGCACCGGACCAGCTTCGGGCCGATCGCCGTCGACGTCGCGCGGGTGGTGGTGGCCGCGCAACGGGGTCAAGCCGTCGAGGCGCTCCAAAGGCACGGGACCGTGGTTCGGCGGGAGGCATGGCGGCGGTTGCCGGCCGAGTATCGGGGCGCGTACCTGGTGGACGTCGCGCGGGCGTACCTGCAAATGGGTGACCTGCGCGGGGCGGCACGGGCCCTGGTGGACGCGGACAGTGTCGCGCCGGCCGAGGTTCGGTGTCGGCCTCTGGCGCGTACCGTGATCGCCGATGTTGCCCGCGCGCAGCCGGCGCCGGCCGGCGTGGCGCGACTGGCGACGCTGGTCGGGCTCACGAGGTGAAAGCTCGCCGTCCTGCTATGCGCGGCCGACCCAAGTGGCGACGCACGCCTCGTTGCCCTCGGCGTCGGCCAGGACCCACCACATGGGTGCGTGCGCGTCGGAGACCAGGTTGCCGCCGGCGGCCAGGGCGGCGGCGATGCGAGCCTCTGCCTGATCGTGCGGGACAGCGATGTCGAGGTGCATGCGGTTGCGCTGTGGGCGCGCCTCGTCCGACGGTTGCAAACCGAAGCCCGGGCCGCGGCGCGACGGGTCGAACAGGTAGTCGTCGCCGCTCTGCCGATAGCCGAGCAGCGCCTGCCAGAACGGCAGCACGTCCGCGCCGGCGAGTGCGTCAAGGGTGACGTTGATGAGTTGTACGGCGGTCGGGTCGGCGGGGAGGCCCAGCTCCTTGGCGGCGGCCGAGATGCGCCGGGCCAACGAGATGTCGCGCCGACCGAGGCTCACCGTGACGCCGGTGCCGCGCAGATCGACGATGAGGTACTGCTGCTGGGCCTCGTCGGCTAGCCGGCCAATCTCATCGACGAGGGCGATGCCCTTGGACAGCGAGCCGGTCGGGAAGTAGGCCGAGACCAGATGGTAGAGGCAGCGCCAGTCCTCGACACCGTCGGCCGCGTGGAACTGCGCGGCCGTGATCTGCCCAGTCATGTCACCGAACCTAACATCGGCGGAACGACGGCCTCCGACTCGGCGGTTGCCAGCTGAGTATCGATCATCGGTGTGGCGCTGGCGAACAGGCTCACCTTCACCCGGCTTGCCGGCGGCGACGACACCCCCCGTCGGCGGGTCCGTCGCAGCCAGGCGAAGGGCTGAACGGGCGGGAGCGGGCAAACGCCGACTCCCGCCCACGATCACCGTGCCGGACTGGTGGACGATCGTGACATCCGTCCGCTCAGTCGGGGTTGGCGCAGAGTTGGGAGGTCAAGGCGGTGCGGGCCCACTCTTCCCACGTGTCCGGTGACCAGTCGCGGTCGCGGACGAAGATCAGGTAGAGCTGCGGGCTGAGCAGGCCGAACAGCAGGTCCGCCGCCATCTCGACGGAGAGGCTGGGACGGATGTCGGGCTTGCCGACCAGGGCTTCGGCCGCTGCGTACTGCACGGTGTAGCGCGGGTCGGGGCCGTCCGGCCACTGTGCGGCGATCTCCGGGTCGGTGGCTGCGGCAGCCTCGATCAGCGGCATGATCGGGGCGACCCGGCCCAGGACCTTGCCGGTGCCGTGGACGTGCGCGCGCAACTGCCCGGCCGCGGTGGGCTCGGCGCACGCGGCCCGAAACCACTCACGATCCATGGTGGCGACCGGCTCCGTGTCCCCGGCGATGGACGCGTCGACGACGTCCTTGAACAGCGTGCGCTTGTTGCGGAAGACGAAGTAGACCGTCTGGACGGCCACGCCCGCACGGTCCGCGACCTCCTGCAGGCTCGTCGCTCCGTAACCCTGTGCGACGAACAGCTCGCGAGCCGCCTCGATGACCTTTTCGCGGGTGCGGCGTGAACGCTCGGCTCGCTTGTCCGGCCGCTTGACCTTGTCCATATTGCGAGTCTAACTTTAGAGCATGTCACTAGAGTTCGACTCTAACTTGTTGGAGGAGACGATGGACCAGCCCAACGCCACCCAGAAGCCACGACCGGACCTGACCTCGACGCAGCGAGACCCGGAGGAGGAGTCCGTCCACCGTGCGCTGGAGAGCTACTACCGCGCCGGCAAGCCGCCGTGGGACACCGGCGTGACGCCGCCCGAGCTGGTCGACCTGGTGGAGGGGCACAGCGCGCTGCCGCCCGGTCGGGCCCTCGAACTCGGCTGCGGCACGGGGACCAACGCCATTTACCTGGCACGGCACGGCTGGGAGGTGGCCGCCGTCGACCTGATCGACAGCGCCGTCGACCAGGCCAGGGAGAAGGCCGCGGCGGCGGAAGTGACGGTACGACTGCTGCAGGGAGACGCCACCCGCCTCGACGAGCTGGACGTGCCCGGCCCCTTCGATCTGTTCTTCGACCTGAGCTGCTACTGCGGGGTCCCGCTACACCGCCGCGACGCCTACGCCGCCGGGCTCACCCAACGCGCCGCTCCCGGAGCACGGTTGCTGATGTTCGGGTACGGCCCCGAACCGGTCGACAATCCGAGCACCGAGATCGCGTCGTGGGCGGCGGGCGTCACCGCGGACGAACTTCGCGCCAGGTTCCCCGGCTGGGCGCTGATCGACGTCACGCCGGGCACCAACTCGGTGCCGACCTTCTGGTTCACGCTACGCCGCGACGCCTAGCAATCTTTGGTCGCGGGTTTCCCCAAGCTCCACAGGAGCCGACTAGCCCGGTCTGCGGGCCATGACGAGGGGGCGGAGCTTGGCAGTGATTTCCTCGTTGAGCACGAGCTGGTAGTAGGTCCCGCCCGTCACCGTGTAGACGACTGCCGGACAGGAGTTCACACTGCCCCTCAACGTGAAGCTGCTGACCTGCTTACCGGTCTTGGCCTCGAACACCCGGTAGATGAAGCGCGCCGACCGCAGCACGGCGGTCGTCTTCTCGCCGGTGCCGGTGTCGTAGGTACATGTTTCGACCTTCTTGCTCGGATAGTCGTCGTCGAAGTATTCGCATACGACGAGCTGCGTGTGCTGCTCCGGGTACAAGCCCGGATGCAGCTGCGACTGCCACTCGGCAGGCAGCTCGTACTCCTGCTCCCGGGAGTCATACGGGTGCATCACGAAGAATTCCGCCAGGTGGATGGGACCTCCGGCGTAGGCAGGGCCGTCCGGGTTGTAGGGACGTACCGCTCGCGGGTTGTAGGTGGAGCCGCCGCACGCCTCCTCGTAAGTTCCCATCGTCGGGGGCGGTGGCGGCCAGGTCGGGCTGGCTGCCGTCGACGCGGACGGCGTCGGCGTCGTTGCCGCCGGTGGCGGGTCGGGCTCGCCTGTGCACGCGGTGAGGCCGCACAGGGCGCCGACGATCACGGCCAGGAGTCGTGCTTTCCGCTGCGAACCGGTCACGCCGCCCCCATCGTCCTACTGTCGGCCCCACGGGAGCGCCCGTGAGTGCTCGGGTCACGTCCGCTGGGTCTCGACGATGGTACCGGCGGTAGCGATCACTCGAAGAACTTGATGCTGAACCCGGTGTCGGTCGTCGGGCCAGGCACGTTGGCGCGGCGGTAGGTGGTGTTGCCCCACCAGCAGAAGGTGCCGGTGTACCAGTACCGGTTCGCCCAGGAGTACGCGGTGCCCTTGGGTACGGCGTGGAACATCAACGGGAACCGCGGCCCGGCGGGCGGGCTCGTGGCAATGTCGCCGTTGAGCAGCACGAAGCTGTGGTGGCCGGGCCCGTTGACGTGCAGGGTGGGATCCCACCCGGCCATCATGGTGGCCCGGTTCGACCCGAACAGGCAGCCGTTCGACTTGTACCAGTCCCACACGTACGTCGGGTCGCCGCCGGCGCGCAGTCGCAGGTCGGCCAGGCAGTACTGGTCACTCCAGCTGCCGTTGGCGGAGTAGACGATGTGGAGCTGCCCGCTGGGGTCCCTGATCGCCTCCGGGGACTCGTTGATGTACGGGTTGCCGACGACGCGCTCCCAGCTCTCCCGTGGTTGGGAGATGACGTACCGGTTGCCAGTCGGGGTGAGCGGGTCGCTCATGCGGCTGAGGTAGATGTTCTGCTCGACGTTGGTGTCGCCGGCCCATCCCGACCAGACGAACCACCGCTGCCCGTTGAAGGTGAACAGGCTGCCGTCGATAGCCCATTTGCCGTCGGGCAGCGCGAGCTGCCGCTCGGTCGTGTAGCCGCTGGCCGGCGACGCCGAGTGGATCGCGTACATGCGGTGGGCGGCACCCCGCCCGGCCGAGAAGTAGATGTAGTACCGGCCGCCATCGGTGATGATCTCCGGGGCCCAGACCTCACCGAGATCGCGGGTGTCCGTCCACACCTGGCGCGCGGGTGCGGCGGCCAGCGCGTCAGGCGACGCTGCCTGCCGCACGGCGATCCCGCCGTTGAGCGACTGGACGGAGATGTAGGTACCGCCGACGCGGATCACGCTCGGGTCGGCAGCCCGCAGGCTGGTTTGCCCGGCGGTCGCCGGTCCGGCACCGGCGGCGGACAGGCCGGTGGCGAGCACGGCGGCCAGCAGGGCGGAGAGAAATCGCGGGAGGGTTCGGTTACCGACGTTCACGATCGGGCCCTTTCCTCGGACTGCGCTGATCGCCAGCATTGACATCCATAGATTAGGCGGGAGGGCGTCGCGCTGTCCGACATCCAGAAGAGGGCGTCCGGAATGCGACCAGCGGCAGGACGGCGCGGAGGGACCACCCGTCCGAGTGGTCCCTCCGCTGGTTTGCTGGTGAGTGGCTAAACTTCAGGTTGGCAGTTCACCTGTGCTCTGCTGCGGCGGGCGCAGCCTCGGGAGGGTGTTCCAGCACCCTCTCGAGGGCCCGTCCCATCAGACGGCGCCTACTCGCAGAAGACCCGCACGGTGGCATCGGGCGAATCCACCTCCACGGTCACCTCGTCGAGGTGCTCCACGAGCGCCTCCAACTGCTCGGGCTTGAGCTGCGTCAGGTCGATCGGCACGCCCGAGTCGCTGAGTGAGGCATTGGCCTTGACCAGGGCCTGCGGCGGGACCAGCGCCGCCAGCCGTACACCAGCCCGCAGCAGTTGCAGTGGCACCCGCACGTTGACCCGTGACGGCTCGCCGTTGTCGGTGGCGTCCACCACCACCCGCAGGTACTTCACCTTGCCCTTCGGTCGGGCGTCGTGACTCGCCGTCGCCGGGGCGTGGTCCCGTTCGAGTGCGGCGATGAGTTGCTCCGCCTCCTCGGCCGTGATCTTGCCGGCGGCCAGCATGTCGAGGATGTCCTTGCGTTGTTCGGTCATTCGAACCTCTCCTATCGGATAGCCACGAACACGGCCGTGCGGCCCTGCTCGATGTCGAAGCGGGCGCCGCGCAGCGCGGAGATGACACGCCAGGCGGCGCCGAGTGCCCGCACCACACCGATGCGGAACACGACGCAGGCCACGATCGCCGCCAGCACGACCAGGACCACGACCGGGAAGAGCACGAGCGCCACGGGAAGCACCGGAACCCAGACGCGGATGGGCCGGCGGTCCGGACGGTTGACCTTGACGGTCACCAACTGCGGCATCACGTCCGGCCGTCCAACTCGGCCAACGCCTGCTGTGCGGTGATCTCACCGCGGCGCAACCGGTCGATGATGTCGGCGCGCGAGGGCGCCGGGTCGGTCTCGACGAAGTCGAGCATCTGGGTGATCCGGTTGAGGCGCGACTTGATCGTCGGGTAGCTCACCCCGAAGATCCGTTCCATCTCCTTGATCGAACCGTGGCAGCGCACGAACGCCGTGACGAAAACCTGATCATCGACGTTGAGCTGAGCCAGTTGCGGTGGCTCGAACTCGCCCTCGATCGCGACGCCGTTGCTCGCCAGGCGCACCCGCTCGACGACGAACGGCTGCCCTCGCGTCAGGCTGGTGAGTTCCTGCCAGTCCATCGCCTGCTCTGTCATACCTGAATTTGTAACTCAGAAAACTTCAACTTCCAAGAGGTTGACCTTAATTTTCTTAAGATGAAGCTCGCGGCGGTGGAGGTGGTTGGCCGGAGGGAGGCCTGCGGCGGTTGCCGGCCGAGCAGGCTCAGGAGCGCGGCAGGATGCCCACGAGCGACGTGATGATGGCGAGCCGCAGGGCTGTCCGCAGGTCGACGTGGTGGACCGCGAGCGCCGGTTCGGACTCGTAGACGGCGAGCAGGCTCGGTGGTGGAGAGGTGTACGCGGACAGCGCGCCACCCATGATCAGGGCGTGCAGGCAGAACAGCTCGGCGTTGTCGCCGATCTCGGGCAGGTGTCGCCGGACGAGGCCGGCCATCACCGCGAGGTTGCCCAGCGCGGCCCGCTTGTGCCGGCGGACCACCTCGACCGACACGTTGTGTTCGAGCACCCCGCCCTGCGCGCCGAACAGATCGCAGAGCACCGTCTGGGCGGCGAGCGACCGGCTGAGCACGTCGGCTGTCTGCTCCGCCCGTTCCATCGCGGGTCGGTTCAGGTCGACGCCGTGGGCCAGTTCCTGGTCCAGCTCGGCCAGCCAGGTCGTCGTCCGGTCGTCCAGCAGGTCGAGCAGCGCCGCCTCGCGGGACTCGAAATAGCGCAGCACCGCAGTCTTGGCCAGGCCGACCCGCCGGCTCAGCTCGTTCAGGGTCACCTCGGCCACCGGCATCTCGTCGAGCATCGCCGAGGTCGTCTCCAGGATCGCCCGACGCCGGACCTCACGCTGCTCCTCGCTGCGCGCCCGCTGGAACGTCATGAGCCCACACTAGCTTAGGTACCGGCGGTCCCTTGACAGCGTACCGTCGGTACATTACCGTTCGGGTATAAGTTACCGGCGGTACCTAAGGAGCCCGAGATGAAGTGGACCGAGCAGCAGATCCCGCGCCAGGACGGCCGGGTGGCAGTGGTCACCGGCGCCAACACCGGGCTGGGCTTCGAGACCGCCCGGCGGCTCGCCGAGCGCGGGGCGTCGGTGGTGCTGGCCGTACGCGACACGGAGAAGGGCAAACTGGCCGCCGCCCGGATCAACGGCGACGTCTCCGTACGGGAACTGGACCTGACCTCGCTGGAATCGGTACGCGCCGCCGCGGCCGGCCTGCGCGCCGGCCACCCGCGGATCGATCTGCTGATCAACAACGCCGGCGTGATGTACACCCCGAAGCAGACCACCCGCGACGGCTTCGAGATGCAGTTCGGCACCAACCACCTGGGCCACTTCGCGCTCACCGGCCTGCTGCTCGACCTGATGCTGCCCGTGCCGGGCTCCCGGGTGGTCACCGTCAGCAGCGTCGGCCACCGCATCCGCGCCGCCATCCACTTCGACGACCTCCAGTGGGACCGTTCCTACAGCCGGGTGGCCGCCTACGGCCAGTCGAAGCTCGCCAACCTGATGTTCACCTACGAGCTGCAACGCCGGCTCGCCGAGCACGGCACCACCGCCGCGCTGGCCGCACACCCCGGCATCTCCAACACCGAACTCGCCCGCAACTCCCCGGCCGTCGTCCGCCGGCCGCTCACCTGGCTCGCCCCGGTGATCACCCAGCCCGCGACGGCGGGCGCGCTGCCCACCCTCCGGGCCGCCACCGACCCGTCCGTCCTCGGCGGGCAGTACTACGGCCCCGACGGCCTCGGCGAGGCGCGCGGCTATCCGAGGCTTGTCACCTCCAGCCCCGAGTCCTACGACGTGAGCGTGCAACAACGCCTCTGGGCCGTCTCGGAAGACCTCACCGGTGTGCGGTTCCCGCTGGGCCAGGCGGTCGTCGCGGCGTGACCGCACCAAAGGGCAGGCGCCGGTAACGGCTGGTGATCACCGGCGGCCCGGCGGCGGTCAGGCGGTCACGGAGTTGTCGTCCCTGCCCTCCGCCGGGCCAGTGTGTCGCGGATGGTGAAGACGACGAGCGAGAGCGGCACGAAGACCCACAGCTGGAGCACGGTGTAGCGGCGCAGTTCCCGGTTGGTGTCGACGCCAGCCAGTTCGGCGTCGAGCGCACCGCGCCGCATCAGCGCGATCGCGTACACGGACAGCGGTGCGTAGTTGAGACCGGCGCCGATCAGCCACAGGCCGAACGCCCGGCTGCCGAGGCCACTCGATGACGACAGCAACCAGATGCCCCACGTCACCATGGCAACCACGCCGACGAGGAACTCGGCCAGGATGATCCGCCGCCGGCGGGTCGTTCCTCGGCTGCCGTACATGTCGACGGCCGCCAAACGACGAACGTTCACCGAAACGATGGTGCCACCGGCGGACAACCTCCGGGGTTGCAGCGGCACAGGCCGCACGACCCGACGATCCACTCGCGTTCACGGAAGTCGGGGTGTCCCGGCTCCGGGGACACCCCGACTTCACGAACCCCGAGTCGATCTGGCGTGTCGGCGCCGGCCTCCACTGTGGCGTTGCGCCCTGGAGATGGTCTTGCGACGCGTGACTACCCTCTCGGCCATGTCTGACTTCCGCGGGGACACCTCAGGTGTCTCGACGCTCCGGGCCGCACTGACGATCGTCATCGTCGGAATCCTGGCGGCCGGTCTCGGCGTCACCTTCATCTGGGACGACCGAGGCTCCCCGCAGGAAGTGACCACGACGGGCACGCTGACCGGCTCACACCCATCGGCCCAGCGCGAGAAGCGCAAGGGAACGTGGTACGAGTTCCAGTACGCCATCGCCGATGGGCGGCAGGTCACCAGCACCTTCAAGGTCACCCCCAGCGGCTCCCTCGACCGCGACGGCGACACGGTCAAGGTCATCTACTCGCCGGATGCCCCGCTGGAGGGCCGGCTGTGGGTGACCCGAGGCGGCCTGGAGTTTCTGCCGGCGGGCGCCGGGACGGCGCTCACTCTCGGCGGGCTCCGGGTCGTCATCCGTGAGCTGCTCAAACGGCGCCGCCGACGGGGCTGATCTCCGCAGCTGCGCCGTCGTGGGTCCTTACGGCTGCGACGGCTCGGGCAGGTGGTGACGCGCCCAGGCTGCGAAACTCGTGAGGGGAATGCCGAGGGCTCGCGCGTACTCCGGGCGGGCGGGTTGCCCGACCACGTTCATCTGCTCGTGGGAGATGCCGGCCCACTCCGGCATGCCTGCGGCGACCGCCTCCTCCTCGGTCATGTCCGGCGCGGTCAGCTCGGTGCCCAGGGCGTCGGAGAGCGCCTTCGCGATCTCCGTCATCGTCAGGTAGTCGCTCGCCAGCTCCAGCTCGACTCCGTGGAACCGATCGGGTTCGGCGATGGCCGCGGCGGCCGCGCGGCCGATGTCGTCGACCGCGACGAGGGAGAGCGAGGTCTGTGGCTTGATCACCGTCGCCAGGCCGCCGGCGACGCCCCGGGGGAGCAGGTAGGCCATCGAGGGCAGGAAGTTGTCCATGAAGAAGCCCGGCTTGAGGAGCGTCCAGTGCGCGAAGCCGGCCTCTCGTACCCGATCCTGGATGCCGGCCTTGGTGGTGTAGTAGGGCTCCATGGTCGCCCAGCGGCCCTCGGCCCAGCCGGGCGCCTCGGTGTGCTGGCCGGCGCCGCTGACGGACGTGTGCACGAACTGCGGCACCTTCGCGGCCAGCGCGCTTTCGATCAGGTTGACGCCCTGGGTCAGCTCGCCCGCGAAGTTGATGGTGTTGCCGTCCATCGCGGGCATCTGCACCGAGAAGACGGCCCGTGCTCCGTGCGCGGCCCGAACCAGCGAGTCGCGATCGTCGAGGTCGCCGGTGACCAGCTCGGCCCCGAGGGCCTGGACCGCCCGCGCGCGGTCGGTCGCGGGGTCGCGGACCAGTGCCCGCACGGGTACGCCGGCCGCGAGCAGCGCGCGGGCAGTGGCGCCGCCCTGCCTTCCGGTGGCGCCGGTGACCAGGACGGGTGCGGAGTCGGTGGGCATGAGGGGGTCTCCTGTCGCGGGGCAACGCTAAACGGCGGGGCCCGCCGTTTCTTCTTCGCTAAGATACGGCGGACCCCGCCACTTAGCAAACCTTGAGGTGACGCCATGTCCACCCAGCGAGCGGACGCCCGGCGCAACTACGCGCGCCTGCTGGCCGTGGCCGAGCAGGAGATCGCCACGCACGGCGCGGACGCGTCCCTGGAGCAGATCGCCCGCATCGCCGGAGTCGGGTCGGCCACCGTGCGCCGGCACTTCCCGAGCCGCCACGCACTGCTGGACGCGGTCTTCCGCGGGGTGATCGAGAACCTCGGCGTCCGCGCCCGGGAGCTGTCCGATGCCGCCGACGCGCGGGCCGCGCTGCTGGAGTGGCTCACCGCCGTCAACGGGAACGTCGCCACCATCAGGGGCCTGGCCATCGCGCTCACCCGCGACTGCACGGCCAACCCCACCGAGGCGCACGAGCACTGCGCCACCGCGCAGCTCACCGAGGCGGGCGAACCACTCGTACGCCGGGCCGCGCTGGCCGGTGCGGTGGCGCCCGACGTGACCATCACCGATCTGCTCGCGCTGATCACCGGCATCGCCCTGGCCACCGAGCACCACTCAAATCCCGCCGCCGCCGCGACCCGACTACTCGACCTCGCGGTAGCAGGAATCAGCCCAGCGAAGGGCAAGCGCGCCTGACCCCCAACCCCGCCCCTGCCCCTGCCGCTGCCCCCGCCCCCGACCCTGGTTGATCATGGAGTTGTGGTGCCGGTTTAGGGATGCATCGCGGCTTTTGCGGCCCACCACAACTCCATGATCGACCACGGCCAGGGCGGGCGGGCCGGGGCGGGCCGGCCAGGGCGGGCCAGCCGGCCGGGGCGGGCCAGCCGGCCGGGGCGGGCCAGCCGGCCGGGGCGGGCCAGCCGGCCGGGGCGGCCGGGGCGGGACGGGCGGCGGGGTGGGTGGGCGTTAGCGTGCGGGGGTGAACGGGGTTAGGAGCAGGTCGGTGAGGCGTCGCCTGGCGTCCTCGTCGCCGGTGAGCCGCAGCGCGCCCGACTCGACCGCCGCCGCCATGGTGATCTCTCCGCCGCAGACGGCCCGGAGGGTGCCGATGTCGGTGCTGAGCGCCGCGTCGGGCTCGGACGCCGTGCCGCGCCGGAGTTGCACCGTGTCGTCGGCGACGTCAGCGAGGTACGTGTCGGCGTCGATGTGGAACGCGTAGCTGCCGGCGAGCTCCCGGGCCCGCGCCGGGTCGAAGGCCGCCTTGATGCTGAGCAGCAGGGAGTCGATGCCGAGAGCGCCGTCGGGTGACTGGGGGGACTGACTTCCCCAGCGGCCGAACTGCAGGAGGATCGGCTCCAGGGCGCGGCCCCACTCGGTGAGCTCGTAGAGGTGGACCCGCGTCGGTGGGCCCAGGTCCCGTCGGCGCACCACGCCGTGCTCGGTCAACTGGCGCAGCCGCTGGCTCAGCACGTTGGGGCTCACGCCGGGCAGGCCGCCGAGCAGGTCGTTGAACCGTCGGGGGCCGAGCAGCAGGTCGCGTACCACCAGCAGCGCCCACCGCTCGCCGATGATGTCCAGTCCACGCGCGACACCGCACGGATCTCCGTAACTACGCAGGCCGCTCATGACGTCCACCCTACCTGGATCCTAATTCAGGAGTTGCACTTGTTCTTTAGGAGTTAGCCCCCTAGCGTGGTTCTCATGAGCCTGCCGCAAGGTGACGTGAAGCTGCTGGACACCCCGTTGGCCCGACGCCTGCTCGCCGCGTCCCTGGTGGCACGCCTCGCCTACACCGGCAGGGACGGCACGCCGCGGTTGATCCCGGTGAACTTCCTCTGGACCGGCGACGAGCTGGTCGTCGGCGCGTTCGCCGGCAACTACAAGATCCGTGACCTGAGCGCCCGACCGGACGTGGCGGTCTGCATCGACACCACGGACGGCCTTCCCGAGGTGCTCATGCTGCGCGGGAAGGTCACCCTGGCGGAGGTCGAGGGCGTCCTGCCGGAGTACGCCACCATCCAGCGCGCCGGGATGGGCGACGAGGTGGGCAACGCCTACCTCACCGCGATCGACCAACCGGGCCTGCGGATGGTCCGGATCGGCCTGCGCCCCACCTGGGTCGGAGTCGTCGACTTCCAGGAGCGGTTCCCGGCCCGCACACCGGAACCCGTCCGAGCCGCGCTCAGCGGCGGCCAGTAACCAGCCCGGGGTTCACCACACCATCACGGAGGACGAGAGAGATGCGCAAGATTGTCGTGTCGATGTGGACCACCCTGGACGGGTTCGTCGCCGGCCCTGACGACGAGATGGACTGGCTCCTGGTCGACGACCACCTGCAGAAGTACGAGCGGGCCCTGGTGGACAACGCCGGCAGCCTGATGCTGGGCCGGATCACGCACGCCGACTTCGCCGGCCACTGGCCGCGGACCGCCCAGGACCCCGACCAGCCCGACGACGTACGGGGGTACGCCCAACGCCTCGACGAGCTGGAGAAGATCGTCGTCTCCGCCTCGGGTAACACCGCGACCTGGACGGACACCCGACGGCTCGCCCGCCTCGACCCGGACGAGATCACCGAAATCAAGCGCGGGCCCGGCGGTGACATCGTGGTCTACGGCAGTCTCACCCTGGTCCGGTCCCTCGCCGACCTCCGGCTCATCGACGAGTTGCACCTCCTGGTGCATCCCGTGTTCCTCCGCCAGGGCAAGCCGTTGTTCGCCGGTGGTCAGCCGCCGGCACGACTGGAGTTGGTGTCCGCCGAACCCTTCGCTTCCGGGGTCGTCCTCCTCACCTACCAGCCCGCCTAGCCGCTCACAGCTGGGCGACGACGACCCGGGTGGCCTGGGCGAGAAGGGCGTCGTCGGGGCTGGCGTCCTTCTTGTCGCGACTGGACAGCACGGCGAGGACGATCGGGGCCCGGTCGGGCGGCCAGAGCACCGCGATGTCGTTGCGGGTGCCGTACCCTCCGGTCCCGGTCTTGTCCCCGACCACCCAACCGGCCGGCACCCCGGCGCGGACCAGCGCCGCGCCTGTGGTGTTGCCCCGCAGCCAGCCGCGCAGCACGTCACGGTCCGCCGGTTCCAGAGCAACCCCCACGGTGTACGCCCGGAGGTCGCCGGCCAGGGCCCGCGCGGTGCTGGTGTCCCGCTTGTCGCCAGGTGTTCCCTCGTTCAGCGCGGTCTCGTAGCGGGCGGCCTCGGTGACCGTGTCGCCGAGCGCGCGCAGCTTCGACTCGAACCCCGCCGGCCCGCCGAGGTGGCGCAGCAGCAGGTTGCCGGCCGTGTTGTCGCTGTAGCGCACGGCGGCGTCGGCGAGGGCGCGCAGGCTCATGCCCTCGCCGACGTGCTTCTCGGTGACGGGGGAGTGCGCCACCAGGTCCTGCGTGGAGTACCGCACCACCCGGTCCAGTTGGGCGTCGGTGGTGCCGTCGAGCACCTCGGCGGCAGCGAGGGCCTTCCAGGTCGAGGCGTACGCGAACCGCTCGTCGGCGCGGTACTCCACCGTGCGACCGCTGCCCGTGTCGACGGCGTAGATTCCCAGCCGCGCAGCGAACTGCTCCTCCAACTGCCGGAACTCCTGATCGGTGGCCGGCGACGGGGCGAGCGTCACCTGCGGGCTCGGCGTCGTCCGCGTCTCGGTGGCGTCCCCGCCGCCGCACCCCGCCAACGACACCACTGTCGCCGCCGTGGCCACCACGGTCGCCAGTCGTCGGACGGGAACCGTCATCGTCGTTCCTCCTGAGGTGCCGTCGGTCAGGGCAGGATCTCGACGTACCCGTCACTGCCGTGTACGCGGATCCGCTGCCCGTCGCGGATCAGCCGGGTGGCGTCCAACACGCTGACGACAGCCGGCAGACCATACTCCCGTGCGATCACCGCGCCGTGCGTCATCGACCCGCCGACCTCCGTCACCAGCCCGGCGATGCCGACGAACAGGGGCGTCCAACTGGGGTCCGTGTGGGCCGTGACGAGGATGTCACCCGCTTCGAGGTCGGCCTGCGCCATGTCGAGGATGACGCGGGCGCGTCCTTCGACCGTGCCGGCGGAGACCGGCACACCGGCCAGGGCGCCGGCCGGCACGTCGTCACGTCGGTACGCGCCGGTGATGGTCTCGCCGTCGGAGGTCAGCACTCGGGGCGGGGTGAGCGCCTGGTACGACCGGAACGCCTCCCGGCGCTGCCGGACCAGTTCGTCGTCCACCCGGTGCGAGCGCGCGACCTCGTGGAACTCCTGGAACGTGAGGTAGAAGACGTCGTCGGTCGCGGTGAGCACGCCGGCCCGTACCAGGCGTTCGGCCTCCGCCAGCAGGGCCTGCTTGTAGATGAAGTAGCGGCTGATGATGTCGTACTTCGGGTACTCCCGATAGCCGGTGAAGGCCCGCACCCGGTCGATCATCCGCGCGGTCTCGTCGGCCTTCTGCTCCCCGTCCGGCAGCGCCCGCAGGCGCGTCAACACCTCCTGCGCCTTCTGCCGCGCCTGCTGTTCGCCCTGCTCGAAGCGCCGCCTGGCCGCGCCCGGCTCGAAGAGCTTGACGTTGTCCAGGAGCACGGGCACGAGTGTGCTGGGTCGTTCGCTCCACCGCGGCCTGGTGATGTCGATCTCGCCGACGCAGCGCATGCCGTACCGGTCGAGGTACGCCTCGATGGCGTCGCGCGCCTCGGCCCCGCCCGGGACCTTCGGCAGCTCGTCGAGGAAGTCGTCGCGCGCGACGCCGTCGTCCGCGGCGCCCTGCAGAAACGCCACCACCTCCGGGTACGGACGGATCACGTCGGCGACGTCGAGCAGCGCCAGCCCCATCTCCGAGGTCACGTTGCCGGGGGCGGAGAGGGTGAGGGTGTCCGCGGCGTTCTTCTCGCCCAGCCACTCGTGCAGCCGGTCGTTGAGCCACCAGGTGGCCTCCATGCCGGCCATGATCGCCTGGATGTTCAGCGGATCGCCGAGGACCCGCTTGTGCTCCTGGAAGGCCTCCAACAGGAAGTCGAACAGCGCCGGACCGGTCACCGTCGCGATGTCGCGTCGCAGGGCGGCGATGGACGCCCCGCTGCGCTCGATCAACTCGGTGACGACGGCCGGGTCGGTCTCGGTCGAGGTGGACGCGCCGCCGGTCGTCGGCCCGCCGGGACCGCCGCCGTCCGGGAGCGTCGGAACGAAGTCTCCGCGGTCGATCAGGGTCTCCAGCGCGTCCCTCATCAGCGGATCGGACTTGCCCGCCATGGTCAGGAAGCCGGCGCGGCTCGTGGGCGAGGCCAGCAGCCGGGTGGCGTCGACGAACAGCCTCCCGCCGGCCTGCAGCATCGGGGCCATGGCGGTCAATTGCCACATGGAGAGCCCCAGCGGCCGCATGGCGTCGGTCATCATCTGCTGGTGACCGACCGAGAGGTAGACGTGGTTCTCCTGGTCGGCGGCCGCCGGGATGGGGAACAACGTGGTGATCGGCCGGCTCTGCACGATCTGGAAGTCGTCGTCGAGAAGGCACCACTCGATGTCCTGCGGGCGGCCGAAGTGCGCCTCGATCCGTCGCCCGAGCCGTACGAGCCGTACCACCTGGGCCTGCGTCAGTGCCGGCTGCTCCTGCCGCTGCCTGTCGACAGCCACCTCGCGCGTCCCGCCGCCCGGCAGGGCGGCGACGGCACGCTGCTTGGCGGCGACCGTGGCGGCGACGACCTCCCCGTCGCGCACCGTGTAGACGTCCGGGTTCACCAGGCCGGACACCAGGGCCTCGCCGAGGCCGAAGCTGGCGTCCACTGTCGCGACCTTCCGGTTGCCCGTCACCGGGTCGGCCGTGAACAGGATGCCGGAGGCATCCGGAAAAACCATCCGCTGTACGACGACAGCCATCTGGACGGTGCGGTGGTCGATGCCGTTGCGCAGGCGGTAGATGACGGCGCGCTCGGTGAACAGCGACGCCCAGCACCGGCTGACGTGCCGCAGGATCGCCTCCGGCCCCACCACGTTCAGGTAGGTGTCCTGCTGGCCGGCGAAGGACGCCGTCGGCGTGTCCTCCGCCGTCGCGCTGGACCGCACGGCGTAGGCGGCCTGCTCGCCGAACCGGGCGAGCGCGCCGGTGATCGCGCCGGCCAGGTCGTCCGGTATGGCGGTCTCCTCGACGCTTCGGCGGATCTCAGCGCTGAGCGTGCGGATCCCTTCCCGGTCGTCCGGTTCGAGGCGCGACAGCAGATCGAGCCGTTCGTCGATTCCCGGCGTCTGCGCCATGACCTTCCGGAAGGCGGCCGTCGTCACGCAGAACCCGGCCGGCACCCGGATGCCGTCGATCCGGGACAGCGCGCCCAGGTGCGCGGCCTTGCCGCCGACCACCGACACCTGCGTCTCGTCGACCTCTCGAAGGTCCAACAGCGGTGCCCGGTCGCCGCGGTCTCCGTCCATCGACAACACACTCACGTCGCGCCCCCGTTACCTCGTTTGTGCTGGTCCGGCCGCCGATTGTGCGCCACGACCGGGGTCTTGCGGCAAGCCCCCAGGTGCGATATATGTTAGAAGTGGCAGGGGGAGTGATCTCCTTGCCGCTTGTTTTTGTCGGGGCGGCCGGGCCCGCTCAGTCGTAGGGGAGTTGGCGCGGCTCGATTCTCAGCCCCCGGCCGAGCTGCCAGGAGGCGGTCGGCCAGGCCGCGAGGAACCCGGCTATCAGCCCGAGCTGACCGGCGAACCAGAACGTGGGGCCGTCGGGTCGCAGCGGCGGCTCCGGCAAGACCACGCGATGCGCGAGCGTCAGCCACACGAACAGCGCCACCTCGAACGCGGTGATGGTCAGCAGCTCGATCCGGCCGACGTTAGACAGGGCGTGCCAGACCTTCGTCAGGCTGCGACCTGGCCCGGCGAAGTACCGGAAGAGCACGGCGATCGTCACCGCCATCAGGTAGTCGCCGGCGTAGTCGACCCACAGCGGGTCCTCCGCCGGGTCGAATCTCACCGCGTACAGGGCGACCTCGGCGATGATGAAGCCGAGAGCGCAGTGGGCGCCGCAGCGGGACACGTGGGTGACGACGAGGCCCCGGCGGGGTCGTCGCGGTCGACCCTCCTGCCGCCGTCGAGAGAACGCCTCGGGCCGTCCCCAGTTCCAGTAGAGGCGGACGGCGGCCGGGCCGATGTAGAGGACGGTCACCAGCCAGACGATCTCCATGACCCGGACGGGCTGTCGGTGTCCGCGGAGATAGGTGTCGGCCAGGACGACCGCGAAGCTGACGACGCCGACCGCGAGCGAAGCCCACGAGAGCGCTACGAGCCAGGTAGGTTGCATCCCCGCCCCTTCCGCCAGCCGGGCGAGTCTTTCACGTCGTACTCGTCGGCACCGGAAGATCGGGCGACCCGGCCGGCCGGTGCGAACGGGTTCACCCTCCCGCCGTCGCCCGGACGGTGGAGTGACCTTCGGTGCCGCTGCACTACCGTGCGAGGGTGACGAGTGCCCCTCGCGAAGCGGAAGCGCGTGTCGGTCCGATCGGCGCACTGCTCTCCCGGCTCCTGTTCCTGGTCATCTGCCTACCCGGACCGGTCCTGCTCGTCGTCGCCGTGACGCTGGACCCGCCGCGATCGTCGAGCGACTTCTGGGGTCTGCTGGTCGGAGGCGTCCTGGCGACAGCCATCGGTGTCGGGTTCGGCGTCTTCGGCTGGCGGGTGGTGGGCCGCTCACGTCGCGACGCGCGTCGACTGTCCGCCGCCGGTGTCGCCGCGACGGCGGAGGTCCTCGCGGTGGCGAACCACCTGGCTGGAGAGAATCCCGAGCTGGAACTCCACCTGCGCATCAGTGGGCCGGGGTTCGCCACCTTCGAGGCGGACACGATCCGCGCGACCGACCCGGCCCTCGTGCCCGGCGCGGTGCTGGCCGCCGTCGTGGACCCCGCTGACCGTCTGTTCGCGATCATCTGAGTTCTTCCCTGCCCCGGAGCGTGATTCGCGGGGTCGAAGCGGCATCGTCGCGCTGGCAGACTCTCGGACATGGTCGACTGGTACACGTGGGTCGAACTGGACGGCGACGTCGTCCGGATCTCGGAACCGCACGTCAACGAACTGTTGTCGGCGAACCTCTGGTGGCTGCGGGGCACCGATCGGGACGTCGTGATCGACGCCGGGCTGGGTGTCGTCGCCGTGCGGGAGGCGATTCCGGGCCTGTTCGAGCGCGATCCGCTGGTCGTGCTCACCCACGCGCACCTGGATCACGTCGGCGGGGCGTCAGAGTTCGGTGACCGGGCCGCCCACCCCGCCGAGGCGGGGATCTTGGCGGCGGGCGTACCGGCGAAGCATGCAATTCCTCGTCGACCTCGACGTGTCCGTCGTCCATCCCGGCCACGGGGACAGCTTCGACCGGACGCGCCTTCGCCAGTTGGCCGAGACCTACCTGCGTAAGGCAGCCGTCAGCGTTGCTGATAAATGAAAGCGGACCTATAGCATAATTCGCTGCGTGCCTCCCAAAAGGGAAACTTCACGGCTCACCCGTAGCCCGGGCCGCCTGCTGGCCTTCAGCGACGGTGTCTTCGCGATCGCCGTGACGCTTCTCGTGCTGGAGATCCAACCGCCCCACGACTTCGGGCACCTCGTCCAGGGGCTCGGTGCACTGTGGCCGTCGTACCTGGCGTACACGCTGAGCTTCCTGCTCATCGGGCAGGTGTGGGTGAACCACCACGTCATGTTCGACCACGTTCGGCACGTCGACCGAGGGGTCCTGTTCCTCAACACGCTGCTCCTGATGGTCATCGCGTTCCTGCCGTTCTCCACGTCGCTGCTCGCCGACGCGTTGCGGGCTGAGCAGGGGCTGCGCGCGTCGGTCGTGGTCTACGGCGGCACACTGTGGACGGCGGCCGCCCTCTTCAACATCGTGTGGGCCCACCTCCGCCGCGCCAAACTGCTGGACCCCGGCCTCGGTCCCGTCGGCGCTCGGGCCATCAGTCGCCGATTCGCGCTCGCGCTGGTCTGGATCGGCGGCGGGATCCTCGTCGGCGCGTTCGTGCCGATCGCCGGCGTCGCCATCATCGCCGCGTTCCTGCCCGCCTACTACCTGCCCATCCGCGGCGAGTACGGCGAGGACGACACCGCCGCGCAACCGGCCGACTGACTAGAGTCGGCGGCATGCGGATCCGGATCGACGGCACCGATTTCCCAGGTCAGCGTCCCGGTGCGGAGGCCGACGCCGTGCGGCTGGGCAACGTACACGTCGGGGTTCAGCGCAAGGCCGAGGTGGTCGATCAGGTGCCGGCCGACGCGGCCAGCGTCACCTGGTCCTTCGAGGTGTCCAGCCGTGAGATCGACGGCGCGCTCGACGTCGGCGGCCCCTGGGTGCACGGCCGTCCCGGGGCACGATTTTTGTATCTGAGCTGGGGTGCGGTGACCCAGGACGGGTTCGCCATGTTCCGACGAGCGAAGCTGATGTTCACCGACGTACCGACCGAACTGCTGCGCGCCGCCCACGAGGGCAACGGAACGCTTGTCGGCCGGGTCGGGTTGACCGATGCCGCCGGTGAGCCGATCTGCGCTCGGGTGCACCCGCCCGCAGTCGCCTGGGCGGTGGAGTGAGCGCTGTTGACGGCTAGCTGCCGAAGTCGACGCCGCTGAGGGAGACGGAGCGGTACGCGGCGAGGCGCTCGGCCTGCGCGGTGACGGCCATACGCGTGGCGTCCGACAGTCGGCGCCACGGCTGGACGGCGACAGTGAACGCCTTGCCGGACTTGCGAGGGCGCCAGGTGCCAACCAGTTCGCCGCCGACCAGGACCGCGCCCGGACGACCCAACACCGGCCACAGCTCCTTGGCGTGGGCGGCGTCCGGCACCAGCGTTGCCCGGTCCTTGGCCTGCAGGAACAGGTCGAACGGGCCGAGCAGGCGGGTGCCGGTGCCGTCGGCCGACTCCAGCGCCTCCTCGTCGGCGGCCAGCAGTGAGCGCACCTCGCGGTCGACCGTCACCTCGATCACATCGTCGGGCCAGTGCGCCTTCACATCCCTCACCGGGGCGTCGAGGTAGTCGGCCACCTGTTTCGGGGTCGCCGGGCCGAGCAGGCGAAGGTACGCGCGCACGAGGTCGAACCGGTCACCCGGGGCGGCCGACTTCCGGAACCCGGTGATGCGCCGCAGGACCGGAGGTGAGGTGTCGAGCTGCAACTCCAGTCCGGCCCGTACGGCGGCGAGCCGGAACGGCATCTCGTAGAGGTGCGTGGCGTTACACGGCCGGCAGAACCGCAGATACGGCTCGGGCAGCATGGTGGCCAGGCGCCCGGAGACCTCCCCCTTGACCGTCGGCGTGCTGACGACGGTCCGCATCCGGTCGGCGATCTCGTCCAGGGCCGTGAGGTTGTCGATGCCGGCGGCCTTCAACGGCTTGGCGGCGTCGTAGATGCGCTTGCCCGCGTCGGCGTCGGAGAAGGGCTCGACGGCGGCCGCTACCTTCGCCACGTCGGCCCGGCGGTAGAGGTGGGGCGCGCCCCGCACGGTCCACAGCAGGACCAGATCCGTGTCGGACAACGCGGTCACGTCGACCCCGCGCACCGCCAGCGCCCACCGGGCGCCGTCCGGACCGGTGTTCTGCACCCCGAAATCCAGGACGGCGGTGTCGGCGAGCGTGCCCTCGGCCCGGTCGAGCTGCTGGGCGCGGACCCGGAAGTTCATCACCTGGCGCCGATCGACCATGTCAGCACCCTAGTTGGGGTGGCGCTTCCGGTGGGTCCAGGCGCGCAGCGCCCATTCGACCGGGCCGTACCGGAACCGCCGCAGCCACCACGCGCTGGCCACCAGCTGGAACGCGAAGATCACCAGCGCGATCAGCAGTGTCTGTGCCGGCGAGGTGCGGCCAACCAGGCCCCACCCGACACCGGTGAAGACGAGCACGCACACGAGCGACTGGGCCAGGTAGTTCGTCAGGGCCATCCGCCCGGCCGGCGTGAACGCGTCCGCGACACGCGGTCGCCGCGTGAACAGGCGCAGCAGGGTCGCGGCGTAGGCCGCGGCCAGAAACGGCGCGGTGACGATGCTGACCATCAGCCCGGTCAGGTTCGCCGTGCCACCACCGACGGCGAACACGACGGCGCCGGCCAGACCGATCGGATACCCCACCCGTTCGCACCGGCGCAGTAGGTCCTCGTGGGCGGGCACGGCGGCAAGAAGCCGGTGCCGGCCGGCGGCGAGGCCGACGAGGAACGCCGCGAACGCCAGTGGCCCCTGCACGGCAAGGCCGCCGACCATCGCCGGCATCGACCGCAGGTGCTCCAGGACGACGTCACCGAGGCCACCGCCGAGCGCCAGCGTCGAGCGCGCGCCGGCGTCGACCGCGGCGGCCTCGTCCGGAACCAGCGTGGCGCCCAGGACCGCGGCGAGCCCGACCACGACGGCGATGCCGCCGATGATGGCCGCCGCCGCGATCAGCGCGGTGCGGGGCTCGATCCGGCGCACGGCGAGCAACACCAGTCCGAGCAGCGCGTACGTGGTGAGGATGTCGCCGTGGAACAGCAGCACCGCGTGCAGCACACCGAGAACGAACAACCCGGAGAGCCGGCGCAGGAACGCCGGACGGAATGCCACACCGCGCCGAGCCGCGGAGTCGAGTTGCAGGGTGAAGCTGTAGCCGAACAGAAAGGCGAACAGCAGGTACGCCTTCATCGCGAACAACAGCTCCACCGCGCCGGCGATCAGCAGGTCGAGTGCGCCGCGCGTCGGGTCGTCGACGAGGTGGAACTCGTACCCGGAGCTGAAGAACGCGATGTTCACCAGCAGGATGAGCAGCAGCGCGCTGCCCCGCAGGGCGTCCACGACGGTGATTCGGGCGGAGGCGCCCCCGGGCGAGGACTGTGGACGACCGTCGCCCGGTCGGTCGAGTCGGGTCACATTCATGGTGTCCAGCCTCGGGAGCATGGCCCGCCGCCGGGAAGTGTTTTCGTCACACGCGCTGTCGTGACGAAAAGACGCCATGGGCCCGCCGAGCCGGTCACGTGGCGTGGATCGCCCCCGTGCTGGGATTCATCCCGCTGCACGTGCCGTGGATCCTCGGCATCCCGCTGTTCGCCAATCCCGGTCCGTTCCGTGAGTGGTACCACGGTCGCGGGCCCGGGGTGGGGGACCACCCGGTGGACGGTTTCCTGGGCCTGCCGGCCGGCGCGTTCTACCTGGGTCTGCTGTGCGTCCTCGCCGGGCTCGGTGGCCTCCTGGCGTTGGGACTCATCAAGGACTGGGGTGTGGTCTTCCCCCGGTGGGTGCCGTGGCTGCGCGGACGTCGGGTGCCACCGTGGTTGCCGCTGACGCCGACGGTACTGGGATCCGCCCTGATGATCGGCTACTCGGCGACCCTGCCCTGGCAGTTCACCGCAGACCTGGCCGAGTCGAGCGCGGAGGACATCTTCACCCCGACCGGCGTTCTCATCGGCCTCCCGCTCCTGCTGGCCTGGACGGTCGCGTTGCCGCTGGCCGGGTGGTCCTACTACCGCCGCACCCGGCTGCCGCGACGCGACCGGCGACGCTGGTCGGTGTCGGTGGATGACCGACCAGCGTCGCCGCCCGGGTTGCCCAGGATCGGGTGACGGGCTCAGGCCACCAGCGAGACCTGCCCGTTGTCCAGGTCGTAGCGGGCGCCCACCACGCGCAGCGCGCCCTCGTGCACCTTCTCGGCGATGATGGTGCTGCGCGCGCTGAGCGCCCGCACCTGCGCGGCGATGTTGGCGCGCACACCGTTCTCCACCGGGTCGCCGGGCTGGTCCAGCACCGGCTCGACGATCGGGCGCAGGGCGTCCACGATGGTGCCGATGTGCCCCGGTGCCGTGCCGCCGGTGTGGATGGCGTCGATGGTGGCGGTGATCGCGCCGCAACGTTCGTGGCCGAGGACGACGATCAGCAGGCTGCCGAACTCCTCCACCGCGAACTCGACGCTGCCGAGCAGCAGGTCGTCGACGATGTTGCCGGCCACCCGGTTGTCGAACAGGTCACCGAGCCCCTGGTCGAAGAGCACCTCGGGGGCCACCCGGGAGTCCGCGCAGCCGACGGTGATGGCGAACGGGTGCTGGCCGGCGGCGAGCCGGTGCAGGTCGGCCAGGCTCTGGTGCGGGTGCCGGCCGTGACCGGAGGTGAACCGCCGGTTGCCGGCCTGCAGCCGACGCAGCGCCTCGGTCGGCGTATCGACCGGGTTGTCGGCTGGTGCGGCGGCAGCGGCGGAAGGGCTGGCTGCGGCCGCGCCGAGCGCCACGGCGGCGGCGCCACCGGCGGACAGCAGCGAACGGCGGGACAGGTGGGAACGTGCCACGATCATCTCCCTGAGGGTAGGCGATTCGCTCTTCCTACCAGGCCGCCGTCCACAGTGGTTTTCGCCCTCTCGTGGTCAGCAGGCGACGGTGAATCGCCCCTGCTCCTTCGCCACGCGAGCAACAGCATGGACGGGTTGACCTTGACACAGTGACAAGGTCTTCACTGGGGCGGAAGGGGTGATTCCGATGACCACGCCGAAACAGGACACGAACGCGATGAGGGTTCTCCGCGGGCTGGGAAACAGCGACTCGTCGGTGCGGCTGCGCGCGGCACTGACGGCCGGCACGACCCCTGACCCGCAGCTCATCGACACGCTCATCGAGCGCTGCGCGGTCGAGCCCGAGTTCTCCGTACGCGAGATGCTCACCTGGGCACTCCTGCGCCACCCACCCGAACTGACCGTCGCGAACCTCACCGACGAGCTCCGCTCGGAGCGTGCGCAGGCCCGAAGTCAGGCGTTGCACACGCTGTCCAAGATCGGGGACCGGCGAGGCTGGCCGGCGATCACTCGGGCGCTGCTGACCGACGCCGACGACGAGGTGGCGCGAAGCGCCTGGCGCGCAGCGGTCGCGCTCGTACCCCTCGGCGGCGAGCCCGAGTTGGCCACGGTGTTGTCGACACAGTTCGGGCGGGGCGGGCGGGAGATGCAGTTGAGCCTCAGCCGGGCGCTCATAGCGCTCGGCGAGGTGGTCATGCCGGTCCTGCGCGCCGCGATGGCGGATCTCGACCCACGCGTACGCGCGCACGCGGTCGCCACACAACGGCTGAGGCAGGATCCGGATGCCGGGTTCGAGTTCGCGATCGAGGCGGCGAAGCGCGTCGTCGCCCTCGGCCCGATGGGAGAGAAGGGATGACGCCAGGTGTTGATCGGTGAGGTGGCGCGACGGTCCGGCGTCAGCGCCCGCATGCTCAGGCACTACGACGCGCTCGGGCTGATCCGGCCCACCGGTCGCACCGGTTCCGGCTATCGCGAGTACACCAGGGGGGACATCCGGCTGATCTTCCACGTCGAGAGCCTGCGTTCGTTGGGCCTGTCGCTACGCGACGTGCGCCGCGCGCTCGATGATCCCGGTTTCACACCCGCCGAACTCGTCGACGACCTCATCCGGCGGACGCGACTCCGCATCGCGGACGAGATGGAGCTGCTCACCCGACTCCGCCGGATCGGTGCCGCGGACCCCGCCGACTGGGAGGACGTCCTTCAGGTCGTGACGCTCCTGCGGGCACTGGGGTCGGAGAGCGCGGGCACCCGCCAGCGCGCCGCCCTGTCCTCGGTCGGTGAGGGTCCGGTGCCGGTGGAGGCACTTGTCGAGGCGGTGCTGAGCGAGTCGGACCCGAACGTCGCCGGAGCCCTGCGCTGGGCGCTGGCGCAGTCCGGCGACGGCGGGGTGGCGCTGCTGGCCGAGGGCCTCGGCTCACCAGAAGCCGAGGTACGCAGGCGTGCCGTCCAGTCCGTCGCCGAGATTCCGCACGCTGCGGCGACCGACGTGCTGCGGGACGCCCTCGCGCACCCCGACCTCGTGGTCCGCGGGTACGCGGCTCTGGCGCTCGGGGCACGCGGAGTGGCGGACGCGCTTCCCACGTTGATCGGCATGGTCGTCGAGGAGACCAAGGACGTCGACGCCGCCGACGCGTTGAGCCTGCTGGCGGCCGATCCCGCGCTGGCAGACCAGATCACGACCCGGCTCGTGGCCTGCCTCGGGCAGAGCGGCGTCGCACCGTCTGCACGGAGACGGCTGACCGAGGCCTTGGCGGACATCCCGGGGAGCCTCGCCACACGCGCCCTCACGGACCTGTCGCACGACGAGGACCGCGCCGTCGCACTGACGGCGACCTCCATTCTCGCCCTCCGCGACGAGGGTTCACCATGACCACACCCTGTGGAGCCGACCAGAATCGGTGCGGCGTCGCGCGAATTGATCATCGTTTGGGCTTCGACTATCGTCCGCGTCCGTGAAATCTTCCCGTCTTGCTTCCGTCATGTTGATCCTTGCCGTTACGACTGCCCTCGCCGCCTGTGGCGACAGTGACAAGGCGACCACCGCCGGACCCGCCACGCCCGCTGCCACGTCCGCGGCCCCGTCCGCGGTGGCCACCTCCGCCGCCACGCCCGCCTCGTCACCCGCGGCCGGCGCCGCGAGTGACAAGGAACTCTGTGAGTCGGCGAAGAAGGCCAGCGACGAGATGAAGGCCGAGCTGGTGAAGGTCGCCATGACCGGCCAGGACTCGCCGGCGGATTACCAGAAGATTCTGAGCGACCTGGACAAGAAGATCGTCGCGGTCGCCTCGACCGGCGACGGCAAGGTGGCCACCGCCCTGCGGGCGTTCGGCGCGGAGGCGGCCAAGGCTGCTGCGGCGGCGGACCCGGCGACCGCCGCCGACAACCCGGCCTTCGAGAAGGCCGGCAAGGACATCTCCGACGCGTGCAAGGCGGCTGGATTCAAGCTGGTCATCTGACCATCGTGGCGTGGTCGCGCCGGGTGCGATGACGGACGGCCCCCTCGCCTGAGCGTGGGGGCCGTCCGCCGACAACGGAGGCGGTGGTCAGCCGCCGGCGAAGGTCGTGTCGACGCCGCACTTGGCGTTCTGGTTGAGGCAGGACTTCACCAGGTCACCGAGACGCTCCGGCTCCCAGGCGTTCATGAAGTCGCCGTGCATCGAGGACGGCTTGCCGGAGGAGAGGCTGAGGCCGTCACCGCCCAGCGACTCGTAGTTGACCATGAAGGAGAGGTCCGGCACGGCCACCGGGTACTTGCCGGTGCAGACGCCGTTCACCGGGTCGCCCATGTGCGACTTGTGATCGGGTGAGTCGATGTTCTTGCCGTCCCAGCAGTCCTTGAACACGAGCTGGAAGATCAGGTTGCCGCCGGGGGCGCACCTCGGCCAGTTGCCGTCGGCGCTGCGGCCGATCTCGGCGCTGCCCGCGCACCAGAACTGGTTGCTACCGGCGTTCTTCGGAGTGTCCACCTGCCGCTTGGCGTCGCCTTCGACCACCACCAGGCCCGGCGGGAAGGGCTTGACGGTCGACGGGTCCTTGACCCGCGAGCCGTAGTAGATGCGCATGCTCTTGATCGGCACGGCCTTGCCGTCCTTGCGTAGCTCCGGGGTCCAGTAGGCGCTCTTGTCCCCGGGGGCGTTGCAGGTGTTCGGCGCGGAGAACAGCTTCTCCGTCGTGGTGAAGGCGTCGATCTTCGGGCCGAAGAAGGTGTGCATGTGGGAGGCGCCCGAGAGTCCAGGCAGGACGATCGGGTCGTCCGGGGCGGAGTTCGCGACGCCGCAGTCGGTGTGGAACTCGGGAACCCGGGTGGTGCCCGGCGGCACCGCCTTCGGCGTGATGGCGTTGAAGGCGGCCAGTTCCCTGCTCCACTTGGCCTGGTCGACCGGCACCCAGCCGCCGGCCGGCGCGCTCGGCGGGACGGACGTCGACGGGGACGCGGACGCGGTGGAACTCGGCGTGGCCGAGGGGACCGGGGCAGCCGACGTGCTCGGCGTGCCCGACGTGCCCGTCACCGGGCCGAACGTGAACCAGTTCAGGTTCACGAAGTCCGACGTCGAGGTGCTCTTCATGACGGCGAAGACGGTCTGCGGGCCCGCCGGCACGGCGGACGCCGTCGCGGTGACGGTCTTCCACTTCTGCCAGCCACCGGTCTGGGCGATCGGGAAGCTGGCCAGCAGTTGACCGTTCTGCGCGCCGAGGCGCAACTCGACAGTGCCGCCGGCGGCGTTCTGCGAGGCGACCCGGGCCGTCAGGTCGACGCCGGTCAGCGACACACCGTCGTAGCGCAGCCAGTCGCCGCTGGCCAGCCAGCCGACGTTCCGGCCGCCGTCGGCGTCGCCGGTGCCCTCGGTCTGCGCACCGGACTGCGCCGCGAAGGTCTCGGCCTGCACCCGGCCGGGCACGGCGACCTCTTCGGCCTGGGCGCCGGCGATGTAGATGCCACTGCCGGCCAGCGCGGCGACGACCGCGGAGGCAAGCGTGATGCGGGCGAGACGACGACGCTTTCGCGCCCGGTCCGGCGGCGCGACATGCGCGGGGGTAGTCCGCATTACCAGTGATTTCCTTCGAGTCGGTGACAAAGCTCCTGTTGAAGGAAGTATGTGCACGTCAGGGGCCTGCATCAACTCGCGGGGAAAGAATTAAGGAGGCCGTTCGGCACCTGCCCTGGCTGCCAGCGCGTCGGCTCGGAATGACAGTTTTTCGCTCGTACAGCCTTAAGTTTCTTTTAAGTCCGGTCCCCGCGTTCCGGTTCACTGATTACGAATTTCGCGTAACGAATTGCGGTCGAATTCCTCAGTCCCGGAGCAGTTCGACGGCGACGGCTGGTGACAGTGCGCGCAGGAAGTCTGGCGCGTCGAACATCTCGCCCGCGGAGGCCACGCCGCTCGTCCTCGTCCGACCGTCGAGGATGCGCCGGACCGCCTCCACGGCCAGGGGCGCGCTGACCGCGTAGATGTCGTGGCCGCTGGCCACGACGCGGCGGCGCGTGTCGCCGCGACGCACGATGACGTCGACCGTGAACGTCTGCGCCGATCGGCCCGCCTCGTCGACCGCGACCGGCGCCGCCGCGGCGGCCAGGTCGGTGGCGGCGTCGACGCTCATGTACGTGCGGACCTCGGGGATGGCCAGGTGACGGGGGATGGTCACGACGTCGGCCATGGTGAACCCACCGAGGACGGTGCGCCGGCCCAGCGGCGCGGGGAAGTCCCAGTCCATCCTCGGTAGGTCCCGCGCACCGGAGTGGTACTCCAACCGGCCTCCGGTGTAGCGGACCCGGCGGCCGGCGCGGCGCTCGTGGGAGACGGCGCCCGCGGCGACCGTCCCGGCCGTCGGGTGCCAACTGCTCAGTCCGTACGCGACGTGCGCCTCGTCGGCCGACGTCCAGTCGCCCATCGCCGTCGTCGCGAGCAGGTCGCCGAGCCCACCGAAGAAGGCCATCGCCGGGACCACCGCGACACCGGCCGCCCGGGCGCGTTCGGTGAAGTGCGTGAACGTGTCGAGGTTGGCCTCGATCTCGGCCGCCACGTCCACGTACGGGATCCCGGCTCGCAGCGCGGCCTCGATCACGCCGGCGGCGGTCGACGCGAACGGGCCGGCGCAGTTGATGACCGCGTCCACGCCGGCCAGCGCCGCGTCGAGCGAGGCCGGATCGTCGGCCGACGCCACCCGGTAGGCGAGCCCGGACGCCGCCAGCCGGCGCGGGTCGCGGCCCACCGGCAGCGCGTCGAACCCGCGCTCGCGCACCTCCGTCACCACGAACCGTCCGGTGTGCCCGTACGCCCCGACAACCGCCACGATGTGGCCCATTGCTGCCCCCTCAAAGATCGACTGGGACCAGCCTCACCCAGCGGCCGGCGACCGACCAGTGTCGGAAACGCCAACCCCCGTACAGTTTCGGACATGGCCCGTGTCGCGATCGCCGCCACCGACGGGATGCTGCACTTCGAGCTGGCCCTGGCCTGCGAGGTCTTCGCCCACGACCCCTCCGGCCTGGCCGACCCCTGGTACGACGTGGTGGTCTGCGGCCCCGGCCCGGTCCGGATCGGCCGCTTCCTGGTGGCGCCCGACGACGGGCTGGACCGCCTCGCCCGCGCCGACACCGTGATCATCCCGTCGGTCGAGGACGTCGACGCGGACGTACCCCCCGACCTGCTCGACGCGGTCCGCGCGGCCCACCGCTCGGGTGCCCGGCTGGTCTCGCTGTGCACCGGCGCGTTCGTGCTGGCCGCCGCCGGCGTGCTCGACGGGCTGCGGGCCACCACGCACTGGGCCCACACCGAGGCGCTGGCCGCCCGCTACCCCCGTGTACGGGTCGACCCGGACGTGCTCTACGTCGACAACGGCACCGTGCTCGCCTCCGCCGGCAAGGCCGCCGCGATCGACCTGTGCCTGCACCTGATCCGCCGCGACCACGGCTCGACGGTCGCCAACGCCGTCGCCCGCCGCCTGGTCGTGCCACCGCACCGCGCCGGTGGTCAGGCCCAGTACGTCACCACCCCGGTGCCCGCCCGTGACGACCACCCGCTCACCACCCTGTTCCCCTGGGCGCTGGCCCGCCTAAACCGGCCGCTGACCGTCGAGGACCTGGCCCGACAGGCGAACATGAGCTCGCGCAACCTGGCCCGCCACTTCCGGTCGGCCACCGGCACCACCCCGCTGCTGTGGCTGTCGACCCAGCGGATCCGCCGCGCCCAGGAGCTGCTGGAGAACACCGACCACAGCATCGACGTCATCGCCGAGGCGGCCGGCATGGGCACCGCCGCCACACTGCGCCGACACTTCCACCGCACCGTCGGCGTGCCGCCGGACGCGTACCGGCGCACCTTCCGCGCCGCCGGGCCTGCCGTCGGTTCGCTCTGAACCCCGCCGGCCCGTGGTTCTGTCGGGAGCGCGTGCGGTGGGCCGGCATGGCGGCTTCACCGTCGGCTGACGGTGTCGCTAGAGCTGGTCGGGGCGTTGGCGGGCGAACGCGTCGCGCTTGCCCCAACGACCGGGGATGTCCAGGAGCGCGATCCGCCCGAAGGTGGCCGGCAGCGCCGGGTCCACGGCCAGGTGGTCATCGTGCGGGTTGATACCGAGCATGGTGCGGATCAGCAGCATGGAGGCGCCGCTGGACCAGGCCTGCGGACTGCCGGCGGTCGGGTACCGGATCGGAAACCGGGTGGTGTTGCGGTCGAACCCGCCGAACGCCTCGGGTAGCCGACCCTCGAAGTAGGTGGCGGCGGAGAGGATGCCCTCGGCGATGCGGGCCGCCTCGTTGCTGAACCCGTAACGGCGCAGACCCCAGGCGATGAACGAGTTGTCGAAAGGCCAGACCGTGCCGTTGTGGTAGCCGAGCGGGTTGTAACGCCGCTGCCCCTCGGCGAACGTCCGCACCCCCCACCCGGAGAAGAGCGCCGGACCCATCAGGTGCTCGACCACCCGGGGCGCTCGCTCCGGTGGCACGATGCCGCTCCACAACAGGTGCCCGATGTTGGACGACAGGCTGTCCACGGGGGTGCCGTCGTGGTCGAGCGCGAGGGCGTAGAAGCCGCGGTCCTCAAGCCAGAAGTCCCGGTTGAACCGCTCGTACAGGGCCGCCGCCTCGCTCTCCAGCCGCTCGGCGTAGGCAGGGTCACCCCAGACGGTACGGGCCAGCCGTGCCCCTCGGATCTTGGCGTCGTAGGCGTACCCCTGGGTTTCGCAGGTGGCCCTCGGGAAGCCCGGCAGCCGGCCGTCGGCGTAGGAGATGCTGTCCCAGGAGTCCTTCCAGCACTGGTTGTCCAGACCGGTGGCGCGGTTGCGTCGCTGGTACCAGACGTAGCCGGTGGAGGTCAGGTCCGCGTACCTGTCGATCCAGTCCAGGGCGGCGCGGGCCTCCTGCTCCAACTCCGTCACCAGCGCGGTGTCGCCGCTCCAGCGCTCGTACTCGTCGAGCAGCACCACGAACAGCGGCGAGGCGTCCACCGTGCCGTAGTAGGGGGAGTGCGGCTGCTCCTCGAACGCGGCCGACTCCCCGTAGCGCAACTCGTGCAGGATCCGGCCGGGGTCCTCCTCCAACACGTCGTCGGTCCGGGCGCCCTGCAGCGACGCGAGGATCCGCAGTGTCGGTGGGGTCAACGACGGGGTGATCGGCAGGGTCTGCAGGCAGGTCAACAGGCTGTCGCGCCCGAACAGGGTCATGAACCAGGGCAACCCGGCCGCGGGCACGCTCGCGCCGCTGAGCGAGAGCGGGGCGAAGCGCAGCGCCGCCAGGTCCACCAGGCTGCGCTTGTAGACCTGCTGGAGGGCGACGCTGTCGGTGTCCAGGGTCGGAGCCGCCGCGACCCAGGCCTGCACGCTCGTGGGCAGGGTGGATTCGTCCGGCCGAAGGGCGCGCAGGGCTTCGCGCAGGTCGACGCCGTCCGGGCGCAGCGCCAGCATGGCGGCCTGCAACCGGGTGGACCACTGCTGCCCGGGACGCAGCCGGACCGCGAACCGAAGGCCGCCCGGGTCGAACTCCGCCGGCTCACTCGCCGACACGACGACCTCACGTCGGTAGGTGCCGCGCCGGTAGCCCAGGCGCAACTCGTCCGCGCCGACGTGGGTGTAGTACGCGCCGGTCTTGTCACCGATGTCGAACTTGATCTCGAAGATGTCGGCGAAGTCGGCGGCCACCTCCAGGCGCACGTCGAGCGTCATGTCCCGCTCGCCGTAGTTGAAGATCGTCAGCGACTCGGTGAGGTCCGGGCCGATGCGCCGGCGCCGAATGGCCGACACGTCGGCCTCCACGTAGTCCACCGCCGCGCCCGGCACCACGAAGAACGTGACCTCGAAATACTGGCTGTCGTCCACCGACAGCGCGGTCATGCACTCGCCGTTGACGGTGAGCCGCCAGCGGGACAGGAAGCGCGTGTCGGCCGCGAAGAGACCGACGGGGGTGCTCGGGGACGACTCCACGTCGCCACTGGCGTCGGACACCATGAAGGTGTTCCCGTCGATGCACGCCGCGGTGCCCGCGATGTCCCTCATCGGTCACGTCCGTTGTCGGGGTCATTGCGCTGAAGCCGTCCGGGCTCTCGCGGAAACAACCGCCCGATGCGCAACGCCAGGGCGAGGTCGCCGTCGACCATGATCTCCCCCCGCGTGATCGCCGCCAGCCCGTTCACCTCGCCCCGCGCCATTGCCTCCGCGAGCTGCGCGGACACCTGGATCACCGTGGTGGCCGGGCCACCGCTTCGGGTCACCCGCATCTGGCCATGATCGATGTCCAGCATCCACTGCTCCAGGTGGCCGCCGTCGCGGATGTCGAATCGCACGCTCCCGCAGATATTGCTGAACCGGGGATCCTGGCCGGCGACCGTCAACCGCTCGAAGAAGGCACTGGTCGCCGACATCCCACCTCCTCGGGCGCTGGTCAGAGCGGATGCCGGCTACCCGCTGCGGGTCACTCCTAACGCCGCACGGTGCCCGTTTGTTCACGGTGCGAGCGAGAAGCGGGTCCAGGTGGTCGCGTCCGTGGTGACGAGGACGTGGTCCGGTTCGCCCGTCGACCCGTCGTCCCGCCCGAAGAGCCAAACGTAGCCGGGCGCGACACTGACCGAACCAACGAGCCGGCCGTACTCCCGGGCGACGGTGAAGTGCCGCCCGTCGTCCCGGCTGACCAGCAACCGCGCGCGGCGGTCGGGCTCGGTGCCCCCACCGGCGGTGATCGCCAGCAGGGATCCGTCCGACCCCACCGTGAGGTCGTAGGGGATCTGATCCGACAGCTCGGCACCGGTGTCCGTCCAGGTCTTCGCGCCGTCCGTGGTCCGCAGCAGCCGCACCCCGCCACCTGCCGTCGGTGCGGTCAGCACGTACCCTTCCTGGTCGTCGATCCCGACCGCCGCGATCACGTCCCGGTCGTCGCCCACCTCCCAGGTGGTCCAGGTGGCGCCTCGGTCGGCGCTGCGGGCGACGGTCGATCCCTGGGTGCTCCCCATCCGGTACGTGGCCCAGATGCTGCCGTCCGCTGCCGGGTAGAGGCTGAACAGCGGACGCCACGAGGGTGCCCTGGCGGTGAGCCGGTACACCGTTCCGCTCGACGGGTCCACCGCCAGCGGCTCCGACACCGGCGCACAGCGGAACCCGCAGAGGACCGGTCGGGCCGTCGCCGGGAACGTGGGCACGGCGACGATGGCCGAAGCCGCGTCCTGCCAGGTGCGGCCGTAGTCGGTGGAGATGTGGGCCAGCCCGGAGTCGGTGACCAGGTAGGACCGCTCACCGAGTACGAAGAAGTCCGTGCCGCTGCCCGGCGTCCCGGCGGCGGTGCCGGCCGTACATCGGGTGCCCTCGAAGCGCGCCGCGTCCCAGTCCGACCAGCTGCGGCCGCCGTCGCCGGTGTAGGCGAAGCGCACGACGCAGCCGTCCTGCCGCACGTCGACCCCGGAGTCGGGCCCGGTCAGCGTGAGTTGGCTGAACTGCGCACCCGACGGTGTCGGAGGGTCGGCCGGCGCGGCCCGGTCCGGCTCAGCCAGCAGCGGTACGACCGCCAGCGCGGCCAGTGCGACCAGTGCGGTCGTCACCGTCGCGACCGACCGGTGCCGTCGCGATCGGGCGTTGCTTCGCAGCTCGTCGAGGGACGGCTGCGAGACGGCCTCGGTGACGGCGTCCACGTCGAAGCCGGAGAACTCATGACCGGACATCGATCCTCCCGGTTTCCGTAGCGTCGGTGTCGGCGAGCAGCGCTGCCAGGGCGACCCGACCCCGTGACAGCCGGGACTTCACCGTCCCGGACGACACGCCCAGCGTCGCGGCGACCTCGTCCACCGGCAGGTCGACGAGGTAGTGCAGGGCCAGCGCATGTCGCTGCCCCTCCGGCAGCACGCGCAGCGCCGCGAGGAGGGCGAGGTGCTCCGGGGAGTGGTCGGCGACGGCCGGCGGCGGACCGATGCGGCGCAGCAGCCCGTCGAGCATCCGACGGCGGCGGAACCGGCTGCGGGCCCAGTTCACCGCGACCCGACGCAACCAGGCCTCCGGGTTCTCCAGCCCGGCGAACCGCCCCGGCGCCATCAGCGCTCGGGTGAACGCCTCCTGGACCGCCTCCTGTGCCTCGGTCAGGTCGCCCGTCACCGCGTACAGCTGGACGACCAGGCGTCGGAAACAGCCGGCGTAGAGCTCGGAGATCAGATCGCCGTCGGACACCGCCACCCCCCTTCTCCACCACTCCCACCAACGGGCGGGGGAGAAGGTTCCGGTGGCCGGCCAGAATATGTCGGCCGTCGGCGCCGCGTTTCCGTCCCCGCAGCCCGCATCGGACGTTCTGCGCCGAACCTGGCGCATACGGCACCTCTACGACATAGCGTCACGGGGGCGGACAACCGCTGCCTCCGCCGGCGGACCGGCGGCGACGCCCACCGGAAGGGACCGGACATGAGTCATGTCGACACTGTGCTCCTGCCGGAGCTGGACGGACCGGTGCCGGCGACGCTGCCGAGCACGCTCGGCCTGCTGAGCCTGGCCCTGGGAGTGGGTGCGCTGGTCGCGCCCGGACCCATCGCACGGCTGACGGGGGTGGACGACGCCCCGACCGCGCGGGCCGTGCTTCCGGCCATCGGCCTGCGGGAGTTGGGCAGCGCCGCCGGCCTGCTCAGCGGCCGCCGCCCGGCCGGCTGGGCCTGGAGTCGGGTGGCCGGCGACGCGATGGACCTCACCCTGCTCGGTCGGGCCCTCGCCGACCGCGGCGGGGAACGCCGCCGTCGGGTCGCGCTGACCACCCTCGCCATCGCCGGCATCACCGCCGTCGACGTGCTCGCCGCCGTACGCGTCAGCCGGGCTGGACGGGCCCGCGCCCGGGTGATCCGGATGCAGGTCGCGGTGACGGTGAACCGGTCGCCCGCCGAGGCGTACCGGTTCTGGCGGGACATGGAGAACCTGCCCCGGTTCATGGCGCACCTGGAGTCCGTACGCGCCGACGACCTACGCCGCTCACACTGGATCGCCCGTGGTCCGGCCGGGCACCGCGTCGAGTGGGACGCCGAGATCATCGACGACCAGCCGAACAAGTCGATCACCTGGCGTTCGCTGCCGGGGACCCGGGTGCCGAACGCCGGCCGGGTCCGGTTCGTGCCCGCGCCCGGCGACCGGGGCACCGAGGTGCGGGTGGAGCTGCGCTACGCGCCGCCGGCCGGCGCGGTCGGCAGAGCGGTGGCGAAGCTCTTCGGCGAGGAACCCGAGCAGCAGGTCCGTGACGACCTGCGCCGGTTCAAGCAGGTGCTGGAGACCGGCGAGGTCGTCCGCTCCGAGGGCAGCCCCAACGGCATCTCCCTACGCCACCAGGCCATGCAGCGCCCCGCCCAGCCGCTGCCGGCGTCCCGCCGCTGACCGCCCGAGCTCTCCGAAAGGGACCGAGAATGAAGGCCACCGCCTGGATGGGCACCGACAGGGTCAAGGTCATCGACGTGCCCGACCCGAAGATCATGAACGCCCGGGACGCGATCGTCCGGATCAGCACCACCGCGATCTGCGGCTCCGACCTGCACCTCTACCACGGCTACATCCCCGCCATGCGCAAGGGCGACATCCTCGGCCACGAGTTCATGGGCGAGGTGGTGGAGGTCGGCCCGCAGGTCCGCAACCTCGCCCCCGGCGACCGGGTGGTGGTGCCCTTCCCGATCGCCTGCGGGCACTGCTCGTCCTGCCAGCGCGGCCTCTACTCGGTCTGCGAGAACTCCAACCCGAACGCCGGCATCGCCGAGAAGATCATGGGGCACTCGCCGGCCGGCATCTTCGGCTACTCCCACCTACTCGGCGGCTACGCCGGCGGCCAGGCCGAGTACGCCCGGGTGCCGTTCGCCGACGTCGGCCCGGTCAAGGTGCCCGCCGAGATCAGCGACGACCAGGCGGTGTTGCTGGCCGACGTGTTCCCGACCGGCTACATGGGCGCCGAGATGTGCGACATCAAGCCCGGGCAGGTGATCGCGGTCTGGGGTGCCGGGCCGGTCGGGCTGCTCGCCGCGGCCAGCGCCCGGCTGCTCGGTGCGGAGCGGGTGATAATCATCGACCGGTTCCCGTACCGGCTGCGGCTGGCCGAGGAGCACATCGACGCCGACACGATCAACTACGAGGAAGTCGACGTGCTGGACACCCTCAACGAGATGACCGCCGGCCGGGGCCCCGACGCGTGCATCGACGCGGTGGGCCTGGAGGGCCACCACGGCAACGCCGCCATGTACGCGTACGACCGGGCCAAGCAGGTGGCGCGGGTCGAGACGGAACGGCCCTTCGCGCTGCGGCAGGCGATCCTGGCCTGCCGCTCCGGCGGGGTGGTCTCGGTCGTCGGCGCGTACGGCGGCTTCGTCGACAAGTTCCCGATGGGCGCGTTCATGAACCGGTCGCTGATCATGCGGACCGGTCAGTGCCACGTCCAGCGCTACACCCGACCGCTCCTGGAGCGCATCCAGCGCGGCGAGATCGACCCGAGTTT
This sequence comes from Micromonospora sp. NPDC007208, assembly GCF_042869175.1. Taxonomy (NCBI): domain Bacteria; kingdom Bacillati; phylum Actinomycetota; class Actinomycetes; order Micromonosporales; family Micromonosporaceae; genus Micromonospora; species Micromonospora sp. NPDC007208. Next base: position 291,116 of record NZ_JBIAFG010000004.1, on the reverse strand, counting down.
CATCGTCAGCCACCGGATGCCGCTGCGCGACGCCCCGAAGGGCTACAAGATCTTCCAAAAGAAGCAGGACGACTGTACGAAGGTGCTGCTCAAGGTCTGACCGGGTGGCAGCTTTGCCGGCCGTCACCGTTTCGGCCAGGCGGTCGCCGGGCGCGTTTTCCGTTGCCCGGCGGCTAGCGTGTCGTCATGGACAGTGGTGACACCTCGACGCCGGGCTCGGCCGACCTCACCGTCCGGCTGCGGCCGGTTGCCGAGCCCGACCTGGCGATATTCCGGCGGTTCTGCACCGAGCCGGGCCTGATCGGGTTGGACTGGGCCGGCTTCCGGGATGCTGGGGCGCCGGCGCGGCGGTTCGCCGTCGACGGCTACCTCGGTGAGGACGACGGGCGGCTCGTCGTCGAGGTCGAACAGGAACGGGCTGCCGCCGGCGTCGTCAGCTACCGCTCCGGCCGTTACGCCGGACGGGCGTCGTACTGGGAGATCGGCATCGTCCTGCTGCCGTCCTGGCGCGGGCGGGGCATCGGCTGGCGCGCGCAGGCGTTGCTCTGCGACTACCTCTTCCAGCACAGCCCGGCACAGCGCATCCAGGCCGGCACCCATCCGGAGAACGTGGCCGAGCAGCGCGCACTGGAGAAGGCCGGCTTCCAGCTTGAGGGCGTCATCCGGGCCAGCGAGTTTCGGGCCGGTCAGTGGCGCGACGGCTATCTCTACAGCCGGTTGCGCGACGATCCGTCCCCGTGGGACGCGCCGACCGCAGGCTGACGCGCGCCCGACCTGGCTCAGCGGGCAACCCGACTGACGTGACTGGCACGTTTTGCGAGGCCCCGCCCACCGATGGCAGGGAGTCCGGATCCGCGCGTGACCCCGTTTGCGGGCAGGGAGCCGGGGAACTCGCCCCGTTCGTCCGCCGGCAGGGCCTGACGGCCGGTCGAGGAGACGGAAGGAGCGGGTCATGGAGTACGAGCAGATGATCGCCACGGTACGGCGGCGCGCGGGCCTCGGGGAGAACGAGGCCGTCCGGTCCATACAGGCCGTTCTGTCGGTGCTCGGCGAACGGCTCGCCGGAAAGGAAGCCGACAACCTGGCGGCACAGCTACCGGACCGGCTGGACGCGTCGGTCACCCGTAATCCGCAGGGCCGCCGGTGGGACATCGGTGATTTCCTGAAACACGTCGGCGACCGGGAGCAGGTCGCGGATGCGGACCAGGTGCGTCTACACGCCCAGGCGGTGTTGCGGACCGTCGCCGAGGCGCTCAACGACGACGAGCGTCACGACCTGCTCGCCCAGCTTCCCGCCGGCATCATCGATCTCTTCGGTGTTCCCACCCCGCGCGGCTGAGCACCGCCCCCGCCGCAACCGGCGCGGGCAGGGCAGCGTGGGGTCAGGTCTTGCGGACGGCGCTGGTGAAGCCCGCGATGAAGAGGGTCGCGAAGCTCCAGGCGAGCAGTTGCAGGATCCAGCCGGCGATGGTGAGGGTCTGACCGGCAGCGGTGTCGGTCGGTTGGCAGCGATCCCGGGCGCCGGTCCTGAGCAGTGGGGCGCCGAGGTCGAGGCCGACACCGATCTGGTCGATGCTCGTGCAGGCGGCGGCAGCTCCGCTGGCCACCGCCTTCTGCGCGAGGCCGCCGTGGTGGCCGCCGACGACGCTGAGCGCGACGGCGACCGCCAGTGTGGCGAGGAGCAGGAGCAGGGCGCGCCAGGGCTGGTAGCCGTAGCCGAGGGTGATCCCGATGAGGCGACCCCAGGCGCGTTCGGCGGCGCTCAGCCCGGCGCGCTGGAGCTGGTCACGGCGTTGGGCGATGAGGATGGTGCGGGCGTCGCGGTCATGGCCGGCGGCCCGGTAGGCGGCGGCGAGCTGCTGGTAGGGCTGGGCGCTGTAACGGGGCGTGTCCTCGCGCAGCAGGGTCAGCCAGCGCCGCAGTGACGCCCGCCGCGGCTGCCCGCTGTAGGTGAGCCCCTCCACCTCGACAAGCGGGCCCGGTGTCGTACGGACCACCCGATCCATGTCGAGGCGGAGAGCACCGCCGACCCTGGTCCCGGCCAGCACCAGCACCACCACCTCGTCACCGCCGCTGGTGGCACTGAACCCGTCATCCAGGAGCACGTCCTGGTCGACCCGAAGGCCGTTCAGGTCGAGGGCGGGACCGACCGTGTTCTCCAGTTGCGCCCCACCGCAGGCCAGAAGCCCACCGATGTGGGCGCCGGCCAGGCCGACGCCGCCCCACCCACTGGCGCTGCGGGCGGTGAAGCCATGATCCAGGGCCAGGTCCCGGTCGACGGTGACGCCGTCGGCGTCGAGAACCGGCCCGGCGGTGTTCGTGAGCCGCGCACCGCCCGCGCTCAGCGACCCGATGTGCGCGCCGATGAGCCGGACCGTGCCCTGCTCGCTGGCGCTGCTGGCACTGAAGCCGTTGCGGAGCAGCACGTCCTGGGCGGTTCGAAGGTTGTCGGCGTTGAGCGCCGGGCCGACGGTGTTCTCCAGCCGTGCCCCACCGCAGTTGAGCTGGCCGCCGATGTGAGCGCCGAGCAGCCGGACCGTGCCGCGCGCACTGGCGCTGGTGGCGGTGAAGCCGTCATTCAGGAACACGCTCTGGTCGACGGTGAGGCCGTCGGCGTCCAGGGCCGGACCGCTGCTGTTCTCCCACCGCGCCGCGCGGCAGTCCAGTGTGCCGACGCGGGCGGCAGCGAGACGAATGGTGGCGGCGACGGTGTCAGCGCTCGCCGTGCTCCCGTCGAGCGAGAGCGCCCAGGCCGCACAGCGCGTGGCCTCCACTGCCGGGTCCGTCGAGCCGGGCGCCTGCTCGATGCGGCACCCGCTCAGGGCGACCGCGGACAGGCGGGCGTTGCGAAGGTTCACGCCGTCGGGCAGCAGGCAGTCGCGCAACTCCAGCGCCAGGTCACTGGTGACGTTCTCCAGGTCGATCCGGCCGACGACCCGGGCTCCGCGCAGCCGCAGGCCGTGCGGGTCGGGCTCGCCGACCAGCCGGCCGCGCACCAGCTCACGGATGACGGAGGCCGAGATCGCGTGGTCGTCGCCCCAGGAGCGCATCGCTTCCTCGTCGACCGGCCCGTCGCCGGCCAGGTCGAGCACCTCGCCGCGGGCGACGGACTCGATCAGTCGCTGCTCCACCGCAGTGTGCGTCGCGCCGTTCGCATCCCGCACCCGCTGGGCGCCCACTGACGTCATGACACCCATCATCAACGACAGGCGCGCCGAGCGGTCGGCGAGCCCTGGTCGAGCCAAGCGGCTAGCGGGGACGGACTCCCGGCTCCACGGTCAGGGTCCCCGCCGCGGCGTCGATCGTGGCCCGCGAACCGAGCGGAACCGTGAGCTGCCCGTTGCCGTGGCCCAGGCGGAGCCCGCCCAGGACCGGCACCCCGAGGTCGTACAGGCGGTCCTTCAGCACGGCCGCCGCGTCCCACTCACCCGGTTCACCGACGCTGTTGGTGATCTGACCGATGACCACCCCGGCGACCCTGGACAGCACACCCACCCGGCGCAGCTCGGTCAGCATCATGTCGATGCTGTACGGAGCCTCGTCCACGTCCTCGAAGAACAGGATCGCGTCGTTGAACTTCGGCGAGTCCGCCGCGCCGAACGACGTGGAGATCAACGTCAGACAGCCGCCGAGCAGCGGCCCCGATGCCCGCCCCGGGACCAGCACGGAGGCCGCTGTCTCGGCCGGGTCCCTGGTGATCGTCACGGGCTCGGTGGTCATCACCGCCTTGCGCAGCGCCTCGGCCGACTCGGGGCCGGTGCGGGCGTCACTCCAGTTGACCATGGGGCCGTAGAACGTGACCAGGCCGGTGTCGCGCCAGAGCTTGCCGTGGATGCTGGTGATGTCGCTGAACCCGACGACCACCCGGGGGTCGCGGCGGAGAGCGGAGACGTCGATCTGGTCGACGATCCGCTGGGTGCCGTATCCGCCGCGGGCGGCGAAGACGGCACGGATTCCCGGGTCGGTGAGCGCCGCGTTCAGGTCGGCCAGCCGCTCCGCGTCGGTGCCGGCGAGGTAGCCGTACTTGGTGAAGACGTGCCTGCCCAGCTCGACCATCAGACCCCAGCTCCGCAGGATCTCGATGCCGCGGGCCATGTTCGTGGGGTCGGGGGTGCTGCCGGGCGACACGACCCGAACCCGGTCACCGGGTGCCAGCGCCCGCGCCCGCAGGACCCGCTTCGCATCACCGGGAGCGGCGGCCTGCGCCAACGCCGGCTCCGCCGCGGCGACGAGCGCCGCCCCACCGGCAGCCGCCGCGCCGATCCGGAGCATGTGCCGACGGGACAGGGCCAGCTGCGCGGGCCGTTGGGTCGGGACGCGGTCGGTTCCAGAAGTGGCCACCGGCAACCCTCCATCATCATCGATGTCCGAGTCGCCAAAGCCTACGGCAGTCTTCGATGAGCGTGGGGGTCCACAAGGGACACCCGAGGGCTTACGGGATCGGCCACTCGTGCACGGGGCGGTTGCTGTGCATCAGGTCCACGTAGTGCCGCACCACCTCGCGCAGCGCCTCCGGCCGGTCCAGGTGGTCGGCCGACTCCAACCGGTGCAGCGTCTCCACCTGCCAGGTCGCGCCGTTGCGGCTGGTCAGGCAGCGCTGCTCGATGATGCCGAGCAGCCGGTCACGCTCGGCCGGGTCGAGCCCCCACCGGTCCAGGCCGTGATGCGCCATCGGCAGCAACCGGCGCAACACCAACTCGGTGACCGGCAGATAGCCCAGACCGGGCCAGAAGACCTGCGCGTCGATGCCGTGCCGGGCGCAGCTGGTGAAGTTCTCCTCGGCGGCGCTGAACGACATCTGCGACCACAGTGGCCGGTCCGATTCGGCGAGGGCGCGAACCAACCCGAAGTAGAAGGCGCCGTTGGCGATGGTGTCCAGCACGGTCGGGCCGGCGGGCAGCACCCGATTTTCCACCCGCAGGTGCGGGCGGCCCCGCGACACGTCGTACACCGGGCGGTTCCACCGGTAGACGGTGCCGTTGTGCAGGCGCAACTCGGCCAGATTGGGCACCTCCCCGGCCGCGAGGGCCTGCGCCGGGTCCTCCGGATCGCAGACCGGCAGCAGCGCCGGGAAGTAACGCACGTTCTCCTCGAACAGGTCGAACACGCTGGTGATCCAGCGTTCGCCGAACCAGACCCGGGGGCGTACCCCCTGGGCTTTGATCTCTTCCGACCGGGTGTCGGTGGCCTGCTGGAACAGCGGGATGCGGGTCTCGCGCCACAGCTCCCGGCCGAAGAACAGCGGCGAGTTCGCGCCGACCGCGACCTGGATGCCGGCCACCGCCTGGGCGGCGTTCCAGTAGTCGGCGAACTGGGCCGGGCTGACCTGGAGGTGGAACTGGGTGCTGGTGCAGGCCGCCTCCGGGGTGATCGTGTCGGCGGTGACCGCCAAGCGTTCCACCCCGCTGATGGCGATCGGCAGATCCTCGCCCCGCGCCGCGAAGATCTGCTCGTTGAGCAGCCGGTAGCGGGGGTTGGCCGACAGCGTCTCGGCGGTCAGGTGCTCGGGACGCAGCGTCGGCAGGATGCCGATCATGACCATGTGCGCGCCGATCGCCCGGGCCTTCACCTCGGCGGCGTTGAGGCTGGCCCGCACGTACTCCTCGAAGTCGGCCGTGCCGGTGCCGGTCAGCCGGCGCGGCGGCACGTTGATCTCGATGTTGAACTGGCCCAGCTCGGTCTGGAAGCTCGGGTCGGCGATGGCCGCCAGCACGTCCGCGTTGCGCATCGCCGGGTTCGACGCCTCGTCGACCAGGTTCAGCTCGATCTCCACGCCGGTCATCGGCCGGTCGAGGTCGAAGCGGGACTCCCGCAGCATCTCGGCGAAAACATCCAGGCAGCGGCGGACCTTGTCGCGATAGCGGGCTCGATCCTCTCGACTGAAGGTTCGCACGCCGACGTCCTCGCCCATGGTCACCGCCCTGTCACCGCTGGTCCCCCTAACCTCGCACGCGGTCGGCGAGCGGGGGAAGACCTGAGGACCCTTTCCTACCCAACTGCCCGCCCTGTTAGCCCAGCCAGAGCAGACCGATAGCATGGCGGCCCGAGAGGTGGTGGCGTGCGGATGCGCGAGAAGGTGACCCGGTTGTTCGTCGCGGCGGCGATCGCCGAGGCCTGCTCCTGGCTGGCCCTGCTGGTCGGCATGCTGGTCAAGTACGGCCCGCCGGACAACGAGCTGGGCGTCAAGATCTTCGGGCCGATCCACGGCGGCCTGTTCGTCGCGTACGTCCTGCTGGTGCTGGCCGTGGCCCGGCTGCACCGGTGGAGCCTGCTGGCCACGGCGGTGGCCCTGGCCAGCGCGGTGCCGCCGTTCGCCACCCTGGCCTTCGAGCGCTGGGCCCGCCGCCGGGGAATGCTCGGCGTAGAGCGGCAAGCCGCGCGCGAGCCTGCCCCGGTCGGCTGAGCCGCCGTCCGCGCCGGTTGGGCTGAGTCGCCGTCCGCCCCGGTTGGGCTGAGCCCGCCCTGACCGGTCGGACCGTCCGGCCCCGACCGGGCCGGGCACGGATCAGGTCAGTGCGGAGCAGGCCGCGACGCCGGCCAGCAGCAGCGCGCCCAGGAACGCCTGCAACAGCAGTGGCGGCCCGAGGTGCGACCAGAGCGTCGCGGTACGCGGGGTCAGCAACTGCCCGGTGGTGAGGTTGACGATGCGCTCGATCCGGGGCGGCAGCTCCGGGTCGCGTTGCGGGCGCAGGGTGAGCTGCACCTGGTCCGCCGGGTGCAGGGCGCTCTGCGGCAGGTGGCCGTGCAGCTCCACCTCGCAGAGCTGCCCGGCGGTGTTGCGCAGCCGCACGGGCGTGACCAGATATTCGGGGCCCTGCTTCAGCTCCTTCCAGCGGCGCCGGGTGCCGCCGCCGCCGAACGAGAAGAGCGAGCGCAGCAGCAGGGCGGGCAGCCGGGCGAAGGCCGCCGCGGCGAGCACCGCCACCAGCACCGGCTGACCGATGCGTACCTCGCGGGTGTAGCCGTCGAGCAGGCGGATCAGCCGCCCGGTGACGATTCGTTCCGTCGGGTGCACGATCCGTCGGGTATCGAGTCCGCTGTCCATCTCCACCACCGAGAGTCCGCTTGTGTTCACAGATCGTATCGACGTCCTCGGTTGAACGACGTGAATGAAACCTGGTCACGGGCTCACGGCCGCGAGGTGACATCCCCGGCGACCCGGGTAAGCGGGGGGCCGAGCTGGAAAGGGGTCGAGCATGCAGCTGTCCTTCCTGCGCCCGCTCTACGACCGTCCCGGGCCGTGGTGCTCGGTGTATCTGGATGCCTCCGCGGACACGGAGGACGCCCACCCCGCCCTGGACCTGCGCTGGCGTGCCCTGGAGCGCAGCCTGATCGAACAGGGAGCGGGCGAGGCGAACATCGCCGCGCTGGACCGGGTGGTCCGGGGTCATGACCCGATGGTCGGGGACTACGGCCTGGCGGTCTTCGCCAGTCACGGCCGGGTGGTGCTCTCCGAGTTCCTGTCCGCGCCGCCACTGCGCGACCTGGCCCACGTCGGCCCGTTGCCGCACGTGATGCCGCTGCTCGCCCAACGCGGCGAGCAGGTGGCCTGGGTACGCGTGCTCGCCGACCGCACCGGCGCGGACGCGATCGCCATCAGCGCCGGTGGGGTTCCCCGGAAGGCGCACGTCGTCGGCGGGGAGACCTTCCCGCTGCGCAAGCCGCAGCCCGGTGGCTGGTCCCAGGACATCTACCAGAAGGCCGCAATGGAGGCCTGGCACCGCAACGCCGGCGACGTCACCGCGGCGACAGTCGACCTGGCCGAGAAGGTCGGCGCGGAGGTGGTGGTGGTGGCCGGCGACGTCCGGGCCACCGGAATGATCGCCGCCCAGATGCCCGAGCGCTGGCAGGACCTGATGGTCCGTACCGACGCCGGCTCCCGGGCCGCCGGCGCCGACCTGACGTTGCTGGACGACCTCACCGTGCAGACCATCGCGGAGATCGCCGACCAGCGGATCAGCGCCGCGCTGGACAAGTTCGGCGTGCAGGAGGACGTGGGCGGCGGCCTCGACGCGGTCGTCTCCGCCCTGCAACGCAACCAGGTCGACACGATGCTCATCGTGGACGACCCGTCGGCCAACGGTGAGCTGTGGATCGGCGCGGAACCCACCGAGATCGCCGTCGACCCCGGGCAACTGGCCGCCATGTCGGTGGCCGACCCGCAGCGGGTACGCGCCGACGCGGCGCTGGTCCGGGCGCTGGTCGGCACCGACGCGGCACTGACCGTGCTCGGCCCCGACGAGGCGCCCGACCTGACCGACGGCGTCGGCGCGGTACTGCGCTACGTCGACCCCAGCACACCGGGGCGCGGCAATGGTTGACCGAACGGTCGCGGACGTCGTGGTGGAGCGGCTCCTGGCCTGGCGGGTGCCCCGCGCCTTCGGGTACCCAGGCGAGGCGATCGCTCCACTTGTCGACGCGCTGGACCGTACCGGCGGCGAGCCGGCGTTCATCCCGGCCCGGCACGAGGAGACCGCCTCGTTCATGGCCACCGGGCACGCCAAGTTCACCGGCGGCATCGGGGTCTGCCTCGCCACCCAGGGGCCCAGCGCCGTCCAGCTGCTCAACGGCCTCTACGACGCCAAGCTGGACAGCAAGCCGGTGGTCGCCATCGTCGGGGAGGACATCTCCGGGCCGCTCGGCGGCGCACACCAGGAGATCGGGCTGAGCCGGCTCTTCGGGGACGTGTGCAACCAGTTCGTCCGGTACGGCCGCAGCCCGGACGAGGTGGGGGTGCTGCTGGACCAGGCGTTCCGGACGGCGGCGGCGACCCGCAGCCCGACCTGTGTGGTGCTGCCCCGCCAGTTGCAGGAGGCGCTAGTGCCCGACCTGCAGTCGTACGGCGCCGGGGTGATCACGGCGACCCCCGGCGAGCCGCTGGCCCGGGTCCTGCCGCACGACGCGGACCTCGACGCCGCCGCGCAGCTGCTCAGCGGGGGCCAGCGGATCGCGATCCTGGTCGGCCAGGGCGGTCGGGACGCGGCCGCCGAGATCGTCGAGATGGCCGACCGGCTCGGCGCCGGGGTGGCCACCTCGCTGCTGGGCAAACCGGTGCTCGACGAGCGGCTGCCGTTCCACGCCGGGGTGCTCGGCGAGGTCGGCACCCCGGCGGCGGCCGAGCTGATGGGTGGCTGCGACACCCTGCTGATGGTCGGCACCAACGACCCGTGGACCGATTACTTCCCGATGCCCGAGCAGGCGCGCACGGTGCAGATCGACATCGACGGCCGCCGGATCGGCACCCGGTACCCGGCCGACGTGCCGTTGGTCGGTGACGCCGCCGAGACGCTGCGGGCGCTGCTGGGCCGGGTGCGGGCTCGGCCCGAGCAGCAGTGGCGCGCCACCGTGGAGAGTTCGGTGGACCGCTGGCGGGAGGTCGCCGCCGAGCGGGCCGCCGCTGTCGCGGACCCGGTCAACCCGCAGCTCGTCCTCCAGGAGTTGTCCGCCCGGATGCCCGGCACCGGAGCGGTCGCCGTCGACGTCGGCTCGGTCCTCTACTGGTACGCCCGGCACCTCACCCTGCCGCCGGGGGTCAACGCGCAACTGTGCGGCACCCTGGGCTCGATGGGCTGCGCCTTGCCGTACGCGGTGGCGGCCAAGCTCGCCGCCCCCGACCAGCCGGTGGTCGCGTTGGTCGGTGACGGGGCGATGCAGCTCAACGGGCTGGCCGAACTGATCACCGTGTCGCACCTCTGGCAGCAGTGGCGCGACCCGCGGCTGGTGGTGCTGGTGCTCAACAACCGGGACCAGAACGGCATGGGTGGCGGGCGACAACCGTCGTCCGACCCGACCCACCGCCGCCCCGACGTGCCGTACGCCGGGTGGGCCCGGCTGCTGGGGCTGCACGGGGTGCGGGTGGACCGCCCCGAGCTGGTCGGCGCGGCCTGGGACGAGGCCCTCGCCGCGGACCGCCCCTGCGTACTGGAGGCGGTCGTCGACCCGGCGGTGTCGCTGGCGCCGCCGGAGCCCGCCTTCGCCGACCTGCGGGGTCTGTACGCCGAGGGCGCTCCGGCCCGGAAGGTCCGCGAGCAGGTGGAGGTCACCGCGAACGCCGACGATCTCGTTTAGTCACTCTGGACCAGGGCATCAGTAGCGGCCCGACGACGCTGGAGGTCCCATGTCCGAGCCCGCCGACCGCCGCTACGGTCCCGCGACCCTGCCGAGGGAGCGGGGTCCGCTCTCCGCGGCGGTCGTCGAGGCTCTGCGGCACCCGCCGCACGACCTGCGGGCCGATCTCGGCGTCGGCCTCGACCCGGCGGAGCCGATCGCCGACGAGGACCTTCAGCTGACGCTGTTCCTCTGCTACGAGCTGCACTACCGGGGCTGGTTCGGGGTGGACGAGTCGTGGGAGTGGCAGCCAACACTGCTGGCGTTGCGCGGCCGCTGCGAACGCGTCTTCGAGGCGGCGCTGCGTCGGCTGGTCGGCGCGCCGCCGGTGCCGGCCGCCGGGGTGGCGGCCGGCCTGGCCGAGCTGGTCGCGGCCGACGACGGGCCGGCGCTGGCCGCGACGCTGCAACGGCACGCCGACCTCACCCAGTTCCGCGAGTTCGTCGTCCACCGGTCGGTCTACCACCTGCGGGAGGCGGACCCGCACAGCTGGGCGCTGCCCCGCCTGGGTGGCCCGGCCAAGGCCGCGCTCGTGGAGATCCAGACCGACGAGTACGGCAACGGGCGGTTGGACCGGATGCACGCCGAGCTGTTCCGACGCACCCTCGACCGGTTGGGGCTGGACACCGGCTACGGCGCCCACGTCGACGTGGCGCCGGCGGTGACGTTGGCGACCAACAACGTGATGTCGCTGTTCGGGCTGCACCGACGGTTGCGCGGCGCGCTGCTCGGGCACCTGGCCGCGTTCGAGATGACTTCCTCGCTGCCGAACCGCCGCTACGGCAACGGACTGCGCCGGCTCGGCTTCGACGAGGTGGCCACCCGCTTCTACGACGAGCACGTCGAGGCCGACGCGGTGCACGAGCAGATCGCCGCGCACGACATGTGCGGCGGCCTGGTCCGCGTCGAGCCGGCCCTCGGCTCCGACGTGCTCTTCGGCGCGGCGGCCGGGCTCGCGGTGGACCGGCTGTTCGCCGCGCACCTGCTGGACAGCTGGGCCGCCGGCCGCAGCTCGCTGCGCGCACCCGCCCCGCCGGCGCTGCCGCCCAAGGTCTCGCTTGTCGCGTTGCCCGCGGTGGCCCCGCCAGCCCCGCCCGCGCTCGTCTGACCCGAGGGGCTTGTCACCTCCACGCCGTCGACAGTGGTGCCGGTCTTGCGGCGGAGAGGAAGCCGACAGACCACGCCCGGCGTGGGTCACCCCTCGCGGGCGGTGCCCGCGCGGAAGTTGATCGCCTTGTGGGTGCCGTCGCAGAACGGCTTGAGCGCCGACTTGCCGCACCGGCACAGCGCCACCGTGCCCCGCCGCGCGTCGATGCGCTCGCCGTCCGGGCTGACCAGCGCGAAGTCGCCGCGGATCAGCAGCGGCCCGTCCTCGTACGGGGTGATCGTGGCGGCGGCTGGCTCGCTGGTGTCGTCGGTGCGCATGGCCCCGGAAGTGCCCGTCCTAACCCTGGCGAAACCCGAGCCCTCCGCCGCCGACCAAGCGCGACTCCGGCCGATCGTCGCGGAACGCCGGCGATGACCGAGGCACCCCGCTGACCAGCGGAATGTGCCGCCGGGTGGGTGATGCCCCGTTTGAACCCCATCGGGACGGGAAGCCGGGCCGCGTGGTGAGCGAACGAGGCAAGGTGGGGCCGGTGCACAAGGTGCACAAGGGGCTCACGGCCGATGGCGCCGGTCTCGCCGGCGACCGGGTCGTGGCCGCGGGCAGCTCCGCCCGGGTGCTGGTCGCCGCCACCGCCCGGGCGCTGCGCGGGGCCGACTGCGCCGACCTCGGGCACACCGGGCCGACGTCGCGGTTCCCCGGCGCCCCCGAGCCGGTACGCCGCGCCGCGGTCACCCGCGCCGCCGGCCGGGTCGCGCTCACCGTGGCCCAGGTCGACGAGGTGGACGCCGCCCGGGTGGCCCGCTGGTTCGTCGACCAGTACCCCCGCCGGCGCTACCCCGGGGTGCTGATCGGCTCTCCGCACGGCGCCGCGGCGCACCTCGCGGTGGCCCTCGGCGTGCCGTGGCTGCCGGCCGGCTTCGAGATGACCGTGCACTGGTCCGACGGCGGGGTGGACCGCCCGGCGGACGCCGTGGAGCACGGCGCGGCACTCGCCACCCGGTTGCTCGCCGGCAACGCCGACCTGCACCTGCGCCAGGTGCACTGCCCGGCCAGCCGCGGGGCGCTGACCGGGGCGACCGTGTCGCTGACCGCCGCGTGGAGGGCCCTACCGGCCGCGTACGCGCAGTTCCTGGCCGACCGGCTGGTGCCGGAGGCCCCCGTGCTGCTGGTCCACGACGCGCGCACCTGGCCGGTGCTGGAGCGCGGGCCGGGACACAGCTTCCAGGTCGGCTGCCCGGGCAGCGGGCTGGACCCGGTGGACTTCCACCCGGACAGCCACGCGTTGCGGCAGGTGCTGCGCTCCGCCGGCGGCGACGCGACCCGGTGGGAGCCACCGGAGGTGTCCATACCGGCGGCGTACGCCGAGCACGGCGTCGACTCGGGCTTCGAGCTGGCCACCCGGGACTGGTCCGCCCGGCACCAGCACCCGTTGCACCGGGTGCTGGTGCCCCGGCCGGCGGCGCTCAGCGCGGGCGTGGCCGACCTGTACCGGCGGTGGTTGCGGCGCGCCGGTAAGACCGGTGACCGGTTGGTGGTGGAGTGCGGCCGACTGCTCGATCCGTGGCAGGTGGTGCGGGCGGGGCTGGTGCCGTACTGGTGTGAGAACGCCACCCGCCGCAGCGTCGACGAGGCCGAGTGGTGGCTCGCCGGCAGCGAGGCGTTCAGTTCGGTGGACGTGTTGCCCGAGCCGCCCGGGGTGCGCTCGCCAGCGCTGGCCGGGCTGCCGCAGTGGCTGGCCGTCGCCGGGTTCGGCCGGCGGCGTCGGGCGCTGGACCGCACCACCGCCCGGGGCTACCCGGTCACCTCGGTGCCCACCCGCCGGGCCACCGAGGTCCTGCGCGCTCAGCCGTACGACCTGCCCGCGCCGCCCCCACTGGGGGTCGCCGAGGCGCTGGCCGTGCTCCGCGACAGCGGCGGCCACCAGGGGTTGTTGGTCTCCTGAGACGCAGCACGCCGAAACATCCTCGCGAACCCGGGGTCCCGTGATTGAGTACCTACGGAGCGGGAACATCGCTGGCTGCGACGGCCTGATTGCGCTGCGTAGAGGCGGTGTCGCCCGCTGGCATCCCAGTCACTGACCCACTTTCCGGCCCGGTGCGTGGCTCGACCACGCGCACGACCGGTTTCCCGATCCGGGCGGGGGACCTTCCTGAGGGAGGCGCGGATGTTCGGACAGACGAGCACGACCACGACCACACCACCACCCACCGATCGAGGTCTGGAGGATCTCGACGCGGCGGCGATGGCGTACGCGGCCCGGATCGCCGGGCTCCCACCGGAGCGGCGGGGGGAGGCCCGCGAGGACCTCGTGCGCTTCGCGCTGCCGTTCGCCGGACGGCTGGCCCGCCGGTACCGGGGGCGGGGGGAGCCGCTGGAGGACCTGGAGCAGGTGGCCCGGCTGGGGCTGGTCAACGCGGTCGACCGCTATGACCCGGAACGGGGCTCGTTCACCGCGTACGCCGCGATCACCATCGTGGGCGAGATCAAACGGCACTTCCGGGACCGGACCTGGGGCGTGCACGTGCCCCGCCGACTGCGGGACCTGATCCTCGAGGTGGGCCAGGCCACCGCCGCGCTCACCAGCGAGCTGTCCCGGGCCCCGTCGGTGGCCGAGCTGTCGGCCCGGCTGGAGACCCCGGAGGAGGAGATCCTCGCCGCACTGGAGTCGGCGGCCGGCTACAGCCCGGCCTCGCTCAACGCCCCGGTGGGTGGGGAGAGCTCCGCCGAGTTCGGGGACCTGGTCGGCGAGTCGGACAACGCGTTGGAGTCGGTCGACGACCGGGTGACGGTGAGCGGTCTGCTGCACCGACTGCCCTGGCGTGAACGGCGGATCCTCGCGATGCGCTTCTACGGCAACCAGACCCAGGCGGAGATCGCCGCCCGGTTCGGCATCTCGCAGATGCACGTGTCCCGGCTGCTGTCGCGGGCGCTCACCTGGCTGCGTCAGGCGATGCTCGCCGACGCGCCGCCGCCCTGGCAGAACGGCGCCGCCGAACCCGACCCGGGCAAGACCCGGATCTCGGTCAAGCAGAACGGCGACTCGGTGGTGGTCGAGGTCGGCGGCGAGATCGACCGCGACGGCGCGGACCAGCTGCGCCGGGCCATGCTGGAGGCGGTCACCGGCCAGCCCAGCGAGGTGGTCGTCGACCTGGTCGGCGCGGGTGGCTTCGACGCGGGTGGGATCGCCGCGCTGATGGCCGGTCGGGACGCGGCGGAGCGGACCGGGGTGCCGCTGCGGCTGACCCGGGTCCAGCCCGCGGTACGCCGTTCGCTCACCGCCGCCGGCCTGGCGCCCGCCCGGGACTGACCGCACCCAGACGAACGAAGGGCCGACACCCCGCGGGGTGTCGGCCCTTGCGCGCGTACCCCTGGTCAGTGCTCTTCGGGGTTGCCGTCGCTGTGCGGGTGCCGCCAGCGCTCGTGCGGCTTCGGTGTGTCCTCGGCGTCCTTCGGCGAGTCGCTCTCCTCGAAGCTCGGCCGGCGGACGCCCTCGGGCTCCGGCACGTCCACCGGCCGGGCGCCGGAGCGCGGCGCCGGCTGGTAGTCGGTCGCGTCGCGGGCACCGTGCGCGCCCTCGGCGGACGGCGACTCCGGGGCGTGGTGCTCCATCCGCAGCTCGTCGGAGAACTGCTGCGGCGGCTTCGTGGTGCGCTGCGGCAGGTCGCGGCCCAGATCGGCGACGAGCGGACCGTACTTCAGGTCGAAGGCGGGGCGCTCGGACCGGATCCGGGGCATCCGGTCGAAGTTGCGCAGCGGCGGCGGGCAACTGGTGGCCCACTCGAGGGAGTTGCCGAAGCCCCACGGGTCGTCAACGGTCACCACCGCCCCGTACCGCCAGGACTTCCAGGCGTTGTAGATGAAGAAGAGGGTGGACAGGCCGAGGATGAACGCGAAGATGCTGGAGATCGTGTTCAGCGTGGTGAAGCCGTCGGTGGGCAGGTAGTCGGCGTAGCGGCGCGGCATGCCCTCGCTGCCCAGCCAGTGGTGCACCAGGAAGGTGCCGTGGAAGCCGATGAACATGGTCCAGAAGTGCGCCTTGCCGAGCCGCTCGTCGAGCAGTCGCCCGGTCATCTTGGGCCACCAGAAGTAGTAGCCGCCGAAGAGGGCGAAGACCACGGTGCCGAACACCACGTAGTGGAAGTGCGCCACCACGAAGTAGGTGTCGTGGGTGTGGAAGTCCACCGGCGGGCTGGCCAGCAGCACCCCGGTGAGGCCGCCGAGCAGGAACGTCACCAGGAAGCCGATGGCGAACAGCATCGGCGTCTCGAAGGTGAGCTGCCCCTTCCACATGGTGCCGATCCAGTTGAAGAACTTCACGCCGGTGGGCACCGCGATCAGATAACTGAGGATGCTGAAGAACGGCAGCAGCACCTGGCCGGTGGCGAACATGTGGTGCGCCCAGACCGTCATGGACAGCACGGTGATGGCGATGGTGGCCAGCACGATCCCGGTGTACCCGAACAGCGGCTTGCGGGAGAAGACCGGGATGATCTCGGTGATGATGCCGAAGAACGGCAACGCGATGATGTACACCTCGGGATGGCCGAAGAACCAGAACAGGTGCTGCCAGAGCATCGGGCCGCCGGTGGCCGGGTCGTACACGTGCGCGTTGAGCAACCGGTCGGCGGAGAGCGCCAACAGCGCGGCGGCCAGCAGCGGGAACACCAGGATCACCAGCACGCTGGTGAACAGCATGTTCCAGGTGAAGATCGGCATCCGGAACATGGTCATGCCGGGCGCGCGCAGGGTCAGGATCGTGGTGATCAGGTTGACCGCGCCGAGGATGGTGCCGAGCCCGGAGACGACCAGGCCGATCACCCACATGTTGGCGCCCACACCGGGGCTGTGCTCGTAACTGCTGAGCGGGCTGTACGCGGTCCACCCGAAGTCCGCCGAGCCGCCCGGGGCGAGGAACCCGCCGACCACCATGAGGCCGCCGAACAGGTACAGCCAGTAGGCCAGCGCGTTGAGGCGGGGGAACGACACGTCCGGCGCGCCGATCTGGATCGGCACGATGAAGTTGCCGAACCCGAACGCGGCGGGCGTGGCGAACAGCAGCAGCATCACCGCGCCGTGCGAGGTGAAGAGCTGGTTGTACTGCTCCGAGGAGAGGAACTGCAGCCCCGGGCGGGCCAACTCGGCGCGCATCAGCATCGCCTGTAGCCCGGCCAGCAGGAAGAACCCGAAAGAGGTCAGCAGATACAGCAGACCGATCTGCTTGTGGTCGGTCGTGGCGAGGAACTTGATCAAAGAGTTGCCGGGGATCGGCGTGCGTACCGCTCCCGGGAAACCCCCGAAACGGGCCGGTGCCAGGATCGCCGGGCCCCGATCTCGACCGGGTTCTGTGGTTACCCGCTTGGGCATGGCTGCTCACCCCGTCGTGACGGCAGAAAGGACGGGCGTGCTCTACCCACCCTCACACCATGTAACCAGCCAGCAGCGGTAATTTCGGTCAGATCGCCAGTACCGGGGCAAGCACCCCAGGCGTTCAGGTCGCCGGCAGCATCGCCCAGACGGCCTTGCCCCGACCGGCCGGCACGCTGCCCCAGCGCTGGGTCAGCTCCCGGACCAGCATCAACCCCCGGCCACCCTCGGCGTGCAGGTCAGTCCCACCCGCCCGGGCCTGGGCGCTGCTGCCGTCCACCACCGCCAGGTGCAGATAGGGCCGGCGCAGGGTCACCGTCACCTGCATGGGCGTGCCGGCGTGGCGCACCACGTTGCCGACCAGCTCGCTGAGCACCAGCGCGGCCGGGCCGGACGCGTCGGGCAGGTTCCACCGGGCGCACGCGTCGGTGACCAGCTCCCGGGCCCGCCGGCACGCCCCGGCCACCGGCTCCAGCCGGGCCCGCATCCGCAACGTGGACGTCGTGCCGGCCAACCGGGTCGCCTCCGCGCAGTCCGCGGAGACCGGGAGCACCCGGCACGTGGTCGACTCGGCCAGCCAGCGCGCGGCGACCGGCGACGGGGCGCAGAGCAGCACCGGCACGGCCGGCCACTCCTCGGCCCGGCGGGCGGTCGCGGCGAAGACGGACAGCGCCAGGCGATCCTCCACGTTCACGCCGGCCATGTCGACCACCAGCGCCTCCGGCTGGTCGACAAGCGCGTCGCTGAGCGCCTGGTGCACCGAGCGCATCGTGCCCAGGTGTAGCGGGCCGGTGAGCCGGACGACCGCCACCGGTGCGGTGGTACGCACCTCGCAGGTGATCCCGCTCGACATCGGCGCCTCAATTCGCTGCTGGGTCCGGATCTGCCAACTACCCGAGGCCGTTCCCGATCAAACCGGACCGACGGCGGGGCGAGGCAGGTCACGCCCCGCAACGCCAGGTCAGGGACGGGGTCGGCCGGTCAGGATGCCCAGTGCGATCATGCCGACACCGAGACCCAGGTGCAGCCAGTCGTCGGCGTCGTTGACCGGGAGCACGTTCGCTCCGGTGTCGTGGTCCACCGCCAGCCCGTAGAGCCAGAGCACCAGGTAGATCGCGCCTCCGCCGATCAGGAACGCCCGAGCGCCGGTGACCGTCCGCGCCAACAGCAGACCCGCCACCCCGAACGCCAGGTGCACCAGGTTGTGCAGCACCGACACCTGGAAGACGCCGAACAGGTACGCGCCCGAGTCGTGGCCGGCGAAGCGCAGCGCGTCCATGCCGCTGGTGATCCCCGGCACGAAGCCGAGCACGCCGACCAGCAGGAACAGCACCCCCACCGTCGCCGCCGCGCGACGGACCGGCGGTTTGCCGTCGGCCGGGTTGGGTCGCGCCCGGGAGTGCGCCATCGGTCCGACCATTCCCGGCTCCTCGTCGCGCGGCGGACATGAGCGGTGCCGGCTACCCGCTGTCGCGGCCGACAAACCGGTCGGCCGCGCCACCGATCAGGCCGGCAGCAACCTCGGCGCGCTCGCCAGCTGCCGCACCCGCTCGTACAGCTCGACGTAGCGCTGCGCCATCACCGCGGGCGTGAAGCGCTGCGCGGCCACCCGCCGGCACTCGTCGGGGTCGAGCAACTCGGCGGCGAGGACGAGGTCGTCCAACTCCTCCTCGTCGGTGGTGAGCAGCCCGGTGCGGCCGTGCTCGATCAGCTCCGGCAGGCAACCCCGGGCGGTGGCCACCACCGGCGTGCCCAGGGCGAGCGACTCGACGACCGCCGTGCCGCCCGGCTCCTCCCACCGCAGCGGGAACAGCGACGCGCGGGCGCTGGCGAGCAGGTCGTCGCGCTCCTGGCCGGCCACGGTGCCGACCCAGCGGACCAGGTCACCGTCGACGTGTGGAGCCACCTCGTCGAGGAAGAACCGCACGTCCGGGTTCTGCCGGGCCTCGTCGCCGGCCGCGGCCAGGTCGGCCGGCCGGTGGTACGGGCCCACGGGGCCGGCCAGCACCAGCGGAAGACCGACCCGGTGCGCCAGGCGGGCACCCACGTCCTGCCCCTTGCCCGGGTTGATCCGACCCAGGATGAGCAGGTGCTCGCCCTTCTCCGGTCGCGGCCGCCGGTCGGCGTCGACGGCGAGCGGCGTGGACAGGTGCACGTGCCCCACCGAGTGCTCCCGCAGCGCCAACGGGGCGCGGGCCAACTGCGACGCGGAGACGCCGTTGACCCGGACCCGGCCGCCGCCGTCCAGGCCACCATAGAGCGCCGGGTGCTTGGCCAGGTCCCAGTGCAGGGTGTGCAGGGTCGGCGGCCCCGCCGGCCCCATCGCGGTGAGGGTGGCCAGCCCGACCGCCTCGACATGATCGTGGACCAGGTCGATGTCGTCACGGGAGCGCAACTCCCGGACCACCCCGGCCAGGTGCGCCTGGGCGATCCCGCAGACCTGGTTGTACGGCCGCTGCAACGCGGCGAACTGCCCGTCGGCGAAGACCGAGACCTGCTCGTCCACCGGCAGGGTGCTGCTGCCCACCGAGGCGAGCACCACCCGTACGCCGAGCCGCCGCAGCTCCGGCACCAGCGTGGCGATCACGTTCTCGATGCCGCCGTAGCCGGGCGGTGGCACCGACAGCCACGGGCCGGCGTTCATCAGCACGGTGAGGCTCATCCGGCTCGTCCCTTCCGGCCGGCTGTGCCTCCGGTTCGCGACTGCGGGGCTCGCAAGATCGGCTCACTCCTCGCGCTCACGCGGCGGCCACCCGGCGGCGGGGCATCCGGTGGCGCAGCTCGGCCAACGGCGGGCGCTCCTCGATGGACACGTCGCTGACCACGATCTCGCGGTCCAGGTTCGGCAGAGTGTCCGAACCACCGCGACGGAACTGGGTCAGCAACGCCTCCGGCGCGAACCCGGGGGTCGCCCAGCCGCGCCGTTGCAGCCGGGACCAGGCGGTCAACATGATCTGCGCCGACATCCGGCCCAGGGCGGCGGTGTCCTGGTGGCGGTGCTTGCGCTCACCGAGGTCGACCTGGGCCAGCGCGTCCAGGCCGACCAGGTCGAGCAGGTCGATCATCATGGCCGTCTCCACCCCGTACCCGGAGACGAACGGCACCTGGGCCAGCACGTCGCGGCGGCCCGCGTACTCGCCGGCGAGCGGCTGCACGAAGCCGGCCAGCTCGGGCCAGAAGAGGTTGAGCAGCGGTCGGGCCATCAACTCGGTCACCCGACCCCCGCCGTCCTGCTCCACGCTGGCGGTGCCCACCAGGGGCCGGTGGTAGAAGCCCTTCACGAAGTCGACCGACGGATCGGTCAGCAGCGGGCCGAGCAGCCCGCTGACGAAGTGCGGCCGGAACTCCCGCAGGTCGGCGTCGATGAACGCCACCACGTCTCCCTCGGCGGCGGCCAACCCGGCCCAGAGCGCGTCGCCCTTGCCGGTGAGCCGGGGCAACCCCCGGGTCATCGCGTCCTGGCTGACCACCTCCGCACCGGCGGCCCGGGCCACCTGGGCGGTCCGGTCCGTCGAGCGGGAGTCCACCACGATCAGCTCGTCGACCAGGGCGACCCGATCCATCAGGTGCTCCCGGATGGTCGACACGATCGCGCCGACGGTGGCCTCCTCGTTGCGGGCCGGCAGCACCACGCTGACCCGTGTCTGACCCTTGGCACGCAACAGTCGACGTGTCGGCCAGTCCGCCGCCGACGTCGTCCGGTACGTGGCCCACGCCTCCACCACCGGTGACACGCTCGATGTCGTATCCCGCACGGGCACCCCTCCGTTCGTGCGTGGAAAAACCGAATTTGGTTGTTCCCATTCCTCGTCACGCGCTAACCGCTTTCTCGGCAACAGCTTGATCACAGAGGTGACGTCAATGGGTTCCCGGGGGATGAACGTTTGATTGCGCACACCCCAGGGGACTGCTCCCAGGGCACATGAAATGTCTTCGAAGGGGTGTCAGGATGCGGAAATGCCGGGTGGGTCTGGTCGGCGCCGGCGGCGTGGCACAGCGTCACGCGCGGGTGCTGGCCGGGTTCGACGACGTCGAGCTGGTCGGGGTCACCGACGTGACGCCGGAGGCGGCGTCCGCGCTTGCCGCACAGCACGGCGGGCGGGCCTGCGCCGACGTCGCCGAGCTGCTGGCCATCGAGCCGGACGCCGTGTACGTCTGCGTGCCACCGTTCGCGCACGGCCCCGCCGAGGAGGCGGTGATCGAGGCCGGGCTGCCGATGTTCGTGGAGAAGCCCGTCGCGGTCGACCTGAGCACCGCCGAGCGGATCGCCGACCTGGTCGCGCACCGCGGGCTGCGCACCGCCGTCGGCCACCACTGGCGCTACCTGAGCGTCCTCGACCAGGCCCGTGACCTGCTCGCCGACCGCCCGGTCCGGATGGTCAGCGGCGCCTGGCTGGACAAGGTGCCCCCGGTGGCGTGGTGGTCGCGGCGGGACCGCTCCGGCGGCCCGGTGGTCGAGCAGGCCGCCCACGTGCTCGACCTGATCCGCGTGCTGGCCGGCGAGGTCACCGAGGTCACCGCGTACGGCAACGGCACCCCACCGCCGGTCGACGGCGCCGACATCGACTCGGTGACCACCGCCGCGCTGCGCTTCGCCGACGGCGCGGTCGGCACGCTCAGCGCCGCCTGCGTCCTCGGCTGGAAGCACCGCGCCGGCCTGGAGATCCTCGCCGACGGGCTGGCCCTCGCGATCACCGAGGACGGGCTGTCGATCCGCGACGCCGACGGCGAACGACACCTCCCCGCCGACCCGGAAGCCGCCCGGGTGGCGGTGGACCGGGCCTTCGTCGACGCCGTCCGCGGCATCGGCGACGACGTGCGCGTCCCGTACGCCGAGGCCCTCGCGACCCAGCGCCTGGCCCTCGCGGTGGCCGACTCGGCCCGTACCGGCACGACCGTGCGGCTCGGCGCCGCGACGGCGCCGGCGGTGCTCACCACCGGGGTGGCCGTCGATGCGTGACAAGGTCGTGGTGGTCACCGGCCCCGGTCAGGTCGACCTCGTCGAACAGGACGCCGCCCCGCTGCGCCCCGGCACGTTCCGGGTCGAGACGCTGTTCAGCGGTGTCTCCGCCGGCACCGAGCTGAGCTACGTCAAGGGCACGAACCCGTACCTGAACGTCACCTGGAACGCCGACCTGGGGCTGTTCCAACCGGGGGCGGCCAGCACGCCGTACCCGGTGACCCGACTCGGCTACATGCAGGTCGGCCGGGTGGTGGAGAGCGACACCCCGGCCGTTGCGGTGGGCACGGTCGGCGCGATGACGTACGGGCACCGCACCGGCTGGTTGGCCGACCCGGTCGCCGAACGGTTCGTGGCGTTGCCCGACGACCTGGACCCGCTGCTCGGCGTCTACGTCGCGCACATGGGCCCGATCTGCGCCAACGGTCTGCTGCACGCCGCCGCCGACCTGCACGGCACCGACGTCCGGACGCTCGGCGACGGGGTACGCGGCCGACGGGTCGCCGTCGTCGGCGCCGGTGTCGTGGCGCTGCTGACGGCGTTGTTCGCCCGGCGCAACGGCGCCGCGTCGGTGGTGGTGCTCGACCCCACCCCGCACCGCCGTCAGGTCGCCGAGGCGCTCGGCCTGGAAACCCTCGACCCCGACGCGGACGACCCGGCGGTCGTGCTCAAGACCCGCTGGGCGCACACCGCCGGCGACCGGGGCGCCGACGTGGTGTTCCAGTGCCGGGGGCAGGCGTGGGCGTTGCACCTCGCCCTGCGGCTGCTGCGGCCCCAGGGCACCGTCATCGACCTCGCCTTCTACCAGGGCGGCGCGGACGCGGTCCGCCTCGGCGAGGAGTTCCACCACAACGGGCTGTCGCTGCGCTGCGCCCAGATCGGCCGGGTGCCGCGCGGGCTCGCGCCCACCTGGGACCGCGAACGGCTCTCCGCCGAGACCGTCGACCTGCTCAGGACGTACGGAGACGCCATCCGCAAGCACCTCGTCTCGGCGGTGGTGCCGTTCGACGAGGCGCCCACCCTCCTCACCGACCTGGCCGACCGTCGCCGGCAGGAGCTCCAGGTGGTGCTCGCCGCCTGACCGCCGTCGCCGCGTGCCAGGGCCGGCTACCGTTCGCGACATGAGCACAGTGCAGGACCGACCGGCTCTTCCGGGCACCGCCGCCAAGAGCCGGTCGGTCGGCCTGGCCGCGTTGCTGCCGTACCTGCGGGAGCACCGCGGCACCCTGGTCGTGGTGGGCGTGCTGTCGCTTGTCGGCTCGGCGGCGTCGCTGGCGCAGCCGCTGCTCACCCGGTCGGTGCTCGAGCGGATCGGCGCCGAGCAGGGGGTGTCCCGGCTGGTGGCGGTGCTGGTGGCCCTCGTGGTGCTCGGCGCGGCGATCGGCGGGCTGCGCGACTACCTGCTGCAACGCACCGCCGAGGGAGTGGTGCTGGGCACCCGGCGCCGGCTGGCCGGGCACCTGCTGCGGCTGCCCATCGCCGAGTACGACCGCCGACGCACCGGCGACCTGCTCTCCCGGGTCGGCTCGGACACCACGCTGCTGCGCGCGGTGGTCACCTCCGGGCTCTTCGAGACGGTCACCGGGGCGGTGACGGTGGTCGGCGCCGGCACGGCCATGGTGCTGCTCGACCCGCTGCTGTTCGGCGTCACCCTGCTCGGGGTGGCGCTGGGGCTGCTCTTCGCCGCCACCTTCGCCCGCCGGGTCCGGGCGCTGGCCCGGGTCGCCCAGGAACGGATCGGCGAGATGACCTCGGCGGTGGAACGGGCCATCTCGGCGGCCCGGACCATCCGGGCCAGCCGCGCCGAGACCCGGGAGACGGAGGCCGTCACCGGCAGCGCGCGGGAGGCGTACGCGGCGGGGCTGCGGGTGGCCCGGGTGCAGGCGTTGGTCGGCCCGATCGGCTCGGTCACCGTGCAGGGCGCGTTCCTACTGGTGCTCGGCATCGGTGGGGCGCGGGTCGCCGCCGGGGCGATCTCCGTCGGTGACCTGGTGGCGTTCGTCATGTACCTGTTCCTCCTGGCGCTGCCGCTGGGCCAGGTGCTGCGGGCGTACACCCAGTTGCAGTCCGGCCTGGGCGCCCTGCAGCGGATCGAGGAGATCCTCACCGTGCCGGCGGAGGGCGCGGACGACCGTCCGGCGGCCGCCGCGACGGCGACCCCGCGCCGCCCGACCCCGATGATCGAGTTCGACCGGGTGGGCTTCGGCTACCCGGGCGGCGAACCGGTGCTGCACGAGGTCAGCTTCGCGGTTCCCGCCGGCACCCGGACCGCCCTGGTCGGTCCCTCCGGCGCCGGCAAGTCCACCCTGCTGGCCCTGGTCGAACGCTTCTACGAGGTGATCGCCGGCGCGGTCCGGCTCGACGGCACCGACGTCCGGGACCTGCCCCGCGACGCGCTGCGGGCCCGGCTCGGCTACGTCGAGCAGGAGGCTCCCGTGCTGGCCGGCACGCTGCGGGAGAACCTGCTGATCACCACCCCGGACGCCACCGACGACCGGTTGCGCGAGGTCCTCGACGAGGTCAACCTGGGCCACCTGGCCCGGCGCACCCCGCAGGGCCTCGACGTGCAGGTGGGGGAGGGCGGCGTCCTGCTCTCCGGAGGTGAGCGGCAGCGACTGGCCATCGCCCGCGCGCTGCTCGCCGGCCCGCCGGTGCTGCTGCTCGACGAGCCGACCAGCAACCTCGACTCCCGCAACGAGGTCGCGCTGCGCCGCGCCATCGACGCCGTGGCCGTCCGCCGGACGCTGTTGATCGTGGCGCACCGGCTGGCCACCGTGGTCGACGCCGACCAGATCGTCGTCCTCGACGGCGGCCGGGTGGTGGCCGTGGGCACCCACGCCGAACTGACCGCCACCGACCCGCTGTACCGGGAGCTCGCCACCCACCAGCTGCTGGTGGGCTGACGTCGTCCCAGGAAGTCCGACTTCCCGGCCGGCCGGGCCGCGCACGCCGCCCGGAATCGCGTACCGTTGCCGCTCATGGGTGTGTCGCAACGGTTCAAGAGCAAGTTCCGGCGGTTCCTCCAGCGCCCCGGCTCGACCGTGGATCTTGCTCCGCTGGAGAAACTGCTCCCGGCGATCGAGGCGCGCGAGGCTGAGCTCGCCGCGCTCGACGACGCCGAGCTGACCCAGGCCGCGGGCGCCGCCGCCGGTTACGAGGAGATCTGCGCCGTCGGCCGCGAGGCCGCCCGCCGTGGCCTCGACCAGCGGCCGTACGACGTGCAGCTGCTCGGCGCGATGTCACTGCTCTCCGGCAAGGTCGCCGAGATGGCCACCGGTGAGGGCAAGACACTGACCGCCACGATCGCCGCGTACGGGCACGTCCGGCTCGGCAACGGCCCGGTGCACGTGCTCACCATCAACGACTACCTGGCCCGTCGCGACGCCCAGTGGATGGAGCCGGTCTACACCCTGCTCGGCCTCACCGTCGGCTGGGTCAACGAGGCCTCCACCCCCCAGGAGCGGCGCGACGCGTACGCCTGCGACGTCACCTACGTCTCGGTGAGCGAGGCGGGCTTCGACTACCTCCGCGACCAGCTGGTCACCGACGTGGAAGACCGGGTGCAGCCCGCGCTGACCACCGCCATCGTCGACGAGGCCGACTCGATCATGATCGACGAGGCCCGGGTGCCGATGGTCCTGGCCGGCGCGGTGCCGGGCGAGCAGGATCCGGTGCACGCGGCCGCCGCGCTGGTGCGCGGCCTGCGTAAGGACAAGCACTACACGGTCGCCGAGGACGGGCGGAGCGTGGCCTTCACCTCCGCCGGCCTGGCCGCCATGGAGGCCAAGCTCGGCATCGACCTGTACGACGAGGAGCAGGTCGCGCAGCTCTCCGCGGTCAACGTGGCGCTGCACGCGCACGCCCTGCTGCACCGTGACGTGGATTACATCGTCCGGGACGGCTCGGTCGAGCTGGTCGACGAGATGCGCGGCCGGGTGGCCCAGCGCCGCCGCTGGCCGGACGGTCTCCAGGCCGCGGTCGAGGCCAAGGAGGGGCTGGACGCCACCGCCGAGGGCGAGGTGCTCGGCACCATCGCCATGCAGGCGTACATCGCGCTCTACCCGAAGGTCTGCGGGATGACCGCCACCGCGGTGCTGGTCGGCGACCAGTTGCGGGAGTTCTTCGGCCTCGAGGTCGCGGTGATCCCGCCGAACACCCCGTGCATCCGCGAGGACGAGCCGGACCGCATCTACGCCACCCGGGCGGAGAAGGACGAGGCGCTGATCGACGAGATCCAGCGCTGGCACGCCAAGGGGCGACCGGTGCTGGTCGGCACCCTGGACGTCAAGGAGTCCGAGGGGTTGGCCGCCGGGCTGAACGCCGCCGGGGTGCCCTGCGTCGTGCTGAACGCCAAGAACGACGACGAAGAGGCCGCGATCATCGCCGAGGCCGGCGCGTACGGCGCGGTGACCGTCTCCACCCAGATGGCCGGCCGGGGCGTCGACATCCGCCTCGGCGGCAGCGACCAGGCCGACCAGGAGCGGGTCACCGAGCTGGGTGGGCTCTACGTGATCGGCAGCGGCCGGCACGACAGCCGCCGCGTGGACGACCAGCTGCGCGGTCGGGCCGGCCGGCAGGGCGACCCGGGTGGCTCGGTCTTCTTCGTCAGCCTGGAGGACGACCTCGTCGTCCGGCACGCCGCCGACTCGGTGCCGGCCTCGCCGCGGATGAACGCCGACGGTCTGGTGACCGACGAGCAGGTCGACTACGCGGTGGAGCACGCCCAGCGGGTCGCCGAGGGCGTCAACCACGAGATCCACCGCAACACCTGGCGTTACAGCGTGGTGATCGAGCAGCAGCGCAAGGCCCTCGCCGCGCGCCGGGAACGGCTGCTGACCAGCGACGTGGCCGCGGTGATGCTGCTGGAGAAGGAGCCCGAGAAGGCCGGCGAGATGGACGAGGATTTGCTAGCCCGTGCCGCCCGGTCGATCGCGCTCTACCACCTGGACCGGCTCTGGGCCGAGCACCTGGCCGAGCTGTCGGAGGTCCGCGAGGGCGTGCACCTGCGCGCGCTGGGCCGGCTCGACCCGCTGGACGAGTTCCACCGGGCCGCGGTGCCGGCGTTCAACGACCTGATCCCGGAGATCGAGGCCCGCACCATCGCCACCTTCACCGAGACCGAATTCGATGACGACTGGCAGCCCGACGACGGCACCCTGGTCCGGCCCACCGCCACCTGGACGTACCTGGTGCACGACAACCCGTTCGGGTCCGAGCTCGACCGCCTGATCGCCTCGATCGGGCGGCGGCTCAGCGGCGCCTCGCGCTGACGTACCGGCCGTCGGGACCCCGGTCGCGCCTCAGCACGCGGCAGGGGCCCCGATTTACGCCGTTTCGACCCAGCTTTCCCAGGGTAGTAGGGCTGGTCGGTCGAGTCGGGAGAGAGCAGACGATGACACAGGTGACGATGCGTGCCGGGCAGGCACGAGACGGCACGGAGGCTGCGAACCGGTGAACCTCGACACGCGGGAACCGGTGGTGCAGACCCTCGGCGTACTGGAAGCAGCCGCGCTGCTCCGGGAGTTGACCGCCGGGCTGATCTCCCTGACCGACTTTGATGAGGCGCTTCTGGCACTGGTCCGAGTCACCCGGGACGCCGTCGCCGGGGTGCGCTGGTGCGGGTTCACCGCCCTGCGAGCCGGCGAGCCGGCCGGGGTGGCCGCCTCCGACGAGGGGCTGGCCGGGCTGGACGACCTGCGACACGGGCCGGACTCGCCCGCGATGAGCGCGATCCACCGCCGCGAGATGATCCTCGCCGCCGACCTGGCCAGTGAGCCCCGCTGGCCGGCCTGGACGGCACGTGCCCGCGACCTTGGCGTACGCGGGGTGATCTCCGCGCCGGTCGACATCGACGACCAGGTGATCGGCGCGATCAACCTGTACGCCGCCGCGCCGGACCTGCTGACCCCGCAACACCAGTTGACCGCGATGCTGCTCGCCGAACACGCCGGCCTGCTGCTCGCCGCCGTCCGCGACCGTGGCCGGCAACTCACCCTCGCCGGTGAACGGGACGCCTCACTCCTGCAGGACGGGGTGGTGGGCCAGGCCGTCGGCGTGATCATGACGCAGCGCGGGTGCCCGCCGGCCGAGGCCCTCGACGTGCTGCGGACCGCCGCCTCGTCGCTGGACATCCCGCTGCGCGAGGTGGCCGAGCGCCTGGTCCGAACGGTCTCCCGCCAACGCGACAACTGACCCCGGCCGCACCGGCTGTGTCGGCTACTCGGGCCGCCGTTCTGGCCGTCCGGCATCGACGGACGGCGTCGGCGGGCGTGGCCAGGGTGCCCGTTCTCCCTGCTGCCGGCGAGTCGGGCGGCATCGTTTCGCCTCGACCGGCCTCGGGTAGCACTCTGGTCAGGTGAGCTGCGCCGACCCGGGGGAGGACCGATGCAGAGCCGGCTGCGGGTGCAGGGGCACCCGATCCAACCGATGCTGGTGACGTTCCCGCTCGGGCTCTTCGTCAGCGCGACTGTCTTCGATCTCACCGACGTGGTCGGCGGGCCGGCGTTCCTCGGCGAGGTCGGCTACTGGACCGGCGTCGCCGCCCTCGTCGCCGCCGCGCTGACCGCCGTGGCCGGCATGGTCGACCTGTGGGACGTGCCGGTTGACCGGACCCGCCGTACCGCGGTCGCCTTCAACCTGGTGAACGCGGTGATGGCCGCCATGTTCCTGCTCACCTGCCTGGTCCGGTCCCACTCCCCGCAGCGCGGCGCGTCGGTCGCGATCCTGGTCACCGAGCTGGTCGCGCTGGCCGTCGGCGGGGTCGGCGTGCACCTGGGCGCCCGGCTGATGCGTCAGTTCGACGCCCCTCGCACCGAGGCCGGCGGCCTGGACGCACTCGCCAGCTCCACCGGCGAGATCGCCCGCCCCTGACCCGACGGACCCGTCCCTGACCCGACCTGCCGGACGGGCCCGTCCCCGAGCCGACCTGCCGGGCCTGCCAGACGGGCCCGCTCGACCCGTGAGCCGGGCGCCAGGCCTGCCGGCGGGCCTGGCGCGCGGGGCCGGCATCCGTGCGACTGGTCGGTCTACCATCCCCGGATGACCTCCTCTCTGGACACGCTGCCGAAGATCGGCGCGCCCGCCACCCGGGCCCTGCACGGCGCCGGCTACACCGCGCTGCGCCAGCTCGCGGGTGTCCCCCGGGCGGACCTGGCCAAGCTGCACGGCATGGGCCCGAAGGCGCTCGGGATCCTCCAGGCCGCCCTCGAAGAGCACGAGCTAAGCCTCGGCTGAGATCCACCGCGGGCGTCCCGGCAAGGCGGCAATTGGGTTGCCGGTCGGGTGGCCCGGCTACGAGGCTGACCGGCATGACCGCTGAGCGTGACGCCGAGGACTTGATGGCGGAGGCCGCCGCCGCGCCCGTCGATGGTTGGGGCTTCGGCTGGCTGGCCGGCCGGGCCACCGAGGAGCGTCCACCCTGGGGGTACGCCCGACTGGTCGCCGCCCGGATGGCGCACGCCGACGCGGCTCTCGACGTGGACACCGGCGGCGGGGAGGTACTTGCCGAGGTGCCACGTCCACCGAAGCTGCTGACGGCGACCGAGGCGTGGCCGCCGAACGTGGAGGTCGCCCGACGGACCCTGCGTCGGGTCGGCGCGTCGGTGGTCGCGGTCGCGCCGGACGGACTGCTGCCGTTTCGCGGCGCCTCGTTCGACCTGGTGGTCAGCCGGCATCCGGTGCGTACCGACTGGATTCAGACGGCGCGGGTGCTGCGACCGGGCGGAACGTTCCTGTCGCAGCAGATCGGGGCCGGCACCATGCGGGAGCTGAGTGAGGCGATCCTCGGGCCGTTGCCGCCGCCGACCCAGCGACACCCCGAGCACGCGGTCGCCGCCGCCGAAGCCGCTGGCCTGCGGGTGGTCGACCTGCGTCGGGCCACCCTGCGGGCGGAGTTCTTCGACGTGGGCGCGGTGGTCTGGTTTCTGCGCAAGGTGATCTGGACAGTCCCCGGGTTCACGGTCGACCGCTACCGCGAGCAGCTGCGAGACCTCCACCACCGCATCACGAATGAGGGCCCCTTCGTAGCTCACGCCCAACGCTTCCTCATCGAGGCCACCCGCGAAGTCCGGTGACATCGCCGGCCATCCCCGCCAGGACGGCCGGTCATGCGGGGGGAGCTGGGCGCCACCGCCTGGCTGGGCGTGCGCTGACCAGCGTCGACCCGCCCGTTCGGGTTGTCGTCGACATGCCAGGTTATGCCGCGGAGGCGGTGCCGGTTGCGGTAAACGTGGAGGAGGAGGTGTCCGATGACGCTGCCGTACGCGACCTTGCCGGGCGACCTCGACCACCTGATCGCCGACGAGCACGCGGTGGCGAGCCGCCTCTTCGAGCACCTCGAGGCCGGACGCGGTGACCGGCGCACCTTGGTCGACCAGGTGAGTTACGGCCGCGCCCTGCACGCCCACGCCGAGGAGGAGGTGTTGTATCCGGCGCTGGCCGAGATCGGCGCCGCCGGGGACGCCGAGGAGGGGCGGGACGAGCACCAGGCCTCGAAGAGGCTGCTCGTCCTGCTTGACGATGCGGATCCCGGCAGCCGCGAATTCGAGCGGGCGCTGAACAAGCTGATCGGCGGTATCCGGCACCACGTCGAGAAGGAGGAACGGGAGTTCCTGCCGGCGCTGCGTCGGGCGGTGGGCGCGGAGGAGATGGGTCGGCTCGGCGAGCGGTACCTCGCCGCCAAGCGGTCGGTCCCGGCCCGCTCGCATCCCACTGTCCCACCCACCGGACGCCGTCGCAGGGTCATGCACATGGCCGCCGGGTTCATGGACAAGGTACGCGACCGGGTATCCGGCCGCAGCAACGTCCTGTCGACCGACGCCTCCTGTCTGCTCGACACCCAGGCGCAGCGGATCCTCGACACCTGGTCCCGACTGGTACTGGCCCCGTACGAACTCCTCACCCCCGAGCAGGCCCGACAGCAGCCGAGCCTCGCCGACGCGGCGATGGAAATCCTGCAGCAGGACGGGCGGCCGACGGACCCCGAGGAGGTCGGATCGGCAGCGGACGTCACCGTGCCCGGCCCGGGTGGTGATCTGGTCGTACGGGTCTACAAGCCGCTCGGCCAGACCTCCGACCCGGTGCCCGTCGTGATGTGGGTGCATGGTGGCGGTTGGGTCCTGTTCACGAACGACGACTATGACGCGTCCTGCCGCGCCCTGGTCAACCGGACGGGCGCGATCGTGGTGTCGCCGGAGTATCGCAAGGCTCCCGAGCACGTGTTCCCGGCCGCCCACGAGGACGTGTTGGCCACCTACCGGTGGCTCCGGGCCAACGCCACCGGGCTCGGCGGCGACCCGTCACGCATCGCCGTCGGTGGCGAGGGCGTCGGGGCGAACATGGCGGCCGCGACCTGCGGTCAGCTCAAACAGGCAGGTGAGGCACCGCCCGTGGCGCAGGTGCTCGTCTGCCCACTGACCACCACCGCCCAGTACGGCGCGTCCATGCGGGACGCCGCAGACGCCCGGCCGCTGAATCGTCCACTGCTGTCCTGGATGATGATGCACGCCTTCCGTGGCGTGGCCGACAGCCTGAGAGACCCCAGGGTCGATCTGCTTCCGCTCTCCGCGCAGGGCCTCGCCGGTCTGCCGCCGACACTGATCGTCACCACCGACCGCGACGTGCTTCAGAGCCAGGGCGACGAGTGGTGCGGCCGCTTGGAGGCCGCCGGCGTGCGGGCCACGTCGGTCCGTTACGGGGGAGTGATGCACGACTTCTTCGGCCTTGCCGCGGTGCTTGACAAGGCCGCGCACGCCCAGGAGGAGGTCGCCGTGCACCTGCGCCAGGCGTTCGGGGAGGCCCCGGCCACACATCCGTTGGATGGTGCGTCAATGCGAGCGCCCAGGGTCATCGGGTGACCCTGGCTGTCCTGTCGCCGATCGTCCGACTGCTGGCCCCGCCGGCACTTCGGTAAACAGGCGCATCGCGACGCGAGCGTGAGTGATCGCGCAGATCGTGGTCCAGGTCGGTGGCGATGGCAGTGCCACCGAGGCCCGCAGGCTGGCCGCCTAGTGGTGGGTTTGGTGGTGGGTGGCTAGGACGTCGGCGCCGAAGTCGCTGGCGGGGCGGCGCAGCACGGTGTGCGCGTGGTTGCCGTCCGCGGTGGTGTTGTCGTACTCGATCAGCAGGTCGTCGCCCTGCACCCGGTAGTAGTGCCGGCGACCGGGGTGGGTCGGGCCGGCCCAGGCGAAGTGCAGCGCACCGGCGTCCAGTCGAGCCGCCTCCCGGATGGCCAGCTCGGGCGGCAGTCGGTCGAGGTAGAGGGCGACCACCTGGTCGAGCAGCGCGCGGCCGGTCGGTCCCAGCCGCTGCGCCGGTACGCCGAGTGGCTCCAACGGCCCGTCTACCCGACCACGGGTGGCGCTGATGATGTCCGCCGGCGCCTCGTCGGCGATGATCGCGGCGGTTCGTTCGGCCGGGCCGAGCGCGTCGAGCAGGGCTCGGGCCAGGTCCTCCTCGACGCCGAGCGGGCGGGAGACGGGCCGGCCGGCGTAGCGGACCGCGGCCGGGTTGGCGCCGAAGAAGATCGGCGCGGGGGAGACCTGACCGTCCACCACTGTCATGTTCACCGACAGGTGGTGCCCTTCGAGTCGCCACGCCCAGCGGTCGTCGCGCGCCGGGTCGCCGAACACGGCCACCCAGTAGTCGGCGCTGTGTCGCCCGCGCTGCCAGCCCTCGGCCCGGTCCAGCACCTCCTCCAGCGAGATGATCGCCATGGACTGCGCGTACGCCGAGGGGCTGAGCGCGGTGGCCAGCAGCCGGTGCGCGGCCTTGCGGGCGGTGACGTCGAGTTCGGCGAGGCAGACACCCGGTCGGGGTCGGGGCCGGTACTCCAGCCAGCGTCGGGCCGCCTCGTCGTCGAACGAGTGCACGGCGCTGTCGCGGGCGGCGGGGTCGAGCGCGGTCAGCAGCGCGGTGCTGGCGGCCCGCATCTGCTCCGGCAGAGGATCTTCCACCGACCCTGTATACCGGCCGGCCGTGCCGGTGTCAGCCGACGCGCAGCAGCTCCGTCATCTCCGGCAGGTCGAAGAAGTTCGCCGTGTCGATGGCGGAGGGGTTGCCGTGTGCCGGATCCGCGCCGGCGGCGAGGAGCGCGCGGACCGCTTCGGTGCTGCTGCGGAAGACCGCCGCGGCCAACGCGGTCTGCCCCCGGTCGTTGGCCCGGGTGTGGTCGGCGCCGCGGCTGAGCAGGGCGGCCACCGTGTCCGGGTGGGAGTGGTACGCGGCCAGGATGAGCAGCGTGTCGCCCTTGTCGTTGGTGAGGTTGACCGGCAGGCCGGCGTCGATCTGCGCCGCCAGCTCGTCGGTGGCGCCGGCTCGGGCCAGGTCGAACATGCGGTGCGCGAACGCCAGCGTCTCGGCGTCGAGGTCCTCGGTCACCGGTCCAGGTTAGTCGTACCGGTCCTGATAGGTTGCTCGGCCGGCGTGCTGGGGGAGGGGCCCGATGGGTGAGACGGTGTACGTGGGCAACGCGGGTGTCGACGGCGCCACCAACGCCGGTTGGCTGCTCGGGCACTTCGCGCCGCCGGGGGAGGTCCGACACAGCACCGACGTCGAGGTGAAGTGGGGCGTGCACCCACCCGGGCAGGCCCGGTCGCGGTGGGCGACAGGCGAGCTGCGGACCACTCTGCTCGTCCTCGTCGAGGGGTGTTTCCGGGTGGAGTTGCCGGACCGGACGGTACGGCTGGCCGCGCCGGGCGACTACGTGGTGTGGGCCCGGGGGGTGGACCACTCCTGGTTCGCCGAGCGCGCGTCGGTGGTGTTGACCGTGCGTTGGCCGTCGCTGCCGGGCTACCGGGCGGACCCGCCGGTGCTGCGCTGATCCACCCGTACGGCTGACCTGCGTCCCAACAGGCGGAATTACCTACTAAACCTATAGGCTTTGCCGTCTAGAGTACGAGAGCACCCCGCCGAACGACCCGCGAGGAACCGTCATGACGCACCACCGTCCGGAGCCCGACCTGCTCACCGTCGCCGCCGGTTGGGCCGACCCGGCCGGCTGGCCGGTGGCGCTGTGTTTCGACCCGGGCGAGCGCTGGTACGCCCGCCTCGCCGTCAGCGACGAGCACGAGGTGTGGGCGCTGAGCTGGCTGCCCGGGCAGGGCACCGACCTGCACGACCACGGCGGCTCCTCCGGCGCGTTCCGGGTGGTCAGCGGCACGCTCACCGAGGAGACGGTGAGCGCCGGCCGACTACGTCCCCGACTGCTGCCCGCCGGCGCCGGCCGCCGCTTCGGCCCCCGGCACGTGCACCAGGTGACCAACCGGGGCGTGGAGCCGGCTGTCAGCGTGCACGTCTACCGGCCGGCGCTGCTGCGGATGACCCGCTACCACCTCCTGGACGGGCGGCTACGGGTCGCCGAGGTCGCCGAGGCCGGCCGGTCCTGGTAGCCGCCCGCACCGAGATCCCCTGTCACCGGAAGGAACCGAGAGATGCAGATAACCGCCGAGCACTGTCCCGCCCCCGTGCCGCCGCCGGGCTCCCGGGGCATCGACGAGATCCTGGCCGCCGCGCGGGCCCGGCTGCACCGGCTGGACCCGGAGCGGGCGCACCTCGCGTACCGGACCGGAGCGCTGCTGGTCGACATCCGCCCGGCCGCGCAACGGGCCGCGCACGGCATGGTGCCGGGCTCGCTCGTCGTCGAGCGCAACGTGCTGGAGTGGCGCTTCGACCCGCGCTGCCCGGCCCGGCTGCCGCAGGCCGTCGACTACGACGTACCGGTGGTGATCCTCTGCCAGGAGGGCTACACCTCGTCGCTGGCCGCCGCCGCGTTGCAGGACGTCGGCCTGCACCGGGCCACCGACGTGGTCGGCGGGTTCGCGGCCTGGCGGATCGCCGGCCTGCCGGCCCTCGGCCCGACCCCGCTGCACCGATCCTCTCCCCTCGCGTCCCCGGTCAACGCCGGCTGGGCGCGCCACTGACCGCCACGCCACACCCGGCGTGGCGGCCGCACCGCCACTCAGGAGGCACCATGTCCGTCGTCGCCATCCCCACGCGCCGCCACCCGGGGGTGCGCCCGGCCCGTCCGCGCACCAGCCCGACCCTGACCATCACCCTCGACCTCGTGCCCGGGCCGCTGAGCCCCCGGCTGGCCCGGCTGGTGCAGCTGCTCGGCGAGCTGGCCGAATCGGGAGAGGGCCAACTGCGCGCGGTGGAGGACACCGCGTCGGCGCCGCGACCGGCCGCACGCCCCGTCGCCGCCGAGCCGCCCGCCGCGACGGCGGACCACGTCCGCATCCTGGCCGGCTCGCGGATGGTCCGCCAGGGCGACCGGGTCATTCCGCTGACCCGCATCGAGTACGAGCTGCTGCTGTTCCTGGCCGAGCGGCCCCGTCGGGTGTTCACCCGCCTGCAACTGCTCTCCAGCGTCTGGGGCTACGAGCACGCGGTGGCCCGGACGGTGGACGTGCACGTCCGCCGGCTGCGCGCCAAGCTGGCCGGCTCGGAGGTGGTCACCACCGTCTACGGGGTCGGTTACCGGCTGGCCGACGAGGCCCCGATCAGCGTGGACCACAGCAGCTGAGCCGGGGTCCGGCGGCCATGTGACCGGCCTGGTGAACCGGTCGGGGACCCCCGTATCGGGGCATCTCGGCGACTCTGCTGTAATCATCAGGCCTCGTACGCAGAGCGAGCATCTGGCTCCGATGTGTTCGTCAATTGTCACATTCATGCAACGCAGCCGCCTCTTGACCCTCGCCCAGGCGCCGGGAAGCATCGATGAAGCGGCGTCCCGGGCCGTGGGGAGATACCCGGACCAGCCCAAGGAGGACCATGTCGGTCAGCCCCGCCTCGTCGCGCGCCGGATGGCATACGTCCCAACCCGCGGTGCCCGGTCGACCTCCCGGCGGCCAGCGTCGCCCGGCGAACACCGCCGCGCCCGTGCTCACCGTGACGCTGTCCATCCCGCTGGCCTGTGAGGAGTCGCTGACCCCGGCGGCACGTCGGCTGCTGGAGGCCGCTCGGGAGATGCTGGAGCGGGGCGAGGGCGTGATCGTCGGCTCGGTCCCGGCCGAACGGCGCCCCGACCAGGCGCCGACCGGCCGGTCGCCGGCCCGTCCGATCAGCCCGACCATTCCCGCCCTGCACATCCTCGCCTCGTCGCGTTCGGTGCTGCGCGACGAGGAGCCGCTGCCGCTGACCCGGCTGGAGTTCGACCTGCTGCTGCACCTGGTCGCCCACCCGCGTCGGGTGTTCACCCGGCTGCAACTGCTCAACGCCGTCTGGGGCTACGAGCACGCCGGCGTCCGCACCGTCGACGTGCACGTACGTCGGCTGCGCGGCAAGGTCGGGGTGGACGTCCCGTTGGTTACCACCGTCTACGGCGTGGGCTACCGGCTCGCCGACGACGCCCGGGTCACCATCGACCGCTCCGGCTGACCGGCGGCACCGACGCGCCCGGCGCGGGGCAGGATGGTCCGGTGCGCATCCGTCCCATCTCGCCCGACCTGCTCGTGACCGAGCTGACCGGTCGGCTGGCCGACGCGGCGACCCGTGCCGCGAGCGCCGCCGCCGGGCCCGCGCGACTGCGGGTGGCCGTGGACGGCGCCCCCGCCGCCGGCGCCGACGAACTGGCCGCCGCACTCGTCGACCCGCTGCGCGCCCAGGGCCGCCCGGTGCTGCACGTCCGCGCCACCGACTTCCTCCGCCCCGCGTCGCTCCGTTTCGAGCTGGGACGCACCAACCCGGACTCCTTCTATGAGGGCTGGGTCGACGAGGCCGGACTACGCCGGGAGGTCCTCGACCCGGCCGGTCCGGGCGGCACCGGCCGGCTCCTCCCGTCGCTCTGGGACGCCGACGCCGACCGGGCCAGCCGCGCCCGCTACGTCGACCTGGCACCCGGTGGTGTCGTCCTGGTCAGCGGTTCGCTGCTGCTCGGCGGCGCCCTGCCCTTCGACGTGACCGTCCACCTGGAGCTGTCGTCGGCGGCGCTGCGCCGACGGACCGAACCAGCCCAGCAGTGGGCGTTGCCGGCCTTCGACCGGTACGCCGAGGAGGTCGTTCCGGCGAGCTTCGCCGACGTCGTGGTACGCGCCGACGACCCCCGCCGACCGGCGCTCGTGGAGCCGGGCGGAAACGACTGACAACAACCGAAAACTTGTCGGTTTGCGCGACTGATCCGGCGGGTACTCGCCCGGCTCACAGAGCGCGGGTGATCGCCCGCGTACCGAACGCGACCGTGACCGGGGCCCCGCGCCGCCGGCACCCGGTTCACCTTGAGCCACAGGCCCAGGAAAGGCAGGCAGCGATGCTCGTCCACGACACGGTCGGTACGACCCGGTCCCAGACGGAGATCGACCAGATCCGACAGTCGCTCCAGGCGCGTTACGACGAGCTGACCGCGGAGTACGACCAGGCGGTGCTCCAGAGCCAGGTGCTGCGGCTGGTGGAGGTCGGCGACACCGCCGGCGACGACCAGGCCGACAGCGGCACCAAGACGGCCGAGCGGGACACCGCCCAGTCCCTGCTGCGCACCATCCTCGACCGCCGCGGCCAGTACGAGCACGCGCTCGGCCGGCTCGAGGAGGGCACCTACGGCTGGTGCGAGGGCTGCTCGGCGGCGATCCCGGTGGAGCGGCTGGAGATCTTCCCATCCGCCACCACGTGCGTGACGTGCAAGCAGACTCGCGAGCGGCGGGCG
This sequence comes from Micromonospora sp. NPDC007208, assembly GCF_042869175.1. Classification (NCBI taxonomy): domain Bacteria; kingdom Bacillati; phylum Actinomycetota; class Actinomycetes; order Micromonosporales; family Micromonosporaceae; genus Micromonospora; species Micromonospora sp. NPDC007208. The sequence continues at coordinate 253,943 of NZ_JBIAFG010000004.1, read as the reverse complement.
GCCTGAGCCACGCCAGCGGTTGCCGGTCGGTCCGCGACGCGGTGGACTTCCACCATGGGTGACATCCTGGTGGGCACCGCGTCCTGGACCGACCGCACACTGCTGGACTCGGGGTGGTATCCGCAGACCGCCGACACCCCGGAGAAACGGCTGGCCTACTACGCCCGGCAGTTCCCGCTTGTCGAAGTGGACGCCACCTACTACTCGCCGCCCGCCGAGGCGACCGCCCGGCTGTGGGCCGAGCGCACCCCGGCCGGCTTCACCTTCAACGTCAAGGCGTTCAGCCTGCTGACCGGGCACCCCACCCGGGTCAGCGCGCTCTACAAGGACCTGCGCCCGGAGACCGAGAAGAAGAACGTCTACCCCGACGACCTGCCCGCGCAGTCGTACGAGGAGGTGTGGACGCGCTTCCTGTCCGCGCTGGACCCGCTGGTCGAGGCCGGCAAGCTGGGCGCGCTGCTGTTCCAGTTCCCGCCCTGGTTCACCATCAAGCGGGCCAACAAGCAGTACCTGCTGGAGGTGGCGAAGCGCTGCGCGCCGCTGCGCCCGGTGTACGAGTTCCGGCACGCCTCCTGGTTCGACGGCGACAACGCCGACGAGACCCTGGCCTTCCTGCGCGAGCACAAACTCCCGTACGTCTGCGTGGACATGCCGCAGGGCCACCGCTCGTCGCTGCCCCCGGTGCTGGCCGCCACCGCGGACCTCGCGGTCATGCGCTTCCACGGGCACAGCGACAAGTGGACAAGCAAGGACATCCACGAGAAGTTCGGCTACCACTACTCCAAGCGGGAGTTGGCCGACTGGGCGCCGAAGCTGCGCGAGCTGGCCGACGAGGCCGGGCAGACCCACGTGCTGATGAACAACTGTTACCGCGACTACGCGCAGACCAATGCGAAGACCCTCGCGGGTCTCCTCGACGCCGGCTGACCTCACCCGATCCGGGTGGGGCCGGCTCACCCGCTCGGCAGGGATGGTGGACGCGGTGGGTACGGCCGCCCGCGGACGGCCGACGCCGGAGACGACACGGAGGTGACGGGGATGACGGTTCGATTGGTGACGGATCGACGGCGTGGTGCCGTCCTGCACGTGGTCGGTACGGCCGACAACGCCCGGCGCGCCCCGCAGGGCAGCCCGGTACGGGCCCGCCGTGGCCCGGTGGGGCCGCCGCGCCGCGCCGACGACCGACGGTGGGACAGCACGGAACGGGGGTCGACCGATGGCTGACACGATGATCTCAGCGTTCGAGTCCTCGCTGGACAAGACGAACCTCATTCTCAAGGACATCGAGAATGCCTACGGTTGGCCGAAGGATCGGCGTAACCAGTCGTACGCGGCCCTGCGCACGGTGCTGCACCTGCTGCGCGACCGGCTGCCGGTGGACGAGAGCGTGGAGTTCGCCCAGCAGTTGCCGGTGCTGGTCCGGGGGATCTACTTCGACGGCTGGGTGCCGTCCGACGTGCCGATCAAGCTCAACCGCGACGACTTCCTCTACGAGGTCCGGCAGGGCTTCCCGTACGACGCGGAGGGTGGCCCGGAGCGGGTGACGCAGGTGGTGCTGGACACGCTGCGCCGTCACGTCACCCAGGGTGAGTGGCAGGACGTGAAGGACACCATGCCCAAGGACCTCGCCATGATGATGCCGTGACGGCCTGACGCCGTGAGCCCGCCCGACCACTGTCGGGCGGGCTCAGTCGTCGCCGCCGGTCGCCTGCTCGGCGGTGGGCACCCGCGACACGGGGTGCCCGGCCCGACGGGCCAGCGCGGCGAACGCCACGGCGTCCACGATCGCCGCGCCGCCCGGATCGTTGTTGAAATAGACGTACGCCGGCTCGTCCGCGCCGAAGGTGTCGGTCAGCCGGCCCACCCAGGACCGCAGCGCGGCCCGACCGTAGCGGGGCCACGGCCGCGCCCGCCCCTCGTGCAGCCGCAGGTACCCGAAGTCGGTGGTGCGCCAGCGGGGGGCGACCGGGCGGCCCAGCCGGTCCGCCCAGACCAGCGCGGCCCGACGCCGTTCCAGCACCGCCCGGGTGTCGTCGGTCCACCAGGAGGGGTGCCGGGGCTCGACCGCGACCCGCACCTCCGCCGGGAACAGTCGCAGCGTCGCGTCCAGCGCCTCCACGTCCGCCCGCAGGTTCGGTGGCAGTTGCAGCAGCACCGGGCCGAGCCGGTCACCGAGCGCGGTGGCGCGGCCGAGGAACCGGGCCACCGGCTCCGCCGGGTCGCGCAGCCGCTTGATGTGCGTGAGGTATCGGCTCATCTTCACCGCCACGCAGAAGTCCCCAGGGGTCCGGGCCCGCCAGGCGGCGAAAGTTTCCCGCTCGGGCAGCCGGTAGAAGGCGTTGTTGACCTCGACCGTGGCGAACCCCGCCGCGAAGTGCTCCAGCCAGAGCCGCTGCGGCAGCCGCTGCGGGTAGAAGCGGCCCCGCCAGTCTTTGTACTGCCAGCCGGACGTGCCCACCAGGATCACCACCCCATCCTGGCACTCTCCGCCGCCGCTCGCGAACTGCCCGTGTCGCCCCGGTTCGGCGTCTACGGTGAGGGTTAGAGAAGATCGCGCGTGGGGTACCACCCGCAGCACGACGGACCCCGGCGCACGGCGGGGCGGCACACCCGAGGGAGTACCGATGGCACTCAACGATGACGACATGCAGACCAGTGGCGGCGGCGGCGTGGAGGGCCCGGCCGACGGTGGCGCGACCCCCGGTCAGCACGACGGTGGCGCCGATGGCGGCGCGGAGGGCCCCGCTGACGGCGGTGCCACCCCGGGCCAGCACGACGGCGGCGCGGACGGCAGCGCGGAGGGTCCCGCCGACGGCGGTGCCACTCCCGGCCAGCACGACGGTGGCGCCGACGGCGGCGCGGAGGGTCCCGCCGACGGTGGCGCCACTCCGGGTCAGCAGGACGGTGGCGCTGACGGCAGCGCCCGGTAGCGGCACGCCATGACGTACCTCGACCCGCCGGGCGGCCACCACAGCCGCCCGGCGGTTCCGTCCGCCGACGCCGCCGCGGCGCTGGCCCGCTGCGTCTCGGTCGAACCGGCCAAGTTCGCCGCCGCGCACTGGGGGCACACCCCGCTGCTGTCCCGCGCCGCCGAACTGCCCGACCCGGCCGGCTTCACCGACCTGCTCAGCCCCGCCGACGCCGACGAGCTGCTGAGTCGGCGCGGTCTGCGTACCCCGTTCCTGCGCATCGCCAAGGACGGCCAGTTGGTCGCGGCGGCGCGCTGGACCGGCGGCGGCGGCGCGGGCGCCGAGATCGGCGACCAGGTGCTCGACGAGCGGGTCCTGGAGCAGTACGCGGCCGGGGCCACCCTGGTGCTGCAGGGTCTGCACCGGATCTGGCCGCCGCTGATCGACTTCGCCCGGGATCTGGGCCTGGCGCTCAACCAGCCGCTGCAGATCAACGCCTACCTGACCCCGGCCGGCAGTCAGGGCTTCGCCACCCACTACGACACCCACGACGTGTTCGTGCTCCAGGTCGACGGGCGCAAGCACTGGCGGATCCACCCACCGGTGCTGCCCGACCCCCTCGAGAAGCAGCCGTGGGGTGGCCGTGCCGATGAGGTCGGTGCCACCGCCCAGGGCCCGGCCGCGCTGGACGTGGTGCTCGCCCCCGGTGACGCCCTCTACCTGCCCAGGGGATGGCTGCACAGCGCGCAGGCGCAGGACGCCAGCTCGCTGCACCTGACCGTGGGCATCCGCGCGCTCACCCGCTACGCCCTGGTCGAGGAGTTGTTGGCGCTGGCCGCCGAGGACCAGCGGCTGCGAGCCAGCCTGCCGTTCGGCACCGACGTCGCCGACCCGGACGCCATCGAGCCGGAGCTGACCGAGACCGTGGAGGCGTTGCGGGACTGGCTGCTGCGCGCCGACCCGGGCGCCGTCGCCGCGCGACTGCGGCAGCGCGCCTGGCCGGCCGCCCGCCCGGCGCCCATCCGACCGCTCGCCCAGGCCGACGCGTTGGCCACCCTGGACGCCGACTCCCGGGTCACCCTGCGGCCCGGCCTGCGCTGGCAGCTGGTGCCAAACAATGCGGACACGGTGGCGCTGCGGCTCTTCGACCGCACCATCACCCTGCCGGCGAGCTGCGAGCCGGCCGCCCGCGCCCTGCTCGACGGCACTGTCACCCGGGTCGGTGACCTGCCCGGCCTGCCCGACGACGCCGACCGCGTCACCCTGGCCCGCCGCCTGCTCCGCGAGGCGGTCCTCGTCCCGGCCTGAGCCGGCGGCGCGCCGACCGTCCCGGCGGGTGGCCAGCGCGATCTTGCACTTTCTGTGGCTGATTCGTCCGCTCCTGCGCCTTGTGTCGCCGCAGAAACTGCAAGATCGACGGGGTTGGGGGTGGGGTCGGCCCTCGTGGGTCAGTGGCCGAGGATCAGCAGCAGCACTGTGGTCAGCAGACCGGCGCCTAGGACCACGGTGATCGGTCGGGGGCCGAGCACCGCGTGTCGGCGGTCGGCCAGCACCCGGGCCGGCACCAGGCCGACCAGGGGGCCGAGCAGCGTCACCACCAGCGCCAGCACCGGTAGCCCGACCGCCAGGTCACCGCCGTAGCCGACGCCGAGCGCGCGGGCCCCGGCACCCAGCCCGTACGCGAGCACGCCGCCGGCCACCCCGCAGAGCGCCAGCAGCGGGTTGACCGAGCCCGGCAGCTCACCCGGCTGCCCGGCCCGGTCGAGCAGGTCACGGGCCTTGGCGAGCAGCAGCACGGGGTCGGTGGCCCCGACGCCGTTCGCCGGTGCGGGCGGGCCGCCGAGGCGGCGGGCACCGAGGCGCGAGCGGACCTGCTGCCACAGGTGCGCCACCTCGGCGTCGACCCGTTCCTGCTGCTCACGGGCGGCGACCAGCTCCTCCTCGGCGCTCTGGAGCTGCTCGGCCGCGTCGGCGACGGCCCGCTCGGCGGCGGCGCACTGCCGCTCGTGCCAGGTGTGCGCCTCGGCGCGCTGCTCGCGCACCCGAGCGGTGAGGTCGGCCAGCCGCCGCAGCTGCGCCGCGTACGTCTCGCTGGTCACCGGTTCGTTCATCGTCTGGGTCCATAGGGGATGATCACCTGGCCGGTGCGGTGGACCGCCCGGTCGAAGAAGAGCCCCCGCCAGGGGCGGGGATACCAGTCCGGGCCGCCGGTGCCCGGGTAGAGCGAGGAGCCCAGCTCGTCGCCGTGCGCGTCCAGGGCCACCCAGGCGCCGATCTGGTCGGTACGGGCGCCCGGCCCACCCAGGTCGGCGCGCATCCGGGCCACACCCCGCCACCAGGCCAGCACGTGCGTGCGTCGTTCCGGCCCGTCGTGCATGATCCGGCGCAGCTGTTCCAGCCCGGTGCGCCGACCCACGCGGGCGGCCAGCGCACCCGCTGCCGCGTCGACAGCGAACAGCAGCAGGTAGTGCGGGCTGCCCGGGCCGGTGAGCCCGTCGGCCGTCTCGGCCATCAGCTCACCGACGGTCTCCTCGTCGTACCAGGCGGCGTCGTCGGCCAGGTCCTCGTAGAGGGCGCGGGCGATCGGGTCGGCGTCCGGGTCGAGGCAGGCGATGGAGAACCGGGCGGTGCCCGGCGGGTGCTGACGGGCCAGCGACCGGGCCGCCGCGTCCAGCACCGCGCACGCCTCGTCGACGCGGGTGCCGAGCACCGCGAGGTTGCGGCCCGGGGCACGCGGCAGCCGCAGCGACGCCGAGCGGGACTGCACGTCGATGATCTCGCCCAGCAGGGCCACCGGGTTGCGCGGCGCGGTCCCGTCCGGGGGTACGGCGAGCGCCCGGAAGTCCGGGGCGTCCGCCAGTCGGGGGATCGCGTCGCCGTCGAAGAGCCGGGCGGGCGCCGCGTCGGGGGCGCGCATCCGCCACAGCCGGTGCTGCAACCCGCTCCAGGTCTCCCAGTCGCTGGCCGACGGGATGCGGGCGACCTCGTTGCCCTCCACCATGCCCGACTCGGCGTTGACCACCGCGTGCCAGCGCGGCAGCGACTGCGCCGCGTCGTTGCGCTCGGCGAGGATGCGAAGCGCCTTGGGCAACGCGATGCGCAGGGTGAACTGGGCCACCAGCGCCGGGCGGCCCCACAGCGCCTCGATGCCCCGCACGTCCTGCGAGGCGAGGACCAGGTGGATGCCCTGGGACCGGCCGCGCCGGGCCAGGTCCTCCAGCAGGTCGGCCGCCTCCCGGGCGACCACGTCCCGGCCGGCCAGCAACATCTGGAACTCGTCCACCACGGCGACGATGCGTGGCCAGTGCCCGGTCGGGTCGACCGCCCGCAGCTCGGCCAGCTTGGTCACCTCGTGTTTCTTGGCCGCGTCGGCGCGTCGGCGCAACTCCTCGGCGAGGAAGCGCAGCAGCGCCAGCCCGAACTCCCGGTCGGTGTTGACGTTGATGCCGACCAGCCGCATGTGCGGCAGCCAACTCGGGTCGCGCCGGCCCTGCGCGAACCGCGCGAAGGAGACCCCCTCCTTGAAGTCCAGCAGGTAGAACTCCAGCTCGGCGGGGGAGTAGCGGGCCGCCAGGGCACCGATCCACGCGAAGATCAGGTTGGTCTTGCCGGTGCCGGACGGCCCGCCGATCAGCGCGTGCGGTGGATAGTCGCCAAGCGTCAACCGCACCGGCCGGCCGTGCGGGCCCTCACCGATCGGCGCGGTCAGCCCGTCGGCGGAGTCCTCCCGCCACATCAGCTCGGGCGGGGGCAGCAGGTCGGTGAAGGGGGTCGGCGGCGGGCCGGCGTTCACCCGGGCGGCGACGTCCCGGCACGTCTCGGTGACAAGCGTCGCCGGTGGCGGTGGGTCCAGCCGGACCGGAAGCCCGGCCGAACCGCCGATCCGCGCGCCGGACACCCCGGCCACCACCCGGGTCACCGTCGGATCCTCCGGCAACGGCACGCCATGCACCACCAGGTGTACGCCGCAGGCCGCACCGGCCCGCACCACCCGGTCCAGTTGCCCGCGCTCGTGCCGGTTCAGCTCCTCACCACCGAGCAGCACCGCCACCCGCCACGGCTCGGGTCGTCGGCCGGTCGCCGCGGCCAGTTCGCGCAGTGACGCGTACTCGCCGGCGAGGACCGTCTCGTTGATCCGGCGGATCTGCTCCACCAGGTCGTCGAGCAGTGCGCCCAGCCCGCCCGGGCCGACGAAGGTCAGCAACCCCGCCGTGCCCAACGGGGAGAACCCGGCCAGCCCACCGCCGAGCTGGTCCGGGTCGTACCCGATCAGTCGTACCGCCCCGGGGTCGGCGCGGCCGACGGCCCGCAGCAGCAACGCGGACACCACCGCGTCGCAGCCGGCGCGATCGTCCCCGGAGAGGTGGACGTGCCCGGCGTCGAGCAGCGGCACCAGCGCGGGCACCGGATCGACGCCCTCGATCCGGACCGTGCCGACCCGCAGCGCCCCGGGCGGCTCGGCCCGGCGGGCGGGCGTCGGCGCCCACCCCGCCCAGTCGGCCCCCGCGCAGCCGGGCGCCTCCTGCCGGGCCGCGTCGGCGGCCCGCCGGGCCAGCTCCGCGATCCGGGTGGAGTAGCGGGCGTCGATCTCGGCGATGCGGCGGTCCCGTTGGGCGCCCACCCGCTCCGGTACGGCGGCCGCCGCCCGCTGGACCCGGGCCAGTCGTTCCCGCCCGGCGGTCAGGTCCGCCTGGGCCGCGGACAGCCGGGTACGGGTGGCGCCCAACGCCTCGGCGAGGGTGTCCCGGACCCGGCTGGCCAGCTGACCGCGCCGGTCAGCCATCGGAGCCCCGACGCGTCGGCGCGTCCCGCCAGGGGCTGCCCGAGCGCGGAGGCAGCCCACCGGCGCGCGGCGGCGGCCCATCCGAGCGCGGCGGCAGCCCACCGGAGCGCTGCGCGGCAGCGCTGCCCGGCCGCTGCACCGCACCCGCAGCGCGGGGAACCGCGCCCGCCGGCCGCCCGCTAACGCCCGGTTGCCCCGCGCCGGCCGGTTGCCCGGCTCGCGTCGGTTGCCCGGCCCGCGCCGGTTGCCCCGCGCCCGTTGATTGCCCGGCCCGCGTCTGTTGCTCCGCGGCCACCGGTTCGCTGGCGCCCGCCGGTTCTCTCGGGCCGCCGGCCGGCAGGTCCCGGCCGAGGCGGGCGAGCAGCAGCCCGGTCGCCACCCCGGCGGTCACCGCGGAGTCGGCGGCGTGCGGTGGCTCCCCGGAGGCTCGCGGCGGCGGCATCCGGCAGACCCGGGTCAGCAGCGTCTCCAGCACCGGTGGCGGCAGGCCGGGCAGCAGATCGCGGACGCGCCCGTCCAACTCGCCGCGCAGCCGCCCGAGGTCGGTGGCGCGGGGCGGGTGCCCGAGCAGCTCACCGGCCAGCTCGCGCAGCAGCGGTGGTGCCAGCGCCGCCATGCCCAGCCCCACGTCGGCCGGGGCCCGGCGTAGCTCCTTACGGAGCCGGTCCCGGTCGCCGGAGCGAACGCCACCCACCACTCGGCGCAGCAACTCCTGGGAGTCGTCCACCCGCTCGTCGGGTTCGTCGTCGGTGCCCTCGCGCCCGCCGGTCAGCTCGGCCACCCGCACCGACCACCAGCGGCGCATCCGCACCTGCTCGGCCGGCTCCGGCGCGACCGCGGTGGGCCCGGACGCCGGTGGCGTGTCGTGTCGGGGAGCGCGTTGCTCGGGGCGGGGGGCCGGGGCGCCGTCCGCGCCGAGCCCGATCGCCGTGAGATAGGCCGACAGTTGTTCCTGGGCCACCCGCAGCGCGTAGCCGGCGCTCTCGGCGTGCTCGGTCGCGGCGGACAGCTCGGGCACCCCCATCGGGTTGGCCGACTCCTGTCGTACCCAGCGCAGGCGCTCCGCGGCCAGGCCGAACTTCTCCAGCGCCTGCCCGAGCAGGGCCACCGGGAACTCCTCGGTGGCGGCACGGACCTGCCCGCCGACATCCTCGATGATGGACATGGCGGCCTACAGGGTGGAGACGTAGAGCTGTGCCTGCTCCACCGCGACAAGCGTCGCGGCGAGACACTCCTCCAGCTCCTGGCTGGCCTGGGTCAGCGACGCCTGGGCCGCCTCGACCGTCTCGTGCCCGCTGCCCTCCAGCGCGCCGGCCAGGGTCTGCTGTGCCTCGGACAGCTTCTCGCCGGCCGCCTGCACGGCTGTCTGCCCGTCCCCGATCTGTTGGAGGGCGACATCGATGGCAGCCTTCAACTCGGCGACGCTCGCCACGGCGGAACCTCCTGGGGGCGGGGAGATCTCCATTAGAGCCTATCGGCGGTCCCGAAAGAACATCCGCCCTGTCGGTGTTCCTGCCCGCCTGTCCGGAAGGCCCTCGGAAGTGCCGGGAGTCCGATCTGTGGGAGTCCCAGTGCGAGAATTTCTCAGTTGCTGGTCGGGTTCTCGCGGAGCCAGCGTGGCCCGTACACCTCGGCGCCCAGCGCCGTCACGCGCCCGCGCAACTCCCGGTCCGCGGTGACCACCAGCCGGCGACGCCGCGGCGCGCCCTCCACCAGCTCGACCACCGTGTCGTCGCCGGAGCCGGCGGCGGAGACCACCCGGACGCCCTCGGTGCCCGGCACGTCCCGCGCGGCCCCCTCGACCACCAGGACCACCTCCACCGGGGCGCTCAGCCGGGCCGGCAACCCGACGCTCGCCACCGGGGCGAGCGAGTCGCGCAACCGGGCCGCGGCCCCGGCCCGGTCACGCCACCACCCGTTCGGGCGGGAGCCCACCACGTTGGCGCCATCCACGATCAGCAGCGGGGTCTCATCCATCCCGTCAGCCTGCCACCATCGGCCGGCCCTGGCCCGACGCCACTCCCGGAACGCCGGTCCTCCGCCACCTGCGGCGTTTGTCGCGGCGCGCGCCGGGTAGCCCCTGCCGACCGTGCCGAGCCCTACTGCGGAGGACAGACATGATGGGACCCGGTGACATCGGCTCCGACCCGTGGGACGAATTCCTGGCCAGGTACTTCGGCCGGGGAGAGGGAGGGCGCCGACCGCCGCACCGGGTCGACATCACCCGACTGATGACGGCCGACGCCCGGGAGATGCTTGCCGACGCGGCCCGGCGGGCCGCGCAACGGCAGAGCAGCGACCTGGACACCGACCACCTGCTCTGGGCGGCGCTGCAACGCGAACCGCTACGCGACCTGGTACGCCGAGCCGGGGCCGACCCGGACACCCTGCTCAACGCCCTCGGCGGAAAGGGCGACGGCGCGCCGCGCGGGGAGGTGCCGCCGAACCTGTCGTTGACGCCGGCCGCCAAGCGGGCGCTGCTCGACGCCCACCAGCTGTCCCGGGCGATGGGCGCCAACTACATCGGCCCCGAGCACATCCTGATGGCGCTGCCGCTCAACCCCGAGTCGCCGGCCGGGCGGATGCTGGCCGCCGGCCGGATCCAACCCGAGTCGTTGCAGGCCGCCAACGCCGAGCGCGGGCCGATGAACGGACCGAAGCCGGACCGTGGCACCCCCACCCTGGACCAGTACGGGCAGGACCTCACCGACCTGGCCCGCAACGACCAGATCGACCCGGTGGTCGGCCGGGCCGACGAGATCGAACAGGCCATCGAGATCCTGTCCCGGCGTACCAAGAACAACCCGGTGCTGATCGGCGAGGCCGGCGTCGGCAAGACCGCCATCGTCGAGGGGCTGGCCGAACGGATCTGCGACGGCGACGTGCCGCAGACCCTGCTCGGCAAGCGGGTCGTCCAGCTCGACCTCGCCGGCCTGGTCGCCGGCACCCGATACCGGGGTGACTTCGAGGAACGGCTGAAGAAGGTGATCGACGAGATCCGGGCGCACCGGGACGAGCTGATCATCTTCATGGACGAGATCCACACCCTGGTCGGGGCCGGTGGCGCCGGCAGCGAGGGCGGGATGGACGCGTCCAACATGCTCAAACCCGCCCTCGCCCGGGGTGAGCTGCGGGTGATCGGCGCGACGACGCTTGACGAGTACCGCAAGAGCATCGAGAAGGACGCCGCCCTGGCCCGGCGCTTCCAGCCGGTGCTGGTGCCCGAGCCCAGCGTCGACGACACCATCGCCATCCTGCGCGGGCTGCGCGACCGGTACGAGGCCCACCACCAGGTGCGCTTCACCGACGAGGCGCTGGTCGCCGCCGCCGAGCTGTCCGACAGGTACGTCACCGACCGGTTCCTGCCGGACAAGGCGATCGACCTCATCGACCAGGCCGGCGCCCGGGTGCGGTTGCGCACCCGTACCCCCGCGTCCGACGTGCGGGAGCTGGAGCAGGAACTCGACGACGTACGCCGGGACAAGGAACAGGCCGTCACCGACGAGCAGTACGAGCGGGCCTCCGCGCTGCGCGACCGGATCGCCGAGTTGGAGGAGGACATCCGTCGCGCCAACGGCGAGGACGGCTCGTCCGGCTCCCAGGTGCCCGAGGTGGGCCCGCAGGAGATCGCCGAGGTGGTCTCCCGGGCCACCGGCATCCCGGTCAGCCAGCTCACCGAGGAGGAACGCGACCGGCTGCTGCGCCTGGAGGGTCACCTGCACCAGAAGGTGGTCGGTCAGGACGACGCGGTCACCGCGGTGGCCGAGGCCGTCCGTCGCTCCCGGGCCGGGCTGGCCGACCCGGAACGGCCGATGGGCAGCTTCCTGTTCCTCGGCCCGACCGGTGTCGGCAAGACCGAGCTGGCGCGGGCCCTGGCCGAGGCGTTGTTCGGCGAGGCGGACCGGATGGTCCGGGTGGACATGAGCGAGTTCCAGGAGCGACACACGGTCAGCCGGCTGGTGGGTGCGCCGCCCGGATATGTCGGCTACGAGGAGGCCGGTCAGCTCACCGAGGCGGTGCGTCGCCGCCCGTACGCGGTGGTGCTGCTCGACGAGATCGAGAAGGCCCACCCGGACGTGTTCAACATCCTGCTCCAGGTGCTCGACGACGGGCGGCTCACCGACAGCCAGGGTCGTACGGTGAACTTCAAGAACACCGTGTTGATCATGACGAGCAACCTCGGCTCCGAGCTGATCACCGGCGCCCAGCGCTCGGTCGGCTTCGGCACCGGGGACGTGGGCAGCGAGCAGGAGAGCAACGAGCTGCGGGAGCGGCTCATGCGCCGCCTGCAGGAGAACTTCCGCCCGGAGTTCCTCAACCGCATCGACGAGGTCATCATCTTCCGCCGGCTGGAGGCCGAGCAGTTGCGCGACATCACCGCGCTGCTGCTGGAGGAGACCCGTCGCCGGATGCACGCCCAGGACCTCCAGGTGGAGTTCACCACCGCCGGCATCGACTGGCTCGCCGAACACGGCTACCAGCCGGAGTTCGGCGCCCGCCCGCTGCGCCGGGTGATCCAGCGGGAGGTGGACAACCACCTGTCCCGGATGCTGCTGGAGTCGGCGATCTCGCCGGGGCAGAAGGTCACGGTGGACGTCCGCGACGGCGCACTCACCTTCGACGTGACCGCGGGGGAGCGGGGCTACACCGCCGCCACGACCACACACCCGCGATGAGCGGGCCGGCGCGAGGGGACGACCACGAGGACCCGCACCAGCGCGCGGAGCCCGCGAAGACCCGGGACGAGGACGACCATCCCGACCCGATCCTGGCGCCGCCCACCGCGAACCCCCGCCGCACGCGGGTGCCCGCGGAGGGCCTGCATCCGAAGACCGACCAGGACGACCCGGAGACGTCCGGGCCGCCGCCCGGAGAGGAGACCTGATGGTACGCGAAGCGCGGCTCGACCCCGAGGTGGAAGTGCTCTGGGAGGACTTCCACGCCGAGGTCAACGTCCCGTCGGAGCAGCTGCGGACCTGGCTGCTGACCCGGGGTTCCGGGGAGGAGTCGTTCAGCCCGAACCCGAACCTCGACCTGCCCCAGCCGGGCCGGGAGATCCTCAAGGTGCTCAACAAGCGCAAGGTGGACCTCACCCCGGAGGACATCGAGGTGATGCGGGAGGCGGTCGAGCGGATCCGCGAGCTGATGGACGCCAAGCCGTCACGCGGCAACGCCGACGACACCTGGCGGCACTCCCTGCTGGACCTGGGTCACGACCCGCTCGTCGAACGCTGAGCGACCCGCACGACGGTGCCGTCCCGGGCCGGGACGGCACCGTTGCGCGTCCTGCTACTGGCCCTTGTCGGACTCCAGGCTCGCGATGGTCAGGCCGGCCGCGTCGGCGGCGGCGTCCCGGTCACCGCGGGTCTGGTCCTCCCGGGTGAGCAGGTTGGCGTACTCGGTCACGTCGGCCGGGTCGGGCACCGCCGGCAGGCGGCGCAGGAACGCCTCCACCTCGCGGGTGGCGGCGGTGTGCGCGGCAGCCGCCTGGCGCAGCAGTTCGCGGTCGTCGGCGGGCGGGTAGAGGTCGGTCATGTCCGCCAGATACCCGGCCCACGGCGGTTCGCACCGCCAGCGGCCGGGAATACCTGCCGGTCAGCCCGGCCGGACCCCGGTGGGTTGCCGGACGCCGAACCCCGGGTTGCGGGGCAACCAGGCCAGGTACGCCGGGTGCGGCGCCAACGAGTCGACGTACGCCGCCTTGGCCGTCTCCAGCACCAGTTCCGCGCCCTGGGCGGCGGGGGAGTCCGGGTGCCAGCCGAGCAGGAGCCGCCAGCGCAGCGGCGTCCCGGCGAGTTGACGGGTGACCAGACCGCTCACCGGGCGGAACGTCGCCTGGCACAGGGCCACCGCCACGCCGGCCTCCACCAGGTCGACGCAGCCGCGGATGTCGGTCTCGTACACCTTGCGGGGGGTGAAGCCGGCGCGGGCGCAGGCGGCGGCGAAGCAGTCGGCGAAGCAGCCGTCGCCCGGCGCGGCGACCCACTGCTCGTGGCGCAGGTCCGCCAGGCGTACCTCGTCCTGCGCCGCGAGGGGGTGGGTCTCCGGCAGCAGCACCAGCACCGGGTCGACGGCGACCTCCTGCCAGCTCAACCCGAACCCGGCCGACGGGCTGGCGTCGCCGCACACGCCGGCCAGCGCGAAGTCCAGGCGACCGCCGGCCACCAACTGCGCCAACTCGTCCACCGACCATGACGCGTACGTGGTGATCTGGGCGGGTGGCTGCTCGGCCGCCAACCGGTGCACCAGCCGGCCCAGGATAGGGCTGTTCACCCCACCGAAGCGGTAGCACGGTGGGGTGTCGCCCGCCCCGGCCAGCCGGGCGGCCTCGTCCTGCAGGCCCTTCATGGCCGGTAGCAGCACCCGGGCACGGGCCAGCACCAGCTCACCGAGCGCGGTGGGCCGGGCCCCGCGCCGGTCCCGGTCGAACAGCGGGCCGCCCAGCGTCCGTTCGATGCGTTGGAGCTGGGCGGTGAGCGCAGGCTGGGCCAGGCCGAGCGCCGACGCCGCCTTCGTCACACTTCCCGTCTCCGCGATCGCGCAGACCACCCGCAGGTGACGCAGCTCCAGGTTCATAGGGTGACGGTAGGACTACGCGTCTGCTGGCGGAATAGCCCGAGCGGATCGGTGATAATGAATGCACTCCGGCTGGCGCCGGTCACCGGTCGCGCGGTGGCTCCGGCAGGTCCGCCAGGTACGTCGGCCGGCGCGTCACCGCGTCGAGGACCTTGTCCACCACCCCGACCGCCGGCTCCACGATCCGGTTCCACGGAGGGGTGGCCGGCGTGCCCGGGTGCGGTCGGGTCGGCGCCGCCTCCTCGGCGATCTCCAGCCGGTTGCCGAGCCGGATCAGCTCCTCCTCGGTCGCGACCGCGCGCAGCTCGGTGACCAGCTCGCCCACCCCGTCGACATGCCGGCGGACCCGCTCGGCGACCTCGGTCAGCGCCTCGTCCGTGAGCCCCTTCAGGGCGCTCAGCAGGGCCGCGTCGGCGTTGATCTCCGCGTCCACCCGCTCGGTGGCCGTCGGCAGCGCCGCGCGGACCGCCGGCAGCAGGTACTGCTCCTCGGCGGACAGGTGCCGCGACAGCGCGGCGGTGAGCACCGCCAGCCCCTCCTGCGGTGTGGTGTCCGGGCCGGAGAGCTGCTCCAGCAGCGCCAGCAGTTGCCGGTGCTCCCGGTCGACGATGTCGGCGATGCTGCGACCGGCGGGTCGGTAACCCTCCTCGGGTGCGGGCGCGGGCGGCAGCGGCGGCAGGGGAACAGCGGACATGGTGCCCTCCTCGACTGGCGGGCGGAAGCTCCGGCAGGGACGTACGGTCGTGGGCGGCGGTACCCGAACGCGGCCACGGCGAAACCGACCCGTCGATGCGTGCACCCGCGCCGGCCTGTCGACCGGCTCGGGCTGGTATGAAGAGGCGATGACGAGCGATGCCGCCTCCGCCCGACCCGACCCCACCGCAGAGGTCGTGGACCTCTGCCGCGACCTGCTGCGCATCGACACCACCAACACGGGCGACAACGACACCAGCGTCGGTGAGCGCCGCGCGGCCGAGTACGTGGCGGAGAAGCTCGCCGAGGTGGGCGTGGAGTCCGTCCTGCACGAGTCCGCACCGGGCCGGGCGAACGTGGTGGCCCGCATCCCGGGCACCGACCCGAGCCGGGGCGCGCTGCTGGTGCACGGCCACCTGGACGTGGTGCCCGCCGACGCCGACGAGTGGTCGGTGGACCCGTTCTCCGGCGAGCTGCGCGACGGCTACCTCTGGGGCCGGGGCGCCATCGACATGAAGGACTTCGACGCCATGGTGCTCGCCGTGGTGCGGCACTGGCAGCGCACCGGCGTACGACCCCCGCGCGACATCGTGCTCGCGTACACCGCCGACGAGGAGGCGGGCAGCGACTACGGCGCGCGTTTCCTGGTCGACAACCACCGTGGCCTCTTCGACGGCTGCACCGAGGCGATCGGTGAGGTCGGCGGCTTCTCCTACTCGGTCAACGAGAACCAGCGGCTCTACCTCATCGAGACCGCCGAGAAGGGCATCGACTGGCTGCGGTTGCACGCCAAGGGTCGCCCCGGGCACGGCTCGATGATGCACGACGACAACGCCGTCACGGCGCTCGCCGAGGCGGTCGCCCGGATCGGCCGGCACCGCTTCCCGGTGGTGGTCACCGACACCGTGCGGGCCTTCCTCACCGAGGTCTCCGACCTGCTCGGCATCGAGTTGGACCCGGACGACCCGGAGACGGCCATCGCCAAGCTCGGCCCGATCGCCAACATCATCGGCGCGACCATCCGCAACACCGCCAACCCGACCCGGTTGAGCGCCGGCTACAAGGACAACGTCATCCCCGGCCGGGCCACCGCCACCATCGACTGCCGCAGCCTGCCCGGCCAGTCCGAGCTGCTGGAGCGGCAACTGCGCGAGCTGGTCGGCCCGGACATCGCGATCGAGTACGTCCAGCGGCAGCCGGCGCTGGAGACCACCTTCGACGGTGACCTGGTCGAGGCCATGTCGGCGGCCCTGCGCGCGGAGGACCCGGGGGCGCGGCCCGTCCCGTACATGCTCTCCGGGGGCACCGACGCCAAGGCCTTCTCGCAGCTCGGCATCCGCTGCTTCGGGTTCGCCCCGCTCCGGCTGCCCGCCGACCTGAACTTCTCGGCGTTGTTCCACGGCATCGACGAGCGCGTTCCGGTGGACGGACTACAGTTCGGCGTGCGGGTTCTCGACCGGTTCCTCCGCACCTGCTAGCCGTGTCCGGCCGTAGCCGCCGGCGCGCAACCTCCCCATCGTGAAGGGACTGCCCCACATGACCGACCAGCATGGTGAGCTGGACGCCGCTCTCGAGCGGGTGATCGAAGCGGCCCGCCACCACCTGGCCGCCGTACGCGCCGCGCAGGGCCGCGTCGACGACGACGACGTCTGGCAGGCGTACGTGGCGTTGAACAACGCCTCCTTCGCGTACGACGAGCAGCTGCTCGACGCCTTCGGCGAGGTGACGCCGTGGGATGTCGACTCGATCGACCCGGACGAGGCCGACGAGCGTTTCGGCGGCGGCGAGGGTGCCGAGGCCAGCGACCCGCACCCCCGGGTGATCTCGGTGCGTCAGCGCCGTGACTACCGGGTGCCGAGCGTCGCCGCGCTGCTGCGGGTGGCCGAGGCGGCGCGCCGCGAGGGCACCCCGGAGGACGACGAGCCGGCCCCGGTGGAGGGCGTCGGCGAGGCGGTGCTGGAGCTGCTGCAGAGCGGTGACGGCTCGCTCGGCGCGTTGGATGTCCCAGAGTTGGAACCGCTCGACGGCGTGGTCATGGTCAGCGAGGTCGGCACCCCGGTCGACCTGGAGTCGTTCGACGACGACGACGCGGTCGGCCCGTTCCAACCGGCGGTCGACGACCGGCTGGTCGGTCGGCTCGACGAGCACCCGTTCCTGGAGCTCGACGACGACCACGACCACGCCGGGCACCAGCACTAGGCCGGGTGCCGCCCGGGGTCGACTCCGGCCCCGGGCGGCACCGCCCGGTCGTCAGTACGACAGACCCGGCTGCGGCTGGTTGACCCGCCGACGGCGCAGCACCACCTGGCGCGTGCCGTCCCGGTACAGCCGCACCCGGGCCAACTCCCATCCGGAGAACTCCGCCTGGATCGCCAACTGCGCCGCGGCGGTCAACCGGTCGACGTTCGGCGGCAGCCGCAGTGGCGCGTACTCGTAGTCCATGCCATCCATGCTGCCCAGCCCAGCGGCCGTTCGCCACCCCCTCCGGGGTGACCAACGACGCCACCGCGGGCGGTTCGTGCCACCCCGTGCCCCCGTGCCGCCCCATGCCCCCGTCGCGCCGATCTTGCAGTTCCTGTCGCCGACATGCGTGGAACGCCCCCTATGTCGGGACAGTAAGTGCAAGATCGCTGAGAAGGGCCGGACCTCGGCTGGTCGATCATGGAGTTGTGGTGTCCGGTTTGGCCTTTTGAGGCGACTTTGTTGCCCACCACAACTCCATGATCGGCGGTGCGGTGCGGTGCTCGCCGTCCGGCTAGACAGGAACCAGGCTAGGCAGGAACTGGGCCGGTGGGGACGTTCGCCGTCAGCAGGGCGGCTAGGGCTGGCGCGGCCAGGGCGACCGCTCGGGCGCTGCCCGGGTCGACCGCCAACCCCCAGGCCGGATCCGGCCAGTCCTCGAACAGCTCGGCGCAGGGCAGCGCGACGAACGGCACCCCGTCCCCGGTGAACGCGGTGAGCGCCCCGGGCGAGGTGAAGACCGGCAGCAGTGGCGCGCCGCTCGCGTCGCCGACCACCGTCCACGGGAAATCGGCATCCGGCGCTGGCTCCGCAGCCAGGGGGACGCACACCGTGGCGCCGGCCAGCGCTCCGAGGTAGCCGGGCAGGTCACGCCGGTCGACGGCCGCCGCGAGCACCGCCACCACCGCCGGCTCCGCCGCCGCGGCCGGAGCCGCCCCGGCGGGAGCGGCCTCGACCTGGGCCTCGACTGGTGTCGGCCGGGCGACCGGTAGCGAGGCCGGGCCAGGGCGCGCGGCCGCCAACACCGTCGGGTCGGGTGCGGCCGGCGGCACTATCGGCCCAGAGCCAGAGCCAGAGCCAGAGCCAGAGCCAGAGCCAGGACCAGGGCTCGCGGCTGGCGGCACCGTCGGGCCAGGGCCTGCGGCTGGCGGCAGGGCCCGGCAGGAGAGCGCCGCGGGCTCGTTGGTCAACACCTCGGCGGCGGTACGGGTCACGAACACACTGAGCCGCTCCACCTGCTCCGGAGTGCGCGCCGCCTCGTACCACCAGCCCTCGTCGCCGGTCGGGCGGTGCCAGCCGAGCGCGGCCAGGCGTGCCTCGTCGTGGCCGGGGCAGACCACCCGCACCACCTGGCGGCGCACCAGCAGCCGGATCCCACGCGGACCGGCGGAGAGCTCCAGGTCGGTGTCCCGGTCGCAGCGGGCCACGGTGTCCCGCAGCCGAGCGGCGATCTCCGGCCAGGTCGGCGACGGCGACGTCACGCCGGTGCGCCCGGCAGGCGGTCGTCCAGCCTCCCGAGCCGGGCCACGGTCTCCTCCAGCCGGCCCAGCGCCGAGAAGTCCCCCGGTGTGCCGAACAGGTCGCCGAGCCCCGCGCCGAGCGCGACGTCCAAACCCTCGGTGTGCTCGTCGACGTGCCCGGAGGCGACCTCACGAGCCCGCCGGTACGCGTCGAGCACCAGCTCGGCCACCCCCTCGGTGCCGAGGCGCAGGGCGGCGGGGACGAGGGTGAGGCCGGTCAGCGCGCCGGTGGCGTCGACAGTCGCGGAGACCAGCCCGCTCTCGTCCGTTGCGGTGCCGGACAGCTCGGCCAGGTCGTCGCGGAGGCCCGCGAACCGGCGCTCGATGTCGGCGATCCGCCCGGCGAGCGCGTCGAACGCGGACGTCGGGTCCGTCATGAGATTCCTCCCCGTGGATCCTGCGACCGGGTGGTGCCCGGTGGCCGGGAGATCGTATCGTCGGTGCGCTCGACTCATGCGGGAGGAACGGCATGCCACCGGATATCGAAGTCGACGTGCAGGCGGTCCGTCGACTGGAGACAGCCGCCAAGCAGGTCGCCAGCTCGCTCGCCGCGCTGGAGGGGCAGATCGTATCGGCCGGCGACGTGCCGTCGGACGCCTTCGGCCACCTGCCGTTCGCCAGCGACATGCTCCGCGACAAGTACGCCGAGCAGGTCACCGGCGGCAAGGAGCTGTTCGCCGCCGCGAACGCCGCGTTCGGCCGGGTCGCCACGGCGCTTTCCGACACGGTCGAGGCGTACGAGATCAACGAACGGGACCTCGACGCCGGGTTCAAGGCCATCCAGTCGGGGCTGCCCGGATGAGCGGCCCGGCCGGCAGCGCCGTCCAACTGTGGAACGGCCTGGACAGCGCGCTCTCCGGGGTGCAGGACGCCGTCGACAGTGTCTGCCGGACCCTGGCCTGGCCGCTGATCCAGCTCGTCGACCTGGTCGACGGCGAGCCCGCGGTGCTGCGGGCGAAGGCCGCCGAGTGGGACGCGCTGGCCGCGCAGGTGCGCGACCTGGCGCAGGGGCACCGCGGCACCCGCGAGTCCGCGCAGGCCGGGTGGCGCTCACCGTCCGGTGTGGCGTACGGCCAGCGGTTGGCCGAGGTGGAGCAGCAACTCCTCGACGTCGCCGAGCAGTTCGCCGCGACCGCGGAGTACCTGCGCGGTGTCGCCGACGGTCTGCAGACCGTGCACGACGTGCTGGTGGACCTCTGCGTGGAGTTCGTGAACTTCCTCCTGGTGACGCTGGTGACGGCGTTGCTGATGGCGCCGATCACGATGGGCGCGTCCTGGGCCGCCGGCGTGGGCGTGGCCGTCACCAGGGGCCTGATCGTGGTCACCCGGATGTTGAAGGTCATCCGGCCGCTCGCCGTGCACCTGCAGAAGGTCATCCGGCTGTTGCAACGGGTTCTGCTGTACCTGCGCAAGCTGCGCACGCACCTGGACAAGCTTGTCGACATGCAGAAGGCGCTGCGCACCGGCAAGAAGTACGCCGACAAGCGCCGCGCCGCCGGCAAGCTCGACAAGTGGCACCACAAGTTCCTCGACCCCACCAAGGGCACCTACAAGCTGGGCAAGTCCGGTTCCCCGTTCGACATGGGCGCGCTCGACCGGGCCGCCGCGCTGCGGGCGCACGGGGTCGCCGACGGCGCCCGGGTCATCGCCCGGGACTGGGCGACCCACCTGCCGTGGAACGTGCCGAACTCGGTCGTCCACGGTGTCACCTGGGGGACTGTCGCGTTGACCAGCGGGCTCTCCATTCCGGGCAGCGAACAGGTCGGCGACCAGATCGACCAGGCGGTGCAGGGCGGCGCGGACTGGATCGACCAGAATGTCTTCGGGCAGCCGCCGGCGGGCCAGCCGGCGGGCCGCTAGGGAGGCGACGGGTGATGTCAGGGGAGCGGGGTCGGCTGGGTCGGTTCACCGACGCGGTGCTCGGCGGCGCGCGGGCCGCCCGGGACAAGGCCCGCGAGCTGCGCGACGAGTTCCGCACCAGCGACGAGCCGGAGCGCGCCCTGGTCGCGCCGCTGCTCGTCGGGCAGGACCTCCGCTACGTGGGGCTCGGGCCGGTGCGCCTGTCGCAGACCCACCAGGCCGGTCGGCAGCTCGCCGACGAGGTCGGCGCCGAGTTGGCCGACGCGCTCGACCCGAAGGTGCTGTTCGGGCTGCTCAACATCGTCAACCCGGTGGTCTGGGTCGACGCCGTGTTGACGCCGGTACGGCTCGCCGCGGGTGTGCTGCTGCTGCCGGGCAAGGCCGGCGCCATCGCCGCCGGTGTCCCGGAGTTGGCCGCGCCGGAGCCGGGCCTGCCCCACCAACCCGCCCAGCGGGAGCCGATCCCGCTCACCGAGGAGCAGGAGGCGTTCCGCGCGCTGTTCCGGCTGAGCCAGTACCGTCCGCTGGCCGACCAGCTCGCCGAGATCGCCTACCGCCGCCGGTACGTCTTCAGCGGCGACCTCGCCACCCTCGCCGGCAGCCTGCTGCTCTTCCTGGAGCGTTACAGCGGCACCCCGTTGGCGGTGACCGACACCCACCTGCACCTGCTGCGGATGGGCCCCCGCCCGGACGCCGACCGACCCGACCGGCGTCAACCGCGGGTGCTGTGGAGTGTGCGCCGCGACCGGGTGGCCCGGGTCGACTCCGAGCGGGGGGCGAGCGGGCTCGTGCAGCTCGCCTCCACCATCGTCTTCGACGACGGCTCGTGGATCCGGCTCACCCAGCCCGCGCTCCGCGACGACCAGTCGCGCTTCCTGACCGCGATCCAGGACCTCCCCGGCCAGCGCCCTCAGCCGTGACCCGACGCGCTGTTCAGCCGTGACCCGGCGGGCCGGTCAGCCGTCGCGTTCGGGGTAGCCGACCGGCACCGCGGAGACGTCGTCCAGCGCGGTGGTGATCTCCTCGGGCAGGGTGATCCGTTCCACCTGGAGCGCGCCGAGCAACTGCCCCACCGTGCGGGCGCCGAGGATCGGCGCGGTCACGCCGGGCCGGTCCCGGATCCACGCCAACGCCACCTCCAGCGGCGACACCCCCAGCCCACCGGCCGCGGTCGCCACCGCCTCCACGATGCTGGAGCAGCGCGGCTCCAGGTACGTGGCGACGAACCGTTCGAAGTGCGGCGACGCGGCCCGGGAGTCGGCCGGACGGCCGTGCCGGTACTTGCCGGTGAGCACGCCCCGGCCCAGCGGCGACCAGGGCAGCACGCCGAGGCCGAGCGCGTCGCACGCGGGCAGCACCTCCCGCTCCACACCGCGCTCCAGCAGCGAATATTCCACCTGGGACGCGACCACCGGCGCCCGCCCCGGCCAGGCGGTCTGCCAGGCGGCGGCCCGCGCGGTCTGCCAGCCGGAGAAGTTCGACACACCCACGTAGCGGACCTTGCCGCTGGCCACCGCGTGGTCCAGGGCGGCCAGGGTCTCTTCGAGGGGGGTGTCCGGGTCGTACCCGTGCACCTGGAACAGGTCGACGTGGTCGGTGCCGAGCCGGCGCAGCGACGCGTCCAACGTGCGCAGCAGGTGCCCGCGGGAGCCGTCCCGGCGTCGGCCACTGCCGGGGCGCAACCCGGCCTTGGTGGCGATCAGCAGCTCGTCGCGGGGGACGAGGGAGCCCAGCAGCGAGCCGATCACCGACTCGGCGTCGCCGTCGCCGTACACGTCGGCGGTGTCGATCAGGTTGCCGCCCGCGTCCAGGTAACTCTTCAGCTGAGCGGCCGCATCATCGGCGTCGGTGTCCCGGCCCCAGGTCATGGTGCCGAGCGCGAGCCGGGAAACCGCCAGCCCGCTTCGGCCGAGCGGTCGCTGTTGCATGGGTGAACCTTATTTCGAACCTGCCGCCACCGATATCCTCGCTCCCGTATCTCTGCCGGTTCTGCCGGTTCCGCCGCCTTGGGCTGCCCCGATGGAGGGGGGACCAAAGGTGTCGAGCCGGTGATCGAGTCCGTTATCGGCATTGCGTAACCTGGGGCGACCTGTGCCACGGATGGGGGAGGACCAGTGCGACTCGGGCTCAGTCTCGGATACCAGACGGCGTGGAGCACACCGGCCGACCACCTGGCGCTGGCCCAGGAGGCGGACCGGCTGGGCTATTCGGTGGTGTGGGCGGCGGAGGCCTACGGCTCCGACTCGCCCAGCATGCTCGCCTGGATGGCCGGGCAGACCGAACGGATCGACGTCGGCGCCGCGGTGATGCAGATCCCCGCCCGGACGCCGGCGGCCACCGCCATGACCGCCGCCACGATCGACGCGCTCTCCGGCGGCCGGTTCCGGCTCGGCCTGGGCGTCTCCGGCCCGCAGGTGTCCGAGGGCTGGCACGGCGTGCGCTTCGCCAAGCCGCTGGCCCGGACCCGCGAGTTCGTCGACATCGTCAAGCTGGCCATCGCCCGCAAGGAGGTGGCGTACGACGGTGAGCACTACACGCTGCCGCTGCCGGACGGCCCGGGCAAGGCCCTGCGACTGGGCTTCCACCCACCCCGCGAGCACATACCGATCTACCTGGCCGCGGTCGGCCCGAAGAACCTGGAGCTGGCCGGCGAGATCGCCGACGGCTGGCTGGCCGTGTTCTACGCCCCGGAGTTCGCCGAGGAGCAGCTCGCCTCGGTCCGCGCCGGGCGGGCCAAGGTCGGCAAGGAGCTGGCCGGGTTCGACGTGGTGCCGTCGGTGCCCGTGGTGATCGGCGACGACGTGGCGTCCTGCGCCGAACTCGTCCGCTGGTACGCCGCGCTCTACGTGGGCGGCATGGGCAGCCGGCAGCAGAACTTCTACAACCAGCTCGCCACCCGGATGGGCTACGGCGACGCCGCCCGTGAGGTGCAGGACCTGTACCTGGCCAAGCGGCAGCGCGACGCCGCCGCCGCCGTACCCATGGAGTTCATCGACCGCACCTCGCTGCTCGGCCCGAAGGAGCGCATCGCCGAGCGGATGCGGGAGTACGCCGCGGCCGGCGTCACCACGCTGTCGGTGACCCTCTTCGTGGCCGACCGGGACAGCGGTGTGCAGACCCTGCGTACCGTCGCCGAGGCTCTCGACCTTTCGGGAGTCGGCGAGTGACCTGGGTCGAGGCCATCGTCCTGGGCATCGTCCAGGGACTGACCGAGTTCCTTCCGGTCAGCTCGTCGGGGCATCTGCGGATCACCTCGGCGATCTTCTTCGACCGGGACGCCGGTGCGTCGTTCACCGCGGTCACCCAGCTCGGCACCGAAGCGGCCGTGCTGATCTACTTCGCCAAAGACATCTGGCGGATCACCCGGACCTGGCTGGTGGGCATCCGGGACAAGTCGGTCCGTTCCAGCCTCGACTACCGGATGGGCTGGTACGTGATCGTCGGCTCGATCCCCATCGGGCTGTTCGGTTTCGTGTTCAAGGACCAGATCAAGACCGCCGGGCGCAACCTGTGGGTGGTGGCGACCACGCTGATCGTGTTCGCGTTCGTGCTGGCGTTCGCCGAGTACTGGGGGCGGCAGACCCGCACCCTGGAGAACTTCCGGATGAAGGACGGCATCGTGATGGGCTTCGCCCAGGCGATGGCGCTGGTCCCCGGGGTGTCCCGCTCCGGCGGCACGCTCACCGCCGGCCTGCTGCTCAACCTGACCCGGGAGGCGGCGGCACGGTACTCGTTCCTGCTGGCCATCCCGGCGGTGGTGATGTCCGGCGTGTTCAGCCTCGGGGACGTCTTCGAGCCGTCCGCCCCGGGCACCTCCGTGCCCACCGTGGCCCAGACGATCGTGGCCACCGTCATCGCGTTCGCCATCGGCTACGCGGCCATCGCCTGGCTGCTGCGCTACGTCGCCCACCACACCCTGTACGTCTTCGTGCTGTACCGGGTCGCGCTGGGCACCCTGGTCCTGGCCCTGCTGCTGACCGGCACGATCGACGCCACCTGACCGACAGTCGACGGCCCCCGGCCCCGCCCGCGAGCGGAGCCGGGGGCCGCAGTCGTCCTACCGCCGCCCGCGACGGCCCGGGGCGGAGCCCAGGTCATAGGGTGGTCCCGTGGCGACCCTTCTGCTTCTGCGACACGGCCGAACCACGGCGAACGCCGATGGCGGCCTGGCCGGTCGGCAACCGGTCGAGTTGGACGACACCGGGCGCGCCCAGGCCACCGCGGTCGGCGAGCGGCTGCGGGCGGTGGCGCTGGCGGCCGTGGTGACCAGCCCGCTCATCCGCTGCCGGCAGACCCTGGAGTTGGCGCTTCCGCAGGCCACCCCGGTGGTGGAGGACGGGCTGATCGAGTGCGACTACGGCAGCTGGGAGGGGCAGCCGCTGAAGAAGCTCGCCAAGGAACCGCTCTGGCCGGTGGTCCAGCAGCACCCCAGCGCGGCGGTCTTCCCGGGTGGGGAGGCGATGGCGGCGATGGCGGCGCGTGCCGTGGCGGCGGTGCGAGCCTGGGACGCCCGGGTGAGCGCCGAACACGGGCCCGAGGCGGTCTGGCTGGCGTGTAGCCACGGTGACGTGATCAAGGCCATCGTGGCGGACGCGCTCGGCGTACACCTGGATGCCTTTCAGCGGATCGTGGCCGACCCGGCGTCGGTGACGGCGATCCGGTTCACGCCGCTGCGTCCGTTTCTGGTGCGACTCAACGACACCGGCGGCGACCTGGCGGCGCTGGTGCCGCCGCCGGCCAAGCGGCGTCGGCGCGCGAATCGCGTGGCCGACTCGGACGCGGCCGTGGGCGGCGGGGCGGGTGCGTCGCGGTGAGGCGCGTCACGACACCACCCCCGACCGGGGCGTCAGCGCATGCCGGAACGGCCGCCACGCCCGGGTGTAACCCCTGTTACACCGGGCGCGCCGTCCCTGCGGCGATTCGCGTCGGTGGGGTGCGCGGTGCCAGGGCGGGCCGGATAGGGTCGTGGGTATGACCCACCAGGTGCACGCCTTCGAACCGCCGGAGCGGTTCGTCGCCGGGACTGTCGGGCCGCCGGGGGAGCGCACGTTCTTCCTGCAGGCCCGCGGCGGCGGCAGGCTGGTCAGCGTCGCGCTGGAGAAGGTCCAGGTGTCCCTGCTCGCCGAAAAGCTGGAGGAGCTGCTCACCGAGGCGCAGCGTCGCTTCGGGGTGGACCTGCCCGAGCTGGCGCCGGTGATCGGCGACAACGAGCCGCTGGACACTCCGGTCGACGAGGAGTTCCGGGTCGGGACGCTGGGGCTGGCCTTCGACGTGGACACCGCGACCGTGGTGATCGAGGCGATCGCGGCGGGCGAGGTGGAGCCCGAGGTCGAGCTCGGCGACGAGGATGACGAGGACGACGACGAGGACGACGAGCCGGACGAGGACCTGGATCGGCTCCGGGTCCGGCTCACCCCGCAGGCGACCCGCCAGTTCATCGAGCGGGCCCGGCGAGTGGTCAACGCGGGCCGGCCACCGTGCCCGCTCTGCGGCCAACCGTTGGACCCCGCCGGGCACCTCTGCCCGCGGCACAACGGTTATCACCGGTGACCTCGTCCGGCCTCCAGCCTCGCCAGGACGGCGACGCCGCGCTGCGGCTGCTGCGTGACGGCGCCCTCGACCTGGAGGGTCGGCTGGTCGACGCGTCGAACACGACGCTGCGCGGCATCCTGACCCTGGACGGGGTGACGGCCCGCTGCGTCTACAAGCCGGTCCGTGGCGAGCGCCCACTCTGGGACTTCCCCGACGGCACCCTGGCCGGTCGGGAGGTCTCGGCGTACCTGGTCTCCCGGGCCACCGGTTGGGGCCTGGTGCCGCCCACCGTGCTGCGCGACGGCCCGTTCGGCCCCGGCTCCTGCCAGCTGTGGATCGACGAGCCGGAGGACGCCGAACCGCTCGTCGGGTTCCTGCCCGCCGGGGAGTTGCCGCCGCGCTGGATCCCGATCGCCGCGGCCCGTGACGACGACGGCGCCGCGTACGCCCTCGCCCACGCCGACGACCCACGGCTGGCCCGGCTCGCGGTGCTCGACGCGGTGCTCAACAACGCCGACCGCAAGGGCGGTCACGTGCTCGTCGGGGCCGACGACCGGATCTACGGCGTGGACCACGGGGTGAGCTTCCACGTGGAGGACAAGCTGCGGACGGTGCTCTGGGGTTGGGCCGGTAAGCAGTTGCCCCCGGACGCCGTGGAGATGCTCGACGCGCTGGCCGGGCAGGTCGCCGGGGAGCTCGGCGCGGAGCTGGCCGACCACCTGACGATCAGCGAGGTGGCCGAGGTGGCCGCCCGGGTCGACCGGCTGCGCGAGACCGGCCGCTTCCCCCAGCCTCCGGAGGACTGGCCGGCGATGCCCTGGCCGCCCATGTGAGCCGCTGTCATCTTGATCACCCGTGGGGTGCTCCGGCGTCGTCGCCGGGCTGGCTAGGCTGATCCCATGGAGTCTTGGGCGGGACACGAGGTGCCACGGCTGCCGGGCAGGGGCGAGCCACTGGCGTTGTACGACTCGGCGCGGCAGGGCGTCCACCCGAGTGAGCCGGCGGACGCGGGAAGCATGTACGTCTGCGGCATCACCCCGTACGACGCCACCCACCTCGGCCACGCCGCCACCATGATCACGTTCGACCTGGTGCAGCGGATGTGGCGCGACGCCGGCCGCCCGGTGCGCTACGTGCAGAACGTCACCGACATCGACGACCCGCTGCTGGAGCGGGCCGCCCGCGACGGCGAGGACTGGGTGGTCCTGGCGATGCGCGAGACGGCGCTGTTCCGGGAAGACATGGAGGCGCTGCGGATCATCCCGCCGGCCCACTACGTGGGCGCGGTCGAGTCGATCCCGGACATCGCCGACAAGGTCGAGGTGCTGCTCAAGGACGGCGCCGCGTACCGGCTCGACGACGGCACCGGTGACGTCTACTTCGACATCTCGGCCACGCCCCGCTTCGGCTACGAGTCGAACCTGACCCGCGAGCAGATGCTGGAGATCTTCCCCGAGCGCGGCGGCGACCCCGACCGGGCCGGCAAGCGGGACCCCCTGGACCCGCTGCTGTGGCGCGGCGCCCGCGAGGGCGAGCCGTCCTGGCCGGGCGGCGAGCTGGGCCCGGGCCGCCCCGGCTGGCACATCGAGTGCGCGGTGATCGCGCTCAACCTGCTCGGCGACCGGATCGACGTGCAGGGCGGCGGCAACGACCTGCTGTTCCCGCACCACGAGGCGTCCGCCGCGCACGCCGAGCGGCTCACCGGCCAGGCACCGTTCGCCGAGCACTACGTCCACGCCGGCATGATCGGTCTGGACGGCGAGAAGATGTCCAAGTCCCGCGGCAACCTGGTCTTCGTGTCCCGGCTGCGCGCCGACAAGGTCGACCCGATGGCGATCCGGCTGGCGCTGATCTCCGGGCACTACCGCAGCGACCGTACCTGGACCGACGACCTGCTCACCGCCGCACACGAGCGCCTGGACCGTTGGCGGCGGGCCGCCGCCGCGCCCGCCGGGCCGTCCGGGGCCGAGCTGCTGGCCGAGGTACGCGCCCGCCTGGCCGACGACCTGGACACCCCCGGAGCCCTGGCCGCAGCCGACCGCTGGGCCGACGCGACCCTCGCCGGCGCCACGGACGACCCCGAAGCGCCCGCCCTCTTCGCGAAGACGGTAGACGCCCTCCTGGGCATCCGCCTCTAATCCCTCGCGGCCTCGCGGCCTCGCGGCCTCGCGGCCTCGCGGCCTCGCGGCCTCGCGGCCTCGCCCCGCGCTGACCGGGGTCGATCATGGAGTTGTGGTGGCCGGTATGCGGTGCTGCGCCCCTTATGTGACCCACCGCAACTCCATGATCGAGGAGCGCTCGGGGCAGGGCATAACGCTGCGGGCCGTGCCCCCACTACTTCACCGTCGATCTTGCACTTTCGGTCGTTACGAAAGTCGCCAATCGGGGCAAAGCGGCGACAAGAAGTGCAAGATCGCCGGGCCGGGCCGGGCCGGGGCGGGGCGGGGCGGGGCGGGTCAGCCTAGGACCAGGCCGGGGTCGGGTTCCGGGTCGGGGGTTGGGCCGGGGATCTTGTACTCCTCGGTGAGGGTGGTCATGGGGCCGGGCCAGGTCGCCTGGGACACCTCGATCGGCTTGCGGTGCGCGTCGTACGCGACGTGCAGCAGGTGCAGCACCGGGGTGTCCGGCCGGATCTGGAGGGTCTCGGCCTCCTCCCGGCTCGGCTGGCGGGCGCTGATCGTGTCGGTGGCCGAGACGTACCGCCGTCCGGTGGCTTCCTCGGCCTCCTGGTAGAGCGGCCGGCCGAACGCCTCGGTGCGTTCCAGCGAGGTGCCGGCGGTGTCGCGGGGCAGGAACCAGGAGGCGCCCACCTCGACGGGGGAGTCGTCGGTGCGGACGAGGTGTCGGCGGCAGAGCAGGTTGGTGCCGTCGGACACGCCGAAGGCGTCGGCCACCTCGGCGGGGGCGGGGGCGTGCCCCACGGAGACGAGTTGTTGACGGTATCGGGCGGCCAGGTCGGTGTGGTAGCCGCGGAAGCCTCCGTACCGGCCTCGGGAGAGGCGGTTGAGTCGGCGGCGGGTGCCCCGGACGTACGTACCGGAGCCGGGTTTGGTGATCAGGATGCCCTCGACCCGCAGCTGGTCGACGGCGCGCTGCACGGTCTGCTTGGCGACGCCGAACATCTCGGCGATGGCCGGGATGGACGGCAGCCGCTCGCCCGGCCCCCAGTCGCCGCGGCGGACCTGGGCCTTGAGCTGCGCGGCGATCTGTCGGTGTGGGAACTCGGCGGCCCCGGGGTTGATCTGCACACCCGCCTCCTTGATCACATCTAGGTTCCTAGGATGCCCCAGCGGGTGTGACGGCGCCACCCCAGACACGCGAAAACGGGCCCCCGGACCACAAAAGGTCCGAAGGCCCGCAACGAAGAGCGGCCCGCAGCGAAGAGCGGCCCGCAACGAAGAGCGGCCCGCAGCGAGACAGTGCTACCAGGAGCCGGCGGTGGGGCCGGCGGAGCCGCCCCGGCGGCGCAGGTACTTCTCGAACTCCTGGGCGATCTCGTCACCGGTCAACGGGGTGATCCCCTCGTCGCCGACCCGTTCCTCCAGCTCGCGGACGTACTCGCCCAGCTCGGCGTCCTGCTCGGCGGCGCTGCGCACCCGCTGCTCCCACTCCGCGGACTCCTCGGCGAGGTCGGCCATCGGCACCGGCAGGTCGACGACCTCCTCGACCCGGTGCAGCAGGGCGAGGGTGGCCTTCGGGCAGGGCGGGTTGTTGGCGTAGTGCGGCACGTGCACCCAGAACGAGACGGCGTCCACCTCGGCGCGGGTGCAGGCGTCGTGCAGCACGCCGACGATGCCGGTCGGCCCGTCGTACCGGGTGGGGGTGAGCTGGTAGCGCTCGGCGGCCTGCGCGTCGGAGGCGCTGCCGCTGATCGGCAGCGGCCGGGTGTACGGCACGTCGGCCAGCAACGCGCCGAGCAGCACCACCCGTTCCACCTCCAGGCTGTGGCAGATCTCCAGCACCTGCTCGCAGAACGTCCGCCACCGCATGCTCGGCTCGATGCCGCGGATCAGTACCACGTCGCGGTCGGTGCCCTCCGGGCTGGCCACCATGAACCGGGTCGTCGGCCACTCCACCCGCCGGGTCTCCCCGTCGGCCATGGTGATCGTGGGCCGGCTGACCTGGAAGTCGTAGAAGTCCTCCGGATCCAGCTCGGCGATCTGCCGCGCGTTCCAG
Organism: Micromonospora sp. NPDC007208; assembly: GCF_042869175.1. NCBI lineage: Bacteria > Bacillati > Actinomycetota > Actinomycetes > Micromonosporales > Micromonosporaceae > Micromonospora > Micromonospora sp. NPDC007208. Next base: position 223,653 of record NZ_JBIAFG010000004.1, on the reverse strand, counting down.
ACCTGCTCCAGGTGCTCGACCGCGGCGGTGGACGCGTCGGCGGCGTCATTCCAGCCCTCGAAAGCGGCGATCGCCACCGGGGACCGCAGTACCGGCAGTCCGTCGAACTCGGTCACGCCGTCACCTCACCCTGCTCGTCGCGGCTGGCGCCGGGACCGCGCCCGGTCGTCATACCGTGTGGCACGGCGGCGTCCCTGTTGTCCTTCACGTCCGTCAGCCTACGTGCAGGGCGAGGGTGCGGCCCGGTGGCCGCGCCGGTCGGCCGCTCCGGCAGCAGGTCATACCCAAACGAACCGGACAGGGTGATCCCCGTGACACAATAGGGGATCGCTCGAGGAAAGTCGTGGAGTCCGGCCGGGTCGCACTAACCTGAACGGGTGCGGACTTCATTGATGGATGTGCTAGCTGATCGCATTCTCATCGCCGACGGCGCGATGGGCACGATGCTGCAGGCCGCGGACCTCACGCTCGACGACTTCGACGGGCTGGAGGGGTGCAACGAGATCCTCAACGTCACGCGCCCGGACGTGGTGCGCGGGGTGCACGACGCCTACCTGGCCGTGGGTGCCGACTGCGTGGAGACCAACACCTTCGGCGCCAACCTCGCCAACCTCGCCGAGTACGACATCCCGCACCGCATCCGCGAGTTGTCCGAGGCGGGCGCCCGGATCGCGCGGGAGGCCGCCGACGCGGCCAGCACCCCGCAGCGGCCCCGGTTCGTGCTCGGCTCGATCGGGCCGGGCACCAAGCTGCCCACCCTCGGGCACGCCGACTACTCGACCCTGCGCGACGCCTACCAGGAGAACGCCGCGGGTCTGATCGTCGGTGGCGCGGACGCGCTGATCATCGAGACCTGCCAGGACCTGCTTCAGGTCAAGGCGGCCGTGGTCGGGTCGAAGCGGGCGATGGCCGAGCTGGGCCAGCCGGTGCCGATCATCTGTCACGTGGCCGTGGAGACCACCGGCACGATGCTGGTCGGCAGTGAGATCGGCGCGGCCCTCGCCGCGATCGAGCCACTCGGTGTGGACCTGATCGGGCTCAACTGCTCGACCGGCCCGGCCGAGATGAGCGAGCACCTGCGCTACCTGTCGCAGCACTCCCGCATCCCGCTGTCGGTGATGCCGAACGCCGGCCTGCCGGTGCTGACCGCCGACGGGGCGTACTTCCCGCTGACTCCCGTGGAGCTGGCCGACGCCCTGGAGCGGTTCATCACCGAGTACGGCGTGGGGCTGGTCGGCGGCTGCTGCGGCACCACCCCGGAGCACATCCGGGTGCTGGCCGAGCGGCTGCACGGCGTCACCGCCCCGGCCCGCGAGCCCCGGCACGAGGCGGGCGTCTCCTCGGTGTACCACCCGGTTCCGTTCGCCCAGGACGCGTCGGTGCTGATGGTGGGGGAGCGGACCAACGCCAACGGCTCGAAGGCGTTCCGGGAGGCGATGCTCGCCGGCGACTGGCGGGCCTGTGTGGAGATCGCCCGCAGTCAGGCACGCGACGGCTCGCACCTGCTCGACCTGTGCGTGGACTACGTCGGGCGCGACGGCACGCAGGACATGCGGGAACTGGCCGGCCGGTTCGCCACCGCGTCCACCCTGCCGATCATGTTGGACTCCACCGAGCCGAACGTGGTGGAGGCCGGGTTGGAGATGCTCGGCGGCCGCTGCGTGGTCAACTCGGTGAACTTCGAGGACGGCGACGGCCCCGACTCCCGGTACGCGCGGGTGATGCCGATCGTGCGCGAGCACGGCGCCGCGGTGGTGGCGCTGCTCATCGACGAGGAGGGCCAGGCCCGTACCCAGGAGTGGAAGGTCCGGGTCGCGGCGCGGCTGATCGACGACCTGACCACCCGGTGGGGCATGGACCGCTCCGACATCCTGATCGACGCGCTGACCTTCCCGATCGCCACCGGGCAGGAGGAGACCCGCCGCGACGGCATCGAGACGATCGAGGCGATCCGGGAGATCTCCCGCCGCTACCCGGGCGTCAACTTCACCCTGGGCATCTCGAACATCTCCTTCGGGCTCAACCCGGCGGCCCGGCAGGTGCTCAACTCGGTGTTCCTGCACGAGTGCGTGCAGGCCGGCCTGACGTCGGCGATCGTGCACGCCAGCAAGATCCTGCCGATGTCGAAGATCCCCGACGAGCAGCGCGAGGTCGCCCTGGACCTGGTCTACGACAGGCGCCGCGAGGGGTACGACCCGGTGCAGCGTTTCCTGGAGCTGTTCGAGGGCGTCGACGTGACAAGCGCCCGGGCCAGCCGCGCCCAGGAGTTGGCGGCGCTGCCGTTGGACGAGCGGCTCAAGCGGCGGATCATCGACGGTGAGCGCAACGGCCTGGAGGCCGACCTGGACGAGGCGATGGCCGGCGGCCGGTCCCCGTTGTCGATCATCAATGACATTCTGCTGGACGGCATGAAGGTGGTCGGTGAGCTGTTCGGCTCCGGCCAGATGCAGTTGCCGTTCGTGCTCCAGTCCGCCGAGGTGATGAAGACCGCGGTGGCCTACCTGGAACCGCACATGGAGACCGCGGAGGACGGCGGCAAGGGCCGCATCGTGCTCGCCACCGTGCGCGGCGACGTGCACGACATCGGCAAGAACCTGGTCGACATCATCCTGTCCAACAACGGCTACGAGGTGGTGAACATCGGCATCAAGCAGCCGATCAGCGCCATCCTGGAGGCCGCCGAGCAGCACCGCGCCGACGCGATCGGCATGTCCGGGCTGCTGGTGAAGAGCACGGTCATCATGAAGGAGAACCTGGCCGAGATGGCCACCCGCGGGGTCGCGGAGCGTTGGCCCGTCCTGCTGGGTGGCGCGGCGCTGACCCGCGCGTACGTCGAGGACGACCTGCGGTCGACGTTCCCCGGGCAGGTGCACTACGCGCGGGACGCGTTCGAGGGCCTGTCCCTGATGGACCGGGTGATGACCGCCAAGCGTGGCGGCGCCCCGGTGATCGACCCGGAGCGGGAGGCGGCTCTCGCGGCCCGGCGGGCGCGCCGGGAACGGCAGCGCTCGATGGTCACCACGTCGCTGCCCGAGCTGCACGACTCCTCGGTCCGTTCCGACGTGTCAGCCGACGTGGCGGTGCCCACCCCGCCGTTCTTCGGCACCCGCGTCGTCAAGGGCGTGCCGATGGCCGACTACGCGGCGCTGCTCGACGAGCGGGCCACCTTCTCGGGGCAGTGGGGGCTGCGCGGCGCCCGGGGCGGCAGCGGACCCTCCTACGAGGAACTGGTCGAGACCGAGGGGCGGCCGCGTCTGCGGTACTGGCTGGACCGGCTGATCGCCGACCAGGTCCTTGAGGCAGCCGTGGTGTACGGCTACTTCCCGGCGTACTCCGAAGGCAACGACCTGGTGGTGCTCGACGAGAACGGGCACGCGGAGCGCGCCCGGTTCTCCTTCCCCCGGCAGCGGCAGGAGCGGCGGCTCTGCCTGGCGGACTTCTTCAAGCCCCAGGGCGACCAGCTCGATGTGGTCGCGTTGCAACTGGTCACCGTCGGCCAGCCGGTCAGCGAGTACGCGGCGAAGCTGTTCGCCCGCAACGAGTACCGCGACTACCTGGAGGTGCACGGCCTCTCCGTGCAGCTCACCGAGGCCCTCGCCGAATACTGGCACCAGCGCATCCGCGCCGAGATGACCCTGCCCGACGGTCGTCCGCTGGGGCACGACGACCCGGCGGACCTGGCCGGGATCCTGCACAACGACTACCGGGGCTGCCGGTACGCGTTCGGCTACCCGGCCTGCCCCGACCTGGAGGACCGGGCGAAGATCATGGATCTGCTGGGCGCGGACCGGATCGGGGTCGAGCTGTCCGAGGAGTTCCAGCTCATGCCGGAGCAGGCCACCGACGCGATCGTGGTCCACCACCCGGAGGCCAACTACTTCAACGCCAAGTGACGGGCACAGGTGCCCTGACCTGCACCTGAGGTCGTCCGGACGGCCGCTGATCCATGATCATGCCGTCCGGCGACCAGGCCGAGCACACGAACTGCGGCAGGAAAGTGCATCAAGCCAGGTCGTGGGGTTGGCTCGAAACCAATTGCGCTTCCGGCCCCCACTACTGCAGGCTGCGGACATGATCAACTCGGCTCGACTGCTTGCGGCCTACGACGAACAGCTTCGGACCGACGCCGAGACGCCGAGCGCGGTCTCAGTCACCCGGCACGGGCCACTGCGTCTCGTGACCTTCGCGGGTGGTCGTGGGTTTGTCACCTACCGCGATCTCGGCGGGGCGGACGCCGATACGATTCGTCGGCTCGTCACAGCGGCGCTCGCTCACTACCGGGCAGACCCCGAGATCGAGCGGGTCAAGTGGAAGGCGCGTGGGCACGACCATGCGCCGGGGTTGCACGAGGCGTTGCTGGAGAATGGGTTCACCGCGGATGAGCCTGAGTCGATCATGATTGGCGAGGCGCGGCTGCTAGCCGTTGACGTTTCGCTGCCCGAAGGCGTGACGCTGCGTCGGGTCAGCGAGGAGGCGGACGTCCGCGCGATGAGTGCGATGCAGGACGAAGCCTTTGAGAACCCGGTCAGCGATGACATGGCGAACGCCCTCCTGCGCCGCCTGGCCCGCGATGACGGCATGGAGTTGTGGGTTGCGGAGGCGGAGGGACGGATCGTCAGTGCCGGCCGGCTGGAGCCGGTGGCTGGGACCGACTTCGCCGGGATCTGGGGCGGCGCGACCCTTGCGGAGTGGCGCGGCCGTGGGATCTACCGCGCGTTGACCGCGGCGCGGGCCCGCTCAGCACTCCGTATGGGCAAGACACTCATCAACAGCGACTCGACCGAGTACTCGCGCCCGATCCTTGAACGCTACGGTCTGATCAAGGTGTCGACGACGACGCCCTACAACTGGCAGCGGTGAGCGCCCTTCTCGCGGGACCCCCGTCCGCTCGTCCTCGACTTGTCCCGTTCTCCGTGACAGGGGCAGGATTGGATACGTGGGACCGGTCGGTAGCCCGTGGTGGCAGGCAGCGAAGACGCCGAAGCAGGGGTTCATCCTGGGGGCGTCTGGTCTTTCCTTGCCGTGACGTACTGGGTGTTCGCCATCGGGGAGCCGATCGGTTGGTCCGTGATCATCGCCGCGCTGGCTGCACTGCTTGGCGTTGGCTACCTAGTGACAGCCGTGCTGCTGCGCCGGCGCCAGCGCTCAAATCAGTAGTAACCGGCGGCATCCCACACCAGCGGTGTCCACGCCACCTGAGGAAATGACACGCTAAGTTCATGCGACAGGTCACCGTGCTCGGCAGTTCTGGGGCCTTTCCCGAGCCAGGCCGTGCCTGTAGCGGCTTCGCTGTGGACTGGGACGGCTACCGCCTGGTGCTCGACCTGGGCTACGCCACGCTGCCACGGTTGCTCCAGCACTGGCCGGACGGTGCGGTGGACGCCGTCGTCATCACCCATGAGCACCCGGATCACTGCGTCGACCTGCACGGTCTGTTCAGGATGCGGTTCTACGGTCAGCCCGGCGGGCCACGGCTGCCGTTGTACTGCCCGCCCGGCGTGCTCGACCGGCTCGGCGGCCTGGAGCCCGATGTCGACCTGCACGCGGTCTTCGACCTGCACCCATTACCAGGCAGCTACCGAGTCGGGCCGTTCGACCTCACCGGGCTGTCTCTGCCGCACTTCGTGCCCAACGCCGGCATCCGGCTCCAGGCCGACGGGATTGCCGTGGCCTACTCAGGGGACACGGGGCCGGCTCCCGCGTTGGCCGAGCTGGGCCGTGACGCCGACCTGTTCATCGTCGAGGCGACGGACTACGACGGCGAGGCCAGCCGTCCCACCCGAAACCTGCTGACCTCCACCGAGGCCGGTCTGTGGGCTCGCCGGGCGGGTGCCCGCCGCCTGATGCTCACCCACTTTTGGCCCGGCAACGACCGGACAGCTGCGGTGGCAGCCGCTCAGGTGGAGTTCGGCGGTGCCGTGCTGGCGGCCGAGGAAGGGCTCACCCTGGTGCTCGGGGAGTCGGACAGCTGAACCCCCCTCGCTTGAGGCTCGCCGACGGCTAGCGGGGCCGCCACGCGAAGCTCTGGATGTCGAGAACGGCCAAGCGGCTCCGTCCTCGGGGAGGATGCGGTCACCGTGACCGCACCAGAGCAGGGAGATCCAGCATGGCGATCCAGCGGATGGACAACGTCCTCATCGTTGTCGAGGACCTGGACGCGGTCATCGCGTTCTTCGTCGAACTCGGCATGGAGTTGGAGGGGCGCGGGCCGGTCGAGGGCCGGTGGGTGGAGCGGGTCATCGGGATCGAGGACGTCCGGCAGGAGGTCGCGATGCTGCGGACCCCGGACGGCCACGGCAAGGTCGAGTTGGCGATGTTCCACCGACCGGCGGCGATCAGCGCGGAACCGAAGAACGCCCCGGCAAATACGCTGGGCATCCGGCGCATCATGTTCGCCGTCGACGACATCGAGGACGTCATCGCCCGGCTGCGCGGCCACGGCGCCGAACTCGTCGGGGAGTTGGAGCGGTACGAGGACGTCTACCGGCTCTGCTACGTCCGCGGTCCGGAGGGCATCATCGTCGGCCTGGCCGAACAGCTCCGCTGACGGCCCCCCGCCGCAGGCCCCCTACTTCAGGGATATAGGGGCCTCGCGGGCGGCGGAGACCACTACATCCCTGAAGTAGTGCGGATCTTGGGGCGCCCCCGGCCCTGAGCAGCAGCAGCGGGCAGGCGGCCGGCTCAGGAGATCAGGGTGCCGCCGTCCACTGTCACCACCGTGCCGGTGGCGTAGGTCGCCCGCAAAAGGTAGACGAACGCCTCGGCGACCTCCTCGGGCTCGCCCACCCGCCCGAGCGGAAGCGACGCGCTGAGCTGCGCGTACATCTGCTCTCGGGTTTCGGTCGGTAGTGAGTCCCAGAGCGGTGAGCGGATCACGCCGGCCGAGACGGCGTTGACCCGTATCGGGGCGAGTTCGACAGCGAGCGCGCGGACCAGCGCGTCGATCGCCCCGGTGATGCTGGCCGCGACGGACCAGCCGGCGCTGGGCCGGTGGTTGGCGGTGCCGGTGGTGAGGGTGATCGACCCACCGGGGCGCAGGTACGGCAGCGCCGCGTTGACCGCCGACAGGGAGCCGAAGTAGCGCAGGTCGAAGGCGGCCCGGGCGGCGGCGAGGTCGAGGGTGTCGACGGACATCAGCGCAAGGGGTTCGCCGGCGGTGAAGACGAGGTGGTCGAACGCCCCGAGATCATGGAACAGCCGGGACACGGCGTCGGGGTCGGTGAGGTTGGCGACGTACCCCTGGGTGGTGGTCGGCAGGGTCGTGAGGGCGCGGTCCACGCTGCGCTGATTGCTGGAGGCGACCACGACCTGGGCGCCCTCGCGGGCGGCGCGGGCAGCGGTGGCGAGGCCGATCCCCGAGGTTCCGCCGAGTACGACGACGCGCTTGTCGATGAGGGTCATGATCGTGTCCTTCCGGATCGGGTGGTGGGAACGGTTACCACCCTGCTCCGCCGGGAACGCTGGCGTCCAAGACCTCTTTCACCTCCTGTGATGCCCGTTGAGCATCATCCCGGTCATACCTGGCGGGTATCGTGGAACCGCCCGGAGCGTAAACCGGACGGGGGCAGGGTGGACGTCGATCTGCGCAAGCTCCGCTACTTCGTGGCGGTCGCGGAGGAGCTGCATTTCGGCCGGGCCGCCGCGCGGCTGCACATCGCCCAGCCGGTCCTGTCGCGCCAGATCCGGGCCTTCGAGCACGAACTGGGCGCCGAGCTCTTCGTCCGGGACCGGCGCTCCACCGTGCTGACCGACGCCGGCCGCCAGCTGTTGAGCGATGCCGGTCCGCTGCTCGCCTCGGCCGAGGCCCTGCGGCGGCGGGTGCAACGGGCCGCACACGGCAGGCCGACGTTCACCATCGCGTTCATGCCCGGCGTTCTCGTCACCGCCGAGGCCCGCGCCATCGGCCAACGGCACCCCGACCTTGCCGTCAACGTCGTCCGTACGTCCTGGGACGACCAGGCCGAGATCGTCCGCGAGGGGCGCGCGGACGTCAGCTACGTGCGACTCCCGGTGGACCAGCGTGGCCTGCGCCTGCGCCCACTGTTCACCGAACCCCGCGTCGTCGTCCTACCCACCGATCACCGCCTGGCCGGCAAGGAGTCGGTCGACCTCGCCGAGTTGGTCGAGGAACGGCTCTTGCAGGACCCGGACGCGGTGCCGGAGTGGCGGGACCTACCGAACCGCCCGACGGAGCCCGGCCCCCGCCCCCGGCCCGAGCTGAACTCCGTGGAGGAGAAGCTGGAGCATGTCGCCGCGTACGCCGGGATGGTGATCCTGCCGTTGTCGACGGCGACGTTCTACACGAGACCCGACGTCAGCCACGTGCCCGTCGCCGACCTCGGCCACAACCAGGTGTGCCTGGCCTGGGCCGAGGACAACCGGTCGCCTCTGGTGCACGAGTTCGTCGAGATCGCCGCCCGGCAGGTCCCACCACCCGACGATCGACGCCACGGGGAGTCAGGCGGCGGCGATCGGGAAGGTCTCGCGTAGGGCCGGGTCCAGCGGGCGGCCGCTCGTCGGTTCGATGAACAGGTCGGCGAGCAGGAGGTCGGCGAGGTAGCTGGGGTTCACCCCCGACTCCTTGCGGCCGAGGGCCTGCGCCGCGCCGCCGAGTCGCAGCGCGGCCCGCGCCGCGCCGGCTGGCAGGCGACCGACCCGGCGGGGGCGGCCCACCGCGTCGGCGATGCGCCCGATCATGTCGTGCCAGGTGAGGTTCTCGTCGGCGACCGGCAGGTCCGCGCCGCTGGCCTGCTCCAGGGCGTCGACCGCGGCCTCGGCCACGCTGCGGGCGGAGGCCGCGGCGCTTCCGCCGGTCGGGGCGACCAGCGGGGTACGCGAGCGGGCCCACCGGTCCAGCGGACCGGCCCAGTTGGGCAGCCGGTCGCCGGCCCGACCGAAGACGAAGGGCAGTTCGAGTACGGCGACCGGCAGGCCCTCGCCCGCGGCCGCCCGCCCCTCCCGGGCCTGCTCCAGGCGGCACCGGATGTACGTGTGGCGCTCGGCGAGGCGCCACTGGGGGTGGAGCCGGTCGAAGTAGGTGTAGTAGGAGCCCATCACGACGCCCCGGCTGAGACCTTCGAGGCGGGCGGCGGTGAACAGGCGGACCACCGGGTCGACGTTGTCGCGGCGGAACTCGGGGTAGATCGGCTTGGGTAGCGGCCGTTGCTCGTCGGTGCGGGTGGCGTACACGACGCCGTCGTGACCGGCGAGCAACGGCCGCAGCTCGTCGACCGAGGCGGACCCGACATCGAGCAGGTGGTCGACGCCCGGCTGGGCGGTACGCGCCACAGTGGTCGCGGCGTGGCCACGCTCCCGGAGCACGTCCACCACGTGAGCGCCGATCAGGCCACTGCCACCCACCACAAGAATTCGCACGGTGCATCGTCCACTCTCGAGCCGGTGTCTTGTCAACCCACGACCAGCCGTCCGTGGCTACCGGTCACTGCTTGTTCTTCGCGACGTTGTAGATGTCCAGGACGTCGTCGTCGAAGTAGGGGCCGTACATGTTGCCCGAGTACTTGTAGGACATCACCGAGTTGACGTAGCCGAACCGGAGGGCGTTGTCCCAGGCGCGCAGGAACGGACCCCCGCTGGCACCTCGGTTGAGCGGGCAGTCCTTCAGTTTGACCCGCTGTACCCCGGCCGCCTTGATGTTGCCCTGGGCGTAGTACTGCGACTGGCCGTCGTACGGTGCTTCCGCCGGATAGCCGAGCAGCATCGCGGAGAGCGTCTTGGACTTGTTGACGCTGAGCCCCTGTCCGCCGGTGACGTGTACCAGCCGGTCACCGCCGAGTGGGTGCATGGTGACGAACGCGAAGTCCCACCAGAGGTAACCCCAGTCGACCCAGCCTTCGACCGAGGTGAACTCCTTGGCCGACCAGAGGCCGTGCAGCGGCTCGCCCTCGGTGAACTCCGGCGCGTACACCCAGTTGTCGAACCAGACCGACCCGCCGTCACCCGGGTGTACGCAGTGGCCGGCGGTGGACACCATGTTCGCCTGGGGGTTGTTGATGGTGCCACCGGAGCAGAAGAAGTCCTCGTCGTTGTGGGTGAAGAAGACCCGACCGACGCCGGGTGAGGCGTTCACCGCCTGGGTTTGCTGGCCGCTGCCCGCCGCGCTCAGGGCGGCGGCCGAGGAACGTGGTGCCGCCGGCGCTGCCACGTCGCGGGGCGCACCGATTCGGCCGGGGCGGTCGGCGGCCTCCCCGTCGGGCGCGTCGACCCCGTCCGGCATGGGAGCGGGTCGCGCGGCTCGCATGCGTTCCGGCGTCCAGTAGGCGGTGCTCAACCTCGCCGCGGTGTCGGCGTCGGTGGACGGCCGACCATGGATGGTGGCGCGCCCCTCGGCCACGGTCGCGGACCCGGCGGCAGCGGTCTCGGCCGCCTGGGCCGGCGGCGGCGCGACAGTGAGAGCGGCCAGCACCATGCTGCCCACCGTGATGAATCCGAATCGCCTACGCACGGAACCTCCCGGGGTTGCGGTCGGAGCCGATACGCTCCGACGTCCTTCCGCAGACGCTAGGCTCGGACGGACGGTCTACAGTGGGCATGTCGTATACGGTCAGTGACGGTTGCCTGACTGCGGGATGCGCCACCGTGTGTCCGAGAACTTCTCACAAACGGGGGTTGAGGATGCCGGAACCGCGCGCCTTCTGGCTGGACGAGCAGTTCGACCGCGAACACGGCGCCGACGGGCGCGGCCGGTACGAGGCCGCGGTGCTTCGTCGGATCGACGAGTTCGCCGACACCTGGGGTGACTTCGCGCCCGTCGCGTTCGCGGTGACGGCCTGGCGGCTGGCCACCGAGTTGTCGCCGGGTTTCGTCCGCTGGCACCGGCGGATCATCTCGGCGACCTGCGCGCGCAGCCCGTGGGACGGCAGCCTGGTCTGCGCGGTGACCGTGGCCTCCCGCTGGCCGGCCGAGCTGACCTGGACCAAGCAGTGGCAGCGCGACCGTGGCTGGCAGGACTGGCCCCAGCTGTTCGGCCAGTTCACCACACCCACCGACCAGGACCAGACCCGCCGGCCGCATCTGCGCGCGCTGCTCCAGGTGGAGGCGCCGGTTCCGCTCGGCGACCTGCCGCCGACGCCCGGCGGTCCGGACGACGACGTCGCCGCGGCGGCGCGCCGGGCCGTGGCGGTGCTGGCCCGGGAGCTCAATGACCTCCTCGCGCCGATGATCGGGCAGCTCGACGCCGGGGTGCCGGCGGACTCCTGAGAAGGCCCGCCGGCCGGTAGGGTCGTCCGCGTGGATCTGGACGACATCGCCGCCCGGCTCGGGGTGCCCGTCGAGGAGGTCGACCGCGTACACCGGCTCGCCGGTGACGGGCCCTCAGCTCCGCTACCAGCCAAGGCCGACGCGCCCGCGCTCCTCGACCGCCTCGCCGTGCGGCCGGACGACGCCGCCGAGGTCATGGCGGGCTGGCCCGACCCCGGCTCTCCGCTGTGGACTCCGGAGCTGCGCTGGCTGCTCGACCGCTCGATCGCCCTGGTCCGCGCCGACCTCGCGGGCTACGACTGGATGGCGCCCGGCCCGGAGCTGCCGCGAGACCGAGGGCCTGCCTGGCGGCACCTCTACGTGTACGCGTACCTGGCCCTCGTCGACGTGGCGCGGGGGTACCACCGCGACCACGACGTCCCCGATGCCGTGACCTGGGCGACCCTCGCCGACCTGGGCCGCAACCTCGCGATCGACAGACGGATGCGCGGCGAGGGTTGGCCGATCATGCAGAGCTGGCTGACGCTGCACTCCCGCGGCAGCGTCTACGAGCTGGGCCGGCTCCAGCACCAGCGTGGCGACGGCGCCATCGGCCTGCACGTCCCGGATTCGGGGCCGTTGACCCCGGAGGCGGTCGAGGCGTCCCTCGACGAGGCCCGCGCGTTCTTTCCACGACACTTTCCCGACGAGCGCTACACCGCGTTCTCCTGCGCCTCGTGGCTGCTCGACCCGCAGCTGCGGGAGTACCTTCCCGAGGACTCCAACATCGTGCGGTTCCAGCGCCGGTTCGAGTTGGAGCCCTACGACGAGTCGGCGGGGCCGGACGCCGACATCGAGGTGCTGCGGTTCGGGTTCCGCACCCTGACCACGCCGCTCGACGAGTTGCCGCGCCGCACCGTGCTCCAGCGGGCGCTCATCGACCACCTGCGGGCCGGCGGCCACTGGCACTGGCGCCACGGCCGCTTCCCGATCTAGCCAGACCGGCAGAGCGTCGCCCACTTCACGCAGTAGGGCCCGGCCTGGTCACCGTCCAGGCCGGGCCCTACCACTCGCTCGTCAGCCGGTGGTCAGGACGAACCTCTCCCAGGACCCGACCGACGTCCGGTTGGCGATCAGTGCCCCCGCCCCGGCGTTCTCGGCGGCCACGATCTGGTTGTTGGCCAGTGCCCGCAGACCGACCGTTCCGTCGGAGTTGGTAATGATCTGGAACGTCTCCCACGGTCCGATCGTCGTGCGGTTCGCGATCAACGGATTCGCGCCCGCGTTGTCGGCGCAGACGTACAGCCCGTTGGCGCGGGACCGGAGGGCGATGTTGCCGTTGCCGGCGTCCACCCGGTCGAACTGCTCGGTCGTCGAGACGCTGGCCTTGTTGGCGATCAGCGGGTTGGTGCCGACGGCCGACACGTACTGGTTGTTGACCTGCGCCCGCAGCGTGATTCCTCCGCTGGGGGTGGTGGTGCCGGTGGTGAAGGTGAACGCGTCGATGTCGAACAGGTTGCCGGACCCGCCCTTGAAGACCAGGTACAGCGTGGTCGTCGAGGCGGGCGGGTTGCTGATGGCGGTGGAGACGTCGACGAAGGTCTCCCAGTTACCGGTCACCGGCACCGTGGCGGTGCCCAGCAGGGTGCCGGTGGCGGAGCCGGCACGAACCTCGATGGTGCCGCCGGCACCGGCCGAGGAGACCCGCGCGGTGAACCGGTTCGCGTTGGACAGGTTGTACGGCTGGTACGAGATCCAGTCGTTGTTCTCGATGAACCCGGCCGTGCGGCCACCCTCGGCGTTGGTGTGGTCGGTGGCCTGGACACCGGACTGGGCGCTGAAGTGCTCACCCTGGCGGTGCTTCGGTTGCAGCGTCTTGATGCTGTGCGTGGTGAGCCCGCCGTTGTCGGTGTACGCGGCGTCGAAGACCCCGTAGATGTTGGCCGCCGCGTCGTGCTCGCCGTCCGTCGGGACGGTGATCGTGCCGCTGCACCCGGTCTTCGAGGTGATCTGGTGGGCGTGGCTGTCGTGGCCCAGCGCGTACGTCAGGGTCACCTTGGAGCAGTCGATCGTGCCGTCCTGCGGGTCGCTCACCGAGATCTGGTACGGCACCGTGTCACCGAAGCTGAACAGCTGCCCGTCGGTGGGCGAGGTGAGCGACACCGTCGGGGCGGTGTTGCCCACGGTGACGATCAGGCTCGCCGTGCCGGACAGGCCGGTCGGGTCGGTGACCTTCAGGGTGGGGCTGTACGTGCCGTTCGTGGTGTACGTCTTGGTGGGGTTGGCCGCCGTCGACGTGGTGCCGTCACCGAAGGTCCACAGGTAGCTGAGCGCGCCGCCCTCGGGGTCGGAGCTGCCGGCCGACGAGAAGTTGACAGTCAACGGGTTGGCCCCCGACGTGGGGTTCGCCGAGGCGACCGCGATCGGGCTGCGGTTGCCACCACCGATGTACTCGATCCGGAACAGCGCCTGGTTGTTCGAGCCGGTGCCGTAGTCCAGCACGTACAGGGCGCCGTCCGGGCCGAAGGCCATGTCCATGACCTGGGTGCCGGTCCACGGGAAGTTGGAGATCTCCCCGCGTGAGCCGTCGGAGTTGACCGCGATGGCCTTGATCCAGCGGCGGCCGTACTCGCCGGCGAAGAACTGGCCGTTCAGCGAGGACGGGAACTTGATGCTGGAGTTGAGCGAGGCGTCGTACCGGTAGACGGGCCCGCCCATCGGCGACTCGGAGCCGCTGCCGAACTCCGACGGTGAACCGGAGTCGCCGGCGTACTTGATCCAGGCCGGCTTCGCCGCAGGCAGCGTGGTGAGCCCGGTGTTGCGGAACGAGTTGTTGGTCGGCCCGCCGGTGCAGTTGTACTTCGACTGCGACGGCCCGGACGGGAAGGTGTATTCATTGTATGTTTCCGTGCTGGTGTTGCTGCCGGTGCAGTACGGCCAGCCGTAGTTGCCGGGCGACGCGATGCGGTTGAACTCGACCTGGCCGGACGGGCCACGGCTGGAGTTCGTGGACCCGGCGTCGGGGCCGTAGTCGCCGAGGTAGACGACGCCTGTCGCCTTGTCGACGCTCATCCGGAACGGGTTGCGCAGACCCATCGCGTAGATCTCCGGGCGGGTGCCCGACGTGCCGGGGGCGAACAGGTTGCCCGACGGGATGGTGTACGTGCCGTCCGCCTGCGGCTTGATCCGCAGCACCTTGCCGCGCAGGTCGTTGGTGTTGCCCGCCGAGCGCTGGGCGTCGAACTGCGGGTTGCGGTTGGTCTGCTCGTCAAGTGGCGCGTAGCCGGACGACTCGAACGGGTTGGTGTCGTCGCCGGTGGTCAGGTACAGGTTGCCGGCGGCGTCGAAGTCCAGGTCACCGCCGACGTGGCAGCACTGCCCGCGGTCGTTGGCGACCTGGAGCACGATCTTCTCGCTGCCCAGGTTGAGCGTGTCGTCGCTGTTCAGGGTGAACCGGGACAGCCGCAGGTGCCCCTTCCACCGGTCCCAGTCGGACTGTGAGCCGGTGGTCGGGGCGTCCCCGGACGGGGTGCTCAGCGTGGGGGAGTAGTACAGGTAGATCCACCGGTTGCTGGCGAAGTTGGGGTCGACGGCGACGCCCTGCAACCCCTCCTCGTCGTGGGTGTAGACCGACAGGGTTCCGGAGACCTTGGTGTTGCCGGCCACGTCGGTCACCCGCAGGACGCCGTTGCGGGCGGTGTGCAGCACCGAGCGGTTGGGCAGGACGGCCAGGGACATGGCCTCACCCAGCTCGCCGGAGCCGGTGGCGAGCTTGACCTGCTGGTAGTCCGAGGCGGGGATGACCGCCGCCTGCGCGGTGGACGGTGCGGCCACAGCCAGGGCCACGCTCGCGACGGTGGTGACCGCCGCGAGGAGAGCCCGGGGCCAGCGCCGGGGGTACGAGAGCATGATCGTCCTTTCTCGACGACCGGGGGACGGGCGCGCGGGGGCGCACCACGACCAGGTGGGGTGGTGGAGAACGAGCGGGGGACCAGGTCAGCTGGTGGTGACCAGGTCGAACTTCTCCCACTGACCGATGGAGGTCCGGTTGGCGATCAACGGGGAGGCGCCCGCGTTGTCGGCGGCGACGTAGCGGTTGTTCACCGTGGCCCGCAGGCTCACCGTGCCGTCGGAGTTGCGGACGAGCTGGAACGTCTCCCAGGCGCCGGCGGTGGCCCGGTTGGCGATCAGCGCGGCGGCCCCGGCGTTCTCGGCCGCGACGAACTGCCCGTTGCCCTTGGCGCGCAGCGCCACGTTGCCGTTGGCGAGGTTGACCAGGTCGAACCGCTCGGTCGTGCCGACGCTTGCCTTGTTGGCGATCAGCGCGGTGGTGGCGTTGGGCGCGCTCACGTACTGGTTGTTGGCGCGGGCCCGCAGGGTGGAACCGCTGGCGGTGGGCGGCGGGGTGGTGGTGCGCGGCGAGCAGTCGGCCGTCACGGAGCCCGCGGCGACCTGGAGGCCACCGAGCAGCATCTTGGTGAAGTTCGGGTCGGTGTACGACGCCTCGGTGTGCCCGAGGCCGGTGTACCAGGCACGCCCGCCGCCGTACGCCTTGCACCAGGTGATCGGGTGGTCGCCGCTCATGTTGCCGCCGCTGTAGGACGACTCGTCGAGGCTGGCCAGGACCCGTGCGCTGGACCGGGGGTTGGTGCGGTAGTTGTACCACTCGTCCGAGCGGACCCAGGTGGTGCCGAGGTGCGCGGTCGACGGGTTGGTCTGGTCCTCGATCTTCACGGTCGCCGTCTGGATCGCCGGGTGCGAGTCGAACCACGCACCGACAAGCGAGCCGTACCACGGCCAGCTGTACTCGGTGTCGGCGGCGGCGTGCACGCCGACGTAGCCACCACCGGCGGCGATGTACGACTCGAACGCGGTCTGCTGGCTGGCGTTGAGGACGTCGCCGGTCGTCGACAGGAAGACCACCGCCTGGTACTGGGCCAGGTTGGAGGTGGTGAACTGGGCGGCGTCCTCGGTCGAGGTCACGGTGAAGCCGTTGGCCGCGCCGAGCTGCTGGATCGCGGCGATGCCGTTGGGGATCGACGAGTGCCGGAAGCCGGCGGTCTTGCTGAACACCAGGACCTTGGTCAGTGGTGCCGCCGATGCGGGGGTCGGCAGGGCGACCAGGCTGGCCAGCATGACGGCCAGGCCGGTGACGAGTGCCAACAGGCGGGGACGGGAACGCATGGTCTTGCTCCTCTGCTGAGCGTTGACCTCAGGCTGTGCACACGGGCATGCCGGAGGCCGCGATGGCGGTGGTGCGGAAGCCGGGCCGCCGATGCTCGGCTGAGGTGGTGCGGGGTGGTGGGGGATGGGGCGGGTGAAATCAGCCGACGATTCGAACCACCCACAAAGGACGGTCAAAATTCATCGACTGGTATCGTTGACGCAGTAAACCTCCGATGTCTACGCCCCGTCAAGCCCACGTGCTCGGGCCCGAGGACGTCCGCTCACGGTCGGCGGCGGTGCGGAGGTGAGACGTATGACGTATGGTCGATGGCGTGGCCACCGACGACTATCGAGAACGCCTCGCGCGGCACCTCGTGGCGCTGCCGGTCCGCGAACTGGTCGAGAGGACGGCCACTGCGTGCCTACGCGGGTCCGGTGCCCCGGGTCGCCATCAGAATGAGGTCGGCGATCGTCTCCGGGTGGGTCACCATGGCGAGATGCGACGATTCGACCTCGATGGTCGTCGCGTCCATCCGGTCGGCCAGGAACCGCTCCAGCTCCGGCGCGGTCGTGCGGTCCTGCGTGGAGATCGAGTAGTAGCAGGGCCGGTCCCGCCAGGCAGCCGTCGTCGTGCGGCCGTGGAAGAGGTCCTTGGCGATCGGGCCCTGCACCGCGTACAGGGCGCGGGCCCGGGTCTCCTCGATTCCCCCGGCGAAGTCGGAAAGGAAAGAGCTCTCGCTGAGCTGCGCGTACCCATCGTGGTGCACGAGGCCGGCGTTCGCCGGCGGCGTGGGGTACTTCGCCGCGAGCGCGGCGTAGTCCTCGCCGGCGTCCGGCGCGCGGGCCGCGACGTACACCAGGGCGGTGACCCTCGGGTGGTTGCCGGCCTCGCTGATGATCGTGCCGGCCCAGGAATGGCCCACCAGCACCGTCGGGCCGTCCTGCCGGTCCAGGGCACGGTTGGTGGCCGCGACGTCGTCGGCCAGGGAGGTCAGCGGGTTCTGCACCGCGGTGACCGTCAGACCGGCCCGCTGCAGCAGCGGGATGACGTCGGACCAGGATGAGCCGTCGGCGTACGCGCCGTGGACCAGGACGACGTTGCGGGCCGGCTGGGCCGAAGACGTGTCGCTCACCTGAAAACCTCCGCACGCGGCCGACGACAGCTCTCGTCAGCCACTCTTCCCCATGCCGGTCGGGCCGGTGGGCCAAACGCCGAGGCTTCAGCCGCTCAGCGCGGCGGGTCCGGTGCGAGGGCGCGCCAGTTCAGGTGGTCCCGGTAGCGGTGGCGCAGGACCAGCCAGCTGACCGAGAACGGAACGGCCCCCATGGCCACCATGCCCAGGACGTCCGCGCCGACCACGTCGAAGACCGCCCCGACGTCGCCGAACAGCTGAGCGACCGTCTGGAAGGCCACGTGCAGGCCGATGCCGGCCCAGATGTCGCCGGTGGCGGCGCGGAAGGCACCCAGCAGCAGCGCGAAGACGAAGAAGAGCGCCAGTCGGTCGACGGACCTGGCCGCCCCGACGAGGAACCCGAACACTGTGAACAGCACGGCCTGCCCGATGACCGCCTGCCCGGCGGGCAGCCGGGTGGCGAGGTTGTGTTGCAGGTACCCGCGGAAGATCAGCTCCTCCGGCAGCGCCTCCTTCAGGAAGACGAGCACGACCAGCAGCACCGCCACCCGCAGCATGTCACCGACGGACGTCCGGACGCTGATCTCGACCCAGCCGAGGCCGAGGCAGAGCGCGAACCCCGCCGCCGCGGGGACGAGCCAGCAGGCCATGCCGAACAGCAGACGCCGCCAGCCGGCGCGCAGCGACGGCAACCCGAGGCCGGCCCAGGGCCGTCGGTCCAGGACGCGACGGGCGAGAACCACCAGGGGTACGACGACAGCAGTGGTGAGGACCGCCCCGACCGCGTGGGTGGGCCGGTCGTAGTCACGGCCGAGCAGGGCGCCCAGGAACAGCCACACCAGCACGGCGCCGGTGACCACGACGAGGATCCGCCAGGACAGGGCGGCACGAGGTCCGGCGCTCACCACGCGCAGCGTAGCCAGCGGCGTCAACGACGGACCGTCAGCGGCCCAGCACGAGGTAGGCGAGGCCCAGGACACCTCGGTAACCACCGACGTACTGGCGCAAACGGTCGTCGAGTTCCGCGCGGACGTCGGCCGCACGGGGATCCTCCGGGTACGCCAGCAGCCACTCCTGCCGACCGGCGAGCCAGGTGGACTCGAAGTCGTCCCATTCCCGCTGGTCGGCGGTGCTCAGGTGCAGCAGCCGCCAGCCCCGCTCGCGGGCGGCCTCGACCAGCCCGGGGAGGCTCGGGACGTCCGGGCCGAAGACCTCGGCGATCTCCGCCGTGGGCGACCGTTCCCAGTACGCGTCGCCGAACAGCAGCCGCCCACCGGGCCGGACCACGGCGGCGAGGGCGTCGAGGGCGGCCTCGGTGCCGCCGAAGGCGTGGGCCGAGCCGATACAGAGGACCCGGTCGGCCGGCTCCTGCCAGGCCGCCGCTTCCCCCATCACGAAGGCGACGTGCCGGTTCAGCGACCGACCCGCGGCCAGCCGCCGCCCCCGGGCGAGCGCGGCCTCGTCGGTGTCGACGCCGACGCCCCTGGTCGCGACCGGGCCGGACACACCGCCGGCGGCGACCGCCCGCAGCAACAGCTCACCCCAGCCACAGCCGAGGTCGAGCACACGCGCGCCGGGGCGGACGTCGAGCCGTTGCAGCAGCAACGCGGCGTGCTCCGGCGAGAGCGGCGTGTTCCAGCGCATCCGCGCGTAACGGCTGGCGGCGAGGTGGTCGGTTGACTGCATCCGTTGAGGGTGTCAAGCCGTGCGCCGGGTCCGGCACCGGGGCGTACGGCAGGATCGGTGGGGTGGACGCTGAGCGTGCGGGGCCGCCCCGGCGGCCGACCCCGCAGGAGGTGGCGGCGGCGGCCGGCCGAGGTCTGCCGGACATCATCGGCCCCGGGCTGCGCGTGCTGTTCTGCGGCTACAACCCGGGCCTCTACTCGGCCGCGGTGGGGGAGCCGTTCGCCCGCCGGGGCAGCCGATTCTGGCCGGCCCTGCACGGGGCCGGCTTCACCGACCGCCAGCTGCACTCGTGGGAACGCGACGAGCTGCTGCGGCAGGGCCTGGGCATCACCAGCCTGAGCAACCGGGCCACCGCCCGCGCCGCCGAACTGACGTCGGGGGAGTTGGTGGCCGGGGTGACCGGGTTGGCGGTGAAGGCCGAGCGCTACCGGCCGCGCTGGGTGGCGATCCTCGGGGTGACCGCGTACCGGATCGCCTTCGCCCGCCCGGAGGCCGCGCTGGGCCCGCGACCGGAGCGGCTGGGCCCGGCCCGGGTCTGGGTGCTGCCGAACCCCAGCGGCCTGAACGCGCACTTCCCCCTGCCGGCATTGACCGCCGAGTTCGCCAAGCTGCGGCGGGAGCTCGACTCCTAGCCGGCCGCGGCGACCAGCCCCTGGTAGTACGGCTGCATCGCCGGGTGGTACTCGTCGAACTCCGGGCGGGGTGAGCCGTCCCGGGAGGCGACCAGCAGGTCCAGGTAGTACTCCCAACCGGCGCCCACCTCGGCGATGCCCTCCACGCTGCTCAGGTGCTGCACGAACCGCAGCTCGGTGGTGCCGCCGGTCTCAGTCAGCGACAGCTCCAGCAGCCAGCTGCCGTAGCTGTCGACCATCGACACGGCGAGGCGCTGGAGCGGTTCGCACGCGTCGATGTGCACCTCACACCAGGGCTGCCCCTCCTCGTACGCCATCTGGACCCGGATGGTCCGTCCGGGCCCGGCCTCGCCCTCCCACGGGCCGAACCAGCGGGCCGTGCGCTCCGGCTCGGTCAGGCTGGCCCAGACGTCCGCCACCGGGGCGCGGAAGGTCCGGGTGAGGACGAGATCGTGCCCGGTGGCGGTGCGGAACAGGCGTCCGGCGGGTGTGCGGGTCATGCCGTGTGCTCCCTTCGGTGTTCCGCCGGGCCGCGGCTGCGGCGCTCTCGGCGGGTGCGATAGACCTCGGTCTCCAGCGCGTCGAGGTGCCGCTCCCACCTGTCGACAGTGGTGAGCGCGGTGAGCCAGTCGAGCAGCGGGGCGAGTGGGCCCGGGTCGAGCCGGTAGATCCGCTGCCGTCCGACCAGCTCGTCACGGACCAGCCCGCTCTCGCGCAGCACCCGTAGGTGGCGGCTGATGGCGGGCCGGCTGATCGTGAACCGCTGGGCGATGCCGCCGGCGGAGAGGGGCTCGTCACGCAACATGGTCAGGATGTGCCGCCGTACCGGGTCCGCGATCGCGACGGCCACCTCATCCACCCGACAAGCGTAACGTACAGGTTACGCTTCTGCCCGTTGTGGGCCTCCGACACCGCAGAACGCTGCGTCGATGGTGGGCACATGATCAC
This sequence comes from Micromonospora sp. NPDC007208, assembly GCF_042869175.1. NCBI lineage: Bacteria > Bacillati > Actinomycetota > Actinomycetes > Micromonosporales > Micromonosporaceae > Micromonospora > Micromonospora sp. NPDC007208. The sequence goes on along the minus strand of NZ_JBIAFG010000004.1, from coordinate 202,892 downwards.
CTGACCTGGCACCCTGGACGGCATGGCCGCCCTGCTCCGCTCCCGCCTGACCGACTGGACCGTCGCCGTACCCGTGCTCGCTGTGCTGGTGCTGATCCTCACCTGGGGGCGGAACCTGCCCGGCCCGATCATCGTGGTGGTCGCGCTGCTGCTGGGCGGTGCCGTGCTCGCGGCCGTGCACCACGCGGAGGTGGTCGCCCACCGGGTGGGGGAGCCGTACGGGTCGCTGGTGCTCGCCGTCGCGGTCACCGTGATCGAGGTCGCGCTCATCGTCACGCTGATGATCAGCGGACCGGAGAAGACCCAGTCGCTCGCCCGTGACACCGTCTTCGCCGCCGTCATGATCACCTGCAACGGGATACTCGGCCTGTCCCTGCTGCTCGGGGCGTTGCGCCGTCGCGTCGCGGTGTTCAACCCGGAGGGCACCGGCGGGGCCCTGGCCACCGTGATCACCCTGGCCACCCTGAGTCTGGTCATCCCGACCTTCACCACGGCCCGGCCCGGCCCGGAGTTCAGCCCGGCCCAGCTCGCCTTCGCCGCCGTCGCGTCGCTGGCCCTCTACGGGCTGTTCGTGCTCGTGCAGACCGGACGGCACCGCGACTACTTCCTGCCCGTCGACAGCCGGGGTCAGGTGATCGACGCGGAGGAGCACGCCAAGCCGCCGACCACCCGCGCCGCGCTGGTCAGCCTGGGGCTGCTGCTGGTGGCGCTGGTCGCGGTGGTCGGCGACGCCAAGACCGTCTCCCCGACCATCGAGGCCGGCGTCGCCGCGGCGAACCTGCCGCACGCGTTCGTCGGCGTGATCATCGCCCTGCTGGTGCTGCTGCCGGAGACCCTGGCCGCCGCCCGCGCCGCCCGTCGCGACCGCGTGCAGATCAGCCTGAACCTCGCGCTCGGCTCGGCGATGGCCAGCATCGGTCTGACCATCCCGGCCATCGCGATCGCCTCGATCTGGCTGGACGGCCCGCTGCTGCTCGGCCTCGGCGGCACCCAGCTCGCCCTGCTCGCGCTCACCGCCGTGACCGCCGTCCTCACCGTGGTGCCCGGCCGGGCCAACGTGTTGCAGGGCGGCGTACACCTGGTGTTGCTGGCCGCCTTCGTCTTCCTGGCCGCCAGCCCCTGACCCGCACGGCCCGTCGGGTCAGCCCGCCGGCCCGCCGGCCCGCCCGGCCCGCGTGGCCCGCATGGCGCGCCGGTCAGCCGGCGGGTGGCGGGTCGCCCGCGAGGCGCTCCGCGCGGGCGTTCAGGTAGCGCTGCTGCGCCAGGTTCGTCGAGCGCGCCGCCGCCATCCGGTACGCCTCCCGCGCCGCGACCCGATCACCCTCCAGCTCCCACAGGTGAGCGCGGGCGGCCGGTAGTCGCGGGTCGTCGGCGAGACGGGGATCGTCGGCCAAATCGGCGAGCAGCGCCAACCCGGCCGGCGCGCCCCGGCTCATGGCCACCGCCACCGCGTGGTTGAGCGCCACCACCGGGTTGTCGGACATGCCGAGGAGCACCTCGTACAGCGCGGTGATCTGCGCCCAGTCGGTGGCCGTCGCGCTGGGTGCCTCGTCGTGCACGGCCGCGATGGCCGCCTGGAGCTGGTACGCCCCGACCACCCCGCGCGGCAGCGCCCCGCTGATCAGCTCAACCCCCTCGGCGATCTGGTCGGCCCGCCACCGGGCGCGGTCCTGCTCGGCCATCGGCACCAGCTCGCCGTGCGGGCCGATTCGTGCCGGCGCCCGGGCGTCGGTGAGCAGCATCAACGCGAGCAGCCCGGTGACCTCCGGGTCATCCGGGACCAGCCGGCGCACCAGGCGGGTCAGCCGGATCGCCTCGGCGGTCAGGTCGGCGCGCAGCAGCCCGGGCCCGGCCGTGCGGGCGTACCCCTCCGTGAAGATCAGGTAGAGCACGTGCAGCACGGCGGCGAGCCGGTCGGCGCGCTCCGCGCCGGTGGGCGGCGCGAACCGCAGCCCACTGTCGCGGATCCGCTGCTTGCCCCGACTGATCCGTCGGGTCATCGTCGCCTCCGGCACCAGGAAGGCGCGCGCCACCTCGGCGGTGCCCAACCCGCCCACCGCCCGCAGGGTGAGCGCGATCTGCGACGCCGCCGACAGAGCCGGGTGGCAGCACAGGAACAGCAGGATGAGCGTGTCGTCGGCGTCCGCCGGTGGGCGGTCGGCGGCGGGGGCACGCCACTGCTCCGGCAGCACCCACCGCGCCACCGTGTCCTCCCGCCGCATCCGGGCCTGCTCGCGACGCAGCAGGTCGGTCAGCCGACGCGACGCCACGGTGATCAGCCAGCCACGAGGATTGTCCGGTACGCCGTCGCGCGGCCAAGCGTCCACCGCGGCGATCAGCGCTTCCTGCACCGCGTCCTCGGCCGTGTCGAAGTGCCCGTAGCGGCGGACCAGCGCGCCGAGGACCTGCGGCGCCAGCTCGCGCAGCAGGTCCTCGGCGGGAGTCTCCGGCACCGGGTCAGCCGGCCAGGTCCTCGACACCGTCGAGCACCGGCCGCACGTCCACGTACCCACCGGGGGCGTCCGGGTCGACCAGGCCGGCGGCGATCTCGGTGGCCCGGTCGAAGCTGGCGCACTCCACGATGGTGTAACCGGCGAGGACCTCCTGCGTCTCCGGGTACGGGCCGTCGGTGACCACGGGTGCCCCCTCGCGTACCTGCACCCGGCGGGCGTGCACCGGCTCGCTCAGGCCCCGGGCGTCGACCAACTCCCCGGACTGGGCCAGCGCCTGGTGGAAGGTCTCCATGTGCTGGTGCATCGCCGCGATCTGCTCGGCCGACATCGCCGGCCGGTCGGAAGCCCGCCCCGACAGCACGTCATAGTCCTGCTGCGACCCGTAGAGCAAAATCATGTACTTCACAGCCCACCTCCTCCTCCTGCCAGGAGCGCCACCCCGACGCCCCCACAGGAAACGTCGAACCCCAACCCCCCACCCGGACACACCCCCCCGGGCCTACCTCCCCCACCCGAACCGGTGATCATGAAGTTAGCGTCACGACACGCCGAGTGGGATGACGCTAACTTCATGATCACCGGGAGGCGGCCCAGCCGGGGGCCGGGGCGCGTGAACCGTGCGGCAGCGCGGTGCGTGGAACCGGTGACGGGCGTTTCGGTCGTGTCGTCGGGGTACTACCAGCACGAGCACCGAGGTCTGGGGAGGCACAGTGGCGGCACGGTTCGGACGCGACGCGCGGGGCCCGTTGGCGGGACTGCTGATCGCCGCGCTGGTCTCCCTCGCCTGCGCCGGCGGTGGGCTGGCCGAGCCGGAGGCCGAACGCCCCGGGGCGAACCCCTCGGCCGCCTCGCCGGGGCCGAGCACCACCCGGGCCGACAGCACCACAAGCGTCGCCGAGTTCAAGCAGGACGTTGCCGACGCGCAGGCGGTCGCCGAACGGTACTGGGCGGCCCAGTTCAAGGAGTCCGGGCAGCGGTTCCGACCGATCCGGCGGATCACCCCGTACCAGCGCGACGGCGAGGTGTCCTGCGGCGGCCAGCCGTTGCCCCGCAACAACGCCGTCTACTGCTCGCAGGGCGACTTCATCGCGTACGACATCGCCTGGTCGGTGGCGGCGTTCCGCCAGGTCGGCGACGCGTTCGTGTTCTACCTGCTCGGGCACGAGTACGCGCACGGCATCCAGGTGCGCCTCGGCATCAACTACAGCTTCACCATCCAGCAGGAGTTGCAGGCCGACTGCATGGCCGGGGCGTACCTCGGCGACTCGGTGCGCTCGCGTGCCCTGACCCTCGCCGAAGGTGACCTGGAGGAGTTCCGGGAGGGGGTGGCGGCGGTCGGCGACGACCCGGACCAGCCGTGGTTCGCGGAAGGGGCGCACGGCACCGCCGAGCAGCGCACCGACATGTTCTTCCGGGGTTACGAGGGCTCCCTGAAGGAGTGCGACCTGGGCTGAGCGGGGTTGCCCGGATCACCCTGGCGCCCGTTGCCGCCGCCGGCCAGCGGCGCTGCTGGCAGGATCGCGGTGTCGGTCACGACCCTGGAGGTTCCGCTGAGCAGCCATCACCCCGCCGCTGTGCTCTTCGACATGGACGGCACGCTGGTCGACAGCGAGAAGCTGTGGGACGTCGCGTTGCAGGAACTCGCGAAGGAGTACGGCGGGAAGCTCTCCGACGACGCCCGCCAGTCGATCATCGGCACCGCCATGGCCGAGTCGATGCGCATCCTGCACGACGACCTGGGGCAGCCCGAACGGGATCCGGAGATCAGCGCGGCGTGGATCAACGCCCGGATCCTGGAACTGTTCCGGACCGGTCTGCGCTGGCGGCCGGGGGCGTTCGACCTGTTGCGCGCGGTCCGCACGGCGGGAATCCCCACGGCGCTGGTCACCTCCAGCCCTCGGGCGCTGGTCGAGATCGCCCTGGACACCCTCGGTCGGGACAACTTCGACACGGTGGTCGCCGGCGACGAGGTGGTGGCGGCCAAGCCGCACCCCGAGCCCTACCTGACCGCGGCCCGGCTGCTGGGTGTGCCGATCGAGCGCTGCGTGGCGATCGAGGACTCACCGACCGGGGTGGCCAGCGCGCTCGCCTCCGGCGCGGCGGTCCTGGCCGTTCCGGCGGAGGTGGCGTTGCCGAGCACTGTCGGCGTACACCAGGTGGAGAGCCTGACCGGCGCGGACCTGGAGCTGCTCGCGGCCCTGCTGACCGATCGGGCCGCGGCGACCGGCTGACGAGCCCGGCACGGGTCGGGGGCGCCCGCCGCGGTCACTGGCGCTCGGCGAAGACCGCGGCGACCACCTGGTAGCTGTCGAATGCCCGCGCGGCCCCCGCGTACGCGGCCAGGTGGATGAACAGCTCGACGATCTCCTCCCTGGTCACGCCCGAGGTCAGCGCGATGCGCAGCTGCCCGCGCAGCGGCTCGTGGGTGCCGAGGGCGGCGGCGATCGCCACCGAGACCAGGCACCGGCTGCGCAGGTCCAGGCCCTCCCGGGGCCAGGCCGCGCCGAAGGTCTGCACGGTGGCGAGACGACGAAAGTCGTGCCCCACCGGCGGCTCGCCCTCGCCGAGCGGTAGGACCAGCGGCTGCCCGAGCAGCCGCTCGGCGTTGTCGAGTGCCCGCTGGTAGGCGTCCTGATCGGTCATGTCACCGGCCCCGGTTCTCCGGCCGCCCGCTCGCGGGGCGGGCCGGCGCCCTGCCGGCAGCACCAGCCTGGCAGTCGCGAACGGGTGGTCGAGGGCGAATGGGACAGGCCGAGGCCCCCGGTCGCGCGGATGGCGACCGGGGGCCTCGGTAGTGCCGATCAGTCGTGGGCGATGGCGCCCAGGACGTTGATCCGGGCCGCCCGGACGGCCGGGAGCACCGCGGCCACGACGCCGATGATGGCGGCGAGACCGAGGAAGACACCCATCTGCCCCCAGGGCAGGATCAGGTCGGTGATGCCCTCGTCCTTGAGGGCCTCGACCACCGCGGCGCCGAGGCCGGTGCCGACCGCCACGCCGAGCAGCGCGCCGAACACCGAGATCACCACCGCCTCAACGGTGATCATGCCCATGGTCTGCGAGCGGCGTAGGCCGATCGCCCGCAGCAGACCCAACTCGCGGGTCCGCTCCAGCACCGACAGGGCCAGGGTGTTGATGATGCCCAGAACGGCGATCACGATGGCCAGCGCGAGCAGGATCTGGATCATCGTGAGCAGCCCGTCGAGCGAACTGGTCTGCTGCTTGATGAACGCGTCCCGGTCGGCCACCGACACCTCGGGGCTGTCCGCGAGCAACGCTTCCACCTGCGGCTGAACGTCGGACACCCGGGTGCCCGGGGCCAACTGGATGAAGCCCTGGATGGGCTGCGGGATGGCGAAGTCCTTCGCCGCGGTCGCCGGCAGGGTCACCGGGTTGGTCAGCTGCGACGACTCGTAGATGCCGCTGATCGTGTAGGTGCGTGCCTCGCCCCGGGTCAGTTGCACGTTGACCGTGGAGCCCACCGACCAGCCACGGGAGGTGGCCGTGTCGGAGCTGGCGAGCATCTGGGTCGGCCCGAGCCGGTCGATGTCACCGGCGGTGGGTTTCGCGCCGAAGATCTGCCGCAGCGACGCGATGTCGCTGCTCGCCGCGACCCAGGTGCTCTCGCCGTCGATCCGCCCCATGTCGCCGTACTCGCCGTCGACCATCCGCACACCGGGCAGGGCCTTGGCCCGGTCCAGTACCCCCGGGTCGAAGGTCGGCGGACGCGGGCCGCCCTGCTGGCCGGCGATCACCAGCTCCGCCTTGATGGTGTCCTTGGCGAGCGCGCTGATGCTGCCCTTGGCCGAGTCGAGGATGACCGTGACGCCGGTGACCAGCGCGATGCCGACCATCAGCGCGGCGGCCGTGATCGCCGTACGGCGCGGGTTGCGCCCGGAGTTGAGCCGGCCCAGCTTGCCCGGCACCGACCAGGAGAAGATCGCGCCGAGCAGGCTCACCACCGGCCGGCTGATCAGCGGGGTCAGCAACGCCACCCCGATGAAGGCGAACAGCACCCCACCGAGGATGGTGGCCAGCGTCTGACCGCCGGCGTTGCCGCTGAGCCCGAGGAACAGCAGCACCGCGCCGACGCCGGTGACCAGCGACCCGGCCACGGTGACCTTGGTCAACGGCCGGTCCGGGGTGGCCACGTCCTGCATGGCCGCGATCGGCGGGATCCGGGACGCCCGCAGCGCCGGCAGCAGCGCCGCCACCACGGTGATCACCAGACCGACGCCGAACGAACCGATCACCGCAGCTGCCGGCACACCGATCCCGGCCAGGGTGAGCCCGCCGGCGAGCTTGCCGAACAGGAACGCCAGCAGCGCACCCACCCCGATGCCGGCCGCGAGGCCGAGCACCGACGCGATCAGACCCACCGCGATGGCCTCCAGCACCACCGAACCGATGATCTGCCGGCCGCTGGCCCCGATGGCGCGCATCAGCGCCAACTCCCGGGTCCGCTGCGCCACGATGATCGAGAAGGTGTTGAGGATCAGGAAGGTACCCACCAGCAGCGCCACCGCGGCGAAGCCGAGCAGGATCTTGTTGAAGAAGGACAGGCCCTCCTTCAGGCTGGCCGAGGCGTCCGCGGCCACCTGCTCGCCGGTCTTCACCTCGAAGTCCGCGCCCAGGGTGCGGGCCACGTCGTCGCGCAGCTTCTCGTCGGAGACCCCGTCGGCGGCCTGCACGGTGATGCTGCTGAACACGTCCGGCTCGCCCAGCATCAGCCGCTGCGCCACCGGCGTGGTGAAGAAGACCTCGTTGACCCCGCCGATCGAGTCCCGGTCACCGCTGTAACCGAACACGCCGACCAGAGTGAAGTCCCGCTTCTTCGACTCGAACGCGGTGAGCACGCCGACCTTCTGGCCGACCTGCACCTTCGCGGCCGTGGCCAACGCCTTGTTGATGACGATCTCGTCCTCGGCCTGCGGCGCGCGCCCCTCCCGCAGCTGCAGCAGCTCACTCTCGCCAGTCCAGTTCTCGCCCAACTGCGGCGGGCCGAACGAGGTGACCACCTTGCCGTTGCTGCCGATCACCCGGGCGCCGTCGGCGTTGACCACACCCGTCGCCGAGGCCGCCCCCGGCACCTGCTTCACCCGGTCCACCAGGGTGGCCGGCAGCGGGGCGACGGTCTGCTCGCCCTCCATCTCGTTGACCTGCACCTTCGGCTTCGCCGCGACGTTCACGTCGATCTCGGAGAAACCGTCGGCGAAGACCGAGTCGAAGGAGCGACCCAGCGTGTCGGTGAGCACGAACGCGCCGGAGACGAACATCACCCCGAGCACCACCGCCAGGCCGGACAGGATCAGCCGGACCTTACGGGCCAGCAGACTCTTCAGCGTCGCGCGGAACATCAGTTGCCCACCTCGGCCGCAGTGTCCAGCTTCTTCATGGTGTCCAGCACCGTCTCGGCGGTCGGCTCGATCAGCTCCGAGACGATCTCGCCGTCGGCGAGGAAGACCACCCGGTCGGCGTACGCGGCGGCCGTCGGGTCGTGGGTGACCATCACGATGGTCTGGCCGTGCTCGCGCACCGAGTTACGCAGGAAGTTGAGCACCTCCGCACCGGAGCGCGAGTCCAGGTTGCCGGTCGGCTCGTCCGCGAAGATCACCTCGGGGCGGGAGACCAGCGCCCGGGCGCACGCCACCCGCTGCTGCTGCCCACCGGAGAGCTGCGCCGGCCGGTGGTCCAACCGGTCCTTCAGACCCACCGTCTCGATCACCGTGTCGTACCAGGCCGGGTCCGGCTTGCGCCCGGCGATCGACAGCGGCAGCAGGATGTTCTCCTTGGCGGTCAGCGTCGGCAGCAGGTTGAACTGCTGGAAGATGAAGCCCACCTTGTCGCGTCGCAGCTTCGTCAGCCCCGCGTCGCCCAGCCCCGTGACGGTCGTCTCACCGATCGCCACCGTCCCCCGGGTCACCGAGTCCAGACCGGCCAGGCAGTGCATCAGCGTCGACTTACCGGAACCCGAGGGGCCCATGATCGCGGTGAAGCGGCCACGTTCGAACTCCGCGCTGACCCCCCGCAGCGCGATGACCTGAGCCTCGCCGCTGCCGTACACCTTCCACACGTCGTTCGCCCGGGCCGCGGCCTGCGCCTGCTGGCCTACCGTCGCGGTCACGTCATCTACCTCTTCCGTCTGTCCGAAAATGCACGCCGCCCCCCGATGGTCCGGCGCGACTGTTCAATCATCGGTGCTGCGTACGCCCGTTCCGTCCAACCCTGGGGGGACCCGGGGCGGATTTCCCGCTGCGGGTGCACCCCCATGTCTGATCAGGGTTGCCCCTGAGTCGACGGCCGGTCGACCCTTTTTCCCCGGCGTCGGGCGGCAGCACCGACACTTGCACCTGACGCCACAGGAGGGTCAACCGAACCAGGCCATCTCCGGTCACGGTAGGTGACGACGGCAACGGTGGCCGTCCCCCCACGGAGGGATCTTCGAGTACGCCGAGTGAGGTACCCGGGCCGGTGCGGCTACGCCCGAGGGCGGACCAGCCCCGACTCGTACGCCAGCACCACCGCCTGCACCCGGTCGCGCAGCCGCAGCTTGGTCAGCACGTGCCCGACGTGCGTCTTGATGGTGGTCTCGCTCACCGACAGGACGGTCGCGATCTCGGCGTTGGACAGCCCCCGGGCGACCTGCACGAGCACCTCGCGCTCGCGGTCGGTGAGCGCGTTCAGCGCCGCCGACGGTGTCGCCGCCGGGTCGGGCAGCAGCTCGGCGAAGCGGTCCAGCAGTCGCCGCAGGATCCGAGGTGTCACCACCGCGTCCCCGCCGGCGACCGTGCGGATCGCCGCGATCAGATCCTCGGCCGGCACGTCCTTGGCCAGGAACCCGCTGGCGCCGGCCCGCAACGCGCCCACCACGTACTCGTCCAGGTCGAAGGTGGTGAGCACCAGCACCCGCACCGGCAGTCGGGCGTCGACGATCGCCCGGGTCGCCGCCACCCCGTCCATCCTTGGCATCCGGATGTCCATCAGCACGACGTCGGGCAGCAACCGGCGGGACAGCTCCACCGCCTCCACGCCGTCACCGGCCTCCGCCACCACGTCCAGGTCGCTCTCGGCGCCCAGCACCATCCGGAACCCGGTCCGCAGCAGCGGCTGGTCGTCGGCGAGCAGGATCCGCACCGGCCGCGCCGAGGGCGCCTGATCGCTCATTCCGTCTCCCGTCCCCGCCCCGACGCCGTGTTGCGCACGCGTCATCCTCGCGCACCCGGGCCGTCCGAGGGGCGATCAGCCCGCCGGTGCGCCGCCAACCTCGTTGAACCGGGTGAGTATGCAGGCACCTGGCCATTCCGATCGATGGTGGATAAGGTCGGCGTGCCGAAGGCATCCGGAGAGGAACAGTCATGCTTTGGACGAGGGACGTTCCAGTCATGTCGTGCATATTCTTTGATTTCTTCGGAACGCTCGTGAACTATTCGCCGAGCCGCACGGAGCAGGGCTTCCACGAATCCCATGCTCTGCTCCGGAAGCTGGGGGTGGAAATAGGGTACGCGGAATTTCTCAACGAATGGTCCATCGAGTCGACGCGGTTCGACGAGATGACTCGCGTAAACAATCGCGAATTCTCGATGGAGGACGTCACCGCGGCGTTCTTGGGGCGGCTGCTCAAGGGCGACCCCGGCAGCGATACGGTGGCACGCTTCGTTGACGTGTACCTTGTCGAGTGGAATCGCGGAGTCACATATCGTCCCGATGTGCCGGGGATCATCGAGACGCTTGCTGAACGCTTTCGGCTTGCCGTCGTCACCAACACTCACAAGGCTGACCTGGTGCCCCGTCATCTGGCCGCCATGGGAATCTCCGGTCTGTTCGAGACAGTTGTGACGTCGCTGGAGGTGGGCTGGCGGAAGCCCCACCCCGCGATCTTCGCCGAGGCGCTGCGCCAGATGCGGACCGACGGGGCCGACGTCCTGTTCGTCGGCGACGATTACACGGCCGACTACCTCGGATCGGTGGCGGCGGGAATCAAGGTGTTCCTGATCGACCCAGGGCGCCGGTTCACCATTCCGGAAGAACACCGCCTGGAGAGCCTGGGCCAGGTGTTGGTCAAGCTCCCGCCACTCCGGTGATGTCAGCGGCCCTCGGTGGGTCGACCGCCGTTGTCGGCTTCGGCAGGCCGTAGGCGGGATCGGCCGCGACGGCATAGGACGTGAGGTGGGGAGGCGGATCGCACAGCCCGTGGTCGACCGCCCGCTTGGCCTGCAACCATCGCTGCTCGACCAACATTTCGATGGGTTCCGGGTTGCTGAACTCGGACGTGGCCAGTCGCAGACAGTCCTCGCGAAGTCCGCGCATCCGACGCAGCACCTCCAGGGGCGCTCCGCTGTCCATAACCAGGCCGGCGAGAACGCCCTCCCGCTCGCTGTCCTCCGCGCCCTGCTGGCCCCATACCGCCGTCAACGCCGAGGCCACTCTCTGCCTGTGCTCGGACGACTCTGCCGACAGGGCACACACCACGGGCAGTGTGACGAGGCCACGTCGAGCGTCCTCCCGCACGTCCATCAATTCGTCTGCGGCCTGGCGTAACCGCCCGATGCCCGACGCCACGAACCGCCGATGCGGCGAGAACTCTTGCCCTGTCTCGAGACAGGCAGCACCGAACATCAACTCGTTGACCGCGGAACCGAACAGCCGTGAGTCGGAAGAGTTCCAGTACACGTCGGCCAACACCTCGTACTGGGTGACGTCGTAGCTGTTTTTCAGGTCACGCGTCATCGCGGTGAGAGTGCGTATTGCCAGCCCTGCAATGAGCGCGGGAAGGCCAGCAGCACAGTCCGACACCAGCGCATAGCCCGCGTTCGTCAGCATCGCCGTCGCGGTCGCGGAACCGAGATCTCCGCGCCAGAGCTCCTCACCGCGCCGGTGAATGGGAGCGCCGCCGTCCAGCACGATGTCGATGCCCATCAAGGGGTAGCTGTAGGCCAGGAGGCATCCGACGACCGCGTCAAGTCGCTGTGGAGGATGATTCAGTGCTCTCGAGCAGCCCAGATAGGGCAGCGAGTGGCGGTACGTAAAGTCCGTCGTTCGAGGAGCGTTGAAGCCCATCTCGGCGAGGCAGTCGGCGGCGCGTTGATCGATCAGGCGCAGGTCTTCCTCGAACATTCGCACCAGTGACGCGAGTATGTCCTGGTCCGTGGTCCGTGCAGCCGAGAACGAAGTGGTCCCGCTCGCTACCCCACCTTCGTCCACGTGAAGTCCCCCTTTCTCGACCGCGGTTCCTCGATGCCTATCCACACGCCGTCGATCCGCCCGCCATGCCGGGAGATCCGGCCGAGGAGCAGGCCGTGATACCTGCCGCGAGCGGTCACGCTCCGCCAGGAGCCGGAGAACGTTCCGTCGCTTGCCAGCGTCGCGGAGAACTCGTACGTCGTCTGCTTGAGCGGAAATGCGCCGTTGATGCGGGTGCTCGTGGACCTCCCCCGCAGCAGGAGTCCGATTTGCCTGATGGTCAGGTCCTCTTCGACCCGCACGATCTCCTGAGAATTGTCGTACTCGAAGTGGCCGGACCAATGCCCCTCTGCTCGGATCCCCTGAGGCGAGGAGAGGACCTTTCTTATCGTGCCGAGTGTGCGCGTCGATGCGAGTATGCCCAACAGCAGGACGGTCGCGCCGAGTAGTGCGGCGTTCACATTGGCCGGTTGGGAATCGGATTTGACGATAACGCTGAACGCGCCGCTGATTGCCGCACCGATGAATCCGCCAAGCGTAAGAAGTGCGACCTCGCGCCTCAGGTCCATCTTCGATCCCACTTCCTGGCTGTTGCCGAACGGGCTGCCGACCGAGCAACTCGTGCTGGAAAGGTGTTCGATCAGGCAGTGTCCGGCGCAGCATAACGGAACGCGGTTGACCGAACCAGGGGCCGAATTCCAGCGGCGCTGCTCCCGCCCTGCTCGCAACCGAAGTGATGATCAAGAGTCGATGAAGGTCAGAAGAGAATGCCCTCGGACCTTCGGGCAGCCGCTACCGCCGATAGTTGACGGGCACGATCCGAAATCGGCACTGTACCAATCATGATCGTCCATCTACACTCCGCTGACAGGTCAGCTCACGGACGTCATCTAGCGGGGAAGCGAAGGTCCTCGACGGATGGAGGGTTGGTGGAGTACTACATCAAGCTGCGCGACGTACCGGATGTGGAGCACCTTCGCCAAAAGGTCCGGCTCTGGGAAGATATCGGGGTATCCGGAGTCACCGTCTCTGACCATCTCTACACCAGTCGTGACGTCGACAAGGAACGTGCCGTGCAGCGCCGCCACGACCCGTACGTGCTGCTCGGGGCAGTGGGCGCACTGTCGGCGCGTCTCAACTTGGCCGTCCTCGTCGCCAACTCGTCGTACAGCAGCCCGTATCTGACCATCCGCCACTTCGTCGAACTCGCCCGACTTTACGGTGGCCGCCGGGTCTACGCGGGGTTCGGTGCGGGTTGGAACGCGGAGGAATTCGACGTGTTGGGCATGGAGATGCCACCGCACGCGCAACGGGTCGAACGGCTCGCCCAGACGGTCGCCGCGGCCCGGTCGCTCTTCGACACGGGAGGCGTGTCGCTCGATGGATCTGACCTGACGCTTCGGCGCGCCCCGCTCAGTCCCAGCGTCGACGAACCACCACGCCTGGCGGTCGGCGGCGGCTCCTCCGCGGTGATCCGCGTGGCTGCCGCGCACGCCGATCATCTCGACTTCGACGCACCGGCGCATCGTCTCCCGTTGACCCGATCGGTCGACGGCGCCATCACTCGGAGCCGGGATTTGGAAAGACGGATGCTGACCACCTTTGACGATCTTGCGCGGATGCGCCGCTACCTTGATGAACAACTCACCGCGAACGGACGGGCACGCGCCGCCGTAACCACCTCGATCAACATCACGGCTCTGCGCATACAGGAGAGGGACGCGGCGGACTGGCTGACGGCGTTGAACGACACCTACTCGCTGCGGCTACATGAGGGACATGTTCGAGAGGCAAGTAGGGCGAGTCCGTTTTTCCTGCTCGGGTCGGCAAGCGCGATCAGGGAGCGAATCGCACGATACCGAGCAGAGCTGGGCATGAAGTTCCTCGTGTTGCCGGACAGCCTGGACACGGAGCGACTGCTACGCGGCACCGCCTGAGCACAACCTGGTTTCGTCCGTGGCGACAGAGGGAGCGCAGGATGGTCGATCACATCCGGATGGCGGTAGCCGGCGTCGGCAACAACGTCTCGGCTCTGTTGCAGGGCATCGAGTACTACCGTCCCGGGCCCGGCGACCCGTCACTGGTGGGAGTCACCCACCCCGAACTGAACGGGATTCGCGTCGAAGAGATCCAGTGTGTCGCGGCCTTCGACGTGGATCCGACGAAGATTGGGCAGCCGTTGACCGAGGCGATCCACGGCAGCACCAACAACTTTCCCCAGATCGTCGACCTGGTCGGCGAGTCGGTCACCGTCGAGCAGGGGATCCTCAGCGACCAGATCCGGCCGTCCGGCGTGGAGCAGGTCGTCCAGCGTCTCCGGGACACCGAGGCCGAGGTTCTCCTGCTGTCCCTGCCCACGAGTCGACCCGCGGCAGCACTCGCCTATGCCGAGGCCGCGCTCTCGGCCGGTGTCGCCGTCGTCAATTGTTCGGCGGACCCCGTCGCCCGGGAACCGGGCCTGTTGCGTCGCTTCGCGTCGGCGTCGCTGCCCCTGCTGGGGGACGACCTGGCAAGCCAGTTCGGTTCGTCGCTCATCCACCGTGCGTTGCTCGATCTGCTGGCGCGTCGCGGCCTGCAGATCGACGGCACGTACCAGGTGAACCTCGGCGGCAACGAGGACTTCCGCAATCTTCGTGACGCCGGTGCGCCCAAGCTCACCTCGAAGCTGAACGTCCTCTCCACCGTTCCGGGTGTCGCATCGCTATCGGTGATCCCCTCCGGAGGTCACGTCCCCTTCCTGATGGACCGAAAAGTCGCCCACATCAGTATCGAGGGGCGTGGTTGGGCAGGCTCCCGGGTGGCGGTCGACGTGCGCCTGGAGGTCCAGGACTCGAGCAACGCCGCAGGGGTGATCGTCGACCTGGTGCGTATCGCAGCCGATGGGCGTCGACGCCGTGTCGGTGGCTTCCTTGGCGCTGCGTCCACACTTCTCAAGTCTCCGCCTCCCGCCGAGGACGGGTGGGAACGGTAGCGGCTGGCACCCAGGTGGGGCGGCTGAGAAGAACCCGACAATGGCATTTTCGACGTCTGGAGGGCGATGTGCCTGACATGACGGTTGTGGACTGCTCGATCGGCGAAGGTGGTGGCGGAGCCCTAAGGGCGGCCCTGCCCTTGGCAGTCCTGGCGGGTCAGCCACTTCGGCTGGTGAACATCCGAGCCAGCAGGCCGGATCGCTCACGTGGGGTCGGCTGGACCCACAAGAGCTACATCGACGCGGTCTGCCGCTGGACCTCCAGTACGGCGAGCCACATGATGGGCCGGACCGAGCTGACGTTCCGGCCGGGCGGCATCCCCGAGGGCGACGTACTGGCGGATCTCGACGATCCGGACGGGACGTTCGGTACCAACCTCGTGTCCGGGCGGCGGAACTACGCGGAGGCCAGCGACCACTTCGCGGAGAACATCGACAACGTCAACGGACGGGGTCTCATGGGCAACGCCGTGAGTGTCTTCTTCGTCGGCCTCCTCCCGCTCCTCTACGCGGCGCCCGCAACCGCGTCGATCGAAGTCTCGGGCGGGACGGAGACGCTCGGGGCCCCATTCGTCGATGTTGTCCGCAACATCCTCTACCCGGTTGCCAACGAGCTCACGGGTAGGAACGCGCAGCTCAGCGTCGAGCGGCGAGGGTGCATCGGCCGCGGCGGCGGCTTCGCGGTGGCGAGGCACCGGACCGACCGCAGCCGAGAGTCCGCACCGCGGCCGACTCCCGGCGATCCGATGAGCCCGGGTATCTCGGCCCGCTTCTACGTCTTCGGTGGTCATCGCTGGCGTCTGGAGATCGCCGAGAAGGCACTGAGACTCGCAGGGCAGCTCAGCTCCCGCCTGTCACGAGCGGTGTCGCCGGAAGTCGAGATGGTGCCCTACCCGGTCAACCGGGTCCAGGTCATGTTCCTCATCGGCGAAGGGCTGCACAGACGTGACGTCAGCTTCTGCTTCGAGGAGGCGGGCCACGGTGTGCTCGATGTCGAGACGGTGCTCGACCGACTACGTCCCGAATTGGAGTGCTCGGGCATGACCAGCCGTTTCATCGCTGAGCAGTTGCTGCCGTTGATGTGTACGAGACCCGGAACCTGGACGGTCACCACCGAACGCTTCACCCCGCATCTCCGTACGGTGGTGGGTTTGGCGGAAATCATCACCGGCCGGAAGATCGACGTCACCTCGTCCGGCCGCAGCGCCACAATTGTTGTGTCCTGAAGCGCAGTCGCCGCACGGGTCACTCGTCGGCGCCCGGCGCCACCGGGGTGGACCGGGAGTCGCGCAGCGGGTCGGCGCTCGCCGCGGCGACCGGAAATGGCGGTGGCGTGCCGCCGAAGCTGGGACAGAGCGCCTGGTGACTGCACCAGTCACAGAGCCGGCTCGGCCGGGGCCGAAAGTCCTGCCGGGCGGTGGCCTGCTCGATCGCCCGCCACAGCGCCACCACGGTGCGCTCGAAGCGGACCAGCTCGTCGGCGTCCGGGGTGTAATCCAACACCTCGGCGTCGCGCAGGTAGAGCAGCCGCAGCACCCGGGGCACCACGCCCCGGGTGCGCCACAGCACCAGGGCGTAGAACTTCAGCTGGAACAGCGCCCGCGCCTCGAACGCCTCCCGTGGAGCGCCGCCGGTCTTGTAGTCGACCACCCGCAGCGCGCCGTCCGGAGCGACGTCGAGCCGGTCGAGATAACCCCGGATCAGCAACTCCTCGTCGACGACCGCGGAGATCAGGCTCTCTCGTTCGGCCGGCTCCAGCCGGGTCGGGTCCTCCACCGCGAAGTAACCCTGCAACAACCCGGCGGCGGAGCGGAGGAACTCCACCGGGCCGGCCGGCTCCGCGCCGTCGAAGATCCCGGCCAGCTCCGGCTGCTCGGTGACCAGCCGGTCCCACTGGGGGGCCACCAGGTCGCCGGCCGCCTCCGGTGTGCGGCCGGTGGCGGGCAGGTCGAACAGGCGCTCCAGCACCGCGTGCACCAACGTGCCCCGGGCCTGCTCGATGGTGGTGCGCTCGGGTAGCCGGTCGATGCTGCGAAACCGGTAGAGCAGCGGGCAGGTCTTGAAATCCGCCGCCCGCGACGGGGACAGCGAGGCCCGCACCGTCGGCGGCGCCTGCACCGCGGGGGAGGGTTGGGAGGTGGTGACCGATTCCGCCGTCATGTCGGCAAAGGTTAGGGCACCGGTGTGACACCGACCGCCGCCCGCCCCACACAGCGACGGTCCGTAGCATCGTGGCGATGGAGCAGACAACCCGGCCGCCGCGCCGACCAGACCGACGCCTCGGCCTGAACGTCGGCCGGGTGTTCGGGGTGCCACTGCACCTCAACGGCTCCATGGTCCTGCTCGCGGTGCTCATCGCGGTGCTGTACGGCGAGTTCGCCCGCCGACAACTGGACCTGCCGCAGCTCAGCGGCTACCTGATCGGCTTCGGGTTCGTCGTGTCGCTGCTCGGCTCGGTGCTGCTGCACGAGCTGGGCCACGCCCTCACCGCCCGGCGCTACGGCATCGGTGTGCGCGGGATCACCCTGGAGCTGCTCGGCGGCTACACCGAGATGGACCGGGACGCCCCGTCGCCCCGCGTCGACCTGCTGGTCTCGCTGGCCGGCCCGGCGGTCTCCGCGGTGCTCGGCGTCCTGGCCGTGGCCGCCACGCTGGCCCTGCCCGAGGGGACCGTGGCGCACCAGCTCGCCTTCCAGCTCGCGGTCAGCAACGTCATCGTGGCGCTGTTCAACAGCCTGCCCGGGCTGCCGCTCGACGGCGGCCGGGCGTTGCGCGCCGCCGTCTGGGGTCTGACCCGCGACCGGCACCTCGGCACCGAGGTCGCCGGGTGGGCCGGCCGGGTCGTCGCCGTGGCCACCGCGGCCCTGGTCCTGCTGCTCACCGTCGAGCGGCGACTGGCGCCGCTGGCGCTGCCACTGATGCTGCTGGTCGCCGTCACCCTCTGGCGCGGCGCCGGTCAGTCGATCCGGGCCGCCCGGGTCAGCCGCCGGTTCCCGCTTATCGACCTGGCCCGGCTGGCCCGCCCGGCCTGGCCGGTGCCCACCGGTACGCCACTGGCCGAGGCCCAGCGCCGACACGCCGAGAGCGGACAGCCCGGCTCCGCGCTGCTGGTCACCGACTCCACCGGTCGACCGGTGGCGCTCGTCGACCCGGCCGCCGCCGACGCGGTGCCCGTCGAGCGCCGACCGTGGCTGGCGGTGGACGCCGTCGCCCGGTCACTGGGCACACTTCCCACGTTGCCCGTCGGGTGGGACGGCGAGCGGGTGATGGAGGCCGTACAGACCCACCCGGGCGCGCAGTACGTGGTGACGTCAGGCGAAGATGTCGTCGGCATTCTGCACATCGCGGACCTGGCACAGCTCCTCGAACCCAACCGGAAGATGACACCGTGACCGCAACTCCCTCCACCGTCGCCGCCGACCCCGCCAACCCGGCGCTGACACCCGTGCACCGGGGGCCGTTCCGGCCCGGCGACCGGGTCCAGCTGACCGACCCCAAGGGGCGGATGCACACCGTGACGCTGGAGCCCGGCAAGGAGTTCCACACCCACCGCGGCATCCTGGCGCACGACACGCTGATCGGGCTCCCCGACGGCAGCGTGGTGACCACCGCCGGTGGCGGCACCGCGTTCCTGGCCCTGCGTCCGCTCCTGTCGGACTACGTGCTGTCCATGCCGCGCGGCGCCCAGGTGATCTACCCGAAGGACTCGGCGCAGATCGTCGCGATGGGCGACATCTTCCCCGGCGCGAAGGTCCTCGAGGCCGGCGCCGGCTCCGGCGCGCTGAGCTGCTCCCTGCTGCGCGCCGTCGGCACCGAGGGCGAACTGCACTCGTTCGAGCTGCGCGACGACTTCGCCCAGATCGCCAAGCGCAACGTCGAGGCGTTCTTCAACGGGCCGCACCCCTCGTGGAACCTGCACGTCGGCGACGTCGCGCAGTGCCAGGAGACCGGCTTCGACCGGATCATCCTGGACATGCTGACCCCCTGGGAGACCCTCGACATGGTCGAGCGGGCGCTGGTGCCCGGTGGGGTGTTCATCGGCTACGTCGCCACCACACCGCAGCTCTCCGAGCTGGTGGAGGCGCTGCGTGAGCGCGGCGGCTGGACCGAGCCACGGGCCTGGGAGTCCCTGGTGCGCGACTGGCACGCCGAGGGGCTCGCCGTCCGCCCGGACCACCGGATGATCGCGCACACCGCCTTCCTGGTGTCCGCGCGCAAGCTGGCCCCGGGGGTCACCGCGCCGCCGCGCCGGCGCAAGCCCAGCAAGGGCACCGAGGCGTACGCGCAGCGCCGCCAGGACCTGCGCGAGGCGGAGGCAGCCCGACAGGCCGCGGCCGCCCAGGCGGCAGGCGCGCAACCCAACGGTGCGGGGGAGATGGACAGGCCGTGACCATCGAGCTGGGTGTCGGCACCGCCGAGCAGGGGGAGACGCTGGCATGAGCCGACCGGGCTACGGCGGTGGAGACCTCCCCGCGGTCTTTCCCGACTGGTCGCCCTACCAGGACCTGGAGTCGGCGGCGCGGGCCTACCTGCGCGACCCGGACGTCGCCCTGGAGGCGCTCGGCGGCGTGCTGCGCGGCGCGTCGGTGCTCGGCTTCACCCTGGAACGCTTCGTCAACGAGGTCAACGGGGTGTGGCAGGAGGTCGTCGTCTGCGACGGCAGCCGGCTCATCCTCTGGCACGGCGAGGACGTACCGCCGGAGGAGGGCCCGCCGGGCTCGATGACCTCGTCGCTGCGGGTGGTGCCGGTCTCCACCGTCACCGAGGTGGGCTGCCGGCGGCGGCTCAACCGTGCCGAGAGCGGCGAGATCCGGGTCGACAGCATCGACGTCTACCTGTTGCTCACCTCGCTGGACGAGGCGCCGCCGAGCGAGGAGATGGCCGGCACACCCCGGCACGACGCGCTGCGCTTCGGCAAGACCCTCGACGACGGCGGGGCCGGGCAGATCGCCCGGTTGGAGGAGTTCGCGCGGTTGGTCGCCTCGGTCGTCGGCCGTCCGATGCTCTGAGGCGTACCGCGATCTGGACCCGGCCGGGCCACGCGGCCCGGCCGGTGGGTCAGTCTTCCTCGGCCTCCGGGCCGGCGACCTCGACGCCGTCGCCGCGCACCACGTGGATGCAGTCGCCCGGGCACTCCTTCGCGGAGTCGATCACCTCGAGTCGCAGGTGTGCGGGGACGTCGACACGGCTGCCCGGGGCCATCCGCAGCTCACCGTCGACGCCCTTGACGTAGGCCAGGCCGTCGATGTCGAACTCAAAAACCTCCGGTGCGTACTGCACGCAGAGCCCGTCGCCCGTGCAGAGATCCTGGTCGACCCAGACCTGCAACTCGTCGGTCGCGACCTCGGCCACCTGTGCACCCCCCATGTTCTCCCGTGCCACGCCTCGACGGTACCCGAACGCCGGTAACGGCCCGTCGGGCCACCCTTGGCGATCAAGGTTCGGTGACGAGGGTGTTGCGTGGGACCGAATCGGCCTCATAGCGGCTAGTGTTAGGGCAGAACGTTCAAGCCCCCCGGGGAGGTGGGACGTGGCAGCACGTAGCGACGACGCGGACTCGCGCGCCGCACGGTGGGAGAAGGAAGCCCACGATCTCTCCACGCAGGTCGCGTTCCTGCAAGAGGAACTCGCCCTGGTGCGGCGCAAGTTGACCGAAAGCCCCCGACACGTCCGGCAGCTCGAAGAGCGGCTGGCGGCCACCCAGGCACAGTTGGCGCGGCTGACCGAGAACAACGACCGGCTGGTGAGCACCCTCAAGGAAGCTCGCACGCAGATCGTGACGCTCAAGGAGGAGATCGACCGGCTCGCGCAACCGCCGAGCGGTTACGGAGTCTTCCTGGCCAAGCACGAGGACGGCACGGTGGACGTCTTCACCGGCGGCCGCAAACTACGGGTCGCGGTCTCGCCCTCGCTGGACGTGGGTGACCTGCGGCGCGGCCAGGAGGTCCTGCTCAACGACGCGCTCAACATCGTCGACGCGTTCGGTTACGAGCGGGTCGGCGAGGTGGTGATGCTCAAGGAGATCCTGGAGGGGCCGAACGGCGGGCCGGGCGACCGGGCGCTTGTGGTCTCCCACTCCGACGAGGAGCGCATCGTGCACCTCGCCGAGACGCTCATCGGCTCGGCGATCCGGGCCGGCGACTCGCTCATGATCGAGCCCCGCTCGGCGTACGCGTACGAGCGGATCCCGAAGAGCGAGGTCGAGGAACTGGTCCTGGAGGAGGTGCCCGACGTCGACTACGGCGACATCGGTGGCCTCCAGTCGCAGATCGAGCAGATCCGCGACGCGGTGGAGTTGCCGTTCCTGCACGCGGACCTGTTCCGTGAGCACCAGCTCCGCCCGCCCAAGGGCATCCTGCTCTACGGCCCGCCCGGCTGCGGTAAGACGCTCATCGCCAAGGCGGTGGCCAACTCGCTGGCCAAGAAGATCGCCGAGCGCCAGGGCAAGGAGAAGCACACCAGCTTCTTCCTCAACATCAAGGGCCCGGAGCTGCTCAACAAGTACGTCGGTGAGACCGAGCGGCACATCCGGCTGATCTTCCAGCGCGCCCGGGAGAAGGCCGGCGAGGGCACGCCGGTGATCGTGTTCTTCGACGAGATGGACTCGATCTTCCGGACCCGCGGCTCCGGTGTCTCCTCCGACGTGGAGAACACCATCGTCCCGCAGCTGCTCAGCGAGATCGACGGCGTGGAGGGGCTGGAGAACGTCATCGTCATCGGCGCCTCCAACCGGGAAGACATGATCGACCCGGCGATCCTGCGCCCCGGTCGCCTCGACGTGAAGATCAAGATCGAGCGACCGGACGCCGAAGCGGCCAAGGACATCTTCTCCAAGTACATCCTCTCCGGGCTGCCCCTGCACCCGGACGACCTGGCCGAACACGGCACCGACCCCCAGGCCACCGTCGCGGCGATGATCGACGCCGTGGTGCTGCGGATGTACTCGGAGACCGAGGAGAACCGGTTCCTCGAGGTCACCTACGCCAACGGTGACAAGGAAGTCCTCTACTTCAAGGACTTCAACTCCGGCGCGATGATCCAGAACATCGTCGACCGGAGCAAGAAGATGGCCATCAAGGAGTTCCTCACCTCGGGTCGCAAGGGGCTGCGCCTGCAGCACCTGCTCGACGCCTGCGTCGACGAGTTCCGCGAGAACGAAGACCTCCCCAACACCACCAACCCCGACGACTGGGCGCGCATCTCCGGCAAGAAGGGCGAGCGGATCGTCTACATCCGCACGCTCGTCTCCGGCGGCAAGGGCGCCGAGGCCGGCCGGTCCATCGAGACCGCCAGCAACACCGGCCAGTACCTCTGACCCCAACAGCGAGGGTGTCCGCCATAACGGCGGACACCCTCGCTGCGGGTAGGTCAGGAGCCGGTCACGCAGCGAAGATCCACCGCTTCGACACCACGTAGTTCGCCGCCGACAGCGACGCCGTGACCAGCAACTTCGCCAGCAGGTACGGCGTGCCCGCCCAGGTCAACGCGGACACCAGCACCACGTTCGCCGTCAGGTTGGCGAGGACCAGCGCGAAGTAGCGCCCCACCTGCGGCACCATCTGCGCGGACGAGCCGAACGACCACGCCCGGTTCAGCCCGAAGTTGACCCAGAACGAGGTCAGGAACGACAGGGCGGCCGCAACCGGCAGGACAATCCGGAGAACTCCGTGGTAAACGAAGAGCGACCCCGTGTCCACGGCAACGCTCAGGCCCCCGACGACCAGGAACCGCACAGCACTGTGTCGGGACAGGTGGCGGACGGAATCGGCAACAGGTGACAGCAAAGAGTTCTCCAAGGGGGGACCCGGAGCGGTGAGGACGACGAGGGAGTCTATCGTCTGTCCATCCACCCAGCGGGGCCTGCCCGCGCGAGCCGCGAGGTTGACGTGCCTGATCCCGGAAGAGTGACGCCGCCGGCCGCCGCCGCAAGCCCGGCGGCCACCACGAGCGCAGCCCGACGACACTGGGCCCTCGCCTTCGCCGCGTTCTTCCTGATCATCTTCGCCTGGTCGATGGCCGCCCCCTACGACGGCACCCCCGACGAGCGCGAACACATCGTCCGGGCGGCCGGCGTCGCCGCCGGGCAGATCGCGCCCCCGCCGGCCGCCGCGAAGAAGGGCACCGGAGCCTTCCAGACCGTCCCCGGCGGTCTCGTCCGCGAGCAGTGCTGGCAGTTCAAGAAAGACGTCTCCGCGGCCTGCGCCCAGCCCCCCGGCAGCGACGACACACCCACCCGCGCCGGCACCGGGGCCGGTCGTTACTTCCCCGCCTACTACGCCCTCGTCGGCGCGCCCACGGTGCTCTGGCCCGGCTGGTCCGGTGTGCTGCTCGCCCGCATGATCAGCGCCCTGTGCTGCGCCGCGCTGCTCGCCTGCGCGTACGTCGTGATCCGCAACCGATCCCGCCGCGGCCTCATGATGGGCGCCCTGGTCGTCGTCACCACCCCGATGGCCGTGCACATGGCCAGCGCGGTCAACCCGAACGGCCTGGAGATCGCCGCCGGCATCGCCTTCTTCAGCGCGGTCATCCCCCTGCTGCTCGGCCCACCCGGCCCACGACGCGGCCTCATCCTCCTCGTCGGGATCAGCGCACTGCTCCTGGCCATCCTGCGTCAGACCGGCCCGCTCTGGCTCGCGACCGCCTTCGTCGCGTTCGCCTTCCCACTACGCCGCGGCAACCTCGTCGGCCTGCTACGGGACCGGGCCGCGCAACTCTGGGCGGGCGGCATCGTCCTGTCCACCCTCGTCGTGCTCGCCTGGTCCGTCCGCCAACAAACCTCCGACCTCGGCAACTACTCCGCCGACCGGCTCACCTACGGGCAGGCGGCCCTGCGCGAGGCCGACCGGTGGCGGGGATACCTCGACCAGATCGTCGGAGTCACCTCCTGGCTGGACACCCGCATGCCCGCCCCGCCGTACCTGATCTGGCAGCTCGTCGCCGGAGCACTGCTGCTCATCGGCGTCGTCTGGGGCAGCACCCTCGACCGGTGGCGCCTGCTCGTGCTGCTCGGCGGCGGCGTGGCCGTCCCCTCCCTCATGCAGATCGCCCTGGTCAACGAGAGCGGCTTCGTCACCCAGGGCCGCTACATGCTACCCATGCTGGTCGGCGTCCTGCTCTACGCCGCGTGGACCGCCGAACAACGCGGCTTCGAAACCGCCCGGGCCCGCTCCTTCAGCCGACTCGCCGTGCTGCTCCTCCTGCCGATCCAGCTCTTCTGCCTGGCGTACACGATGGTCCGCTGGCAGAACGGCCTGCCCGCCAACATCGGGCTGAGCAGCCTCAACCCGCTCGCCGGCGACTGGCACCCGGTGGTCGGTTCGGTGATCCCGCTGCTGAGCGCCAGCCTCGGCCTGGTGCTGTTCGGGTGGCTCGTCTGGACCACCACGCGCTCCGCCGCGAGCGACGACCCGACGCCGACCGCCGAGCGTTCTGACACCGAATCCACCGAACTGTTCCGGCCCGCCGGCACTCACCTACAGAGTGCAGGTGCCCAGGGCGGACTACGCTCGACCTGACGGTGGACCGGGTCGGGCGAGCGAAGCGGGTAGGTCGATGAGCGTAAGACGGATCATGGGCACCGAGGTCGAGTACGGCATCTCCGTGCCAGGGCAGGCCGGAGCCAACCCGATGGTCACCTCATCGCAGGTGGTCAACGCCTACGGGGCACGTCCGGAACTCAACCGGGGCGGCCGGGCCCGATGGGACTACGAGGAAGAGTCGCCGCTGCGCGACGCCCGCGGGTTCACCTACTCCGGTGCCGCGTACGACCCCGCCGAGGCACTCGCGGACGAAGACCTCGGCCTGGCCAACGTGATACTCACCAACGGCGCACGGCTCTACGTCGACCACGCCCACCCCGAATACTCCACCCCTGAGGTCACCACCCCCCGCGACATCGTGCGCTGGGACAAGGCCGGCGAGCGGGTGATGGCCGAGGCGTCCCGCCGCGCCGCCACCATCCCGGGCACCCAGCCGATCCACCTCTACAAGAACAACACCGACAACAAGGGCGCCAGCTACGGCGCCCACGAGAACTACCTGATGCGTCGGCAGACGCCGTTCGCCGACATCGTGGCGTACCTGACGCCGTTCTTCGTCACCCGGCAGATCGTCTGCGGCGCCGGCCGGGTCGGCATCGGCCAGGACGGCGGCCAGAGCGGCTTCCAGATCTCCCAGCGTGCCGACTTCTTCGAAGTCGAGGTGGGCCTGGAAACCACCCTCAAGCGGCCGATCATCAACACCCGCGACGAGCCGCACGCCGACGCCGACAAGTACCGCCGGCTGCACGTCATCATCGGCGACGCCAACCTCTCCGAGATCTCCACCTACCTCAAGGTCGGCACCACCGCGCTGATCCTCACCATGATCGAGGAGAAGGCGCTCGGCGGCGACCTCGGCATCGCCGACCCGGTCAGCGAGCTGCGCGCCGTCAGCCACGACCCCGCCCTGACGCACCGCATGCGACTGCGCGACGGCCGCCGGCTCACCGCCCTCGACCTGCAGTGGGCGTACCTGGAGCGGGTCCGGTCCTTTGTCGACGACCGGTACGGCACCGACGCCGACGAGCAGACCATCGACGTGCTCGACCGCTGGGAGAGCGTCCTCGACCGGCTCGGCCGGGACCCGATGCTCTGCGCCGACGAACTGGACTGGGTGGCCAAGCTGCGGCTGCTGGAGGGCTACCGGGAGCGGGAGAAGCTCGGCTGGGGCTCGCACAAGCTCCAGCTCGTCGACCTCCAGTACTCCGACGTCCGGCCGGAGAAGGGTCTCTACCACCGGCTGGTCAGCCGGGGGGCGATGAAGACGCTGCTCACCGACGACGAGACCCGCAGCGCGATGACCGAGCCGCCGGAGGACACCCGGGCCTACTTCCGGGGACGCTGCCTCGCCCAGTACGCCTCCGAGGTGGTCGCCGCGAGCTGGGACTCGGTGATCTTCGACGTGGGCCGGGAGTCGCTGGTCCGGGTGCCGATGATGGAGCCGGAGCGGGGCACCCGCGCGCACGTCGGTGCCCTGTTCGACCGCTGCGCCAGCGCCAAGGACCTGCTGGAGACCTTGACCGGGGGCTGAGCCCGGGTGCGATTGCCCGCCGTGTGCCGCAAGCCGGCGCGCGGCGGGCTTTTCGTCGCCCGCGCGAGGTAAGTTCATCGCAGACGATCGTGGAGGAGGCAGCAATGGCCACTCATGACAGCGGCGGCCAGTCGCAGTCCGGCAAGTCCCGTCAGGGCGAGGAAATCGAGGACGTCACCACCGAGGCCAACCCCGAGGTGGCCGAGCGGCACGCCGAGATCACCGAGGACGTCGACGACCTCCTCGACGAGATCGACTCCGTCCTCGAAGAAAACGCAGAGGAGTTCGTGAGGGGTTACGTACAAAAAGGAGGTCAATGAGCATATAGGGTCAATTCGGACATGCCTAAAGCTGGCGATGATCGGGACGGACTCCGCCGCTGTCGAGATTGCAGCGAATGGAAGGCGCTCGATCAGTTCTGCGTGAGTTCCAAGCGGCCAGGCGGTCGGGGTAGCTACTGCAAACTCTGCTTCAACGAGCGATCCAAGGCGAGCTACGCGCGTCGGGTGAAAGCCAAGCTCGACCGTGAGGTACGCGTAGGTCGCGTCGTGCCAGAGGGCCACAAGTACTGCCCGGCCTGCGATGCGGTCATGCCGTTCGATGCCTTTCCCCGAAACCGGGCGGATGCTTCCGGTTACGCCACCTACTGCAAGCCCTGCGACAACACGAAGACCAGAGAGAACAAAGAGCGCCTCTACGGAGGCAACCGCGAGTATCACCTGCGGCGGCGGTACGGCGTGGGCGAGAAGGAGTTTCAGGAGCTCCTGGCCGAGCAGGGCGGGGTCTGCGCGATCTGTGGCGGTGCCGACCCGCAACATCTGGACCACGATCATCGCACCGGATGGGTGCGCGGGATACTCTGCTTCAACTGCAACGGTGGTCTTGGCCAGTTCCGTGACAGTCCCATGAGGCTGGCCAGGGCGATCACGTACCTGAGAGGAACCACGTGGCAGCGGGCTTTGATCCATCCGGGCGTCTACCAGATGTGTTCACCAACGCGGGGACGTCCTCCTTCACGACGTTTCTGAGTCGGGTGGCCCCCGAGATGTTGCCCGGTCGGCGACCGCTGCCGCCGGGCATGGCAGCCGACCTGGCGCCGCACGCGACCACCATCGTGGCCATCGCGGCCGCCGAGGGTGTGGTGATGGCGGGCGACCGACGGGCCACCATGGGCAACCTGATCGCCCAGCGCGACATCGAGAAGGTGCACCCCGCCGACGCGTACTCACTGGTCGGCATCGCGGGCACGGCGGGTATCGGCATTGAGCTGATGCGACTGTTCCAGGTGGAGCTGGAGCACTACGAGAAGATCGAGGGCGCGATGCTCTCGTTGGACGGTAAGGCCAACCGGTTGGCCTCGATGATCCGGGGCAACCTGGGGGCGGCGATGCAGGGGTTGGCCGTGGTGCCGCTCTTCGCCGGGTTCGACCTGGCCGCCGCCGACCCGGCGCGGGCCGGTCGGATCTTCAGCTTCGACGTGACCGGTGGCCCGTACGAGGAGACCGGCTACGACGCGATCGGGTCGGGGTCGCTGTTCGCCAAGTCCGCGTTGAAGAAGCGGTTCCGGGCCGGGCTGTCCGTCGAGGACGCGACGCGGCTGGCGGTCGAGGCGCTCTACGACGCGGCCGACGACGACACCGCGACCGGTGGGCCGGATCTGACCCGCCGGATCTACCCCGTGGTGATGACCGCGACCGCCGAGGGCACCCGCCGGTTGACCGACACCGAGACGGCGGCGATCGCCGAGGGTGTGGTTGCCGGCCGGATGGAGAACCCGGGCGGTTGAGACCCGCACCTCACCAGTCAGCAGTCGTCAGCACAGCGCCGTAAGGAGAACCGCCGACGTGGCCATGCAGTTCTACGCCTCTCCCGAACAGATCATGCGCGACCGCTCCGAGTTGGCCCGCAAGGGCATCGCTCGGGGTCGCAGCGCGGTGGTCCTCAGCTACTCCGGCGGGGTCCTCTTCGTCGCGGAGAACCTCTCCAGCGCCTTGCACAAGGTCAGCGAGATCTACGACCGGATCGGTTTCGCCGCGGTGGGCCGGTACAACGAGTTCGAGAACCTGCGCCGCGCCGGTGTGCGGATGGCCGACCTGAACGGGCTCAGCTACGACCGGCGGGACGTCACCGGCCGGGCGCTGGCCAACGCGTTCGCGCAGACCCTGGGTGCGATCTTCACCGAGCAGTCGAAGCCGTTCGAGGTGGAGATCTGCGTGGCGGAGGTCGGTGCCACCGCGGACGCGGACGAGCTGTACCGGCTGACCTACGACGGTTCGGTCAACGACGAGCCGGGTCGGATGGCCATGGGTGGTCAGGCCGAGGCGATCACCGGTGTGTTGAAGTCGCAGCACCGGGCGGACATGTCCCTGGGTGAGGCGGTCAGGGTGGCGGTGCAGGCGTTGAGCACCGTGGGTGGTGAGGGCGGTGCCGCCCGGACGATCGCCGCGAACCAGCTTGAGGTGGCGGTCCTGGACCGTCAGCGGGTCGGGCGGACGTTCCGGCGGATCACCGGTGCCGCGCTGACGGCTCTGCTGGACGGGGACGCGGCGGCCGAGGGGCAGGCGGCGGATGCGGCGGGCGGTCCCGCCGAGCCGGTCGTGCCGACCACGGAGGCGCACAAGCCGACCACTTCGGCCGGCTCCGCGGATCTGGAGGACCGGCCCGCGGAGGGCGGCGAACGCTAGGGTTTCGCCCGCTGGTGCCGGGCCCGTGTTCGGGGCCGGCACCAGCGGTCATCCTCGGCGCAGCAGGGGTCTGGTCAGGGCCCAGTAACCGCCGGCGACGGCGTTGAAGGCGCCCAGGCCCGGCGTGGTGGGCACTCCGGAGGGGGTGACCCGACCGGTCATCAGTTCCGCGATGACCCCGTCCGGCACTCGGCGTTCGGCCTGTAGCTGCCGGCGACGGCCGCGTACCCAGCTGCGGTTGCGCCACAACCAGCCCCAGCCCTGCAGTTTCTGCCGGGACCAGCCGCCGACGACGGCGGCGGTGAGCATGGCGGCCTCGGTGAGCAGCAGCGCCGGGGCGAGCACGACGAGTGTCCGCGCCTCGTACGCGGTGAGCAGGGTGACCAGCCGGTTCCGCTCGACCAGGTAGAGCTTGAGGGCGTTGCGGGAGAACTCGTAGTGGTGACGCACGATGGCGTCCGGCACGTACTCCAGTCGTAGTCCGCGCTGCCACAGTCGCAGGCTGAGTTCGGTGTCCTCGTGGTAGGCGAAGTACTCGGCGGCGAAGCCGTCGAGCTCGCGCCAGAGCTGCCGGCTGATCACGAAGCAGCAGCCGCTGAGGGAGGGCACGACTCGCCGCTCGGCGTGGTTGCTGGCCGGTTCGCCGTTGCCGCCGGCCCAGGAGAGCCCGGTGAAGTGCAGCGGGTTGCCGCTGGTGTTGATCAGCTCGGGGGTGTCGGCCAACCGGATGGACGCCATGGCGGCGCCGACGCCCGCCTCGGCGGCGACGGCGGTGGTCTTGGCCAGGGCGTCGGGTGCGACGACGGCATCGGAGTTGACGAACGCGAGCCAGTCACCGGTGGCCTCGGCGGCGCCGACCCGGCAGCCGCCGGAGTAGCCGGTGTTCTCCTCTGGTCGGATGACCCGCACACCGGGGAGGCCCTTGACGATGTCGATGCCGTCCCCGGTGCAGCCGTTGTCGACGACGATGAGGTCGATCTCGACGTCGGCGCTGGCCAGTACCGCCCGTGCGGCGTCGACGAGGTAGGGCTCCGGGCCGTAGGCGAGCATGACGGCGCTCACCCGGGGTCGGGTCATCGGATGCCTCCGGGTACGGCAGGGGAGACGGCCTCGGCGAGTGGCCGGGTGGGGGTGGTGGGTCGACGGACGCCGCCGCGCAGCAGTATCGCCATGGTGGCGGCCACGATGACGGAGCCGATGGTGTACGCCAGTTCGACTCGCAGGGTGACCGGCGCCGGGATCAGCGTCACGGCGATCAGGGCGGCGACGCCGGCGGTCCAGGCGAGGGCCTGGGCGCGGTGCCGGTCGAGGGCGAGGAGGGCTTGGCCGAGCACCATCGCCCACAGGTAGGCCAGCGTGGCGGCCCCCAACCAGGCGAAGTCGCCGTGGCCGAGGACGCCGGGTGCGTCGAAGAGTGTGCCGACCAGCCACGGGCCGAGCAGCACGGCGCCGAGGGCGCCGGTGAGGCCGAGTGCGGTGACGATGCCGAGCGCCCGGCGCAGCAGGCTGTGGAAGCCGGCCTGGTCGCCGGTGGTGGCGGTGGTGGCCAGGCCGGGCAGCAGTGACGCCTGGAGGGAGCCGAAGACGAACAGGGGGATGCGGACCAGCACGAGGGCGGAGAGGAGCGCGCCGGCGGCTGCCGCGTCGGAGGGGGCGAGCAGTTGCACGTTGATCACGCCGATGTTCACCACGACCTGGGAGAGCAGGCTGGAGGCGGTGAGCAGGCCGAGGCCGCGCAGCAGGGTGGCCCAGGCCACCGGTGGGCCTCCGCCGATGGTGCGCAGCACCGGCGGCAGGGTGAGCAGGACGCTGACCAGTGGGGCGGCGACGAGCACGAGCCCGTACCAGACGGGGGAGGTCACCCCGGCCAGCCCGAGTAGGGCGACCATGATGATGCGCAGGCCGCCGTCGATCCCGAGTTGGGCGCCGTACCAGGGGAACAGTTGCAGGCCGGAGAGGACGCCGCGGGTGGCGTAGGCGACGGCCATCGCGGCGAGTGCGCCGATCAGCACGGTGACCAGGTTGCCGTCACCGGCGAAGAGCTTGTCGGCGAGCGGTTGACGGCCGATGGTGACGGCCAGCACCAGCACCGCGAGCAGCACGGCGGCGACGGTGACGCCGCGGGCCAGCACCGGCCCGGGGGGCAGCCCCTGGCTGTGTCGGGCGGCGACGACCCGGGCGACCTCCTGCTCGATCGGCATGAACACGCCGATGCCGAGGGTGAACACGATCGACCAGAGCACGGAGAGGGACGAGTAGTCGGCCTTGCTGAGGCTGTGGCCGGCGACGGCGAGGTGAACGTAGGAGGCGAGCCCGAGAAGGGCCAGCCCGGCACCGACAGCGACGGTGCCGGGCGGGACCAGGCTCAGTAGCCGTCGGATCACCGGCGGATGAGCGCCAGCGTGAGGACAGCGAACGCGCGGCCGAGGTAGACCATCGCCTTGGCGGGGGAGTGGCTGGGTGTGCCGGCCATCCGCTTGCGCATGGCGACCGGCACCTGGCGGATGCGGTAGCCGCGGCGGGCGGTGTGCACCAGGGTCTCCACGGTGTCGCCGAGGTACTCGGCCGGGTACCAGCTGGCGAACATCTCGATGACCCGCCGGTTGGCGGCCCGGAAGCCGGAGGTGGTGTCGGTGAGTTTGGTGTGGGCGACCCGGGACAGCACGGCGGAGAGCATCACCATCGCCCAGCGGCGGGGGCCGCGGACGTTGTAGTCGCCCTCACCGGCGAAGCGGGCGCCGATGACAAGGTCGTTGTCGTCGAGCAGGTCGACGAGCTTCGGCACGTACCGGGGGTCGTGCTGGCCGTCGGCGTCGATCTGGATGGCGACGTCGTAGTTGTTGTCGCGGGCGTAGCGGTAGCCGAGGCGCATGGCCCCGCCGACGCCGAGGTTGTACGGCAGTTTGGCGACCTTCGCGCCGGCGGCGGCGGCGACGGCGGCGGTGCGGTCGGTGGAACCGTCGTCGACGACGAGCACGTCGACGCCGGGCAGTTCGCCGCGGACCTCGCCGACGACGTCGGCGATCGAGCCCGACTCGTTGAGAGCCGGGATGATGATCAATGTGCGCTTGCCGTTAACCATCGGTCGACACCAGTTCGTCTCGGGCTGCCCGGTCCGCGTCGATCTGCGCGCGGAGCAGGGCGAAGTCTTCGGCCAGGGTGCGGGTCTCTTCTTCCAGGGCGCTGACCTCCCAGCTGAGGTGTACGCACACCAGCAGCAGGAAGACGATGCCGAGGAAGAGCACCAGGCTGACACCGGAGGCGACGCCGAGGAGTTCGGCGACGTTGTCGAGCAGCCGGGGGAACAGGGACAGCGGGATCACGATGATCAGTACGGCGAGCCAGAGCATGCCGTACTTCTCGCGCAGCTGACGGCGGCGCAACAGCTCGACGATGGTGCCGAGGAGCAGCAGGCCGGTCAGGCCGGTGACGAGGGTGAGCTTCATGCGACCTTCCACGGGGCGGGTGGAGCGGGGGAGTGGAACGCGTCAACCAGGGCGCTGTGCCAGTCTGGAAGCGGGGCCAGACCCACGGCTGCCCAGCGGCTGTGCCCTAGCACACTGTACGCAGGCCGCGGGGCGGGACGCGGATACCGGTCGCTGGTGGTGGGTCGGATCCGCTCCGGGTCCAGCCCGGCCAGCGTGAACGCGGCGCGCGCGAGCCCGTACCACGTCGTCTGGCCGGCGCAGGTGCCGTGGTAGACGCCCGGCGCCGCGGAACCGGCCAGCGCGGCGTCGGCGAGCGCGACGAGCCGCTCGGCGAGCGCGTGGGACCAGGTGGGCTGGCCTTGTTGGTCGTCGACCACGTCGAGGTGCTCGTGCTGGGTGGCGAGTCGGAGCATGGTGGCCACGAAGTTCGGGCCGTGCGCGCCGTACAGCCAGGCGGTGCGTACGACGTACCCGGTGTCGGGCAGCAGCCGCGCGACGGCCTGTTCGCCGACGAGCTTGCCGCGGCCGTAGGCGTTGACCGGCGCGGTGGGCGCGTCCTCCGGGTAGGGGCTGTCCGCGTTGCCGCCGAGGACGTAGTCGGTGGACACCTGGATGAGCCGGGTTCCGTCGGTGGCGCAGGCCGCGGCCAGGTTGGCGACGGCGTCGCCGTTGACGGCGGTCGCCGCGGCTTCGTCGGTCTCGGCGGCGTCGACGTTGGTCCACGCGGCCGCGTTGATCACCAGGTCGTGCCCGGCGACGGCGGCGTCCACCGCCGCGCGGTCGGTGATGTCCAGGTCGGCGCGGGTGGCGGCGGTCACCTTGAGGTCGGGCCGTGTCCCCAGCACGGTGACCAGGTCCCGGCCGAGCATCCCGCCCGCGCCGGTGACGAGTAGTCGGGTCATGCGCTCGGCGCGGACTTGAGGGGTTCCCACCAGCTGCGGTTGTCCCGGTACCAGCGGACGGTGTCGGCGAGGCCCTGTTCCAGGGTGATGCTGGGTTGGTAGCCGAGCTCCTCGCTGATCTTGGTGATGTCGAGGGAGTACCGGCGGTCGTGGCCCTTGCGGTCGGTGACCGGGACGACCCGGTCCCACCCGGCGCCGCAGGCGTCCAGGAGCAGGCCGGTGAGTTCCTTGTTGGTCAGCTCGGTGCCGCCGCCGATGTTGTAGACCTCGCCGGCGCGGCCCTTCTGCTGCACGAGGGCGATGCCACGGCAGTGGTCGTGTACGTGCAGCCAGTCACGGATGTTGCCGCCGTCGCCGTAGAGGGGGACGGTGCCACCGTCGAGCAGGTTGCTGACGAACAGCGGGATGACCTTCTCGGGGAACTGGTACGGGCCGTAGTTGTTGGAGCAGCGGGTGACCACCACGTCCATCCCGTGGGTGCGGTGGTACGACAGCGCGAGCAGGTCGGAGCCGGCCTTGGACGCCGAGTACGGCGAGTTGGGGGCGAGGGGCCAGGTCTCGGTCCAGGAGCCCTCGTCGATCGAGCCGTAGACCTCGTCGGTGGAGACGTGCACGAACCGGCCGGTGCCGTGGCGCAGCGCCGCGTCGAGCAGCGTCTGGGTGCCCAGCACGTTGGTGGTGACGAACGGCGCGGCGCCGGCGATCGAACGGTCGACGTGTGACTCGGCGGCGAAGTGCACGATCACGTCGTGCTCGGCCACCACCTCGTCGACGACGACCGGGTCGCAGATGTCGCCCTGCACGAACCGCAGTCGCGGGTCGTCCCGGACGGGCTCGAGGTTGGCCAGGTTGCCGGAGTAGGTCAGTTTGTCCAGCACGGTCACGACGGCCGGCTCGAGCGGCGGCACGCCGTCCGCACCGCCGAGCGGCTTGCCCAGCAGCAGACGAACGTACTCCGACCCGATGAATCCGGCTCCGCCGGTGACGAGGATCCTCACGGGTCCGGAAGTATACGCGACCGGCGGTGCGACACCTGGGACGCGACCCCCGCATAATCTGTCCGGGTGCGGCTAGGCTTCCCCGGTGCGTGGAATCCTACTTGCCGGCGGCACCGGATCCCGGCTCTGGCCGATCACCCGGGCGGTCTCGAAGCAGCTGATGCCGGTCTTCGACAAGCCGATGATCTACTACCCGCTCTCCACCCTGGTGATGTCCGGGGTCCGCGAGATCCTGGTGATCACGACTCCGGACGACCAGGACCAGTTCCGTCGGCTGCTCGGCGACGGCAGCCAGTTCGGGCTGCGGCTGGAGTACGTCAGCCAGGAGCGCCCGGAGGGCATCGCACAGGCGTTCATCCTCGGCGCGGACTTCATCGGCACCGAGTCGGTGGCGCTGGTCCTCGGCGACAACATCTTCCACGGCGTGGGTCTGGGTCGGCAGCTCGCCGACCACGGTGACCCGGTCGGCGGGCGGGTCTTCGCCTATCAGGTGGCCAACCCGCAGGAGTACGGCGTGGTCGACTTCGACGCCGATGGTCGGGTGCTCTCGATCGAGGAGAAGCCGGCCCGGCCGAAGTCCCGCTACGCGGTGCCCGGCCTCTACTTCTACGACAACCGGGTCGTGGACATCGCCCGCAAGCTCACCCCGAGCGCCCGCGGCGAGCTGGAGATCACGGCGGTCAACGAGGTGTACCGGGAGACCGGGGAGCTGTCGGTGACGGTGCTGGACCGGGGCACGGCCTGGCTGGACACCGGCACGTTCACCTCGATGATGCAGGCCGCCGAGTTCGTCCGGGTGGTCGAGGAGCGGCAGGGCCTCAAGATCGGTTGTGTCGAGGAGGTCGCCTGGCGGGCCGGCCTGATCGACGACGCGCAGCTGCGCGCGCTCGCCGAGCCGCTGACCAAGAGCGGTTACGGCGACTACCTGCTCCGTCTGCTCACCGAGCAGGCCGGCGACGGGGGTTCCTGGTGAAGATCCGGGAGTTGAGCATCGAGGGCGCCTGGGAGATCACCCCCCAGCAGCACGGTGACCCGCGCGGCATGTTCATGGAGTGGTACCGCTTCGACAAGCTCGCCGAGGCGGTGGGGCACCCGCTGCGGCTGGCCCAGGCCAACCTGTCGGTCTCCGCGCGGGGCGTGGTGCGCGGCGTCCACTTCGCCGACGTCCCACCCGGGCAGGCCAAGTACGTCACCTGTGTGCGCGGCGCGGTCCTCGACGTGATCGTGGACCTGCGGGTGGGTTCGCCCACCTTCGGCCGTTGGGAGGGCGTCCGGTTGGACGACACCGACCGGCGGGCGGTCTACCTCAGCGAGGGGCTGGGGCACGGGTTCTGCGCGTTGACCGACGACGCGACGTTGAGCTACCTCTGCTCGGCCACCTACAACCCGACCGGCGAGCACGCGGTGCACCCGCTGGACGACGAGTTGGGCATCGAGTGGCCCGCCGACGTTCCGCTGTTGTCCGCGCGTGACGACGCGGCGCCGACTCTGGCGCAGGCCCGCGAGCGGAGCCTGCTCCCGGAGTACGACAGCTGCCGGCGGTTCGTGGCGAGCCTCGGCGCGGACGGAATGTCGCACTCAACCGGTATGTGACAGCGCTCGGA
Source organism: Micromonospora sp. NPDC007208 (assembly GCF_042869175.1). NCBI lineage: Bacteria > Bacillati > Actinomycetota > Actinomycetes > Micromonosporales > Micromonosporaceae > Micromonospora > Micromonospora sp. NPDC007208. The sequence continues at coordinate 167,602 of NZ_JBIAFG010000004.1, read as the reverse complement.
GCACGACCTGTGGTCTGACAGTGACGAACCGGGCCTCCGGGCGGCTAATGTCACACCATGGAGCGGCGAATCTTCGGCCTCGAGACCGAGTACGGCGTCACCTGCACCTATCGCGGGCAGCGGCGGCTGTCCCCGGACGAGGTCGCGCGGTATCTGTTCCGTCGCGTGGTGTCCTGGGGCCGGTCGAGCAATGTCTTCCTGCGCAATGGAGCCCGGCTCTACCTGGACGTCGGGTCGCATCCGGAGTACGCGACACCGGAGTGCGACTCGGTGACCGATCTCGTGGCCCACGACCGGGCCGGCGAGCGGATCCTGGAGGGCCTGCTCGTCGACGCGGAGAAGCGGCTGCACGACGAGGGCATCGCGGGTGAGATCTACCTGTTCAAGAACAACACCGACTCGGCCGGCAACTCGTACGGGTGCCACGAGAACTATCTGGTCTCCCGGCACGGCGAGTTCGGCCGGCTCGCCGACGTACTCATCCCGTTCCTGGTCACCCGGCAGTTGATCTGCGGGGCCGGCAAGGTCCTGCAAACCCCCCGCGGCGCGGTCTACTGCCTCTCGCAGCGGGCCGAACACATCTGGGAGGGCGTCTCCTCGGCGACCACCCGCAGCCGCCCGATCATCAACACCCGCGACGAGCCGCACGCCGACGCCGAGCGCTACCGGCGGCTGCACGTGATCGTCGGGGACTCCAACATGAACGAGGTCACCACGCTGCTCAAGGTCGGCACCGCCGACATCGTGCTGCGGATGATCGAGGCCGGGGTGGTGATGCGCGACCTGTCCCTGGAGAACCCGATCCGGGCCATCCGGGAGGTGTCGCACGACATCACCGGCCGGCGCAAGGTGCGGCTGGCCAACGGCAAGGAGGTCAGCGCGCTGGACATCCAGCAGGAGTACCTCTCCAAGGCCACCGAGTTCGTCGAGCGACGCGGTGGCGACCAGGCCGCGAAGCGGGTCGTCGAGCTGTGGGGCCGGGTGCTCAACGCGGTGGAGACCGGCGACCTGGAGCCGGTCTCCCGGGAGATCGACTGGGTCAGCAAGCTGCGGCTCATCGAGCGCTACCAGCGCAAGCACGACCTGCCGCTGTCGCACCCCCGGGTGGCGCAGATGGATCTGGCGTACCACGACGTGCGCCGTGGGCGGGGCCTCTACGGGCTGCTGGAGCGCCGCGGCGAGGTGGACCGGGTGGCCACCGACCCGGAGATCTTCGAGGCCAAGGAGACCCCTCCGCAGACCACCCGGGCCCGGCTGCGGGGCGAGTTCATCCGGCACGCCCAGGAGAAGCGCCGGGACTTCACCGTCGACTGGGTGCACCTGAAGCTCAACGACCAGGCGCAGCGCACCGTGCTCTGCAAGGACCCGTTCCGGGCGTACGACGAGCGGGTGGAGCGGCTGATCGCCAGCATGTGAGCGGGTTGCCGGCCCCGGCGGTGCGCTGCGCCGACGGGGCCGGTCAGCCCGGCGTACTGAGCGGTTAAGCTGAGCGCGCCATGACGACTTCTGGACCTTCCGACCCCTCCGACCGCGGCACCGAGCGGCAGAACTGGGTCGAACGCCGGCGCGAGAAGATCCGCGCCGAGGTCGACCGTAACCGGCGCGGTGAGTACACGGTGCCGACGTGGGTGCTGGCCCTGGCCCTGGTGCTCATCGTGGGCGGCTGGCTAGCCCTCATCTTCCTGGCCTAACCCCCCACCCCCCACCCCACCCCCCACCCCCGTGTCCTGCCCCCACCCCAGCGCGCGTCGATCATGAAGTTGTTGCCATGACACGCCGGGGCGGCGGGCAATAACTTCATGATCAACCGGGGTGGGCGGCCCCGGGGCCCGGGGCCTGGGGGTTAGGGGAGGAGGGTTACGGCGTGGCGGCCGGCGGCGGCTGCCGCCAGGAAGTACGCGCGGTCGGCGTCGAAGCCACGGCCCATGGTGGACAGCGGCACGGCGCTGGCCCGCAGCGCGGCGTCGAGACCGTCGGTGAGCACCCGGACGATCCGGTGCCGGGCCGAAAGGGGCGCCAGCGCCGCGTGCACCTCGGCCGCGAGGGACGGCGCCAGGTCCTCGGGCACCACCAGCTCCGCCGGGGCGAGCGCCACCCGGCCGTACGCGGTAAGACTGTGGTGTGACACGCCCCGGTGCCGGGGGCGGGGGTCGGCGTCGGAGATGCGCAACGAGCCGACCGGCTTTCCGCCGAGCGTGGCGATCGCGTTGACGGCCTCGCCGACGGCGACGCCGGAGAAGCCCCACCGGGTGCCGGTGCCCAGGTTGCCCGGTCCCTGCGCCACGATCGCCACGTCCGCGTGGAGCACGTACCGGGCGGCGAGCAGACCGCCGTGCAGGGTGGTGGCCTCCAGGTCGCCACCGAACGCCTGCCCGACGGTGATCGTGCCGGCCAGCTCGGCCCGCAGCCCGGCGAGGGTGCGGGAGAACCAGGCGGGCAGCGCCCCACCGTCGGTGAGCAGGTACGCCACCCGCGCCCGCGGGGCGTCGGCCCGGATGCCGGCCAGGATCGCCGGGAGCGCCGAGTGCAGGTCGGCGGTGACCACCGGCAGGCCGCCCAGGTCGTCCGCGTCGGCCAGCACGTCGCGGTGCGGGGACGCCTCCTCGTCGACGCCGAGGAGGATCGGCTGCAACGGCGTGTAGCGGGCCTTGACCAGGTGCCCGGCGTCGCGGGTGTCGGCGACGTCCGGCGGGTCCGGCGGCAGCCGGTCGGGCAGGGCGACCACCAGGGCGTACCCGCCGGTGCCCAACCCCATCAGCAACGCGCCGGCGTTGAGCAGCACCCGGTCGCCGGGCTCCGGCGTGCCGACCAGCTCCGGGTAGGCCAACGCCCGCATCCGCGTGCCGTCGGGTAGGTCGACGTCCAGCTCCACCGCCCCGGTCCACTGCCGTCGCAGCGTCGCCACCGTCCCCGTACGCCATCGCACCATGACGGGCACGCTAGCCGCGCGGGCCGGGCGGCCCGCGCCGGGGTGTGGTTCAGGTCGGTTCGGGGCCGCCGGCGTCCGGGCTCGGCCCGGCCTGGGTGCGCCGGGCGGTGCCGGTGGCGCCCGGCAGCGAACGGGTGGGGTCGAGGAAGACGAACCGGATCTCCGGGTACCGGTCGGTGAGCCGCCGCTCGGCCTCGTCGGCGGTGGCCTCGATCTGCGCGCCGGTGGCCTGGTCGCGGAAGTCGACCTTCGCGGCGACCAGGATGTCCTGCGGGCCGAGCTGCATGGTCAACAGGGTGTCGATGCGCTCCACCTCGGGCAGCCCGGCCAGCTCCCGCTCGATCTCGCGGCGTAGCCGCTCCGGGACGGCCCGGCCGACCAGCAGCGACAGGTTGTTGCCGGCGAGGACCCCGGCGACCGTCAGCAGCAGCAGCCCGATGAGGATCGACGCGACGCCGTCCCACACCTCGTCGCCGGTGGCGTGCGAGAGGCCGACGCCGAGCCCGGCCAGCACCAGACCGACCAGGGCCGCGCTGTCCTCCAGGAAGACCGCCTTGACGGTGGTGTCGGCGGTCAGCCGCAGGAACCGCCGGGGCGTGGTCTCCCAGCGTCGTGACTCGCGGCGGACCTGCCGCACGGCCCGGGCCAGTGAGACCGACTCGATGGCGAACGACACCCCGAGCACGATGTACGAGATCAGGTAGTCGCCGCTGTGCTCGTGCACCAGGATCGTGGTGACGCCGTGGGTGACGGCGAAACCGGCGCCGGCGACGAACGTGAACATGGCCGCGAAGAACGCCCAGACGTAGCTCTCCTTGCCGTACCCGAAGGGGTGTCGTTGGTCGGCCGGACGGGCGCCGCGGCGCAGCGCCTGGAAGAGCAGCACCTCGGTGGTGGTGTCGGCGACCGAGTGCGCCGCCTCGGAGAGCATCGCGGCGGATCCGGAGATCAGCCCGGCGATCAGCTTGGCGACCGCGATGGCGAGGTTGGCGGCACCGGCGACGACGACCGTGCCGACGCTCTCGCTCTCGGGCCTGGCGTCCGCTTGCGACATGAGGATCACCCTATGACCGGGAACGGCGGCGCGCCGGGGGAGGCCCGATCCGAACAAGTGTGCGGCACGCCCGCGTGGGTGCACGGTGTGAGCGTGTCGGCTGCTAGCGTCTACCGCGTGTCGCGGACCCGCACCGAACGCCTGGTCAACCTGGTGATCTGCCTGCTGTCCACGCGACGGTTCCTGACCGCCGCGCAGATCGCCGCGACCGTGCCCGGTTACGAGCACGATCCGGACGACGCGCGCGACCACGAGGCGTTCCAGCGCAAGTTCGAGCGGGACAAGGCCGAGCTGCGCGAGCTGGGCGTGCCACTGGAGACCGGCACGGCGAGCGCCTTCGACGCGGAGCCCGGCTACCGGATCGCCCACCGCGAGTACGCGCTGCCCGACATCCTCCTCGAACCGGACGAGGCCGCCGCGGTCGGCATCGCCGCCCGGCTGTGGCAGCACGCCGGTCTGGCCGCCGCCGCGTCGTCGGGGCTGGCCAAGCTGCGTGCCGCCGGGGTGGACGTGGACCCGCAGGCGACCCTCGGCCTGGAGCCGATGGTCACGGTCGACCCGGCGTTCGCGCCACTGACCGCCGCCGCTCGGGACCGCCGCGAGGTGGGGTTCGACTACCGGGTGCCCGACCGCGACGCGCCCAGCCGGCGGCGGCTGCAACCGTGGGGCGTGGTCTGCTGGCGCGGCCGGTGGTATGTGGTCGGCCACGACCAGGACCGGGAGGCGACCCGCTGCTTCCGGCTGTCCCGGGTCGTCGGCGCCGTCCGGGTGACCGGTGCCCCCGGCGCGTACGAGCCACCGGCCAACGTCGACCTGATCAGCCACGTGGCCCGTTGGTCGGGTCCGGTGGAGCGCACCGGCCGGGCCACCGTGTTGGCCGTCCCGGGGCGGGCCGCCGGGCTGCGCCGCTGGGCGGTGGAGGTGACCGCCGGGCTGGACGGCGACCGGCTGGTCCTGCCGTACGCGGACCCGGACGGGCTGGCCGGTCACCTCGTCGGCTACGGCCCGGACGTGCGGGTCCTCGACCCACCGGAGGTCCGCGAGGCGGTCATCCAACGACTCAAGGAGATCGCCGTGCGACACGACGAGCTGGCCGCCAGCGGGGGTGCCCGGTGACCCGCCCGGCCTCCCGCAACGCTTCCCGCGCGTCCGCCGACCGGCTGGCCCGACTGCTCAACCTGGTGCCCTACCTGCTGGCCCGGCCCGGCATCGAGATCGCCGAGGCGGCCGGTGACCTCGGCGTCACCGAGCGGCAGCTCCGGGAGGACCTGGAGCTGCTCTGGGTGTGCGGGCTCCCCGGGTACGGGCCCGGTGACCTGATCGACATGGCGTTCGACGGTGACCGGGTGACCATCACCTACGACGCCGGCATCGACCGGCCGTTGCGGTTGACGCCCGACGAGGCCCTCGCGCTCGTGGTGGCGCTGCGGATGCTGGCCGAGACGCCCGGGGTGGCCAACCGGGAGGCCGTCGAACGGGCCCTCGCCAAGATCGAGGACGCGGGTGACCTGGTGGGCGCCCCGGTGGCGGTCCGGTTGCCCGGGGACACCCGGCGGGTCGAGGCGCTGCGCGCCGCCGTGGAGGGCGGCAAGGCCCTGCGGATCACCTACTACACGGCCGCCCGGGACGAGACCACCGAGCGCGTCATCGACCCGCTGCGGGTGCTCATGGTCGGCGGCCGGGCGTACGTGGAGGCGTGGTGCCGGCGTGCCGAGGCCGTTCGGCTGTTCCGCGCCGACCGGATCGACGCGATCACCGAACTGGACGAGCCGGCCACGGTGCCGCCGCAGGCCGTCCCGCACGACCTCACCGAGGGCGTCTTCCGCCCGTCGGCCGACCTGCCGCTGATCACCCTGCGTATCGGTCGGAGCGAGCGGTGGATCACCGAGTACTACCCGTGTGAGCGGGTGGAGGCCGGCGACGGCGACCAGTGGCTCGTCTCCCTGCGGGTCACCGACCTGGGCTGGGCCCGCCGGTTCGTGCTGGGCCTCGGCCCGGAGGTGACTGTGGTCGCCCCGGTCGAGTTGGCCGAGCAGGTGCGGGCGACGGCGGCCGCCGCACTGGACGCGTACGCCGTGCCCGCGCCCACGGCCGTGCCCCTGCCGACCGAGGTCGACCCGCAGCGCGCCCCGTCGGGTGACCCGGCGGTGGCCGGCCGCACCCAGTAGGCTGACCGCCGTGCTGATCTGGATCGTGCTCGCGGTGGTGCTGCTACCCCTCGTGGCGCTCGCGCTGGCCGTGCGCCCGGTACTGGCCCGGTTGCCCCGACTGCGCCGCGCCGCCGTGGCGTTGCAGCGGCGGGCCGTCGAGGCCGAGGCGCTGCGGGAGACCGCCGAGGCGCTGCAACAGCGTGCCGAGGACGTTCAACGTCGGGTCGACACCACATCCCGACGGCTCGCGGTGATCAAGGCCAAGCGCGGCTGACCGAGCACGCGCCCGGCGGTGGTTGACGGATCATCGCGGGTTGGTCAAGACTTCACCCTTCCGCCCAGACCACCACCACCCAGTGGGTGGCGGGCAGCCGATCCGCACGTACGATGGGCTGCGTACCACCCCCCGGACACAGAGCGACTGGAGCTTCTCATGGGTGCCCTCAAGCCGTGGCACATCGCTGTTCTCGTGGTTGTGCTGATCCTGCTCTTCGGTGCGAAGCGGCTCCCCGACGCGGCCCGCTCGCTGGGTCGGTCGCTGCGGATCATCAAGGCCGAGACCAAGAGCCTGCAGGACGACGACCGCGACCTCGCCGAGAAGGCCGACGCGCAGGCCGGCTACCAGCCGCTGCCGCCGCACGTCGGGCAGCAGGCGCCATACGCTGGCCAGCCGCAGCAGGCCCCGTACCAGCAGGCGCCGCCGCAGCAGCCGGTCGTCGACCCGGTGCACCGCGTCCGCGACAACTGACCGAAGGGCCCCCGACCGTGGCCTTCGCACTGCGTAAACGCAGCCCAAAGGCGTTCGAACGGGCCGCCGACGGGTCGATGACGCTCATCGAGCACGTCCGTGAGCTGCGCAATCGTCTCTTCCGCGCCTCGTTGGCGATCATGATCGGCTTCGGCGTCGGCATCTGGCTGGCGACGCCGGTCCGGATCCTGTTGTCGGAGCCGTACTGCAGCCTCGACGCCTCGATCGATCCGGTCTCGGGCAAGTGCAAATTCGTCCAGCTCGGTGTCGCGGACGTCTTCCTGCTGAACCTGAAGATCGGTCTGTGGGTGGGCCTGGTCATCGCGGCCCCCATCTGGCTCTACCAGCTGTGGGCGTTCATCGCGCCGGGTCTGCACCGGCACGAGCGGCGCTACGCGTACATCTTCACGGCGCTGGCCGCGCCACTGTTCGCGGCCGGCGCGGTGCTGGCCTTCTTCGTCACCACCAAGGGCCTCGAGTTCCTGCTGAACGTGTCCGGCGATGACATCTCGACGAATCTGGAAGTCACCCGGTACATCTCGTTCGTCACCAACCTGATCCTGTTGTTCGGGGTGGCGTTCGAGTTCCCGCTGATCGTGCTGATGCTCAACTTCGTCGGCCTGGCCAGCGCGAAACGACTGCTCAGCTGGTGGCGGGTGGCGATCTTCGTGTTCTTCGCCTTCTCCGCCGTGGTCACCCCCACCCCTGATCCGTTCGGGATGACCGCTCTGGCGCTCTGCCTGACGGCGCTCTACTTCGCCGCGGTCGGCGTCGCCTTCCTCAACGACCGGCGGCGTGGGCGGGGCAAGGAGATCTACGCCGGCATCGACGACGACGAGGTGTCGCCGCTGGAGTTCGACGCGGACCCGGTCGTGGCCGGGCAGCGGGTCGACTCGACCGCGCCGATCGGCGTACCCGAGCCGATCGCCAAGCCGGCGCCGATCGAACGCCGCTACGACGACATGACCTGACGGCCCCGCGCCGCCCGGTCCACCGACGCCGTCCCCGTTTCCTCGGGGGCGGCGTCGTCGCGTCACGTCGAGCGCCGGCGGCGGAACCGATGGTGACGGCGCCTGCCCCTGGTGAACGGCGGGTGTCCGACCGGTACGGTGCTGCCCGTGACCGCAGACGATCACCGGCCCGGCCCGGTCGCCGTGCTCGCCAACCCGACCGCCGGTCGCGGTCGGCACCGCGCCCTGCTGCCCCGGCTGCTGGACGCCTTGGCCGCCGCCGGGCGGCCGGTCCGGCTGTTGCCGGCGTCCAGTCCCGGCGAGGCGGAGGCGGCGTGCCGGGCCGCCGTCGCCGACGGCGCTGGCGCGTTGGTGGCGGTCGGTGGGGACGGCACCGTGCACCGGGCGTTGCAGGCGGTCGCCGGCACCGACGTGCCGTTCGGCCCGATCCCGGCCGGCACGGGCAACGACTTCGCCCTGGACACCGGTTTCCCGGCCGACCCTCTCGCGGCGGCGGTGGTGATCGCCGAGGCGGTGCGCGACGGCCGCAGTCAACCCATCGACCTGGCCCGGATGGTCGGGGTCGACGGCGTCGAGCGCTGGTTCGGGGCGGTCCTCGCGGCCGGGTTCGACGCGATCGTCAACGAGCGGGCCAACCGGATGCGCTGGCCACGCGGCCCGCGCCGGTACGACCTGGCGATCCTCGTCGAGCTGGCCCGGCTGCGCCCACGGCGCTACACGCTGCGCCTCGACGGGGTGCCGCACGACCTGGACGCGGTACTCGTGGCGGTGGGCAACTGCCCCACGTACGGCGGCGGGATGCGGATCTGCCCCGACGCGGACCCGACCGACGGGCTGCTCGACGTGGTGGTGGCGGGTCGGGTCAACCGGCGGACCCTCATCCGGGTGAAGCCGCGCATCTACCAGGGCACCCACGTCAGCCACCCGCTGGTGCGCAGCTTCCGGGCCCGCACCGTGGAGTTGGCCGCCGAGGGCATCACCTCGTACGCCGACGGGGAACGCTCCCTGGAGCTGCCGGTGACGGTCAGCGCGGTTCCGGGCGCCCTGCGGCTGCTGCGTTGACCCGTACCGCGCCGATGCTCGCCGCGATGACCAGCACGATGGCGGCGCACTCCAGCAGGGTCAGCGCCTGCCGCAGCACCAGCCACCCGGCGAGCGTGGCGATGGCCGGGCCGAGGCTCATCAGCACCGCGAAGGTGGCGGTGGGCATCCGCCGTAGCGCCAGCAGCTCCAGGGTGTAGGGCAGCCCGGAGGCGAGCACCGCGAGGGCGGTGCCGAGCGCCAGCACCGGTGGGTCGAGCAGCACCGCACCGCCGTCGACGATGCCCAGCGGCAGGGTGACCAGCGCGGCGAGGGTCAGCGCCAGGGCCAGCCCGTCGGCGCCGGGGAAGCGGCCGCCGACCCGGGCGCTCAGCACGATGTACGCCGCCCACATGGCGCCCGCGCCGAACGCGAAGGCCACCCCGACCGGGTTCAGCCGGTCGAAGCCGCCCTGCCCGAGCAGCGCCACCCCGGCCAGTGCGAGCCCCGCCCAGCCCCAACTGGCCAGTCGTCGGGCGGAGAACACCGACAGCGCCAACGGGCCGAGCACCTCGAGCGTCACCGCCGGGCCCAGCGGAATGCGTTCGATGGCCTGGTAGAACAGCGAGTTCATGCCGGCCAGCGCCAGCCCGAACGAGCCGGCCGCGAGCCAGGCCGACCGGTCGTGCCCGCGCAGTCGGGGCCGGCACACGATGAGCAGCAGCACCGCCGAGATGGTCAGCCGCAGGGTCACCGCGCCGGCCACCCCGGTGCGCGGGAAGAGCAGCGCGGCCACGGCGGAGCCGAACTGCACCGACAGGGCCCCGCCGAGCACCAGCCCCACGGCGGCGACGCCACCGCGCCCGGCCGGTCGCGTCTCGCCCGACCGTGGCGTGGGCAGCAGGGTGTCCGTCACGGGCACGACGGTAGGCCGTCCGCTTCGGCCACCTTGCGGCGGTATCCACCTGCCGACACGGCCGTAAGTGTTCGCCAACGTGGTGCTACCGGCGTACGGTCCCTGGTATGACCGGCGCGATGCGGAAGCTGTCGATCTCCGTGCCACCCGACGTGGCTGAGCGCCTGGAGCGCGAGTCGAGCGCCAGTGCTTACATCACCCAGGCCGTCCGTGACCGGATGCGGCTGGACGCCCTGGACGCGGAGCTGGCTCACCAGGGCATCCCGATCACCGAGCAGGGCGTGGCCGAGGCACGCGCCCGCCGGGCTGCCGTGGAGGCCGACTGGTCGCCGGAGCGCCGCAGCGCCCTTCGCGAGCGGGCCCGCCAGCACGCGCTGGGCGCCGACGGCACGCTCGAACAACCGGCGGCGTGAGCCCCGAGGACGACCGCCCGGTCCGGCTCGTGCTGGACCGGTCGGCACTGCTGGCGTACCTGGCGGGATCGGTGCACGTCGGGGAGCCGCTGCACGAGGTCATCCAGGACCGCAACAGGTTTGGCGTCACCGCCGTGACCGCGGCGGAGGCGCTGGCGATCGTCAGCGATCCGAAGGAACGGGCGACCCTGCACCGACTGCTGAACCTGGACGCCTGCGAGGTGCTCTCGACCGAGGGTCACTCCCGGCACGAACTCAGCTTCTGGCGGACGGTGACGGGACGTGCCGATCTGGCCAGCACAGCGCTGGCCGTCCTCGAACACGACGCCTCGATCCTCACCGGGGAGGACCGGTACGGCGACGGTGAGCTACCGGTGATTCACATTCCCGACTGACGGCACCCCAACCGCCGGTCAGCCGGGCAGGGCGAGGTCGAGCACGGCGCCCAGCCCGTTCTCCCGGCCCGGCTCGGCCGCCGGGAGCACCAGCACCGAGCAGCCGGCGGCCACCGCGCCCGCGTCCGCCGGGGTGTCACCGACCATCAGCGTCTGCTCGGGGTCGACGCCCAGCATCCCGCAGGCCCGCCAGAAGATCGCCGGGTCGGGTTTGCAGCGCCCCACCTCGTACGAGAGTACGAACGCGCCGACCAGGTCGGTCAGCCCCCAGGCGTCGAAGTGTGGCCGCAGGTCGAAACCGATGTTGCTGACCACCGCCACCGGCACCCCGGCGTCGCGCAGCGCGGTCAGCGTGGGGGCGGTGTCGGCGTACGGTAGCCAGCCCTCGGCGGTCAGCAGCCGCTCGTAGAGCGCGTCGGCGAAGCCGTCGATGCCGGCGTCCACGGTCTCGGCCAGCCCGGTGTACGCGCCCCGGTGGGCGTGTTGGTAGAGGTCCCGGTCGGCCCACAGTTCGGCCAGTCGGGGTGGCACCCGCGCCGGCAGTGGCCCGCCGGCGCGGCCGGCGGTCAGCAGTCGGTCGGCCAGCGAGGTGGCGCGGACCCGGTCCAGGGTGACACCGCACGCCGCCGCGGCCTCCAGCACCCACTGCCGGGGATCCTCCACCTGGGCCAGGGTGCCGTGGAAGTCGAAGAGCACCGCCTTGACAGGGCGTCGGGACGCCCGGCGGGCGGCGGGCGCGTCGGCGGTGCCCGGCGGACTGGTCTGGGGCGGTTCGGCATGGTCCGGCACGCCGTGCACCCTACCGACCGCCTCCGACCGCGCCTCCGGACGGCCTTGTGGGGTGGTGTGACTCGGCACGCACTAATCTTGGTGTCATGTCGAGCCCCGCCGAGCGGTACGCAGCGGCGCGCCGCAAGGCCGCACAAGCCGCACAGTTTCCGGCGCTGAACGAGTTCGCCCTCGAGTTGGGGTTCGACCTCGACGACTTCCAGCGGGAGGCGTGTCAGTCGCTGGAGCGGGGCAGCGGTGTGCTGGTCTGCGCCCCCACCGGTGCCGGTAAGACGGTGGTCGGGGAGTTCGCCGTCCACCTGGCGTTACGCGGGCGGCCCGACGACCCGGTGCCCGCGGCCGACGCGACGACCCCGCCGGCTCGGCGCAAGTGCTTCTACACCACGCCGATCAAGGCGTTGTCCAACCAGAAGTACCACGATCTGGTCGCCCGGTACGGCGCCGAGCAGGTCGGCCTGCTGACCGGCGACAACGCGATCAACGGCGACGCGCCGGTGGTGGTGATGACCACCGAGGTGCTGCGCAACATGCTCTACGCGGGCTCCAGCACCCTGCAGGGTCTCGCGTACGTGGTGATGGACGAGGTGCACTACCTGGCCGACCGGTTCCGCGGTGGGGTGTGGGAAGAGGTGATCATTCACCTGCCCGCCTCGGTCACCCTGATCTCGTTGTCGGCGACCGTCTCCAACGCCGAGGAGTTCGCCGACTGGCTGGTCACCGTGCGCGGCGAGACCGCAGTGGTGGTCAGTGAGCACCGGCCGGTGCCGTTGTGGCAGCACATGCTGGTCGGCAAGCGGATGTTCGACCTGTTCCACGACGCCGACGCCGCCCGCAAGCACGACGTGCACCCGGAGTTGCTGCGCTACACCCGGGAGACCGCGCGGCGGCTGGAGTTGGGCGAGGGGCGCAGCGCGGGGCCCGGTGCCGGCCGGCGTGGCCCGCGCTGGCGTGGCCCGTCGCGCCCGGACATCGTCGACCGACTGGACCGGGAGGGTCTGCTACCGGCGATCCTGTTCATCTTCAGCCGGGCCGGCTGCGCCGCCGCGGTGCAGCAGTGTCTCGCCGCCGGGCTGCGACTCACCTCGGCGGAGGAGCGGGCCGAGATCCGCCGGGTCGTCGAGTCCCGGGTCACCGCCATCCCGGGCGAGGACCTGTCGGTCCTGGGCTACTGGGAGTGGCTGGACGGCTTGGAACGGGGCCTGGCCGCCCACCACGCCGGCATGCTGCCGGTGTTCAAGGAGGTCGTCGAGGAGTTGTTCGTCCGCGGCCTGGTCAAGGCGGTCTTCGCCACCGAGACCCTGGCGTTGGGCATCAACATGCCGGCCCGCTGCGTGGTCCTGGAACGGCTGGTGAAGTACAACGGCGAGGCGCACGTCGACCTGACCCCGGGGGAGTACACGCAGCTCACCGGGCGCGCCGGCCGCCGTGGCATCGACGTGGAGGGGCACGCCGTCGTGGTGTGGTCCCCGGAGGTCGACCCACGGCAGGTGGCCGGGCTCGCGTCCACCCGCACGTACCCGCTGCGCTCCAGCTTCCGGCCGTCGTACAACATGGCCGTGAACCTGGTCGGCACGGTCGGCGCGGAGCCGGCCCGGGCTCTGCTGGAGTCCTCGTTCGCCCAGTTCCAGGCGGACCGGTCGGTGGTCGGCCTGGCCCGGCAGGTGCAGCGCAACACCGAGACCATCGAGGCGTACGGCGCGGAGGCGGCCTGCCACCACGGCGACTTCGACGAGTACTTCGCGCTGCGGGTGGCGATCGCCGACCGGGAGAAGGCGATCGCCCGGCAGGGGCAGACCCAGCGCAAGGCCGCCGCGGTGGCCTCGTTGGAGCGGCTGCGGGTCGGCGACGTGATCCGGGTGCCGTCGGGCCGGCGGGCCGGGCTGGCCGTGGTGCTGGACCCGGCGACGGGCGGGTTCGGTGAGCCCCGGCCGCTGGTGCTCACGCAGGACCGCTGGGCCGGGCGGGTCAGCCCCGGCGACTTCACCACCCCGGCCGAGGTGCTGGCCCGCATCCGGGTGCCCAAGCACTTCAACCACCGGTCCCCGGGCGCCCGGCGGGATCTCGCCGCCGAGGTCAGCGGCACCGGCCTGGACCGGCACGGCGGCCGACGCGGGGGTCGTTCCCGGCAGGTGACCGGCGAGGACCACCGGATCACCCAGCTCCGCACCGAGCTGCGCAACCACCCCTGCCACGCCTGCCCGGAGCGGGACGAACACGCCCGCTGGGCGGAGCGGCGTCGGCGGCTGGAGCGCGACACCGAGGAGTTGCGCGAGCGCGTCAGTGGTCGTACGGGGTCCCTCGCTCGGACGTTCGACCGGATCGTGGCGTTGTTGACCGAGCGGGGTTACCTCGCCCGCGACGGCGCGGTGACCGACGCCGGTCGGATGCTGGGCCGGATCTGGACCGAGGCGGACCTGCTGGTCGCCGAGTGTCTGCGCCGGGGGGTGTGGAACGGGCTGTCCCCGGCCGAGCTGGCCTCCGCGGTGTCCGTGGTGGTGTTCGAGGCACGCCGTGATGTCGACGAGCGGGCGTCGCTGCCGCGCGGGCCGGTGGCCGACGCGGTGGACGAGACGCTGAAGCTGTGGGGGGAGATCGAGGCCGACGAGGCGGCGCGGGGGCTGACCGCGACCCGGGAGCCGGATCTTGGTTTCGCCTGGCCCGTCTACCGGTGGGCGCGGGGCGAGGCGCTGGCCAAGGTGCTCGGCAGCGGTCACGAGATCGATGGTGAGATGCCCGCCGGTGACTTCGTCCGGTGGGCCCGACAGGTCGTCGACCTGCTCGGTCAGATTGCCGACTCCGGTGGTGCCACAACGGAACTGCGGTCTACCGCGCGACAGGCTATAGCGGCCGTCAATCGGGGCGTTCTCGCATACCACACGTCAGCCTGACCATTACGCTCGGTCATTTTCGTCGGGTAATCGACGCAGCGGACGGTCACCGCAATGGCACCCCTCGGATAGCCCCGGGGGCACTGTTGCGCCTGATCACAGCACCCCTGATCATTGCCGAGGCGTCTTGTTGACGCGTCGGTAACGAATGGGGAGAAACCCGCCGTGGCGGAGATCAATCACTTTGAGTACGGGTGGATCACGCCCGCGCTGAGCTACGCGCTGTCCGTGCTCGGTTCGATCCTCGGTCTGGTCTGCGCCGGTCGCATCCGCACGGCCGGGACGAGCGGTCAGCGGGCGTGGTGGGGTCTGCTGTCGGCCTGGGCACTGGGCGGCACCGCCATCTGGGCGATGCACTTCATGGCCATGCTCGGCTTCGCCGTCGAGAACACCCGGATCCGTTACGACGTGCCGTTGACCGCGGCCAGCACGGCCATCGCCGTGGTGGCGGTCGGTATCGGCCTGGCCATCGTGGGCACCGGCCGGCTGAACCCGGTCCGACTGATCGCCGGCGGCGTCTTCACCGGTGTCGGGGTGGCCTCCATGCACTACACCGGCATGGCCGCCATGCGCCTCAACGGCAGCCTCGGCTACGACACCGTCCGAGTCGTGCTCTCGGTGGTCATCGCCCTGGTGGCGTCCACGGTCGCCCTGTGGCTCGCGATGACCGTCCGGCGGGGGCTGGCGATCTTCGCTTCCGCGCTGGTCATGGGCATCGCCGTCAACGGGATGCACTTCACCGGCATGAGCGCCCTGTCGGTGCACCGCCACGAGGGCACGGGCGAGGTGACCGGCACCGGGGTGAGCACCCTGCTGGTGCCGATCGTGCTGGCGGTGGTCTTCGGGGTGGTCGGTCTGCTCTACGCGCTGCTCGCCGCCCCGACCGACGACGACCGGGCCGCCACCGCGTACCTGGACGGGCGGCGCCTCTCGGAACCGGCGGCTCCGACGCCCACCGCTGCGCCCGACCCGGTCGGGTTGCGCGCCCGCTCCACCCTCGGCCAGCCGGGTACCCCGTTCCCGTCCCGCCGGGACACGCCGCCGCGCTGACACCGTGCGGTGGGCGGCCTCGTCCTGCTGCGCGAGCACGGTCTGGCCGGCCGGGCGTTGCCGCCCGCCCCATCCGCGCGCCCGGAGGCCGGGCGGTCAGGACGGCCGGCGGCCGGGCCGGCTGCGGTCGATGGTGAGGGTGGCCAGCAGGCCGGGGTGGTCGGTCGCCCCGTGCATGGGCACCAGGGCGCGACAGCAGAGCGTGATGTCGGTCGTCGCCGTGATGTGTTGCAGTCGGCCGTCGTCGATTCGCTGGTGGCCCGGCGGCGTGCAGGCCCTCACGTCGGGGTCGTGGCCGGCGAGCAGGTTGAGGTCGCCGCCCAGCACGGTGGGCTCGTAGCCGGCGTTGCGACTGATTCTCGGCAGGATGGTGTCGAGCAGGTGGTCGCACTGGGTCAGCGCGACGCGGTAGCCGGTGGCCGACAGGTGGGTGGTGCAGGCGAGCAGGGCGCCGTCGACGTCGACGCAGAGCCAGGCTCGTTCCTCGGGGTCCGCCAGGTCCTGCGTCGGGTGGGTTCCGGCGTACACGGTGCGCGGGCTGGTCGGCGCCGGCACGTGGGTCAGCAGCCCGATGCCGAACCGTTGACCGTTGCGGCAGCGGGTGTCGTCGCCGCTCGGGCGGTCGCCGGCGGCCTGGAACGCGCTCACGACGGTCCGGCCAGGGTGAACGGTTTCGAACACGTCGTGCAGGGCGGGGAGGTCGTCCGCGCAGATCTCGTTGAGGGTGACCAGGTCGGGTGCCTCGGCGGTGATCACCTCGGCGGCCCTGGTCATCGCTCGGCCGGTGTAGCAGCCGGCGCGGCCACTGTTGCAGAGGTTCAGTTGGAGCATCCGCAGGACCGTGGCCTGCGGGGCGTCCGTGGCGTCGGTGGGGAAGGCCGGCGGTGCGGCCGGCAGTGCGGCGGCGGCGAGTAGGCAGCCCACGGCCATGGTTCGACGCAGGAACCGGTACGGACGGGCGGCCACACGGACTCCGGGGGGCGCGAGGCGACGGTCATCGCCGAGGTGCCAGTGATCCTACTGGCGGCCGATCGGCGTTCGAGATCCACAGCGGTGGACCGAGGGGGTACGCGCGGCGCGTACCCCCTCGGGTCGCGCTCAGTGGGCGCGGACCGCGACGGCCGTGTACGGCGTGGTGGGGGTCGGCGGTGTGGTGAACCGGGCGTTGGGCAGGTATAGCCGACCCAACGCCTTGGCGACGGTGGTGGGCACGTCGAAGTTCGGGTCGGTGATGGTGCCGGTGAGCGCTCCGGCGGTGCCGGCGTGGTTCAGCCGGACCACCGCGATCTGGTTGAGACGGTTCTGCACGACGTAGAGGGTGCGGCCGAGCAGCAACAGTCCGTCGCCGTTGGCGAAGGTGTGGCCCGGCACGTCGACGACTGTGCTCGCGCCGGTCCGCGGGTCGACCCGGTACAGCGTGCCGGTGTTGGACTGGACGACGATCAGCGCCCGGCCGTCCGGTGTGGTGGCGATGCCGTTGAGGTTCACGCCGGTGCCGACCTGTTCGTACGCGCCGGTCAGCGTGATGGTGGTGAAGGCGTCGGCGGGCGGCAGCGCCCCACCGCGACCGAGCGGCAGCCGGTAGAGCACCGGCCGGTTCGAGTCGGTGAAGTACGCGGCGTCGCGGGTCAGGACGACGTCGTTGACGAACGTCGGGGCGGTGGCGAACTGGTAGCGGGCCAGCAGCTCGCCGGTGCGGGTGTCGAGCACGCGGGCGTCGCCGGCCGTTCCGCCGGAGACGAACAGTCGGCCACGGGCGTCGACCTTGAGACCGAGCGACGGGGTGCCGGTGGCCGCGCCGATCGTCGTGCCCCGGCCGGTGACCAGGTCGACGCGGTGGATCTCACCGGTGGCGCGGGAGCCGAAGTAGGCGTACCGGCCGGCGGCGGCGATGCCCTCGGGCTGGAAGCCGTCGGGGAGGGCGAGGACGGCCGGCGGCCGCCCGGCGGGGTGCGCCTGCGCCGGCGCGACGGCCACGGTGGCCAGCATGACGGCGGTCAACGCGCCGCCGAGCGTGGTGCGGAGGGGGCGGTTCACTGTGCTCCTTCCGGGCGGAAGCGGCACGAGCCGACACGTCCGCCACGTTCACTGGGGCCAGGACCCTCCCCACTGTACGACCGCTGGCGGGCGTCCGCCCGGCGTCACCGGCGCGGCCTTCGGGTGACCGCGCCGGTGAGCCCGTCGGGCGGGGCGGAGGTCAGGCGTTGCGGACCAGCCGCCACCTGTTGTCCGCGCTGCCGTTGTCCGGATCCTGCACGGCCTGCGCGCCCATGGCGGTCGACCCGTTCAGGATGCCGAGCAGCTTGTTGCTGTTGACGTTGCGGATCTTGTAGGTTCCGTCGTCGTTGTCCACGAGGATCCACCGGTGGTCGGCGGTGCCGTTGTCCGCCCACTGCAGGACCCGGGCGTTGTCGGCGGTGGACATGTTCTCCACACCCAGCACCTTGCCGCTGTTGACGTTGCGGAACCGGACCGCGTTGCCGTCGGTCACGACCACCCAGTTGTGGTCGGCGGTGCCGCTGTCGCTCCACTGCACCGCCAGACCACCGTCTGCGGTGGACATGTTCTGGACACCGAGGACCAGCCCGGTGCCGACGTTCTGCAGTCGGTAGCTGCCGCTGCCGCCGCCGCTTCCGCTGGTGTTCCAGTAGACCGTGTAGTTGAAGCCGTGGGCGTCGTAGAAGGGGCCGAGGTTCACCGTGGACCCGTTGGCGCTGGCGGTGAACGCGAGCGAGCTGGTGCTGGTCCGGGTGATCGAGGAGACGGTGAGGGCGGGCAGGGTGCTCAGCGACGTGTTGCCGTAGTTGCCGGCCAGCACCGAGGGGCCGTACGTGATCGCGCCGACGTTGGCGTTGTCGTTGGCGGCCCGGACGGCGACCTGCATCGGCAGCCGCACGGTGATGGTGTCGCCGGCGGCCCAGGTGCGCGTGACCGTGGCGTAGCTGCCCGGTGTGGTGGCGACGTTCTCCACCGTGCCGTTGACGGCGATCGTCGCACCGCTGGTCCAGGACGGGATCCGCACCCGGATGCTCCACGAGCCGCTCATCGAGCCGCTCAGGGTCAGGGTGCTGGTGTCGCTGACCGGGAAGCTGGTGGTCTGGGTGACCGTGATGCCGCGTTGCGTCCAGTTCAGCACGGATGGCGCGAACAAGTTCACGCTCAGCGTCGTGCCGTTGTAGAAGTAGATGGAGTCCATCAACCTCGTGTTGATTTCCAAGCCGGTGCCCTGGCAGCACCAGAACGAGTTGTAGTCGGTGCTCCAGGTGCCGCCACCCCACGCCGGGCCCACGCCCCGACGACCACCCGGCCGCAGCGGGGTGAAGTAGGTGATGTGGCCGTGGCTGTCGGCCGGGTTCTGCCCGCCGATCAGGTGGTTGATCAGCGCGCGCTCGTAGAAGTCGAAGTAGTCCGCCCGGCTCGGGTCGAGCAGCCACAGCTCCCGGGTCAGTTTGAGCATGTTGAACGTGTTGCACTGCTCGCAGGTGTCGTTGCTGAGGTACCCGGCGATCGCGTTCGGCGCCCGGAAGTGCTCCGCCTGGCTGTTGCCGCCGATGGCGTACGTGTGCGCGCCGACGGTGATCCGCCACGCGTTGCTGGCGATGTCCCGGTAACGGGTGGTTCCGGTGGCCTTGTACTCGCGGGCGGCCCCGATCCACTTGGGCACCTGCGTGTTGGCGTGCAGCCCGTTGAGCTGGTCCTGGTTGGAGGCCAGGGGGTTGAACACGGAGTTGTGGTCGAACCGCTGTGCGGTGGCGAGCCACCGGCTGTCGCCGGTCTGCTGGTAGATGTCGGCGAGCACGTCGTTCATGCCCCCGAACTCGGTGCCGAGCATCGACTGCATCTGGCTGGAGCTCAGTCGGCTCGTCCGGGTGTCGACCCAACCCGCCAGTGACAGCAGCACCGTACGGGCCTGCGTGTTGCCGATGTAGCGCCAGACGTCGAGCAGGCCGGCGAGGGTCTTGTGGATGCAGTAGTAGGGCACGTTGCCGTTGGACAGCGTCCGTGCCTCGAGCGCGGTGAAGTCGGACTCCGGGAAACCGGAGAGGTAGCCCGCGCCGAACCCGGCGGCGGAGTTGTTGGCCTGGCACTTGGCCAACTCGGCCACCATGTAGTTGGCCTTGTCCCGGCAGGTGGTGTCGCCCAGCACCGCGTACGCGTACGCCCACGCGCTCAGGAAGTGCCCCTGCATGTGGGTCCGGAACGGGAAGTTCGGCGCGTCCCAGCCGCCGTTGGTGGCGGCGCCGTTGGTGGACAACCGGTGGTTGGCGCGGAAGTTGTAGAGCATCCGGTCGACGTCGACGAACCGCAGGTAGTTCAGGGTCCGGTTCTGGTTGTCCATCCAGCGACCGGAGGTGAGTCGTACCTGACCGGGGTCGAATGCGTACGCCGAGACGCCGATGTCGGACCGGGCCGGGGGCACGACGGCCGCGGACGCGCTGGCGGGGGAGACGACGGCGCCGGTCGCGGAGACCACCACGGTGGCTCCGGCGGCCTGAAGCAGGTGGCGGCGGCTGAGGGGCGGGGGTGGCATGGGGAACCTCCAGGTGGCCGGGTACGTCGGGGCCGCCATCGATGGCGGTGGGGGCGTCGGCGGCGCAGGGCCGACGACGGGTGGGTGGTGGGTCGCGCTCGCGGTCGCCGTGGACGCCGGGTGCCCACCCCTGGCGCTTATCGCGGCACATCGATGTGATCGCTAACATAGTTCGTCGTTAACATGCCCGCAACCCCCGGGGCGCCTCGCCGACCCATCCGGTGGCGACGTGACCGGGTCGGTGCCGCGCCCGCTGGCAGCTATGGTCCGAAACGGACACCTGCTGGGCTCGCGAGCACTGGATGGTGACGCTGTGTGACCGATCCCGGCGGTCGCCCTCCGTTGACGCCCGACCGGTCGCTCAGTACGGTGCATCGTAAATCTTCGATGTCAACGTCGATACATCAATGCTGCGATGTGGTTACGACGGTCATCCCGCACCTCACAAAAATCCAGGTCAGATAGGGGAGGGGGCATCCGCGAAGAGCTGTTAGCGCTAACACCACCCTCGGTCATTGCTGGCATGCGAATGGCGAAGCCCGTTCGGGCGGCAGTCAGGACAGCGGTGGCTCGCCCAGTCAGACATCGCGCACGGCGCACTCTCTGTGGGAGTAATCGTGAAGGTGAAAGATCGAACGACAACCCAAGCCACCCGCCGGGCCAGGCGTGCCATCGCCTGGCTGGCGAGTCTGGCCTGCGTCCTCGCACTGGTCCCGGGCACGGCCAGGGCCGACAACCCCATCGTCCAGAACATCTACACCGCGGACCCGGCGCCGTTGGTGCACAACGGCCGGGTCTACCTCTACACCGGACATGACGAGGACGGGTCCACCTACTTCACCATGCGTGAGTGGCGGGTGTACTCGTCCGCGGACATGGTGAACTGGACCGACCACGGCTCGCCGATGAGCCTGGCGACCTTCGCCTGGGCGGACGCCAACGCGTGGGCCGGCCAGGTCGTCGCGCGTAACGGGAAGTTCTACTGGTACGTGCCGGTGCGCCAGCGCTCCAACGGGCAGATGGTCATCGGCGTCGGGGTGGCCGACAGCCCCACCGGGCCGTTCCGCGACGCGCTCGGTCGACCACTTGTCGGCAACAACGAGATCGACCCGACCGTCTTCGTCGACGACGACGGACAGGCGTATCTGTACTGGGGAAACCCGGGCCTGTGGTACGTGAAGTTGAACCCGGACATGATCTCTTTCGCCGGCAGCGCGACGCGTATCCCACTCACGACGGCGGGGTTCGGTACCCGTACCGGAAACGCGAGTCGGCCGACGTTGTACGAGGAGGGGCCGTGGGTGTTCAAGCGCAACGGCCTGTATTACAACGTGTTCGCGGCGGAGTGCTGCTCGGAGTTCATCGCGTACTCCACGGCGACGGGACCAACGGGGCCGTGGACGTATCGCGGCACGATCATGCCGCGGCAGGGCGCCAGTTTCACCAATCACGCGGGTGTGATCGATTTCCAGGGTGGTTCGTATTTCTTCTACCACAACGGGGCGTTGCCCGGTGGTAGTGGTTACACCCGTTCGGTGGCGGTGGAGAAGTTCAGCTACACCAGCGGTGGTCTGTTCCCGACGATCACGATGACGAGTACGGGTGCCCCGCAGATGGGCACGCTGAACCCGTACGTGCGGCAGGAGGCCGAGACGATCGCGTGGGGCTCGGGGATCGAGACCGAGGCGTCCGGCGAGGGCGGGCTGAACGTCGGTTGGATCGAGAACGGCGACTACATCAAGGTCAAGGGCGTCGCGTTCGGCGCGGGTGCGACCTCGTTCAGCGCCCGGGTCGCGTCGGCCACCAGCGGCGGCCGGATCGAGGTACGCCTCGACAGCGCCAGCGGCCCGACCGTGGGCACCTGCACCGTGGGCGCCACCGGCGGTTGGCAGACCTGGACCGCCACCACCTGTGCGGTGAGCGGAGCGACCGGCACCCATGATCTCTACCTGCGCTTCGCCGGCGGCAGCGGCAACCTGTTCAACGTCAACTGGTGGCAGTTCAGCGGCACCGGTGGCGGCAGCGCCAACCTGATCACCAACGGCGACGTGGAGAACGGCACGACGGGCTGGGGTGTGCACGGCAGCGGCACGCTCGCCAGGAACACCACCGTCGCGCACGGCGGCAGCGGATCGCTCTCGATCACCGGCCGGACCGGCGCGTGGAACGGCCCGAGCCAGGACGTGACCGCCAAGCTCACCAACGGCAAGAGCTACGCCACGAACGTCTGGGTACGCGCGCAGAGCGGCACCCCGTCGGCGAAGGCGACGCTGTCACTGACCGCGAACGGCACGACGAACTACCTCCAGCTGACCCCGGCGGTGGGGGTGAACGTCAACGGCTGGACCCTGCTCACCGGCACGACGACCGTGTCGTGGAGCGGCACGCTGTCCGGTGCCGCCTTCTACGTGGAGACGGCCGAGGGCACCGACGGTCTCCTCGTCGACGACGTCTCGTTCCAGTGACGGGTGCTGCCGGAGCCGTGCTCGTACGGCTCCGGCAGCACGACGACGTGCCCCACCACCGCGGCCGGAGCGACAGGTGCCCGGCCCGGATGGTTACGACTTGACGAACGGCATGTTATCGCTCACAGTCGATGGTTGAGGGCGGCCGCACCTGTGGTTCACCGGGCGAACCTGCTGTGGCCCCTCGGAGCGCGACGTCCGCCCAGGGCATGCCGGACGTCGGGCCAGGACTTCCCCCGCACTGCTGCCGCGACGGCGACCGGCGCTGCCGTCTCCCATGTCGCAGGAGCAGATTCGGGCGTGCGCCTCCATCGCTGCACCACCACAGAGAAGGAATCCGCATGAATCACAGAAGAGCCCTGCGAGCGGCGGTGACCATCGCAGTTACCGGCGTTCTCGCCGCCGGGATGACGATGGCGCTGACCTCCACGGCCAGCGCCGGCACGACCCTCCGGGCCTCGGCGGCCGAGAAGGGCCGCTACTTCGGCGCGGCTGTCGCGACGGGCAAGCTGTCCACCAGCGCGTACACGACGATTCTGAACCGTGAGTTCAACAGTGTCGTGGCCGAGAACGAGATGAAGTGGGACGCCACCGAGCCGCAGCAGGGTCGGTTCAGCTACACCGGTGGTGATCGTCTGGTCAGTCACGCGCAGGCCAATGGCATGAGCGTGCGGGGGCACGCGCTGCTGTGGTACCAGCAGCAGCCGGGCTGGGCGCAGGGCATGTCCGGTAGCGCGTTGCGTAACGCGGCGATCAACCACGTCACCCAGGTCGCGACGCACTTCCGCGGCAAGATCTATGCCTGGGACGTGGTGAACGAGGCGTTCGCGGACGGCAACTCCGGGGCTCGTCGTGACTCGAACCTGCAGCGCACCGGGAATGACTGGATCGAGGCGGCGTTCCGGGCGGCGCGGGCGGCGGACCCGGGTGCGAAGTTGTGTTACAACGACTACAACACCGACGGGATCAACGCGAAGTCGACGGGCATCTACAACATGGTGCGGGACTTCAAGTCCCGTGGTGTGCCGATCGACTGTGTGGGTTTCCAGTCGCACCTGGGCACCTCGTTGGCTGGCGACTACCAGGCCAACCTGCAGCGGTTCGCCGATCTCGGTGTGGATGTGCAGATCACCGAGCTGGACGTGATGACCGGTGGTAACCAGGCGAACATCTTCGGCGCCGTCACCCGCGCGTGCATGGACGTCTCGCGCTGCACCGGCATCACCACCTGGGGTGTGCGCGACTGCGACTCGTGGCGTGGGTCCGACAACGCCCTGCTGTTCGACTGCAACGGCAACAAGAAGGCCGCGTACACCGCCGTTCTGAACGCCCTCAACGCCGGCCCGGCCATTCCCACCACGCCGCCGCCCACGGACCCGCCGCCGACGACCCCTCCGCCCACGGACCCGCCGCCCACCACCCCGCCGCCGGGAACGCCGGACGGCTGCTCGGCGTCGGTGTCACTGAACTCGTGGAACGGTGGGTTCGTGGCCACCGTGAAGGTGACCGCCGGCTCCGCCGGAACGAACGGGTGGAACGTCGGCGTGACGCTCGCGAGTGGTGCCAGTGTCACCAACACCTGGAGCGCGACGGCCAGTGGCTCCACCGGCACGGTGCGGTTCGCCAACGTGGACTACAACGGCCGACTCGGCGCGGGCCAGGTCACCGAGTTCGGGTTCCAGGGCACGGGCAGTGGGGCCGGCATCACGCCCACCTGCACCGCTTCCTGACAACGACTGACTGACCGCACACGTCGGCCGGTGTGGGGGACCGATCCTGGTCCTCCACACCGGCCGACATCGTGTCGCGACGGACGATCGATCAGGAGTACGGCAGCCGCAGCACCGACTGGTTGCCGATGCCCACCGTGGTCGGGTTGTTGCCGATCGCCGACCAGACCTCCACCCGGACCGTGCCGTTGCTCAGCGCGCCCAACGTGCCGGTGGCCGAGGACAGGCCGGCGCTCTGGGTGTAGTGCTCGTAGCCGGCTACCGGGTCGGTGGCGAAGTAGCGCCCCGTCTCCACCCGGTCCCAACTGCCGTTGCCGGTGAGGTCGTAGGAGATCCGCACCTGCACACCGTTGCCGACCGCCGTCCCGGCGTCCACGAACAGGTCGAACGCGGTCTGCCCGCCGGCGTAGGCGAGGTTGAGGCCGGTCGCCGTGAAGACCTGGGCGTTGGTGGGCGTACCGTCGTGGTTTCCGTTCGCCGCCGCGACCGTCGTCGTGGCCGCGCTACCGGCGGCGCCCAACCCGCCCCCGGGCAGCAGGTACCGCGTCGGGGTGCCCGGGTTCGTCGGCGGGTCGGTCGTCGGTGGGGGGTCCGTCGGCGTCGTCGGGGGGACACCGCCGGCCGCGTTGCCGCCACTCCAGGTGTACGCCCCGGTGGAGGCCGTCTTGCCGGCGCCCACGGCGAGCGTGGTGCCGTTGGAGAACGTCACAGTGATCGGCGTCGCCGTCGGGTTCGACGCCACGTAGGTGCGCGCCCCGTTGCGCGAGAACACCGCCGACAGTGGGTGGTTTCCGGTCACCGTCGTGTCGACATTGCCCAGGGCGGCGAGGTTGCGGATCCAGTGGAAGGTGTGTGCCCGGCTCTCGCCCTCCTCGGGGGTGTAGCCGGGGTTCGCGCGGAGGTTCGCCAGCGCCGCGTCGGGATCGCCGAGGGCCTGGAACTGCCAGAGGATGTCCTGCCACACGGTCGGTTGCCCGCCGTTGTTGCGGACGAGTTCGGCGTAGTTGGTCCGCACGTACGCCGGGTTGTTGCCCAGGTAGAGGTGCCCACCGGTGACCGGCAGCAGGTTGATGCCCTGGATCATCTCCGGCTCGCCACTGAACCAGGTGGCGTATGCGCCGCCGTCGCCCCAGACCATGCCGACCGTCGAGTGCCCGAAGGCGGCGGGGAAGTTCTGGTCGCTGACGTCGAACCAGTACTCCTGGATGGCCGCGGCCTGCGTGGTGTAGAGGAAGACACCCGCGTCGCGGACGGCGGTGTCGCCGGTCGTCTGCCCCCACTGGATCAGGGCGCTCGCGAAGTTCATCCCCTCGGACGAGGACTCCTGGTTGTTGCCCGAGCCGAAGGAACCGTGCCCGGACGCCCAGTCGTGCCCGGCGTAGATGTCGAAGTCCCGCAGGTACGGGAAGCGGGTGTCGTCGCGACGGTAGTTGTTGGCGTCGCGGATCAGCAGGTCGACCATCCCGCCGTAGCGGCTGGTGGCCGCCCAGGCCGGGTCGAACTTCGCCAGGGTCGCGGCGGCGGCGATGTAGTAGCCGTAGTGGAAGTGGTGGTCGTTGAGCTCCTGGTCGGACCCGTACGACGCCGGGTAGCCGATCAGGGTGCCCCAGTTGTTGTCGTAGTAGAAGACCCGGCTGGTCTTGCCGCTGGACGCGGTGAACCAGTCGGTGAGCGTGCTGCGAATCGCGTTCAGCGCGCTGTCGCGCGTCGTGGTGTCGTTGACCTGGTCGGCGATCTCGGCGATCCGCGCGGCCCGGCCGAGCCCCTTGCCGGTCCAGTAGGTGTCGTTGCCGCGTTGGTCCATCGGGTTGGCGCGGGTGGCGGCCAGGTGCCCGGTGAGCGTCGCCAGGTCGCCACCGCTGCCGTCGCCGACGGCCGGCAACTCCGGCAGGATGCCCTGGAACTTCATGGCGGTGCGGAACTGGTTGACGCCGGTGAGCACCTTCATCCGGCCGCGCGCCGACGGGTAGGTCGGCGTGATCGCGGTGGAGCCGCTCAGCGACTTCCACTGGTGCGGGTAGAGGCTGACCACGGTCTGCGTGGCGGTGCCCTCCCGGGCCGTGGTGGTGAACGCGTACGTGGTGGTGAGGCCGCTGGTCGCGGGGTTGTAGGCGTACGAGACCTGGGTGCCTGTCACGTGGGCGTGCGCGTACTGGCCGTAGGTCGCGGCCAGTGCGGCGCGCTCCGTCGCGCTCGACGTCGGCGGAAGCAGGGCGACCGAGAAGTAGCCGCGACCGGCCAGGGTGGACGAGATCCGCCCGGACGCCACGGTCCAGCTGGCGCCGCTGGGCGCGAACCCGACGTAGTCGTGGCCGTTGACCCGGAAGCCGATGGTGGCACCACTGTTGGACCACACGTCGGGGGTGCCGGCGGTGCTGATCTGCGCGTTCCCACCGGTGGTCTGGAAGTACGCGAAGGGCAGCCCGTGGCCGATGGTCGCGCGCATGGTGCGCGTGCCGTCACTCCAGTGCGGGCTGACTGTCCAGTCCGTCCACCCGTCGACCCTGACCTGCGGGGCGGCGAGGCCGGCCACACCGACCCGGATGTCCTGCACGTACGGGTAGTGGAACTCGCCGACCCCGGTGGCGGTGCCGCTGATGGCGGGGGTGGAGTTGGCGGAGAAGCCGAGCCCGTCACCGAAGGTGTCGTACGAGATCGGGTGGGCGTGCAGCGGCTCACTGAAGGAGCAGTCGGTGCGCTTCCACAGCAGCGAGGACCACCAGTCGTTGGTGGGAATCGGCCCGGCGGGCGCGTTGGCGGTGGCGAACTGCCGGGGGTTGCTGGACATGGCGCCGCAGCCGCTGGGGAGCGGGCCGACCGGGGTGGTGGTGTAACTGCCCGCGCCGACGGGTGCGGCTTCGGCCGCACGGGTGACGGGGATCGCGAGGCCGCCGACGACCAGGGCCAGCGCGGTGGCGGCGGCCAGGGCCCATCGGCGGTGGGGGACGGGAGGTTTCATCGTGCCTCCATCGCGCGCGCCGGGTGCGGCCCTTGCCGGGTCCAGCGCTTTGCGTCTGAATTGGGGGGAAGGTCAGGTGAGAGAGCGCTCTCTCGGCAACGGTAATGGAGTACCGAGATCCCCGTCAATGTGTCCAACCCGTTGCGTGCTGATGTCGCTATTTGCCGACGCCCGCACGGTCGCCCGGCAGTCCGCCCGCATGGTCGCTCAACAGCGCGTCCGGCACGCGCATCCGCCACGCGTCGGTCACCAGCTCGGTCAGCCGGTCCAGGTCCACCGCCGCCAGGCGCAACAGCACCAGAGGCAGGCCGTGGTAGCCGGGCGTGGTGAAGAAGACCTCGGGCTCCCCGAGCAGGAGAGCCTGCTTCTCGGCCTCGTCGCCGACGAACAACACCGCGATGTCGAGCCGGATCACCCGGGGCTTGCCCGGTATCCGCTCCGGGTAGGACCAGACGAAGCCCTTGTCGGCCACCCGGAAGTCGAAGCCGTCACTGGGAATCTCCACCGTGTGCGGCAGGGCCAGCGCCACCCGGCGTACGTCGTCCGCGTCAGCCACCGAACCTCCTCGCACCGCGCACCATCCGCATGCGCCGAGATTACGCGGTGGACAGCTCGACGGCCGTGGCGCTGACGATGGCCCGCTCGCCGCTCTCCTGAACGTAGCCCACCACGCTGGCGCTCCGCGGATCGAGGCCGGGCGGTGTCGCCAGCTCCACCTGCCCCCGCTCGGCGTCCAGGCCCACCGACCTGAAGGCGCGTACGACGTTGTCCTGCCGTAGCGTCCGTCCGGCGTTCTCGCCCCGGGCGATCTCGCTGGTCAAATCCCGTTCCACGACCGCCACGTGCAACACCGCGCGCTCCGGCGGCCGTTCGGTCCGGTAGTCCATCATCACCCGGTCGTTGCCGAGGTTGGCGATGGAGAGCGCCAGTGGTGTGGTGGCGGTCGCGGCCATGGCGGACATGATCGCGGCGGCCGCCCGGCGGCGATCGGAGCCGACGAACTCGACGGTGCCGTTGACGACCATCTGCGGGGTGTACAGACCACGGGTACCGAGCGCGCGGGCGTACGCCTCCTGCCGCGCGGTGTACGCCGCGTCCGCGAACTGGTCCGGCCACCCCAGGTCGTCCCAGTAGTCGACGTGGAACCCGAGGGCGAAGACGTTCTGTCCCCGTTCCCGTGCGTCGCGTTCGATCTCGCTCAGCAACTCCTCCGCGGGAGGGCAACTATTGCAGCCCTGGGACGTGAACATCTCGACGACGGCGAAGCCGCCGTCCGTCGATGAATTCGTCATGGTGGCGGGTCTCCTCCCACGGTATGCCCGGCGGCCCTGCTTCCCGGTGTCCGGCGGCGTTGCGTTTCCCGTTTCGGCCGAGACAATGCGCGTGGGATGGCGTCCCCTGCCGGCCTCGCGGGAAGCGCCGCCGGGCTGGGTGGTTGGATGGTCGGGTGCAGTACACCGTGACAGACGCGCCGGCGCGGGAGCGTTTCGAGGCGCGCGACGAGGCGGGCGCGGTCGTGGGGTTCGTCACCTACCAGCTGACCGGCTCGATCATCGCCTACACCCACACCGAGGTCGACCCGGCGTACGAGGGCAAAGGCGTCGGGTCGACGCTGGCGCGGGCCGTGCTGGACGACGCGCGGAGCAAGGGCCGGACCGTCGTGCCGATCTGCCCGTTCATCGCCGACTGGCTGGTCAAGCACCCGGAGTACGAGAGCATCGTGGTCCGGTCCACCCGCAAGATCAAATAAGCCCGCGGCCCCCGGTCGAGCGGTGTCAGGCGTCCGGTAGCAGCGTGGCGGCGAGACTGCGGGCCGTCGCGGTCAGGGTGTCGATGTCCAGCCCGGTCCGCCCCATGAACACCAGCCCCTGCTGCGCGGCGAGCAGCGCGCGCGCCGTCTCGACCGGGTCGACGTCGCGCGGCAGGTCACCCTCGTTCTGGGCCCGCTCGACGCACTCGGCGACCAGGGTGGTCGTCGCCTCGTAGGTGCGCCGGGCCTCGGCGAGCACGTCGGGGTCGGTGGTGGCCAGCTCGTACGTGCTGTTGGCCATCAGGCAACCGCGCCGGGCGGCGGCTCCGCCCGGGTCGTCCACCGGCGCCATGACGAACGCGCGCAGCGCGTCCAGGGCGCGGGGAGTGGACGCGAGCATCTCGCGCAGGTAGCCGCCGCTGGTGTCGGTGTATTCCCGCAGTGCCCGCAGGAACAGCCGGTGTTTGTCGCCGAAGGCGCCGTAGAGGCTGCCCTTGCCCAGCCCGCTGACGCGCACAAGGTCCTCCAGCGAGGTCGCCGCGTAGCCGGCGTCCCAGAACTGGTCCCGGACGGCGCGGATCACCTGTTCCTCGTCGAACTGCCGTGGCCTGGCCATGTGACCAGCGTAGCAATTATTGACCGTTCGGTCCACCAAACGTATGGTGGACCGATCAATGGTGTCCAGCCTCGCGATCCAACGGGTCAGCGACCCCGCCGAGACAGCCGCGGCCATCGCGTTCCTGGCCAGCACCGCGGCCTCGTACATCACCGGCGCCGTGCTTGACTCCAACGGCGGATACACCGCCTGAGCCCGCTCTTTCGCAGCCCCGTCGGGAGACCACAACGATGACAGCCGCCACCTTCCGTGCCCTGCACCACGACCGTGCCGCCGGTGACCCGCTCGTCCTGCCGGGCCCCTGGGACGCGGCCAGCGCCCGGGTGCTGGCCGACGCCGGTTACCCGGCGCTCGCCACCCCGAGCGCGGGTGTCGCCGCCTCACTAGGCTACGAGGACGGCGCGACCCCGCCGGACGAGATGTTCGCGGCGGTCGCGCGCATCGTCCGCGCGGTGTCCGTACCCGTGTCCGCGGACGTCGAGGGCGGCTACGGCCTCGCCCCCCGCGAACTGGTCGGGCGGCTGTTGGAGGCCGGCGCCGTCGGCTGCAACCTGGAGGACTCGGAGGGGCACGCCACCCTCAAGGACCCGCGGCGGCACGCCGACTGGCTGGCCGAGGTACGCGCGGAGGCCGGCGACGCGCTCTTCATCAACGCCCGCGTCGACACGTTCCTGGTCGGGACGGGTGACCCGGCCGACGCGGTGGAACGGGCCCGCCTCTACGTGGCGGCCGGCGCGGACTGCGTCTACCCGATCCTGGCGCCGCCGCAGGTGCTCCCGCAGCTGCGCGAGGGCATCTCCGGGCCGATCAACATGGCCGCCGGACCGGACCGGGAGTCCGTGGCCGAGCTGGGCCGGCAGGGCGCCACGCGCATCACCTTCGGCCCGGGAATGCAGCGGTACGCGATCGCGGCGATCGGCGACCTCGCGGCCGAGCTGCGGGCCTGAGGGCTGGGTCCCACCCGCGCGCTACCGCCCCGCCCGGCCAGCCAGGCGAGCCGTTGGGCGGGGCCGCTTCTGTCTCCAAGATCGCGCAACATCGTGGATGTAGTGGCATCCGGCGCGCCCGACACCACTACATCCAGGATCGAGCACGATCTTGGAGGAGGCCCGTCGGGTGAGTGCGTTTACGGTCGAGCCCCCGGCGCGCCGTCGCGTTGACGGCTGCCGGGGGCTCGAAAACAGACGGTCAGGCCGGGTTGCCGTCCGGCAGCACGGCGGCCATCTCGTCACCGGCGCCAGCGAGCACGCGCGCCTGCTGCGGCCAGCTGGCCAGCCCAGGTGCGGCGCGCAGGCCGGCGGCCCGGATCAGGTCGCGCAGCGCCGGCTCGTCCAACTCGCCGAGCTGGCCGTACGTGCGCACGCCCGCGTCCTGCAACGCGGCCGCCATCTTCGGCCCGATTCCCTGAATCCGGCGGAAGTCGTCGGCCGGGCCCGTCGGGTCGGCGTCGATGCTGCTGATCGTCGCGTCGGCGGCCGACCGGACCGGAGGGGTCGCGGTGCTGACCGGCCGGACCGGAGGCGTGGCCACCGCCGACCGCTCGGCCTCCGCAGCGTCGACTGCGGACTCAGCCTGTGCCGGCTCAGCGTTCACCGAGTCGGCCTGTGCCGGCGTCGGGTCGACCGCCGTGGCCTTGGTCTCCGCATCGTCGGAGGCCGGCGCGTCGTCGACCGGCGTCGTGTCGGCGGGGGTGGCCGCGACCGGCGCATCGTCGATCGGCGCGGTGTCGGCCGGGGTGGTGGCTACCGGCGCGTCGTCGACCGGAGTGCTTTCCGTCGGCGTCGTGTCGAGCCCCGCCGTGTCGGCGGGCGGGAGGTCGTCCGCGGGCTGGCGGGGAGCGACCACGGCCGCCGGGGTGGGCTGCTCGTCGACCGTGACCGGCTCGGGGGCCGATTCCTGCCGCAGCTCATCAGCGTCGGACTGCTCGGTCGCCGGCACCGGCGGCGGGTTTTCGGTCAGCGCCATCTCCGCCGGGTCGACGGTGCTCGGGGCGTCCGCCGGCACGGGCACCGGCGTGGGACCGTCCGGTCCGGTCACCGCGGCTGGCGCGCTGACCGTGTCGACCGGCACCGGCTCGTCGGCGACCGCGGTGGGCGCCGGGTCGACGGCGGCCACAGGACGGGCCTCGTCGGTGGTGGCAGCCGGCGTGGGCGATTCGATGACGGCCAGGCCGGCGACGGGGTCACCATCCACTATCGAATTGCCCTGTACGCCCCGCCGACCGCGCAGCAGCCACCCGGCGGCCAGGCCCAGCAACAGTGCCAGTACCACTATCAGCGAGTGTCCGAAAGACCACGCCACGGCGAACCTCCCTCTCAGCTCGTTGGAAAAGTCACGAGAAAAACTCGCCGCAGCTTCGCACACGCGTATTGCCGACGAGAGAGAGGATCGGCCGACAGCGTCGCGGGAGGGTCGACCACCTCAGCCGGTGCCTGCCGGGTGACACAGCGTCGCCCAATCCCACCAGAACCCGACCCGTCGAGACGAGGACCGGAAGGACCGGGAGCCGGCAAGGCCGGGCATGGAACGGGCCATGGCGGGACCGGCCGGGCATGAGCACGCCGCACATGACGAGACCCGGGCCCGGCGCGGGACGCCGAGCCCGGGTCGGGCGATGCGGGGGTCAGTCCCGGTCGCCCTCGTAGGTGTGGAAGTCGTCGACGAAACGGCGACGGAGCCGTGGCACCCGGCTGGTCACTCCGAAGTAGCCGCGCGCGCCGAGCAGCGCGAGCCGACCCACCACCGGGCGGTACATCCGGTCGTCGCCGTTGGTGCCGCTGCGATTCAACGATTCGGCGACCCGCGCGAAGCCGTACGGCGCCATCACGGCCTCGTAGTCGGCGACCGCCTGGAGCAGGGTCTTGTCACCGGCGGTGGCGCGGCTGAGCTGTACGCAGAGCAGGCGGGCGTCGCGTAGCGCGGTGTTCGCGCCCACGCCGCGGCCCGGGGTCATGGTGTGGATGGCGTCGCCGAGCATGGTGACGGTGCTGCTCTTCCAGGGCGGCACCGGCTCGGACGTGGACACTTTGATCGGTAGGGCGCTGGCCGGGTCCGCGTGGGCCAGCAGTTCGCGTAGGTGTGGGTGCCAGTTCGAGGTGAGGTCCAGGGCGACCTGCACCAAATCCTCGCCGCGGCGTTGCATGACGTCGGCCGGGAACCGGTTGGCCGCACTCCAGATGATCAGGTTGATGTTGTCGGTGGTGGTGTCGTGGGCCAGGCCGGGCCAGTCTCGGAGCCGGGCGGCCTCGGCCTCGCTGACGCCGGGTTTGATCGCGCGGTCGGCGTCCCACTTGAACTCCATGACGTGCAGCACGCCCATCATCCCGCCGACGCCGAAGATGAGCGAGATGCCCTGCTGGACCCGCTCCGGAATGAGACCGCGGGTGTGCGGGGTCAACGGGATCCGGGTGGCGATGTTGATCGTCCCGGCGTCGCGGATGACGGCGTGCGGCAGGTACTGGCGGCGTACGGCGGAGTGGGTGCCGTCGGCCGCCACCAGCAGGTCGCCGGTGGCGCTGCTGCCGTCGGCGAAGTGCGCGGTGACCGTGCCGTCGTCGCGCTGCTCGTACCGGGTGAAGGTCTTGTCGAAGTGCACCACGTCCTCCAGGCCGGTCAGCAGCACCTGGCGCAGCACCATCCGGGCCACCGAGTGTTCGGTACGCACCGGGTCGGCGCTCGGCCGCAGCGCGAACGACGCGGTCTGGCGGAGCCCCTGGGTGACGACGTTGAAGTAGTGCGGCGGTCGGGCGCAGGTGGCCAGGAAGGTGGCGAACAGTTCCGGGGGCAGACACTCCCGTAGCGCCCGGCTACCGGTGGGGCCGATGCCGACCCGGTAGCCGAGCAGCCCCTCGGCGCGGTCGCGGTGTCGTTCGTAGACGGCGACGCTGATGCCGGCGCGGCGCAGACCGTGCGCCAGGCACAGCCCGCCCGTGCCCGCGCCGATGATCAGGACGTGCGGCGGCGCGGCGGACATGTCAGCCGGCCGGGTGTGCGGCGGGTGTCTCGGTGCTGGCCGGGCGCGCTCCAGGCACCTCGGTGCTGGCGGTGCGCGCGGCGACCGCGTCGGTGTTGGCGGGCGCGTCGGTGGCGTCCCACCGGTAGAAGCAGCCGGCGATCGCGTCCCGGGGGGAGCGCCAGGTCGGCAGGTACGGCGACGTGTGCGCGGAGAGCCGCTCGTTGACCTGCTGGAAGAGCGGGTGGTTGCGGGCCGCCGCGAGCGCGTCCGGGTCGATGTCGTCCGAGGTCTCCAGCACGTGTACGCACAGGTCGTGCAGGCAGTACAGGGACCGGTGCGTGACGCCGGTCAGGCCGGGGAGTTCGGTGGCGTCGGATTCGGCGAAGATCTGCGCGACCCGTCCCTCCGCTCCCGGGATGATCCGGCTGACGATCAGTAGACGACTCATGGGACCCCTTCCGCCGGTGGCCTTCCCGACCCTCGGGGGGATCGGTGCCACGTGCTCTGAGCGCCCACCGTGCCGCAGCGCCTGTCACGTCACCGTCACGTACGCCGAACGGCCGGTGACGGGCGGCGCCGTCACGTACGCCGGACGGCCGGTGACGGGCGGCGCCGTCACGCTCGCCGGACGGCCGGTGACGGGCGGTCGGTGATGGCGTCGCGGCTGGCCTGGCGGATCGGGGCGAGGGTGTCGTCGAGCAGGGCGCTCATCGCGGGGCTCGGCTCCAGCCGCAGCTCCCGGCGCAGAAGGTCCCGGTAGACGTAGAAGGCGTGCACGGCCTCGAAGGCGTTGCCCTCGGCCAGGTGGATGCGGACCACCAGGCGGTGTGGCGTCTCCCGTAACGGCTCGGCGGCCATCGCCTCCAGCGCGGCTTCGAGGGCCTCACCGTGCCGTCCCGCCGCCAGGTGGTGCCCCGCCACCTGTTCCAGCATGTGCAGGCGGAGCTGGCGCAGGCGCTCCCGGTCCAGCAGCACCCAGTCGTCGTACCAGCCGGGGAGGAGGTCGTGCCGCCCGGCGGCGAGCGCCCCGGCCGCGGTGCGGGGGTCGTCGCCGTCGCGGACCCGGGCCGCGGTGCCGACCAGGTCGTCCACGTCGAGCCGGACCGCCGGGTCGAGGCGTACGGTGTCGCTGGCCACGGTCATCGGGCAGCACGGGTCCTGTCGGAGCCGCCACAGGGCGGTACGCAGGGAGGACAGCGCCCGTTCCTCCGACGCGTCGGGCCAGAGCAGCCCGGCGAGTTGGCTGCGGGTGGCGCCGGGGCGGAGCCCGATCAGGGCGATCACCCGTTGCAGCCCGCGCGGCACCACGACCGGCACCGCCCCGCGGAGGAGTCGGAAGCCGCCGAGCAGGTGGAGTGAGACGCCCTCCTCGGGCGGGTCTCCGGCGGTCGGCACGGACGGATCAGCGGCCACGGCGGCACCCCCTGCGGAACGCTCGTCCCGACTGTCTGCTGTGTCCCGGATCGGTTGCCCGCGACGCCACTGTCGACCCCGCCGATCGTGGCGCGGTCAGGCGCGGCCCCACCCGCCGAGGCCGCCGGGCTGACCAAGCTGAAGATTATCAATAATGGTCACGTTGAGTCAACGGCACGTGGACCTTCTATTAGCGACAGTCAACCCGAGATCGGTTCTGAACTGCACAAACGATGGCGTGCGGCGTACACCGGACGCATAGCTGATACACAGGTTGCGTCAACGCAGCGTCACCACCATCTGTCGTTGGTCGGCCCGGCCCGGTGACGCCGCCGTGACGAGGATCGGCGCATCGTGTCGGCAGTCGTCCAGCGCGTCCGGGGGCCACCCGTCGCCGGCCGGACGCTGTGGGGGGAGGCCCAGTATGGACCGATCGCTGATCGTCGCGAAGGTGGATCCGACCGCCGAGGAGCGGGTCGCCGAGATCTTCGCCGAGTCGGACGCGACGGAGCTGCCGCGCCTGGTCGGCGTCCGGCACCGCTCGCTGTACCGACTGCACGACCTCTATGTGCACCTGCTCGAGACCGCGGAGCCGGCGGAGGGCGCGGTGGAGGCCGCCCGTGGCCACCCCGAGTTCATCCGGGTCAGCGACCGCCTGCGTCCGTACGTGTCGCCGTACCTGTCGACCTGGCGCTCGCCGCGCGACGCCATGGCGCGGTGCTTCTACCGGTTCGACGCCCCGGGCGCCGGGCGGCGGTCGTGACGGCCACCGCGCCGCGCGAGGAGCAGCTCTGGTCCCGCTGCGCCGGCTGCGCCAGCCTGCTCTACCGCAAACGTCTGCGCCGCAACCTCGACGTCTGCCCCGAGTGCGGGGAGCACGCCCGACTCGGCGCGCCGGAACGCCTGCGCCAACTGGTCGACTCGGGCTCGCTGCGCCTGCTGCCCGACCGGCTGCCGGAGGCGGACCCGCTCGACTTCGTCGACGTGCTGCCGTACCCGCACCGGCTCAGCGGCGCGCGGGCCAGCACCGGTCTGGCCGAGGGGGTCGTCTGCGCCACGGCCACCATCGGCGGGCACCCGGTGGCCTTGGCGGTGATGGACTTCCGCTTCCTCGGCGGCAGCCTGGGCTGCGCGGTGGGTGAGCTGATCACCCGGGCGGCCGAACGGGCGTTGGACGACAGAACCCCGCTCGTCCTGGTCACCGCCTCCGGCGGGGCGCGGATGCAGGAGGGCGCGTTGTCGTTGATGCAGATGGCCACCGTCAGCCAGGCCATCGCGGCGCTGCGCGAGGCGGGGTTGCTCACCGTGAGCGTCCTGACCGACCCGACCTACGGCGGGGTGGCCGCCTCGTTCGCCACCAACACCGACCTGGTGCTCGCCGAGAGCGGCGCGCGGATGGGCTTCGCCGGCCCCCGGGTGATCCGCCAGATCACCGGCCGGGCCCTGCCGGAGGGCTTCCAGACCGCCGACTTCCTGCTCCGACACGGGCAGGTCGACATGGTGGTGCAACGCCGGTCACTGCGCGCACGGCTGGTGGCGCTGCTCGCCGTGACCCGCGCCGGCCGTCCGGCGCGTCCGCCCGTACCCCGGCAGGAGCCGGCGCCGCACCGCGAGCGCCTGGCCGACGACGGCGCGGCCCTGGCTCTTCCGGCGGACCCGCCCGCCACCGCGGGTGACACCCCGGCGGTACGCGACGCGTGGGACACCGTCCGGATGGCCCGGCACCCCGGTCGACCGACCACACTGGACTATCTGGACTCGGTCTTCGACGGGTTCGTGGAGCTGCACGGCGATCGGCTCGGCGCGGACTGCCCGGCCATCGTGGGCGGGGTGGCGCGGCTGGCCGGCCGACACGTGATGGTCATCGGCCACCAGAAGGGGCACACCACCGCCGAGTTGGTCGCCCGCAACTTCGGCATGGCCAGCCCGGCCGGGCACCGCAAGGCGCTGCGGCTCATGCGACTCGCGGCCCGGCTCGGCCTGCCCGTGGTCACCCTCGTGGACACCCCCGGCGCCGACCCCGGGGTGAGCGCCGAGGAGCAGGGCCAGGCCGCGGCCATCGCCGAGAACATCCTCACCCTCACCGTGCTGCCCACCCCCGTGCTCGCGGTGATCACCGGGGAGGGCGGCAGCGGCGGCGCGTTGGCGCTGGCGGTGGCCGACCGGGTGCTGATGCTGGAGAACGCCGTCTACTCGGTGATCAGCCCCGAGGGGTGTGCGGCGATCCTCTGGCCGGACCGGTCCGCGGCGCCGCAGGCCGCCCGCGCGTTGCGACTGACCGCGCCCGATCTGTGCCGGCTCGGAGTGGTCGACGAGGTCGTGCCGGAGCCGTCGAGTGCCGCGCACGACGACCCGGCGGAGACCGCCCACCGGTTGCGCGCCGCCCTGCTGACCAACCTCCTGCCGCTGCTGGACGTGCCGCCCGCCATGCTGGTCCGCCTGCGCCGGCAACGCTTCCGACGGTTCGGCGCGAACCGCGCCAGCGCTCGGGCGGGCCTGCGATGACCGCCGGCGACGGGGCGCTGTCGACAGTCGACGCGTCCGACGAGGTGGGGGTGGACGGCGAGGAGGCACTGGCCGGGCTGCGCCGGCAGGCGCAGCACCTGATCGCCGAGCTGGCCGGGCCGGTGCGCCGGATCCGGCTGCGTAGCGGGCCCGCGGTGCTGGAGGTCGAGTGGCACCCCGAGGACGTCACCCGTCCGGAGCTACCCGCGGTACCGGCCCAGGCGGTGCCGGCGCCCGGCTCCCCGCCTGCGGTGCTCCGCCCACCGGTGCCCGGGCGGCCCGCGGTGCGGGCACCGATCGTCGGCACCTTCTACCGGGCGCCGGAGCCCGGCGCGCGGCCGTTCGTCGCGGTGGGCGACCTGGTCCGCCCGGGCCAGCCGGTCGCCATCGTCGAGGCGATGAAGCTGATGAACGAGGTGACCGCCGACCGGGCCGGCCGGGTGGCCGCGATCCTCGTCGAGGACGGACAGCCGGTCGAGTACGACCAGCCGCTCGTCGAACTGGACCCGGCGTGACGGCGCGGGGTGGTTGACCATGTTCGAGACCGTGCTGATCGCCAACCGGGGCGAGATCGCGCTGCGGGTGCTGCGCGCCTGCAAGGAGCTCGGCGTCCGAACGGCGGTGGTCTACTCCGCCGCCGACGCCGACTCGGCGGCGGTCCGCCTCGCCGACCAGGCCGTTCGGATCGGGCCGGCATCCAGTCGGCGCAGCTACCTGAACGCCGCCGCCATCGTGGAGGCGGCCCGGCAGGTGGGCGCGCAGGCCGTGCACCCCGGCTACGGCTTCCTCTCCGAGGACGCCGACTTCGCCGAGATCTGCGCCGACAACGGGCTGACGTTCATCGGCCCGCCACCGGCGGTGATGGCCGCGCTGGCCGACAAGTCCTCGGCGCGGGCACTGATGAGCCGTGCCGGCCTGCCGCTGTCGCCGGGCAGTGTCGCGCCGGTGCCGACCGCCGCAGCGGCGGCCGAGGTGGCCGAGGCCGTCGGCTACCCGGTGATCGTGAAGGCCGCCGCCGGGGGCGGGGGCCGGGGGATGACGGTGGTGCACACCCCGGGCGAGCTGCGGCGGGCGTACGCGCGGACCCGGGCCGCCGCGCAGGCCGCCTTCGGCGACGACCGGGTGTACGTCGAGCGCTACCTCACCGAGGCGCGGCACGTCGAGGTGCAGGTGCTCTGCGACGCCCACGGGAACGGGGTGCACCTGGGCACCCGGGACTGCTCGGTGCAGCGCCGGCACCAGAAACTGGTGGAGGAGGCGCCCGCCCCGTCGCTGCCCGCCGCCGTGCTCGACACGATCGCCGAGACCGCCCTGCGGGGCGCGCTCGAGGTCGGTTTCGTCGGTGCCGGCACGCTGGAGTTCCTGGTCGACGCGGAGGAGAAGTTCCACTTCCTGGAGATCAACTGCCGGATCCAGGTGGAGCATCCGGTCACCGAGATGGTCACCGGGATCGACCTGGTGCACGAGCAACTGCACATCGCCGCCGGGGTGCCGCTGCGCTGGCGGCAGGAGGAGATCCGCCTGCACGGCGTCGCCGTGGAGTGCCGGGTCAACACCGAGGACCCCGATCGTGACTTCGCCCCCACCCCCGGCCGGTTGGAGCGGTTCACCCCACCCGGCGGCCCGTTCACCCGCGTGGACACCCACGCCAGCGCCGGTTACCTGGTCGGCCCCTGGTACGACTCGCTGCTGGCCAAGGTGATCGTCTGGGCGCCCGACCGGGAGTTGGCCCTCAACCGGCTGGAACGTGCCCTGGACGAGTTCGACATCGCCGGGCCGGGCGTGCACACCACCATCCCGTTCGTCCGGCGGGTGCTCGACGACGCCGGATTCCGCAAGGGCCGCTACACCACCGGCCTGGTCGACCGTCTGCTCGCCGCGCCCGCGCGGAAGCCGACGGCCACCCCCGCACCGCGCACCGCGCCCGCCGCAGATCCCGACGCAACCCACAGGAGGACCCGATGACCGTCACCCATGGTCGCCCGATCACCGCCGAGATCACCGACATCCTGGTGGCGCACTGCGGGCTGGACGCCGACGCCGCGGCCCGGGCGCCCGCCGCGTCGCTGGAGGAGCTGGGCATGGACTCGCTCGCCCTGCTGGAACTGTCGGCGGTCGTCGCCGACCGCTGGCAGGTGGCCATCCCCGAGCAGGCCGGGCAGCTGAGCATCCCGGCGGTGGCCGACCTGGTCGCCCGCCGCGCCGACCCGCCCGGGCACACCGAGAACAGCGTGGTCATCGAGGCGCCGCTGGGGCTGGTCTGGGAGGTCACCAACGACGTGGCGAACTGGACCGAGCTGTTCACCGAGTACGCCGTGGTGGAGATCCTGCACCGCGAGGGGCACACGGTGCGGTTCCGACTCACCATGTACCCCGACGAGAACGGGGTGTCCTGGAGCTGGGTCAGTGAGCGCACCGCCGACCCGGTGAGCAGGCAGGTCCGGGCGCACCGGGTGGAGACCGGGCCGTTCGAGTACATGCGCATCCACTGGCGCTACACGGAGGAGGCCGGTGGCACCCGGATGACGTGGACGCAGGACTTCGCGATGAAGCCGACCGCGCCGGTCGACAACGCCGCGATGACCGAGCGGATCAACACCAACAGCGTGATCCAACTAGCGGTGATCAAGGACCGGTTGGAACGGATCGCGTGGCAACGCGCCGACCAGGGCGGCCCGGCCGCTGGTGACGCGCCGACGGAGGCCGACGATGAGTGACCTGAGCACCCGCCCGATCGCAGCCCGGGACGTACCCGCCGACCGCCGTCGCGGCGGTGAACTGCGGGTGCTGCTCGGCCCGCGCACCGTCGGTAGCACCTCGGGCTTCCTCGGGGTGGCCACACTCGCGCCGGGGGAGCGGATCGCCGAGCACTACCACCCGTACAGCGAGGAGTTCCTGTACCTGGTGCGGGGCGCGATCACCGTCGACCTGGACGACCAGCCGACGCTGCTGGCCGCCGGCGAGGGACTGTTCGTACCGGTGAACGTGCGGCACCGACTGCGCAACACCGGCGTCGAACCGGCCGAGGTGGTGTTCCACCTGGGCCCGCTCGCCCCCCGGCCCGAGTTGGGGCACGTCGACACCGAGTTGGTCGAACAGCGAGGCGGATCATGAGCGCGAGGAGTGAGCCGGGTTCGCGAGCCCCGCAGTCGCGAACAGAGGTGACGCGATGACCGGGCGCCGCACGGTGGTGACCGGGATTGGGGTGGTCGCCCCGGGCGGCGCCAGCCGGGACCGCTTCTGGAAGACCATCACCGAGGGGCGGACCGCCACCCGGCGGATCAGCTTCTTCGACCCGTCGGCGTTCCGGTCGCAGATCGCCGCCGAGTGCGACTTCGACCCGGTCGCGGCGGGGCTCAGCGAGGCCGAACGCCGCCGGGCCGACCGGTACGTGCAGTTCGCGCTGGCCTGCTCCGCGGAGGCGGTGGCCGACGCCCAACTTGTGCTCACCGACGCGGAACGGGACCGGGCCGGAGTGGTGCTGGGCACGGCGGTGGGCGGCACGATGGCGTTGGAGCAGGAGTACGTCACCGTGAGCGAGCACGGCCGGCGTTGGCTGGTGGACGGGGCGCGCGGTGGCCCGTACCTCTATCAGGCGCTGGTGCCCAGCAGCCTCGCGGCGGACGTGGCCTGCCGGCACGGGTTGCACGGCCCGGCGCAGGTGGTGTCCACCGGTTGCACCTCCGGCATCGACGCCATCGGGTACGCCCACCAGATGATCGTGGACGGTGAGGCGGACGTGATGCTGGCCGGCGCGTCCGACTCGCCGATCTCGCCGGTCACTGTCGCCTCGTTCGACGCGATCAAGGCGACCAGCCCGGACAACGACGACCCGGCGCACGCCTCCCGCCCGTTCGACGCCGACCGGCACGGGTTCGTGCTGGCCGAGGGCGGGGCGGTGCTGGTGCTGGAGGAGGCCGGGCACGCCCGGCGGCGCGGGGCGCACATCTACTGCGAGGTGGCCGGCTACGCCAGCCGCAGCAACGGCTACCACATGACCGGGCTACGACCGGACGGCCTGGAGATGGGCCTCGCGGTAACCGACGCGCTGCGGCAGGGTCGGATCCTGCCCGAGCAGGTCTCCTACATCAGCGCGCACGGCTCGGGCACCCGGCAGAACGACCGACACGAGACGGCCGCGTTCAAGCGGGCGCTGGGTCAGGCCGCGTACCGGATACCGATCAGCTCGATCAAGTCGATGGTCGGGCACTCGCTGGGCGCGATCGGGTCGATCGAGATGGCCGCGTGTGCCCTCGCCATCGAGTTCGGCGTGGTGCCGCCGACGGCGAACTGGAGCACCCGGGACCCGGAGTGCGACCTGGACTACGTACCCAACGAGGCGCGGGAGGTCCCGGTGGACGTGGCCCTCTCGGTGGGCAGCGGGTTCGGCGGCTTCCAGTCGGCGATGGTCTTCCGTCGGATGCTCGGCGCGGTGCCGGCGTGAGCGCCGCTCCGCACAGTGGCGGCGCGACGGCCCGGGCGGTGGTGACCGGCATCGGGGTGGTCGCGCCGAGCGGCATCGGCGCGGACGCGCACTGGCGCACAGTCCTCGCCGGCACCCGCCGGACCGGCCCGATCACGTTGTTCGACCCGTCCGGCTATCCGACACGCTTCGGTGGGGAGGTGCCCGGCTTCACCGCCGACTCCTACGCCGACAGTCGGCAACTGGTGCAGACCGACCGCTGGACGCACCTCGGCTTCGCCGCCACCCGGCTGGCGTTGGCCGACGCCGGCCTGCCCGACCGGGCCCCCGACCCGTACGGCTACGCGGTGACCCTGGCCAGCTCGTCCGGGGGCAACCTGTTCGGTCAGCGGGAGCTGCAACGGCTGTGGGGTGGCACGTCGCGGACGGTCGGGGCGTACCAGTCGATCGCCTGGTTCTACGCGGCAAGCGTCGGGCAGCTCTCCATCCACCACCAGTTCAAGGGCCCGAGCGGGGTGCTGGTCGCGGAGTCGGCCGGCGGCCTGGACAGCCTGGCGCACGCCGCCCGCGCCGTACGCCGGGGCACCCCGGTCGTGATCGCCGGGGCCACCGAGTGCCCGTTGAGCCCGTACGCGCTCGCCTGCCAGCTGCGCTCGGGGCTGCTCAGTGACGTCGCCGACCCGGAGCGGGCGTACCGGCCGTTCGACGCCACCGCCAGCGGCTACCTGCCGGCGGAGGGGGGAGCGGTGTTCGTGGTGGAGGAGCTGGGGCACGCCCTGGCCCGGGGCGCCCGGGTCTACGGCGAGGTGAGCGGGTGGGGCTCCACCCACGACGCCGCGCACACCACGGCGGAGAGCACCGGTGACCCGGCCCAGTACGCGCGGGCGATGCGCCTGGCCCTGGACCGGGCGGGCGTTGCCGCCGCCGGAGTAGACGTGGTGCTGCCCGACGCGCTCGGGGTGCCCCGCTACGACCGCAGCGAGGCCGAGGCCCTGCGTGCCGTCTTCGCCGACCGGCCGCCCCCGGTGACCACGCAGAAACCGCTTACCGGTCGGGCGTACCAGGGCGGCTCGGCGTTGGACGTGGCCACCGCGCTGCTCGCCTTCGCCCACGACACGCTGCCCGCGTCGGCGGGGCCGGACGAGGTGGCCGAGGGCTGCGAATTGGACTTCCTGCGGGAGCACCGCCGACCACGCAGCCGGCTCGCCCTGATCTGCGCGCGGGGCTTCGACGGGTTCAACAGCGCGCTGGTCCTCCGCGGGGCCGCGCCGATGAGGGGAGAGGCGTCATGAGCGACAAACGGGCCCGGGTGGTCTTTCTGGTACGGGTGCCGGTGCCGCGCACCGAGCAGTTCCTCGCCGCGTACGAACAGGTGCGGCACCTGGTCGCCGGCGGCGTGCCGGGGCACCTCGTCGACCAGGTGTGCCGGTCGTCGACCGACCCGGAGCAGTGGTTGATCACCAGTGAGTGGGCGAGCCTGGCCGACTTCGAG
Source organism: Micromonospora sp. NPDC007208 (assembly GCF_042869175.1). Lineage (NCBI taxonomy): Bacteria > Bacillati > Actinomycetota > Actinomycetes > Micromonosporales > Micromonosporaceae > Micromonospora > Micromonospora sp. NPDC007208. The sequence continues at coordinate 124,440 of NZ_JBIAFG010000004.1, read as the reverse complement.
GAGTGGGAACGCAGCCCGGAGCACCGGGAGTTGGTGCGCCCGATGCGGGAGTGCTTCACCGACGCCCGTTCGTTGCGCTTCCACATCCACGCCCAAACCCCAGCCCTAACCTGACGCCCCCCGCGCGCCCCCGCCCTCTGCGCGCCCCGCCCTGCGCCGCCCTGCCCTGACCCGCCCTGCCCTGCCCCTGCCCTGCGCCGCCCTGCCCCGCCGATCATGGAGTTGTGGTGGGTGACAAAGCGTCCCCTACCAGGACGAAGTAAGGCACCACCACTCCATGATCGACGGACCCTCCCCGCGATCTTGCACTTACTGTCGCGACATGGGGGGCATTCGGCGCATCTCGACGACCGAAGTTGCAAGATCGGCGTGGCGTGGCGTGGCGTGGCGTGGTGGGGCGTGGCGTGATGGGGCGGGTTGATGCCTTGGCTGGGCCGAGCGGGGTCGACATTGGGTCGGGAGCGCGTAGGGTCGTGTAGCCATGAAGGTGCTGATCTCGGTGGACCTCGAAGGCGTCTCGGGGATCGTGCACTCCGTCGAGACGAATCCGGATCGGTACGACTACGAGCGCGGTCGGGCGTTGATGACGGCCGAGGCGAACGCGGTGGTCGCCGGGGTCCTCGACGCCGAACCCGACGCGGTGGTGTGGGTCGCCGACGCGCACGGGACGTTTCGGAACATCCTGCCGGAGGACCTCGACCGGCGTGCTCACCTCGTGCGGGGCAAACCCCGCCCGCTGGGCATGCTCGCGGGGCTGGACGAGCAGACGGATGCCGTTCTGCTCGTCGGCTATCACGCTCGGGCCGGTGCCGGGCCCGCCGTGCTGGCCCACACGATAAGTGACGCCATCCTCGACGTACGGGTGGCCGGACGGTCGCTGGGCGAGATCGGCCTCAACGTCGCCATGGCGGGGCACCTGGACGCGCCCGTCGTCCTGCTCAGCGGGGACGACACGGCCTGCGCCGAGTTCAGTGAGCTGGTGCCCTCGGCGGTCACCGTCGCCGTCAAGCAGACCCTGGGTCAGGCCGCCGCGGTGGCCCTGCATCCGCAGGAGGCGCGGGAGCGGCTGCGCCATGCTGCCGCCGACGCAGTAGCCCGGCGCGCCTCGATCCTCCCGGCGACGATGGGCGGGCCGTTGGACGTCGAGGTAGACCTGTACGGCCCGTACATGGTCGACCTCGCAACCCTGGTGCCGGGCGTGACCCGCGTCGGCGGCGGCCGGACGGTCGCCTTCCGCGCCGCCGACTTCGCCGAGGCGTACCGGCTGGTTCAGCTGCTCGTCCAACTCGCCGGCATCAAACCGAGCTAGCGCGCGCGAACCGTCGGGCCTACCCGGTGACCGCGACGCCATCGGCCGTCCGGTTGGGGCCGCGCGACGCTTGTACGAGGCGTCATACCTCGGTGACGCTCTGCCGGATCGGCCGCCCGATCCTGTCCGCCGAACGGGTTGTCGGCAATCCGGCTGGCCGCTGCTTTTGATCCATCCATTCGCATCTAGCAATGGCACTGCGGGGGGTCGTATGGTTCCCCGCAGCACCCCGACAAGCGTACGTGATGGGCGGATTCGCCCTCTTTGATGCTGGGCGGTGAACGGCAGTGGCGGCAGAAGATCCTACGGCGACAGACCCCGGATGGGTGGACGAAGTCCTGTTCGCCGGCCACCCGACCGACATTTGTCTCCGTTTGCCCGAGCCCGTCGACCGGGCCACCCTGCACCGGCTGGTCACCGCCGCGCAGGACCGGCTGACCGCCGCCGGACTGCGCCCCGGCGGCGCCGCGGCGCTGCGGTTGCCGCCGTCGCTGGCGTACGTGGTGAACCTGTTGGCCACCTGGCGCGCCGGGGGGCAGGCGATCCTGCTTGACCACCGGCTCACCGACCACGAGGTGGACCGGGCGCTGCTCCGGTTGACCCCGCAGGTGGTGGTCGCGCCGGTGCGCACCGGTGGCGGCGCGCTGAAGATCTTCGTCGACGTCAGCGAGGGCGTCACCCGGTACGCCGACCGTCCGGCGGCCAGCGGCCATGCCGTGATCCAGCTCAGCTCCGGCTCCACCGGCCCGTCCAAGGTGATCGGCCGCACCGCCGCCGACCTGGTCGCCGAGGTGCACCGCTACACCCGGATCGACGGGGTGGCGCTGCCCGGCGAACGGATCATCCTGCTGCCCTCGATGGTGCACGTGCTCGGCCTGGTCGGCGGCCTGCTCTACGGGCTGCACGCCGGCGTCGAGCTGGTGCCACCGGAGCGGCTCAGCGGCGACGCCGTGCTGGCCGCGATCAGCGCCGACACCACGCCGGCCACCGTGCTGGGTGTCCCGTTCCACATCGGACTGCTCGCCTCCACCCGCCCGACCGGTCCGCTGCCCCAGCTGCGGCGGATGACCACCGGCGGCGAGCTGGTGCCGGCCGCCGTCGCGCGGGCGTTCACCGACCGGTACGGGGTGCCGCTGGGCAACATGTACGGGATGACCGAGGTCGGGGTGATCGGCACCGACCTGTACGGGGCGCACCGGCCGTCGATCGCCCCGGCGCCCGGCATCGAGGTCCGCGAGTCCGGCGGTGAGCTGTGGGTGTCCTGCCCGGCGTCGCCGTACGTCGGACTGAGCGACCCGACCCGCTGGTCCGACGGCTGGCTGCACACCCGCGACGCCGGCACCGTCGATGAGGACACCGGCCTGGTCACGGTGCGCGGTCGACTCGACTCGCAGGTCTCCGTGGGCGGGATGAAGGTCGACCTGACCGAGGTGGAGGCCACCGTCGCCGAGCTGACCGGGGTGGCCGCCGCGGTGGTGGTCTGGGACGACGGGATCACCGCGTACGTCCAACCCGACGGCCCGCTGTCGGAGGAGACGCTGGACAAGCTGCTGGCCGAGCGGTTGGCCGGCTACAAACGGCCCCGGGCGCTGCACCTGCTGGATCAGTTGCCCCGTACGACCACCGGCAAGCTGGTCCGCTCGACCGACGCGCTGCGCTCGGCGGTCACCCCGTGACCGGGCCGCTGCACCACCTCGACGTCGACAGGCGCGCTCGCCTGCGCGGCGACCGCCAGGACGAAGCCTCCGCCCAACCGTGGGTGGCCGACCCACAGGGGCTCGGTGCCGGGCACCTGCCGCAACGGCAGCCCCGGCGTCGGCATCAACCGGCGCAGCCCGCCGTCACGCAACCCCCGCCCGAGCGCCTTACCGACCGCCTCCTTCGCGGTCCACAGCCGCAGGAAGTCCACCGTCCGGCCAGCCTCGGGCCGATCGCCCAACCAGGCCAGCTCGGCGGGCGGGAACCAGCGGCGGGCCAGCGCGAGCGCCGGCAGCGGGCGGATCCGCTCCACGTCCACACCGACCGGACCGGCCCGACGGGCGGTGACCACCACCAGCCCGAAGGTACGGCTGACGCTGACCGCCAACTCGACCGACCCGGTCGTCTCGTCGACCCGGGCGACCGGCCGACCGTCGCGGTCGTGCGTCAGCACCAGCTCGGTGTCCGCGCGGCCGAGCAGCAGAGCGCCCGCCCGCCGCACCAGCACAGCGGCCGGATCCGGCTGACCGCCGGTGTCCCGGTCGACCCACACGTAGACGGTGTCCCGACCGGACGCCGTCAGCTGAGCCACGCAGAAAGGGTATCCATGAGAGCCGAGGTCCGCGCCTTCGTCGTCGAGCAGCTCGCCGACATGAACTACGACGTCGAGGGGCTCGACGACGACACCACGCTCGGCCCGTCCGGGGTCGACCTGGAGTCTCTCGCCCTGGCCGACCTGTCCGTCCGGGTGGAGGACCGGTACGGCCTGACGTTCGCTGACGACGAGTCGGAGCAGCTGGCCCTGATGACTGTCGGCGAGTTCACCACAATGGTCGCCAATCGCGTCACCGAGGCGACGAGCGACAAAGCCTGATGAGCGGTCAGCCCGATCTGGGGCGAGCTGACCTGATGAGCATGCTCGCCGAACTCAGCGCGAAACCGGCTGCCGAAGTGTCCGACCGGATCGGCTCGATGGAGCTCGCCTGGTTGGTGCACCTCGTGGAGCAGCGCTACGAACGCCGGCTCGACCTCACCGACGACGAGCTGGCCGGTGTCCGCACCGTCGACGACGCCCTGGTGGTGTTCCGGGCGTCGCTGACCGCCTCCGCAGATGGTTGAGGCGCGCGTCGCCCAGCTCACCGGCGTGTACGCCGTCAGCGCCCTGGGCAGGGGCGCCGACGCGCAGCTCGCTGGTGTGTTGGCCGGGGTGCCGGCGTTCGGCCCGGTGGGCCGATTCGACACGTCCGCCCGTCGGGTCACCGTGGCCGCCACCCTGCCCGACGTCGGTACGCTCGCCGAGGAGCTGGCCGACGCGATCGACGCCGCCTGCCGGGCGGCCGGCCTGGACCGCGCACAGCGCGCCGGGTGCGCCCTGCTGCTCGCCGTGCACGGCGGCCCGGCCGCCGGTGCGGGCCCGACCCTAGGTGTGGGCCCGGCCCTGCTCGCCGGTCAGCTTGCCGCCCGATGTGGACTCTCCGGTCACACCCGGGTCTACACCAGCGCCTGCGTGTCCGCGAGCACGGCGGTGGCCGACGCAGCCGCCCAGGTCACCCGCAGTGCCGTCGAACGGGTGGTGGTCGCGGCCGGTTACCTGGTGGAGTCGGACCAGTTCGCGCTCTTCGACGCCGGTCGCGCCCTCGCGGTCGACGGGGCGGTCCGCCCGTTCAGCGCCGGCCGTCGGGGGTTGCTGCTGGGCGACGGCGTGGCCGCGGTGGTGCTGGAGTCGAGCACCGGCCGACGACGCGGGGTCGATCCGGTGGCCACCGTGGCCGGTTGGGGACGGGCCGGTGACGCGTTCCATCCCTGCCAGCCGGAGCCCGGTGGCACCGGGCTGGCCCGCGCGGTCGACGGCGCGTTGCGCCGGGCCGGGCTGCCACCGCAGGCCGTCGGCTACGTCAACGCCAACGCCACAGGTACCGCGCAGAGCGACGCCGCCGAGGCGGCCGCCCTGCACCGGGCCCTCGGCGGGCACGCCACCCGGGTTCCGGTCAGCTCCACGAAGTCGGTGCACGGGCACGCGCTGGAGGCGTCCGGGCTGCTCGAACTGGTGGTGACCGCCCTCGCGCTGCGCCACGGCGAGCTGCCGGTCAACGCCGGCTGGCTGGCCCGAGACGAGTCCTGCCCGCTGAACGTGGTGACGGACCGTCCGCAGAGGACGGAGGCGACCCACGCCCTGACCCTCAACGCCGCCTTCGGCGGTGCCAACACCGCTCTCCTGGTCGGCGTCGGATGACCGCCCCCCACTCCCCGCGATCGTGCACTTCCTGCCCCGACGAACCCGGCCAAGCACCCGAAACGACGACCGAAACCGCAAGATCGCCGGGGGAGAGGGCGCGGGCACGCTGGCCTGAGAGCGGGGACGAGGGCGGCGCACCGGGGGTGCCGGGGTTTGTGCACTCGGACTTCGCGCCGGTGGTGGTGGCCGTCGCGGAACGGTGTCTGCGGCGGGGGTACGGGTCGGCGGGAGTGCCCGCCGGGGTGCGGACCGGGATCGTGCTGGTCAGCGCCAGCGGGGATCTCGCCAGCGCCCAGCACGTACGGGAAACGGTCGAGGCCGGCGGGCGGATTGGCCCGCTGTTCTTCTTCCAGTCCGTGCCCAACAGCGTCGCCGGGCACCTCGCGGCCCGCTGGGGCCTGCGCGGCCCGGTGGTCTGCCTCAGCCCGACCGGCGACCCGTACACCGACGGCGTCGCCGAGGCCGACCTGCTGCGCGACGACGGTGACGCCGACGAGGTGTTGCTGATCCTGATCGAACAGGCACCCGACAAGCCGACCGAGGCGGTCGCGGTGCTGCTGGGGGGAGGAGCACGACCATGAGGACACGGGGACTGCGCGGCGCACTGGCCGCCGACACCGAGCTGGGTGCGGGCAACGTCCTGGCCCGGGTGCTGGCGCACGGCGCCGACCCGTACGGGCCCGGCCTGACCTTCGACACCGCCGTCGACGGGCACCCCGCCGAGACGCCACTGACGCTGGGGCGGCTCGACGAGCGGGTCGCCGCCCGCGCCGCCTGGCTGCACGAGCAGGGGGTATGCCCCCGCGACCCGGTCGCCGTCTGGGCCACCGCCGCCGCCGACATGGTGCTCAGTTACCTGGCGCTGGCCCGGCTCGGGGCGATCCCGGCGCTGATGAACGGCAAACTCCGCCCGGAGATCGCCGCCGAGTACATCCGCCGGCTGCGGGGCGTCGGTGTGCTGGCCGACGACGCGCACACCGCGCTGCTGGCCGGGCACGACCTGGGCGTACCGCTGCTCGGCACCCCCGCGCAGGCCGGCACGGGCGACCCGGCCACGGCGCCGGCGCACTACCGGCACCACCCGGAAGACCCGATCGTGATCACCCACACCTCCGGGACGACCGGGGTGCCCAAGGCGGTGCTGCACTCGCACGCCAGCCTCTTCGCGGCCACCCGGCACCTGCTCACGATGCCGCAGGCGCAGGGCACCACCCGGATCCTCAACGCGCTTCCCGCGCCGCACACCGCCACGGTGCTGATGGTCAACCAGGCGCTGGGCAACCGCGCGCAGATGTTCCTGCTCTCCGAGCAGGGCGGCGAGCAGGTGCTGGACGCGATCCAACGCTGGCGCCCCGACGGGGTGTTCGGCTTCTCGGTCACCTGGGCGGAGCTGGCCCGCTTCGACCTGTCCGGGTACGACCTGGACTCGGTGCGGTTGTGGTTCAACACCGGCGACGCCTCGCACGAGCCGCACATCCGCCGCCTCGTCGCGGTCGGTTGGCATGACACAGTCACCCGCGACGGGGTGGCGAAGGTGCCCGGGTCGGTCTTCATCGACGGGCTGGGCTCCAGCGAGATGGGGCACTCGATGTTCCACATCACCCACCGCGCCGACACCGACCGGTACGGCCGCTGCATCGGCCGTCCGTACCGGTTCGCCAAGGTCGCGGTGCTCGACGCCGACGGCGAGCCGGTGCCGGTCGGCGAGGTGGGTTTCCTTGGTATCGACTCGCCGTCGCTGTTCCGGGGCTACTGGAACGACTCGGTCACCACCTACCGCTTCCGCCAGCGCGGCTGGTACCTCACCGGTGACCTGGTCCGCGCCGACGCCGACGGCCGTTACTACCACCTGGACCGGGCGGTGGACTCGGTCGACGCCGGTGCCGGGCGGCGCTTCTACACGGCGCTGTCCGAGGAGCGCATCCTCGCCGCCTGCCCGGACGTCACCGACTGCACGGTGGTGATCGTCGCCGAGTCGGGCACGGTCGTCACCGACGTGCTGTTGGAGTTGACCGCCGGCGCCGACGAGGCCGAGGACCGCACCGAACGGGTCCGCGCCGCCCTCGGTCCGGACGTCGGCGCCACGCTGCGTCGGGTCGTGCCGGTGCACTCCGCCGACATCCCGGTCACGGTGACCGGCAAGGTCCGCAAGGTGGTCCTGCGGGAGCGCTACCTCACCGAGGCCAGCTCGTGACCGCCCTGATCACCGGGATGGGTCTGTTCACCCCGGTCGGGCGGGGCGTCGAGGAGACCTTCGACGCGCTGACCACCGGCCGCTCCGGGCTGACCCGTCCGCCGCTGGGGCACCCGGCACGGGAGTCGCTGGACGTGGCCGGCCTGCTGCCCGACATCGACCCGCGCACCGTCGCGTCCGGGCCGGAGACCCGGGTGCTGGACCGGATCGTCGTCCTCGCCCTGTTCGCCGCCGCCGACGCTCTCGCCGACGCCGGCATCGAGGTGGGCCGCGACGTCGACGCCGACCGGATCGGTGTGATCGTCGGTGGCGTCGGGGGGATGGCCACCCTGGAGTCGCAGGTGCTGGCGCGGGCGGCCCGGGGTCGCGCGGCGGTCAGCCCGTACCTGCTCACCGGGATCCTGCCGAACATGCCGGCGGCGCGGATCGCCATCGCGCACGGCATCCGGGGCTACAGCTCGTCGGTCGGCACCGCCTGCGCCTCCGGTGCGCAGGCGGTCGCCGACGGGGTCCGGCTCATCGCGACCGGAGAGGTCGACGTGGTGCTCTGCGGGGCCAGCGAGGCACCGCTCTTCCCGACCTTCGCCGACACCTTCGGCAACGCGCGGGCGTTGGCGCGCGCCGGTACCGACCCGGGCCGGGCGAGCCGGCCGTTCGACACCTCCCGCAGCGGGTTCGTCCTGTCCGAGGGCGCCGCGCTGCTGGTGCTCGAACGCGCCGAACACGCCGAGGCGCGCGGCGTCGCCGGGTACGCGGAGGTGGCCGGCCACGGCGCGACGACGGACGCGTACCACCCGACCGCGCCCCGCCCGGACGGCGCGGGCGCGGCGGCGTGCATCCGCCTGGCGCTGCGCAGCGCCGGTGTACCGGCGGCGGCGGTCGGCTACGTCAACGCGCACGGCACCGGCACGAAGCTCGGTGACATCGCGGAGACCACCGCCCTGGCCGACGTCTTCGGTGTCGGCGGCGTGCCGGTCAGCTCCACCAAGGCGCTCACCGGTCACCTGCTGGGCGCCTCCGGGGTGCTGGAGGCGGCGGCCACCGCGCTGGCGCTCGGTCGGGGGCTCCTGCCGCCGACGTACCACCTCGACGATCCGGACCCGGCCTGCCCGGCGGACCACATCCGTGGCACGCCCCGCAAGGCCGACCTGGAGTACGCGGTCACCAACTCGTTCGGGTTCGGCGGCCAGAACGTGAGCCTGCTGCTGGCGCGCGTCGCCGAGCCGAGGGGGTGATCGAGGCGGCATCCCGGGCGGGGCGTGCCCGGACGGCAACACAGGGGGAATCGGGTGGGAAGGGTTTCAGGGACATGGACATCCGTGGTATCGACCACATCGAACTCTATGTGGGGGACGCCCGACAGGCGGCCTTCTACTTCAGCACCGCCGTCGGCTTCGAGGTCTGCGGCCAGGGTGGCCCGGAGACCGGGCTGGCGGGGCAGCGCTCGCTGCTGCTCTGCCACGGCGACATCCGCTTGCTGCTCACCTCCGGGCTGAGCGCCGAGCATCCGGCCGCGCGGTACGTGCAGCGCCACGGTGACGGCATCGCGGTCGTCGCGGTCGAGGTCGACGACGTGTCGGCCGCGTACACCGAGCTGGTGGGTCGGGGTGCGACAGGCGTGACGCCGCCGACCACCCGCACCGGCGCGGACGCCGAGGTGGTGATCGCCGAGGTGGACGGCTTCGCCGACGTGCGGCACCGGCTGGTGCAGCGCCGAGGCGACCGGGGCGAGTTCCTGCCCGGCGCCATCACCGCCGCGGCGTCCACCACGGACGGCCACCCGCCGGTGCTCGCCGAGATCGACCACCTGGCGGTCTGCGTCCCGCCCGGCCAGCTCGACGAGACGGTCCGGCACTTCGAGGCGCTGTTCGACTTCGCGCAGATCTTCGAGGAGCACATCGAGGTCGACGGGCAGGGGATGAACTCCAAGGTGGTGCAGAGCCCCTCCGGGCGGGTCACCGTGGTCCTGCTCGAACCGGACCGCACGCGGCGGCCGGGGCAGATCGACGCGTTCCTCGACCAGCACGCCGGTGGGGGAGTGCAACACCTGGGGCTGCGCACCGACGACATCGTCGGCGCGGTGGAGGCGCTGGGCCGGCGCGGGGTGCGTTTCGCCGGCACCCCGGCCAGCTACTACGACGCCCTGGAGGCGCGGGTAGGTCGGGTGGACGCCCCGCTGCACCGGCTGCGCGAGCTGGGGGTGCTCGTCGACTCCGACCACGACGGCCAGCTGTTGCAGATCTTCGCCGAGTCGATGCACGTGCGTCGCACGCTCTTTTTGGAGCTGATCGAGCGGCGCGGCGCGCGGGGCTTCGGCAGCGGCAACATCAAGGCGCTCTACGAGGCCAAGGAGCGGGAACTGGCCGCCGTGGCGGCCACACCACAGGGGGTGGGGGCGTGAGCGCGAGGAGTGAGCCGGGTTTTGCGAGCCCCGCAGTCGCGAACCAGGGAGGCACAGTGACCGCGACCGACTACGAACCGACGCTGACCGCCGAGGAGCAGGCGCTGCTGCCGTCCGACGACGACGTGCGGCACTACGCCGAACACGGCTGGTACCTGTCGAAGAAGGTGTTCACCGACGACGAGGTGGACGCCCTCGCCGCCGCCGCGCAGCGCTACTACGACGGGGAGCGGGACCGCCGGCTGCCGGTCCGCCCACCGAAGTTGGCCTACTGGGAACCGTCCAGGGGCCCGGTGCAGCGGCACAACGACTACGTCCACCACGAGCACGACGGGCTCGGCGCGATCCTGCGCAAGCCGCTGATCGGCGCGGTCGCCGCCCGGCTGGCCCAGGCCGACGAGATCCGGGTCTTCCAGGCCACGCTGATCTACAAGCCGCCGATCTCCGGCGAGCCGAGCAACATCGTGCCCTGGCACTTCGACAAGCACTACTGGGCGTCCTCGTCGTCGGAGAAGATGCTCACCGCGTTCATCCCCTTCCACGACTGCGGGGAGGAGATGGGCACCATCACCATGGTCGACGGCTCGCACCGGTGGAAGGAGATCGGCGCGGACGACACAGTGGTGCGGCACTTCGCCGACCGGGACCGCAGCCAGCTGGAGGAGATGCTGGCCGAGAACGCCGCGTTCAACGGCGTGGAGATCCGCAAGGTCCCGATGGTGATCCCCAAGGGACACGTGAGCTTTCACCACTGCCGCACCTACCACGGCAGCGGCCCGAACGTGAGCGGTCGCCCCCGACAGGCGATCTCGCTGCACCTGCAGGACGGCGACAACGCCTGGCGGGAGTTTCCGCTCTCCGACGGCACACTCGCCGCGTACAACCACGACGTGCTGGTCCGCCGCACCCACGACGGGCGGCCGGACTACGCGGACCCCGACTACTGCCCGGTCATCTGGCGCCACCGCGCCCAGCAGGGAGGCTGACATGTCACGGTACGACTGGGGTAAGACGCACCCGGGCATCGAGCGGTTGGAGCAGGCGGTGACCGACCGGCGCGACGCCGTGGTCAAACACCCGCTCTACGCCAACCTGGACACCCACGGGGCGCTCGTCACCTTCATGGAGCACCACGTCTTCGCGGTCTGGGACTTCATGTCCCTGCTGAAGTCGCTGCAACGGCAACTGACCTGCGTCACCGTGCCGTGGGTCCCGACCGGCCCGACCGGCAGCCGCCGCCTCATCAACGACATCGTCATGGTCGAGGAGAGCGACGAGCTGGGCGGCGGCTACATCAGCCACTTCGAGCTGTACGTACAGGGCATGGCCGAGGCCGGCGCGGACACCACGGCGGTGAACGCCCTGGTCGACCTGCTGCGCGCCGGCCGGCCGGTCACCGAGGCGCTCGCCGAGGCCGGGGTGCCGGAGGCGTCGGCGAGGTTCGCCGCGACCACCTGGCAGATCATCGAGTCCACCCCGGTGCACTGCCAGGCGGCGGCCTTCGCGTTCGGTCGGGAGGACCTGATCCCGGACATGTTCACCCAGGTCGTCTCGGTCAACGAGCACAGCAACCGACTGCACACCTTCGTCGACTACCTGGAGCGGCACATCGAGGTCGACGGCGAACAGCACACCCCGATGGCCATGCAGATGCTCGCCGACCTGTGCGGCGACGACGACACCAAGTGGCAGGAGTGCGCCGACACTGTCAACACCGCCCTCGCCGCCCGGGCGCGGCTCTGGGACGACATCCTGGCCGCCATCAAGGGGCCCGCGTGACCGACGCCGACCCGGTCCGGCTCTACCGCACGGTCCGGCTGATCCGCCGGTTCGAGGAACGGGCGGTGGAGCTGGTCCACGGCGGGCAGATCGTCGGCGGCATCCACCCGTACCTCGGTCAGGAGGGGATCGCCGCCGGCGTCTGCGCCGCGCTGGGTGTCGACGACGTTCTCGCCGGCACCCACCGCGGGCACGGGCACGTCCTGGCCCGCGGGGCCGACCCGGCCCGGATGCTCGCCGAGCTGTGCGGCCGGGTCACCGGCCTCAACGCCGGCCGGGGCGGTTCGATGCACGCCGCCGACCTGAGCATCGGCGTGCTCGGCGCCAACGCGATCGTCGGCGCCTCCGGGGCGATCATCACGGGCGCGGTCTGGGCCCACCGCCGTCGGGGCCGCGACACCGTCGGGGTGAGCTTCTTCGGCGACGGCGCGGTCAACGAGGGGATGCTGCTGGAGGCGTTCAACCTGGCCGCGCTCTGGCGGGTGCCGGTGCTGTTCGTCTGCGAGAACAACGGCTACGCCACCACCATGCCGGTCGCCGGCGCGGTGGCCGGCAGCATCGCCGGCCGGGCCGCCGCGTTCGACATCCCGGCCGTCCAGGTCGACGGCCAGGACCCGGAGGCGGTACGCGTCGCCGCGTCCGCCGCCGTCGGCCGGATGCGCGCCGGCGGCGGCCCCGAGCTGATCGAGGCCCGGACCTACCGCTTCGACGCCCACCACACCTTCGAACACGCGGTACGCCTCGACTACCGCCCGCCCGACGAGGTGAGCCGGGGCCGGGCCCGGGACCCGGTGCGCATCCAGGGCGAACGGCTCTCCGACGCCGACCGCACCGCCGTGGACGCCGAGGTCGAGGCGACCCTCGACGCGGCGATGCGGTTCGCCCTGAACAGCCCGGAACCCGACCCGGCCGACGCGTTGACCTACCTGTACGCCAGCGGCCTGACCGCCCGCACCGGAGGTGGCTGAATGTCCCTGCGCACCGGAGGTGGCTGAGGTGCCCCGACTGTCGTACCGTCGGGCGTTGACCCGGGCCCTCGCCGACGAGTTGACCCGCGACGAGGCGGTGTTCCTGCTCGGCGAGGACGTCCAGGTCGGCGCGTCACTGGTGACCACCGGGCTGGCCAAGCGGTTCGGGACCGAACGGGTCCGCGACACCCCGCTGTCGGAGCAGGCGTTCACCAGCTTCGCCACCGGGGCGGCGCTGGCCGGGCTGCGACCGGTGATCGAGTTCCAGATTCCGTCGCTGTTGTTCCTGGTCTTCGAGCAGATCGTCAACCACGCGCACAAGTTCCCGCTGATGACCGGCGGGCAGTGCAGCGTCCCCGTCACCTATCTGGTGCCCGGCTCCGGCTCACGCACCGGGTGGGCCGGGCAGCACTCCGACCACCCGTACAGCCTCTTCGCCCACGTCGGCGTGGTCACCGTCGTGCCGGCCACCCCGGCCGACGCGTACGGGCTGCTGGTCACCGCGATCCGCCACGACGACCCGGTGGTCGTGTTCGCGCCGGCCGGCGCGATGGACGTGCGCGACGACGTCGACGACCTGGCGCCGGTGCCGCTGGGCCGGGGCCGAATCCACCGCTTCGGCGACGACGTGACAGTGGTCGCGATCGGGCACCTGGTGCACGACGCGCTCGCCGTCGCCGAGGAGGTGGCCGACCAGGTCTCTGTGGAGGTGTTCGACCCGCGCACGCTCTACCCCTTCGACATCGACGGTCTCACCGAGTCGGTGGCCCGTACCGGGCGGCTCGTGGTGTTCGACGACGCCAACCGTTCCTGCGGGATGGCCGCCGAGATCATCGCCTCGGTGGTGGAGCGGGTCCGGCTGCTCGCCCCGCCGCGCCGGGTCACCCGCCCGGACGGGGCGGTGCTGCCGTTCGCGCCCGCACTGGACCGGGCCGTCCAGCCCGGCCGCGACCAACTCACCACCGCCATCCACCTGACCATGAAGGACGGATCATGATCGACCCGAACTATCCGTGGCCGGCGGCCGACCGGGCCTGGACCGACCTGCCGGAGCCGGCCCGTCAGGCCATGGTGGCCAGTGGCGCGGCGGCCTGGAAGCAGGTCTTCCACGGCCGGGCCACCTACAACAAGCAGTGGCGGTTGGCCCGCCCCCCGGTGCTCACCGCCGACGCCTGGCGGCACCTCAACGAGGTCTGCGACCGGCTCGCCCAGCTCATCCTCGACGCCTGCCGTCGTCGGGCCGGCACCGCCGGTGAGCTGCGCCGGCTGCTCGGCGTACCGGTGGGGGAGACCCGGCTGCTGGACGAGTCCGAGCCGCTGACCGAGGCGCTGCTGGCCGCGTACCGCCCGGACGTGATCTTCTCCGCCGGGGTGCCGAAGTTCGTCGAGTACAACATCGACAGCAGCCTCGGCGGCGGGTTCGACGCCGACACCGTCATCCAGCGGTTCGCGCACCTCTACCGGGAGCAGGGCATCCTGGACGACCTGCCGGTGCGGGCCGCGCCGTCCCTGCTCGACCAGCGGTTCGTGGCGATCCGCGAGGAGCTGCGGCTGCCCGAGGGCGCCCGGGTGGCGCTGCTGATGGACTTCGACGCCGACTACCCGGGCCTCGACGACCCGCAGACCTTCATCCGGATCCTCGACCCCCTCGCCGTACGGGCCCGGGACTTCGGCATCGACCTGGTCATCGCCCCGGTGTCCACCGCCACCCTGGGCGCCGACAACCGGCTGGTCGTCGACGGCGCACCTGTCGACGCGCTGTTCCGGCTCTTCGTGCCCAACCGGGTCACCCCGACCGCCGGCCTGGACGCGGTGGCCCTGGCCCTCGCTGCCGGCACCCTACCGATGTTCGTGTCGGCGGCGGCCTGGCTGCTCGGCAACAAGACCACGTTCGCCTGGCTGTGGGAGGACGTGGACGGGTTGCCGGCCGACGACCAGGCGCTGATCCGCCGGCACGTGCCGTACACGGTGCCGTTGACCGCCGCGGTGCTCGACCGGGCCATCGCCGAGCAGGCCACGCTGGTGGCGAAGCCGGCCGACGGTTCGGCCGGGCACGGCGTGCTGCTCGGCCCGGAGCTGAGCGCGGCGGACTGGGCCGACGGTGTGCGGGCCGCCGTGGACCAGGGCGGCGCCATCCTCCAGGAGTACCTGCCGACCGACCGGGTGTCGATGGACTTCGTCCAGATCGAGACCGGCGAGACGTTCACCGCCGACGTCCCGTACTCCCTGGCCCCGTACCTGTTCGGCCGGCACGCCTCCGGCGGCCTGGCGAGGGTCGGCTACCCCGGCTGCGACGGAGTCCTCAACCTGGCCCACGGCGTCCTCCTAACCGGAATCCTCCTCCAGGGCTGACCCCCGCCCCTGACCCCTTCGCCCCCGTTGATCATGAAGTTATTGCCCTTCGCGACGGCGTGTCGTGGCAATAACTTCATGATCAACGCGCTGGGCGTGGGGTTGGGGGTGGGGGTGGGGTGGGGTGGGGGAATTGGTGGGAGAGGGTGCGGAGGGTTTGGGCTGTTGCTATGGCGTCGCTGCGGGCGCTGCCGTGGCGGCCGTCGGTGCTGTAGAGGGTGGGGTCGGCCGTCAGCGGGTGGTCGGTCAGGTGCACGTGGAGGGTGCCGAGGCGTTGGGCCAGGCTTGCCGTGTGGGCCGAGAGGCGGCGCATTCGTTCCCCGAGGCCGGCCCGGAGGTGCTCGGGCACCGCGGGGCTGTGCGAGACGTCGAACATGCCCACGGTGATCACGTCGGCGCCCACGTCGCGCAGCGCGGTGATCATCGCGGTCAGCTCGGCGTCCACCGCCTCCGCGTCGTACGCCGGGTGGAAGGCGTCGTTGCCCCCGCAGACGACAAGCGCGAGGTCCGGGGCGAAGGCCAGCGCCGGGGCGAGCTGGCTGGCCCGCACCTGGTGCGCGCGCAGCCCGCGTCGACCCAGATTCAGGTACGCCAAATCGGGGCGTACCGCGGTCAGCTCGGCGGCGACCCGGTCGACCCACTGCACGTCCGGGTAGCCCGGTGTCGGCTCACACATGCCCTCGACGACGCTGTCGCCGAGCGCCACGAACCGCCGCCACGGGTGCCCGTGCAACAATCCGGCGGCCTCCCCGGGGCGCAGACAGTACGGGTCCGTCGATTCGGTGAGCGTCGATGGCATGCCGGCACGCTAACCGACCGCCGGGCTGCCGGACCAGGCTCAGCCGGTCAGGCTGACCTCGGCCAGGTAGACACAGGTCTGCCCCTCGTGGGAGGAGTAGTAGCTGACCCACAGCCTGTCGTCGTGCCAGACCAGGCCGGGGTAGCTGGTGTCGCCGCCGGAGGGCAGCGCGACCAGCTCGGTCAGCTCGCCCCGGTCGGGGTCGACGGCACAGATCGCGGTGCGGACCCGGCCGTCGTGCAGGCGGACCCCGGCCAGCAGCAGCCCGTCGGGCAGCCGGAGCAGCGTCGGCCCGCCCAGCTGGACACCCAGGTCGGTCCAGGTCCAGTCCCGGTACGGCGGCACGGCGCGGCCGAGCTGAGCGCTCGCGGTGCCCGCGTCCCGCCGCAGCAGGCACCGGGCGGTGCCGTCCGGGTCGAAGACCAGACCGGACTCGTTGGGGTACCCGTCCTCGAACAGCGTCGGCACCCAGGGCCGCAGGTCCACCCCGTCGGTGCTGCGGTAGAGCCGGGCGAACCTCGGTTCTCGGGTGGCGTAGCCGACGCCGTACATCGCGTCGTCGTGCCAGGCCGCCCGCCACACCCACACGCCGGGCTCGCCCACCGGGGTCGGATCGCCCCAGGCGCGCCCGTCGGTGGAGAGCCAGGTCACCGTCTGGAACGTCTTGGCGGCTCCGCCGGCGGCCCCGCCCGTGGCGGCCGCTGCCAGCAGTTGCAGCCGCCCGTCGGGGCGCGTCACGAAGCGCGGGTCGCGCAGGTCGGTGCCGGCCTGCGCGATGACGGTGGCGGAGGTCCAGGCCCGTCCGTCGGTCGACGTCAGCACCCGGATCACGCCGTCGTCGCTGAGGTGGCTCCGGGCCTCCCGGAAGGCGCAGAACCAGCTCCCGGCGTACCGGACGAGGTCGGTGAACGCGCTGTGCGGCGCGCTGTCGCCGATCCGGCGCACGGCGGTGACCTCGGCGGTGCGGCGGCGGGTGGGTGACGACGTCATACGCGGCAGCCTCCAGGTGCGGTGACGACGGTGGACGCTAGCCGCCCCCGCCGACGCCCGCGCGGCCAGCAGCCGAACGGCCGACGAACAACGCGCGGGCGCTGTCGGATTGGCGTCGTCGGCGCTGCGGATTCGGCGCGCTGGGGTGGGCTGTTGGCACCCGCCGCCCACGATGGGTGGTGGGCCGACCGCGGAACCCATCGGCGAGGGAGGTGGCTGACGATGCTCGGTTCGTTCCTTCAGGCTCTCGCGACGAAACTGGTCGAAGAGATCCTCAAGCTTCTGGTTCAGTGGCTGGCGCCGAAGGCGCTGCGGTCGGTGCCGCACCGCGCCTCGCCGAACTGCCCACGCTGCGGCGGGTACGGGGTCCGCCGGTGGGCGCCCGGCGGCATGTGGATGTTCCTGCCGTCCCTGCTGGCCTTCGCCTGGGGTTTCGGGTTCACAGTGCTCGGTGTGCCGGTGGTCGTGCTCACGGTGGTCGCCGTGCTGGTGTCCGACGGCGTCGGCGGAGTGCCGACCGCGCTGCTCGCGCCGCTCGGCCTGCTGGTCCCCGCCGCGCTGATGGTCGCGGGCGCGTTCGGCCTGGCCCACTACCACAGCTACCCACCGAAGTGGTGCGCCCGCTGCCACGGCCGGTGGCCGCACCGGGAGCGGGACGAGTACCTGCGGGCGTCGGCGCCGGTGCTGACCTGCGGCTGCGGTCAGCGGCTGCGGGTGCCCCGGACGGCGGCCGGGACGCGACTGCGCTGCCCGAGCTGCCGTACCGAACACACCACCCCGGCCCGGGCCGGGCGCTGACCGGCCCAGTCGGTTCAGCGGGCCACGCTGTGCTCGGCGAGGAGTTCTCCGAGCACTCGCCCGGCCTGCTCGGCCTTGGCCGGGTCCCGATTGTCCAGGGTGATCAGTGCCTTCCACAGCGCCCAGCCTCGTCCCCGGGCCCAGGTGGCGTCGTCGAGACCGAGCCCGGCGCGGAAGGCGGCCCGGCTGGGGCCGTGCAGCAGGGTCCAGGCGATCACGGTGTCGCAGGCCGGGTCACCCACGCCGGAGCAGCCGAAGTCGATGACCGCGGCGAGCCGGCCGTCGCGGACCAGCAGGTTGCCGTCCGCGACGTCGCCGTGGAACCAGACCGCCGGCCCGGCCCAGGTGGCGTCGAGGGCGGCCTGCCAGATGCCGGTGACGACGTCGACGGGCACCCGGTCGCGGTGCGTCTCGATCGCTGCCCGGGTCTCGGCGTCGTACGTGGACAGCGGGCCACCCCGCCAGGCGCTGTGCGGGCCGGCGGCCGGACCGTCGGTGGCGTCCACGCGGCGCAGGGCGCGCAGGAAGGCGGCGAGGTCGGTGGCGAACCGGGACAGGTCGTCGATCCGCTCGGCTCGGGCGGTCCGCCCGTCGATCCACCGGTAGACCGACCACGGGTACGGGTAACCCGCCCCGGGCCGGCCGTGGGCCAGCGGCACGGGGATCTCCACCGGCAACTGTGGCCCGAGCACCGGCAGCCAGCGCTGCTCCTTGGCGACCTGGAGGGCGTACCCGGCGCCGCTGGGCAGTCGCACGCTCATCTCATCACCCAGGTGGAACGTGCGGTTGTCCCAGCCGTCGACCTCGACGGGGCGGACCGGCAGCTCCGCCCACCGGGGGAACTGCTCGGCCACCAGTCGGCGGACCAGGGTCGCGTCGATCCGGTCGGCCACGGCGGCGTCGGTCACCGGGACGCCCGGGGGCGGCTGCGCGCTCATCGGTCCGAGCCTGCGGCAGCCGCGCCGGGCCCGCAACGGGTTTACCGGGTGGCGACGGGGGTGGGCCGCGCTGGCGTCTCCGGGCCGGACGCCCTGTGCAGCAGCGGGTACGCGGTGACCACCAGGCACGCGGCCGCCATGGTCAGCAGGGCCGGGGTGAGCCCCAGCGCGTCCACCGACCAGCCACCGAGCAGCGCGCCGACCGGCAACCCGACGAACGCCAACGAACCGGCGATGCCGATCACCCGGGTCTGCAACTCCGGCGGCACCCGCTCGTAGAGCGCCACCCCGAGCAGCGGGTTGACCGCCGCGATGCCGATTCCGGACAGGAACGTCACCACGAGCACCACCGGCAGTTCGTCGCTGATCGCCAGCGCCACCAGCCGAGGCGTACCGGCGACCAGCGCGCCGACCAGGAATGTCAGCCGTCGGGGCAGCCGGGGCCCGAGCGCGGTGAACACCAGGTTGCCCAGCAGCGCGCCCGCCGAGAACGCCGCCAGTACCAGGCCGAGTCCGCTGGGGCCGTGCAGCTCCCGGGCGACCCAGACCGGGATGTAGACGGCCACGCTGGCGTTGGCCACCATGTTCAGCGCCGAGATGACGGCGAGCATGCCGAGCAGCGGCCGGTCCCGACCCAGATAGCTGAAGCCGCCCCGCAGCGCGCGCAGGTAGCTCTCCGGTTGGGCGGGTCGCGTCGGCGCGGCCGGCGGGCGGACCAGGACGCCGATGAGCAGCGCGCAGACGCCGAAGCTGGCCGCGTCGATGAGGATCGCCTCGGTCACCCCGAACGCGGCGATCAGCAGGCCGCCCACGGCGGCGCCGAACAGGGTCATCACCCGGCTGAGCCCGTCGTACGCGGAGGTCAGCCGGATCAGCGGCACCCCGGCGGCCTCCGCGACCGGGCGGAACATCACGTGCTTCACCCGGTCCCCGATGCCCCGCAGCGCGCCGGCCACCGCGACGAGCGCCACCAGCGGGGCGAAGCCCAACCACGGGGTCAGCGCGACGACGACCATCGCCACCGCGCTGCCCGCGTCGCAGAGGATCGACGTGCGGCGCAGGCCGATCCGGTCCGCCCAGGGTGTGCCCAACGCGCTGGACAGCAGGTACGGCAGGGTCTCGGCGAACGCGACCAGGCCCATCTTGGTGGGGCTGCCGGTGGTGACCAGCACCAGCCACGGGATGGTCACCACCGAGATGCGGGTGCCCAGGTTGGAGATCAGGTCGGCGCTGACCAGGACGACCAGTTGCCGGCGGGAGGTCACGCCCCGACCACCGAGGCCCGATCGGCCGCGTACCGCGCGCGCAGCGCCCGCTTGTCCACCTTCATCGACCGGTTCACCGGCAGCCGGTCGAGGAACTCCACAGCGGCCGGTGCCCACATCTCGTTGAGTTCGGCGGTCACCAGGTCGATCAGCTCCGCCCCGGTGACCGTCGCGCCCGGCCCGAGCACCACGTACGCGTAGGGGACCTCGCCGGCCGTCTGGTCCGGCACGCCGATCACGGCGGCGGCCCGTACCTGCGGGTGCCCGGCCAGCACGTCCTCAATGGGACGGCAGAAGATCGGCCAGCTCCGCCGTTGCGTGAGGATCGCGTCATCCGCCCGGTCGACCAGATAGAGGTAGCCGTCGTCGTCGAGGTGGCCGATGTCGCGGGTCCGCACCCACCCGTCGACGAGCGTCTGCGCGGTCAGTTCCGGCTGACCGTGGTAACCGGCGAAGCTCAGTCGGGTGCGCACCCACACCGTGCCGTCGCGGCCCGTCGGCAGCACCGCACCGTCGTCGTCGCGGATCTCGATGCGGACGTCGCCGTAGGGCCGCCCGCAGGAGCGCAGCCGCTCCGGGTGCTCCGGATCGTCGGTCAGCCCGGGCAGCGCGGTGATCACGACCGCCTCGCTGAGGCCGTACACGATGCGCAGCACCGGACCGAACCGCGCGATGGCCTGGCGCAGCCGGGCGGGCGCGGCGGGCCCGGCGCCCACGTTGAACATGAACATGGCGGAGAAGTCCGCGCCGGCCAGCGCCGGGTGGTCCAACACCTCGTAGAGCATCGGCGGGGTGACGAAGGTCGAGTTGATCCGTTCCCGTTGCACGGTGTCCACGAAGGCCACCGGGTCCCAGTCGTCGCGCAGGAACAGCACCCCGCCGGTGAACAGGTTGAACAGCGTGGTGATCTGCCCGCTGGCCAGCCACATCGGCGAGTGCGACAGGTGCCGCAGCAGCGGGAACCCGGCGGCGCGGAAGTCGGCGGCCAGGGCGAGGATCTGGGCGTAGAAACTCTCCCGGTGGTGCACCAGCTTGGGGCTTCCGGTGGTGCCGCTGGTCTGCAGGAACGACTCGGGCGCCGGCACCGACGCCGGCAGCTCCGTGACGTCGGCGTCGGCGGTGAGGTCGGGTCCGGCGCCGCCCGCGCCCAGGCAGCACACCGGTGTGCCGGGCAGCGCGGCGGCCAGCTCCGGGCCCAGACTGGCCCGGTCCCGGGCGTCGTAGACCAGGGCGTCCGGGCGGGCCAACCGGATGAACTCGTCGACCTCCCGGCGCGCGGTCACCGGGGCGACCCACATCGTCCGGCAGCCGAGCAGATGCAGGGCGAGTTGCAGCAGCGGGCCCTCCACCGCGTTCGCGACGGTCACCAGCACCGCCGACCCGGGCCGTACGCCGTGCCGGGTCACCGTCGCGGCCATCGCCCGGACCCGCGCGGCGGCCTCGGTGTAGGTGAGACGCCGACCGCCGCCGACCAGTGCCTCCCGGTCGCCGAATTCGGCGAAGAGCTCCAACACCCTGTGCACGTAGGTCGTGGTGTGCCCGGGTCCGTCAGTCATCCGGCAGCCCCCCATCCCAGAAAGCGGCGGTCCCCGGGCAGCTCCCGGTGACGACGCGACGGTGGCGCGCTCGGGCGACCGCACCGCCGCCGCCTGGAAGCCTAGGCGGGAAACGGCTGGTCGGAACCGTGCCGACGGGCGATCCGAGCGGCCCGCCGGACATTTGATCGCGTCGATCAGGTTGATTGACGCCCGTCAGCGGCGGCGGCTAGGTTTCTGGACCATCGTCCAGGCGGGCGCCGTCAGCGGACGGCCCTGGGCTGCCACACGATGGAGGTTCCATGGCAACGGCAACCCCGAAGAGATGGCCTGTCATCGCCGCCGCGGCCGCGCTGTTGGTCGCCGGCGCACCCGCCGTCGTCGCCAGCGCCGGTCCGTCCGGCACCGCCGCCGACCGACCCGACCGCGCCGAGTGGGCGGGCAGTTGGGCCACCGCGGTCACCCGGGGCAACTCGGTCGGGTTGACCAACACCGGCCTCAACGACCAGAGCGTCCGGATGATCGTGCACGTGTCGGTGGGCGGCCCGGCGCTGCGGGTACGCCTCAGCAACCTCTACGGCGAGCAGGCGGTCACTGTCGGTCGCGCCACCGTCGCCCGGCCGAACACCGCGACTCCCGACGACCTCTCCGACGTCGACGCGGCGTCGGTGCGCCCGCTGACCTTCACCGGTGCCCCCACGGCGACCATGAACCGGGGCGCGGAGCTGCTCAGCGACCCGTTGGCCTTCCCGGTCTCGGACGACAGTGACCTCGTGGTCACAGTGCACTTCCCGACGCCGACCGGCCCGACCACGTTCCACGGGCAGTCCCAGCAGGCCAACTTCATCGGCGCGGGGGACCTGACCGGGGTGGCCGAGGGCACCGGGTTCACCATCCGTCCCACCTGCTGCTGGTTCTTCCTCTCCGGCGTCGACGTGCAGCGCAAGGGCAGCCCCGGCGCCCTGGTCGTGCTCAGCGACTCCATCGGTGACGGCAACGGCAGCACCGTCAACGCCAACCGGCGCTGGCCCGACCTGCTCTCCGACCGGCTGCTCGCCGACCGGCCGGACCGGCGCACCCCGGGCGTGCTCAACCTGAGCCTGGCCGGCAACCGGCTCAACCACGAGGGCACCGAGCCGGGCGACGGCAACTACCCCGGCTACTACCAGCTCGGCCCGAACGTGGCGGCCCGGCTCAACGAGGACGTCTTTCCCCAGACCGGGGTGCGTACCGTCGTCACCCACCTGGGCATCAACGACATCTGGATGTCGAACGACACACCCGAGGCGATCATCGGCACCCTGCGGCAGATCAACCAGCAGCTCCAGCAGCGCGGGCTGACCAGCCTGGTGGCCACGCTGACGCCGTACGAGGGGCACGGCGCGCCGGGCGTGTGGACGCCGCAGAAGGAGGCCACCCGCCAGGCGGTGAACGCGTACCTGCGCGGCAGTCGGGAGTTCGACGGGCTGCTCGACTTCGACCGGGTGCTGCGCGACCCGGCCCGTCCCAGCCAGCTGCTGCCCGCGTACGACTCGGGAGACCACATCCACCCGAACGACGCCGGCAACCAGGCACTGGCCGACGCCGTGCCGCTGCGGCTGCTCGACCTGTGACACCGGCCGGGGGCGGCGGGTGATCCCCGCTGCCCCCGGCCCCGACATCGGCGGGGAGGAGTTGACCGTGGACGTGGAGGAGATACTCACCGGCCTGTACAGCGAACAGGGCAGACAGGACCCGTACCCGTGGTACGCGGACCTGCACCGGCTCGGCCCGATCAGCGCGGTGCCGGCGCGCGCCGAGCACCGGACGGTGAGCGCGGTCGCGGTCGGCTACGACCTTGTCGACAGTTTGCTGCGCGATCCGGAGTGGACGAAACAGCCGCCGCCGGGCTGGGAGGAGCAGGAGATCCTGCGTACCTTCCAGACCTCGATGATGTTCGTGAACCCGCCCGACCACACCCGGATGCGGCACGTCTTCTCCCGCACCTTCACGCCGCGCCGGCTCGGCGCGTTGGAACCGGTGATCCTGCGGGTGGTCGACGAGCTGCTGGACCGGATGGCGGACGCCGGGGAGGGCGCGATCGACTTCGTGGCCGACTTCGCGTACCCGATTCCGGCCCTGGTGATGGCCGAGTTCATCGGCATCCCGGCCGCCGAGTTGCCGTGGTACCGCGAGCGGGTGGAGTGGATCGACGAGTTCCTGGACGTGGCGGGGAAGACCCCGCAGCGGCTGGCCGCGGCCAACACCGCCGCGCAGGAGTTGCGGGCCTTCTACCGGGAGTTGCTCGGGCACCGCCGCCGGGTGCCGGGGGACGACCTGCTCAGCGCGTTGGTCGAGGCGCTCGACTCCGGGGAGGTGGAGCTGACCGAGGATGAGCTGGTCAGCAACCTGATCGTGCTGTTCAACGCCAGCTTCGTCACCACCGTCTACATGTTCAGCAACGGGCTGCCGTTGCTGCTGGCCCACCCGCAGACGGTCGCGGCGCTGCCCACCGACGCCGCGCTGGCGCAGGGCTGCGTCGACGAGGTGCTGCGGTTGGCGAGCCCGGTGCACTTCCTGGCCCGCGCCGCGCCGGCCGACACCGTGCTGGACGGCGTGCCGGTCGGCGCTGACGACAACGTGTTGATCATGATCGCGGCGGCCAACCGGGACCCGGCCCGCTTCCCGGCTCCGGACACCTTCGACCCGACCCGTCCCGGCCCTCCGTCGCTGGCCTTCGGCGTGGGTCTGCACTTCTGCCTCGGCGCGGCGGTGTCGCGGTTGGAGGGTCGCCTCGCGCTGCCCCGGCTGTTCGCCCGGTTCCCCGCGCTGACGGTCACCGAGACGCCGACGTACAGCGGCAGCCTGTTCCTGCGCGGCATCGACACGTTGCTGGTCAGCACCGGTGGATAGGAGCGACATGGCAGTTCACCCGGAGGTGGCGGCGTACCGGGCGGCCCGGGCCGCGGCCGGCACCCCGCCGCTGTACGCGCAGACCCTCTCCGAGGCGCGCGCCGCGGACCTGGCCGCGATCCGCGCCGGCAGCGGCGCGGTCGAGCAGGTCGCCGAGGTACGCGACGTGCGGATCCCCGGCCCCGCCGGGGAGCTGCCGCTGCGGGTGTACCGGCCGGCCGGGTCGGGTCCGCTGCCCACCCTGCTGTACTTCTTCGGCGGCGGCTGGACGCTCGGCAGCATCGACACCGCCGACGGCATCTGCCGGCGGCTGGCCAACGCCGTGCCTTGTCAGGTGATCACCGTCGGCTACCGCCTCGCCCCGGAGCACCCCTTCCCGGCGGCGGTGCAGGACTGCCACGCCGCCACCTCGTGGATTGCCGGGCACGCCGACGAGCTGGGCGTGGACCCGACCCGGCTGGCGGTGGGTGGGGACAGCGCCGGCGGCAACCTGGCCGCCGCGGTCACCCTGCTCAGCCGTACGCACGGGCCCCCGCTCGCCGCGCAGCTGCTGGTCTACCCGAACACCGACCAGAGCGGCGAACCGGACGGTGACGACGACCCGACGCTGTTCAACCGCCGATCGGTCGCCTGGTACCGGACGCACTACCTCGCCGACCCGGCACACGCCAAGGATCCGCTGGCCTCGCCGCTGCTCGCCGACAACCTGTCCGGGTTGCCGCCGGCGCTGGTGATCACCGCCGAACTCGACCCCCTGTGCGCCGAGGGGCAGCGGTACGCCGAGCGGCTGCGCGACGCTGGGGTGTCCACCCGACTGGAGCACTACCCGGGCATGATCCACGGGTTCTTCGCCATGCCGGGAACCTTCACCGACGGGCGACGGGCACAGGACAGCGCGGCGGCCTTCCTCCGCGAGCGCTTCGGACTGCCGGCCGAGCCGGGCGAGACTGCCGAGGCCGCCCGGCCGGTCGAGGCGGATGGCCCGGCCGAGCCGGCTGCCGCGAGGGGCCGGGGCGATGGGTGAGCGGTTGTTGGCCGACCGGCCGGCCGTGTCGCTCGCCGACTACGCCGAGCGGGCCCGGGCGGTGCTGCCGCCGGACGTGTGGGACTACCTGGCCGGCGGCAGCGCGTCCGAGGTGACCCTCGCCGCGAACCGTCACGCGCTGGATCGGGTCGCGGTGCTGCCCCGGGTGCTGCGCGGGGTGGACAGCGTCGACCTCGGCACCGAACTGCTCGGCCGTCGGTACGCCATGCCGGTCGGCGTGGCGCCGATGGCGTACCAGCGGTTGGTGCACCCGGACGGGGAGCTGGGCCTGGCGGCGGCGGCCGGCGCGGCCGGGATCCCGTACCTGGCGAGCACGCTGGGCAGCACCCCCATCGAACAGGTCACCCGCACGGGCGCGGACGTCTGGTTCCAGCTCTACTGGCTGCGCGACCGGGCCCTCGTCCGCGACCTGCTGGACCGGGTCGTCGCGGCCGGGTGCCGGGCGCTGGTGGTCACCGTGGACGTCCCGGTGCTCGGTCGACGTCCCCGGGACCTGCGCAACGCGTTCCGGCTGCCGGCCGAGGTGGTCGCCGCGAACCTCCCCGACGGTCGTGACGCGTTGGCGCACTCGGGAGCCCCCGGGGTGTCCGCGATCGCCGCGCACACCGCCGCGTCGTTCGCGCCGGCGCTGCGCTGGGCGGACCTGGCGTGGCTGCGCGAGCAGGCCGACCTGCCGCTGGTGGTCAAGGGGCTGTTGGACCCGCGCGACGCGACCGAGGCGGTACGCGTCGGCGCGGACGCGGTGGTCGTCTCCAACCACGGCGGGCGGCAACTGGACGGCTCCCCGGCGAGTGTCACCATGCTGCCGGAGGTCGTCGACGCGGTCGGGGACGGCTGCCAGGTGCTGCTGGACAGCGGCATCCGCGGCGGCACCGACGTGCTGCGGGCGCTCGCCTTGGGTGCGGCCGGGGTGCTGGTCGGCCGGCCGCTGCTCTGGGCGCTGGCCGCCGGTGGCGAACCGGCCGCCCGGGACGCGCTGGGCCTGCTCGTCGCCGAGTTGACCGACGCGCTCACCCTGGCCGGCTGCGCCGACGTGGTGGCGGCCGGCGAGCTGCGGACCCTCGGGGTGGGGTGAGGGGTGACCGCCGCCGAACCGGTCGACCTGAGCGTCGCCGACCTGCACCCCGCGCTGGGCGATCCGGCGCTGACCTCGATGAACTTTCTCAACGAGGTGTCCGAGCGCTACCCGGGGGCGGTGTCCCTCGCGGCCGGCCGACCGTACGAGGAGTTCTTCGACCTCGCGGCGGTGCACCGGCACCTGGACACCTTCCACCGGCACCTCGTCGACGACCTGGGGCACCGACCCGAGCAGGCTCGGAGACTGCTGCTGCAGTACGGCCGGACGAAGGGCATCGTGCACCACCTGATCGCCCGTAACCTCGCGGTCGACGAGGGGATCACCGTCGACCCGGAGGACATCGTGGTGACCGTCGGTTGCCAGGAGGCGATGTTCCTGGTGCTGCGCGCGTTGCGGGCCGGGCCGACCGATGTGCTGCTCGCGGTCGCCCCGACCTACGTCGGGCTGACCGGGGCGGCCCGGCTGGTGGACCTGCCGGTGTGGCCGGTCGCCGGCGGGTCGTCCGGGATCGATCTGGCCGACCTGGCCGCCCAGGTACGCCGGGCACGGGCGGCGGGGTTGCGCCCGCGCGCCTGCTACCTGATGCCGGACTTCGCCAACCCCTCCGGGGTCAGCATCGACACCGCCCACCGTCGGCGGCTACTGGACCTGGCGGCGCAGGAGGATCTACTGCTGCTGGAGGACAACCCGTACGGCCTGTTCCACAGCGACGACGGGCCGCGCCCGCCCACCCTCAAGGCGTTGGACACCGGGCGGCGGGTCGTCTACCTCGGCTCGTTCGCCAAGACCGTGCTCCCCGGCGCGCGGGTCGGCTACGTGGTCGCCGACCAGCGGGTGGCCGGCCCGGGCGGGCGGGTCGGTCCGCTCGCCGACCAGCTCGCCATGATCAAGAGCATGGTCACGGTGAACACGTCACCGATCGCGCAGGCGGTGATCGGCGGCCGGCTGCTGGAGCACGGATGCAGCCTGGTGGCCGCGAACACCCGGGAGCGGTCCGCGTACACCCGGAACCTGCGCCACCTGGTGGCCGGCCTGACCCGGCGCTTCCCCGATCAGCCGGACCGACCGGCGGCGGTGCGTTGGACGGTGCCGGCCGGCGGGTTCTTCGTGGTGGTGACCGTGCCGTTCCCGGTCGACGACGCGTTGCTGGACCGCTCGGCGCGCGACTACGGGGTGCTGTGGACGCCGATGGCCCACTTCTACGACGACACCGCGCCGGTTCACGCGTTGCGGTTGTCGGTCAGCGCGGTCACGCCGGAGCAGATCGACGTCGGGCTGGACCGCCTCGCGGCGCTGATCACCGACGAGCTGACCCGCCGGGCGGGTTGACACACCGCGTTCACGGGATGGCAATGCGCGACGACCCGCGTGCCGCCGTCCTCGGTGGACGGTCATAATAAGCCGCATGGTTGCCTGGGAGTACGCCCTGCTCGTCCGCCGCTATCAGGGACAGGGCCGCAATTTTCACGTCTCGTTCGTCTGGTACGCGCCGGACGGGTCACGCAAGGACATCACCGCCTACGGCGACACCGCCATCGCGCACCTCAACCGCGCCGGCCGGGAGGGGTGGGAGCTGGTCTCCGCGGCCGAGGACGTCAACAACGTCCAGGGCAGCACCGAGGTCCACCGCTACCACCTGAAGCGCCCCATGGCCTGACGGCCGCCCCTCCGCGTCGATCATGGAGTTGTGGTGGTGGACGAAAGTCGCGTTCCAACCCGGATCGGGCACCACAACTCCATGATCGACGGGAGCGGGGGCTAGCTCAGGTCGATGCCGGGGTAGAGGGGGTACGTGGCCAGCAGGTCGGTGGCCTGGCGGGCGACCTTGTCGGCCAGGCCGGCGTCCAGGTTGTACTTCGCCTTCGACGGTGTGCCGTCGGCGTTGGCGCCGGCGGTCGTCTGGGTCAGCACGGTGTGGATCAGCTCGGCGGTCTGGTCCATCTCGGCGGTGCCGAGGCCCCGCGTGGTCAGCGCCGGGGTGCCGATCCGGATGCCGGACGTGTACCAGGCCCCGTTCGGGTCCTGCGGGACCGAGTTGCGGTTGGTGACGATGCCCGAGTCGAGGAGGGCCTGCTCGGCCTGCCGGCCGGTGAGCCCGTAGCCGGACACGTCGATCAGCACCAGGTGGTTGTCGGTGCCGCCGGTGACCAGCGTCGCGCCCCGGCGCAGCAGCCCTTCGGCGAGCGCCTGCGCGTTGTCGACGATCCGCTGGGCGTAGTCGGCGAAGTCGGGCCGGCGGGCCTCGGCGAGCGCGACCGCCTTGGCGGCCATCACGTGCGGCAGTGGACCGCCGAGCACCATCGGGCAGCCCCGGTCCACCTGGTCGGCCAGCTCCGGCTGGCAGAGCACCATGCCGCCGCGTGGGCCGCGCAACGACTTGTGCGTGGTGGTCGTGACGATGTGCGCGTGCGGCACCGGGTCGAAGTCGCCGGTGAAGACCTTGCCGGCCACCAGGCCCGCGAAGTGCGCCATGTCGACCATGAACGTCGCGCCGACCGAGTCGGCGATCTCGCGCAGGATCCGGAAGTTCACCTTCCGGGGGTACGCCGAGTAGCCACCCACCAGGATCAGCGGCTTGAACTCGCGGGCGGCCTCGGCCACCCGGTCGTAGTCGATCAGGCCGGTCGCTGGGTCGGTGCCGTAGCTGCGCTGGTCGAACATCTTGCCGGAGATGTTCGGCCGGAAACCGTGGGTGAGGTGACCGCCGGCGTCCAGCGACATGCCGAGCATCCGCTGGTTGCCCAGCTCGCGGCGCAAGGCGAACCAGTCGGCCTCGGTGAGGTCGTTGACCTGACGGACCTGGGCCTTCTTCAGGGCGGGGGACTCCACCCGGTCGGCCAGCACCGCCCAGAAGGCGACCAGGTTGGCGTCGATGCCCGAGTGGGGCTGCACGTACGCGTGCGCGGCGCCGAACAGCTCCCGGGCGTGCTCGGCGGCGAGCGCCTCGACGGTGTCGACGTTCTGGCAGCCGGCGTAGAAGCGGCGGCCGACGGTGCCCTCGGCGTACTTGTCACTGAACCAGTTGCCCATGGCCAGCAGGGTCGCCGGGGAGGCGTAATTTTCGCTGGCGATCAGCTTGAGCGACTCCCGTTGGTCGGTCAGCTCGGCGCCGATGGCGTCGGCGACCCGCGGCTCGACAGCCCGGATCACCTCAAGGGCGCTCCGGAATGCGGTGGACTCGGCGTTGCGGGACATGCGACCTCCAACAGACGTGCGGGAAGGCCCAGGCGCTCGGCAAACGTCCACGTGACGAGGCCGCTCCCCGATGGTTCTCCATCCCCACGCGCCAGTAACGGCCCGGGCCGATCCTACCGGGCCGGAACCGGCCGTTCGGGCCGCCCTCCGGGAGGCGACCCCGCCGACGTGATTGGGCGGTGCGTCGCGGGGCACACGGTAGGTGACCACCGCACCGTCGAGGGTGCGGCCAGGGTTCGCACAGAAGGAGTCGAGAACATGACCACACCCACCTCCACCCGGCCGCTCGCCCTGGTGACCGGGGCCTCCAGCGGCATCGGGTACGAGCTGGCGGCGCAGTTCGTCGAGCACGGCTTCGACCTGGTGATCGCCGCCGAGGACGACGGCATCGACCTGGCGGCACAGAAGCTGCGCCGCGACGGCGGCCCGCAGATCTGGTCGGTCCGCGTCGACCTGGCCCGCGAGCAGGGGGTGACCGAGCTGGTGGCCGCCGTCACCGCGACCGGACGGCCGCTGGACGCGCTGGCGCTCAACGCCGGTCGCGGCGCCGGTGGCGCCTTCGTCGGCGGCACCGACCTCGCCGACGAGTTGGAGATCGTCGACCTCAACGTGCGCTCGACGGTGCACCTGGCGAAGAAGCTGCTGCCCGGGATGGTCGAGCGGGGTACGGGACGGGTCCTCTTCACCTCGTCGATCGCCTCCACCATGCCGGGGCCGTTCCAGGCGGTCTACAACGCGTCGAAGTCGTTCGTGCAGTCCTTCGCCGAGGCGCTGCGCAACGAGCTGAAGGACACCGGCGTCACGGTGACCTCGCTGATGCCCGGGCCGACGGACACGGAGTTCTTCGACCGGGCCGACATGGAGGACACCCGGGTGGGCTCGGGTAAGAAGGACGACCCGGCGAAGGTCGCCGCGCAGGGCTTCGAGGCGATGATGAGGGGTGATCAGACGATCACCGCCGGTTCGCTGATGAACAAGGTGCAGACCGCGGCCGGCAAGATCATTCCGGACAAGCTCAAGTCCGAGCAGCACCGCAAGATGGCCGAGCCGGGCTCGGGCAGCTGACCCGTGGAGCACGACGAAGGGCCCGGCACGATGCCGGGCCCTTCGGTGTGAGCGGGCGCCTCAGGCCGTCACCGCATCGAGCGCCTTCTTGATCGCCTTCGGCGCGGTGGGGGTACGCGGCGCGTCCGCGCGCAACGCGATCATCTTCTCGCCGATCTCCTGGAGCTGCTTGCGGCCCAGCGCGTCCCGGACCTTGGGGAACCACTCCTCCTCTTCCTCCTCGACGTGGTGGGTGACGTTCTCGATCAGCACTGTCGTCTTGGCGTTGAACCGCTCGTCGTCGGCGTCCATGCTGGCCAGCTCGGCGCAGAGCACGTCGGCGACGTGGTGTTCCTCGTACGACTCGAGGATGTCGTCCTCCAGGTCGGGCAGCAGCCGACGGACCTCCGGGTACATCACCTCGTTCTCCAGGTAGGTGTGCACCGTCAGTGCCTCCAGGATCTGGTTCACCAGCTTCTGCCGCTGGCTCGCCGGCCCCTCCTCGGCGTCCTGGAAGGCCTTGAACAGGCGGCGCATTTCCTTGTGGTCCTCTTTGAGCAGGACGATGGCATCGGTCGACACCGGTATGACCTCCCTGAAAAGTCTCGGCTGGTGCAGTTCCGGTACCCCCACGCCGACTGCGGAAACAGGTGAAACCGGCTCAGACCATGGCCAACGTGCGGGGGATCTCGTCGAGCAGCTCCCGAGCCAGAAAGCCGATCCGGCCGTAACGGGGGATCAGCCGCTGACCGCTCACCGAGTGCGCGAACGAGCCCCAGCAGGCCGCCTGCGCCGGGTCGGCACCCCGGGACAGCAGCCCCGCCAGCAACCCGGCGAGCACGTCCCCGCTGCCGGAGGTGCCCAGCCCGGCGTCGCCGCTCTCCTCCCGCCAACCCCGCCCGTCCGGGGCGGCCACGTGCCCGTACAGCGACACGACCGCCTCGTACCGGACGGCCAACTCGGCCGCCTCGGCGTCCAGGTCGTCGCCCGGGTCCCGCCCGAGCAGGTGCCCGGCCTCGGTGACGTTGGGGGTGAGCACCACGGGCCGACCCGAGCCGACCAACAGCTCCGGTGCGTGGCTGAGCGCACCGAGGGCGTACGCATCGAGCACCAGCGACGTCTCCGGACGGGCCGCCTCCAGGACCAGGCCCAGCAGCCGGTTGGTCTCGTCGATCGCCTTCAGGCCGGGGCCGACCGCCACCACGTCGGCCTGCGCGACCAGGTCGCCGAGCTGCCCGTCCCGGTCGGCGGCCACCGCGCCGTCGGCGGTCTCCGGCAGTCCGACCACCAGCGCCTCGGGCACCTGGATGCTCAGCGCGGCGGCGGTGGACTCGGCGGCGGCGAGCTGGAGCACCCCGGCGCCGGCGCGCAACGCGGCCACCCCGGCGAGCAGCACCGCGCCCGGTGTGAAACGGGAACCACCGACCACCAGCACGGTGCCCCGGCTCTCCTTTCCACCGGCCGGCACCGGCAGCGCCCAGTCCCGCAGCAACGCAGGGGTGATCACCTTCACCTCAGACCGGCTCGGCATGGATCTCGTCCTCCCTGGTCGGCCGGGCGCCCTGCTGACGCAGGTGCTCGACGTGGTTGAAGGCGGTGAGCGCCAGTCGGTCCTCGCCGTCCGCCGACCACTCGGTGATCGAACAGTTGGCGATCACGTCCTGCCGGGTGAGCGCCATCAGCTCGTCCTCGGTCAACCCCTCCACCAGATAGCGAAGCAGGAAGACCAGCGCGTCGTGGCCGAAGAGCAGCACCCGGCAACCCTCGTGGTCCCGGCGCAGGTCGCCCAGCAGCGTCCGCAGCCGCAACGCCACGTCGGTCCACGACTCCCCGCCCGGCGGCCGGTAGTAGAACTTGCCCAACCGCTCCCGGCGGTCGGCCTCGTCCGGGTAGCGCCGCCGCACCCCGTGCCCGGTCAGCCCGTCGAGGATGCCCAGCTCCCGGTCGCGCAGCCGTTCGTCGCGGTGGACCGGAATGTCGGTGCCGGCCAGCGCCAACCGGGAGGTCTGCACCGCGCGCAGGTACGGCGACACCACCGCCACGTCCGGGCGCCTCGCCTCCGGCAGCTCGGCCAGCCAACGGCCGGTCGCCCGAGCCTGATCCTCGCCGGTCGCGGAGAGCGGCACGTCGGCGTCGCGGTGGGTGAGGTCGATCAGCTCGGCGCCGGTTGCCTCGGCCTGTGTCGCCGCCACGTTCGCGGTGCTCTCGCCGTGCCGGACGATCCAGAGGGTTGCCAGTTCCGCCATGCGGCCCCCCTACCCGGGCGCCGCCGACGGTAACCGTGTCCGGTGATCCGCCATGCCGATGTCCGCTCGGTGGACGTCCGGCGTGGGCCACAGGTCGTACCCTCGGGGGCGTGGCCACAGCGGCGGAGGAAATCAAGGTAGGGGAGCGGCTGGTCCGCGTCTCCAGCCCCGACAAGCCGTACTTTCCCGAGCGTGGGCTGACCAAGCTGGACGTGGTCCGCTACTTCCTGGCGGTGGGCGACGGCATCCTGCGCGCGCTGCGGGATCGGCCGACCATGCTGGAACGCTGGCCGCGGGGGGTCTTCGAGGGCGCGACGATCGCCACCCGGCAGACAAACCGGGGCGACGCGTTCTACCAGAAGCGGCTGCCGGCGGGCGCGCCCGAGTGGGTGCGGACCGCGCACATCACCTTCCCCAGTGGTCGTACCGCCGACGAGGTCGCGCCGAGCGAGTTGGCCGTGGTCATCTGGGCGGCCAACCTGGGCACCCTGCGGTTCCACCCGTGGCCGGTCACCGCCGCCGACGTGGAACGCCCCGACCAGCTGCGCATCGACCTGGACCCGATGCCCGGCGTCGACTTCGCGCAGGTGGTGCCGGTGGCGCACGAGGTGCAAGCCTTCCTCGCCGAGCTGGGCATGACCGCCTATCCGAAGACCACCGGCGGTCGGGGCCTGCACGTCTACCTGTCGATCGAGCCGCGGTGGAGCTTCGGTGAGTGTCGCCGGGCGGTGCTCGCGCTGGGCCGGGAGATGCAGCGCCGGCTGCCGGACCTGGTCACCACCACGTGGTGGCGCGAGCAGCGGGACCGGCCGGTCTTCGTCGACTACAACCAGATGGCCCGGGACCACACGGTGACCTCGGCGTACTCGATCCGGCCGACGCCGGCCGCGCTGGTCTCCGCGCCGCTGGACTGGTCGGAGCTGGACCAGGTTCGCCCGGAGGACTTCGACGTGCTCAGCATGCCGGCCCGGTTCGCCGAGCGCGGCGACCCGCACGCCGGCCTGGACGGTGCCCGGCACTCGCTGGAACCGCTGCTGGAGTTGGCCGACCGCGACGGGCTGGAGGCCCCGCCGGAGCGCTGAGCCGCGCCGCCGGCAAGGCCCAGAGGCCGCCGCTCACGCCCAGGGGCTGCCGGCGCCGTCGAACTCCTCGAAGACCAGCCAGGTGCGGGTGGACAGCACCCCGGGGATGCTCTGCACCCGGCCCAGCACCACGTCACGCAGGGCGGCGTTGTCCGGCGCGCGTACCAGCGCGAGCACGTCGTGGTCGCCGCCGAGCAGCGCGGCGTGCTCGATGTAGCGCACCTGGGCCAGCTCGGCCGACACCTCCCGCCAGGTGTTCTGCTCGATGGTCAGGGCGATGTACGCCGACGTGCCCAACCCGGCCGCCTCGGGCGCCACCTGGGCCCGGAACCCGGTGATCACCCCGTCGCGGAGCAACCGCTCCACCCGCGCGTACGCGTTGGTGCGGGAGATGTGGATCCGTTCGGCGAGGGTGCGCACCGACGTCCGACCGTCGCGGACCAGCTCGTCGAGGATCCGTCGGTCGACCTCGTCCAGGGCTCGGGCCGATCGTCCCGATCCCGCACCCCGACCTGCTTCGTCGGCGGCCTCCTGGCTCACTGACCGGCCCTCCGCATGCCAACCGTCCCGCCTTCTGTGTCGATCTTGAGTCAATCATCCACAAGCGGAAGCATAGGCTCACCACACGTCCCAGGAGGTTCCGCCGTGACGACCACTCCCCAGGCGGTCCGCAGGGCATCCCCGCGCACCCGTCGAACGGTCACCCCGCCCGACCCGGCGCGCTCG
Organism: Micromonospora sp. NPDC007208; assembly: GCF_042869175.1. Classification (NCBI taxonomy): domain Bacteria; kingdom Bacillati; phylum Actinomycetota; class Actinomycetes; order Micromonosporales; family Micromonosporaceae; genus Micromonospora; species Micromonospora sp. NPDC007208. The sequence goes on along the minus strand of NZ_JBIAFG010000004.1, from coordinate 89,870 downwards.
TTGCTGCCCGACGCCGAGCCGGTCCGCCTGCTCGCCGAGAACGGCACGCCGCTGCCCGCCCGCGCCGACTACCCCGAACCACCCGCCGAGGTGCTGCGCGAGCTGTACCGCCGGATGGTGCTCGGTCGGCGCTTCGACACCCAGGCGACCGCCCTGACCAAGCAGGGCCGGCTCGCCGTCTACCCGTCCTCCCGGGGTCAGGAGGCGTGCCAGGTCGGCGCGGTCCTCGCGGTCCGCGACACCGACTGGGTCTTCCCCACGTACCGCGAATCGATGGCGCTGGTTGCCCGGGGCATCGACCCGGTCGAGGTGCTCACCCTGCTGCGCGGCGACTGGCACTGCGGCTACGACCCGACCGAGGTGCACACCGCACCGCAGTGCACCCCCCTCGCCACCCAGTGCGTGCACGCCGCCGGGCTGGCGCACGGCGAGGCGTACCAGGGTCGCGACACCGTGGCGCTTGCCTTCATCGGCGACGGCGCCACCAGCGAGGGTGACTTCCACGAGGGGATCAACTTCGCCGCCGTGTTCAAGGCACCGGTGGTCTACTTCGTGCAGAACAACCGGTACGCCATCAGCGTCCCGCTGTCGCGGCAGACCGCCGCGCCGTCGCTGGCCTACAAGGGCGTCGGCTACGGCGTACCCAGCGAGCAGGTCGACGGCAACGACCCGGTCGCGGTGCTCGCCGTGCTCACCCGCGCGGTCGCCCACGCCCGGGCCGGCAAGGGGCCGTTCCTGGTCGAGGCGCACACCTACCGGATGGAGCCGCACACCAACGCCGACGACGCCAGTCGCTACCGCGACGGCGCCGAGGTCGACGCCTGGCGGGACCGGGACCCGGTCGCCCGGCTGGAGACCTACCTGCGCGCCCGTGGTGTGCTCGACGACGCGGCGGTCGCCGAGATCGCCGAGCAGGCCGAGGCGTACGCGGCGGACCTGCGGACCCGGATGAACGAGCAGCCCACGGTCGACCCGCTGAGCCTCTTCGACCACGTCTACGCCGAGCCCACCCCGCAACTGATCGAACAGCGTGAGCAGGTCCGCGCCGAACTGGCCGCCGCCCACGCCGAGGAGGGCGACGCCTGATGGCCACCACCATGGCGAAGGCGCTCAACGCGGCGCTCGCCGACGCGCTCGCTGCCGACGACCGGGTCGTCGTCTTCGGTGAGGACGTCGGCGCGCTCGGCGGCGTCTTCCGGATCACCGACGGCCTCCAGGCCCGCTTCGGCGAGAACCGCTGCTTCGACACCCCCCTCGCCGAGGCCGGCATCGTCGGCTTCGCCGTCGGCATGGCCATGTCCGGCCTGCGCCCGGTGGTCGAGATGCAGTTCGACGCGTTCGCGTACCCGGCGTTCGAGCAGATCGCCTCGCACGTGGCGAAGCTGCGCAACCGCACCCGGGGCAAGCTCAGCGTGCCGATCGTCATCCGGGTGCCGTACGCGGGCGGGATCGGCGGAGTCGAGCACCACTGCGACTCGTCCGAGGCGTACTACGCGCACACCCCCGGGCTGAAGGTGGTCACACCGGCGACCGTCGACGACGCGTACTCGCTGCTGCGCGAGGCGATCGAGGACCCCGACCCGGTGGTCTTCATGGAGCCCAAGAAGCTCTACTTCGCCAGCGCCGAGGCGTCCCTGCCGACCCGCACCGAGCCGTTCGGCCGGGCCGTCGTGCGCCGGCCCGGACGCGACGCCACCCTGGTGGCGTACGGGCCGGCGGTGCCGGTCGCGCTGGAGGCCGCCGAGGCCGCCCGGGAGGAGGGGTGGGACCTGGAGGTCGTCGACGTGCGCACGATCGTGCCGTTCGACGACGCCACCATCACCGCCTCGGTCCGGCGAACCGGCCGGTGTGTGGTGATCCAGGAGGCGCCGGGCTTCGCGGGTGTCGGCGCGGAGATCGCCGCCCGGGTGCAGGAGCGCTGCTTCCACGCGCTGCACGCCCCGGTGCTGCGGGTCGCCGGGCTGGACATCCCGTACCCGGCGCCGATGCTGGAGCACACCCACCTGCCCGGCGTGGACCGGGTGCTCGACGCGGTGGCCCGCCTGCAGTGGGACGACCAGCCGGACGCGCGTTGGGCGGCGGCATGACCACCGTCGGACGGACGCAGGTCTTCCTCCTGCCCGACCTGGGCGAGGGGCTGAGCGAGGCCGAGATCGTCGAGTGGCGGGTCGCCGTCGGTGACGTGGTCACTGTCGACCAGAGCGTGGTCGAGGTGGAGACCGCCAAGGCCGTCGTCGACGTGCCCTGCCCGTACGCCGGCCGGGTCGTCGCCCTGCACGGCGCGGCCGGTGAGGTACGCCCGGTCGGCCAGCCGTTGATCACCATCGCGCCGCTGGACGGGGGCGACGAGCCCGCCGGGCACGCCACCTACCGCGAGGAGGAGCGGGCCGGGTCCGGCAACGTGCTGATCGGGTACGGCACCGGCCACGGCACCGCCACCCGCCGTCGGCGTCGACCCCGCCTGGCGGTGGCGCCCGAACCGGCCGACGCGGGCCCGGCCGGCGCGGCTGCCGAGGCCGCTCCCGCCGCGTCTGTTGACCCGGCGCGGTCGTCCGCCGCCCGGGTCATCTCGCCGATCGTGCGGCGGCTGGCCCGCGAGCACGGCGTCGACCTCGACACGGTGCGGGGCACCGGGCCCGGGGGCGTGATCCGCCGCGCCGACGTGGAGGCCGCGCTGACCGCGCCCGCCGCCCGGCTCGCCGCCGTGCCGGACCCGCAGGTCGGGTCGGCCCCGGTCGGCGACGGCGACGGCGACGTGATCGTCCCGCTCACCGGCATCCGCAAGGTGATCGCCGACAAGCTCTCCCGCAGCCGGCGGGAGATCCCGGAGGTGACCATCTGGGTCGACGTGGACGCCACCGGGCTGCTGGAGACCCGCGCCGCGATCAACGCGGCGACGCCCGACGCGCCGGTGAGCATCCTGGCCCTGCTGGCCCGGATCTGCCTCAGCGGGCTGCGCCGGTTCCCGCAGCTCAACTCCCGGGTCGACACCGAGGCGCAGCGCATCGTCCAGTCCGCCGGGGTGCACCTCGGCATCGCCGCGCAGACCGACCGAGGTCTGCTGGTGCCGGTGCTGCGCGATGCCCAGCGGCTCACCACCGCCGAACTGGCCGCCGAACTGGCGGCGACCACCGCCGCCGCGCGGGCCGGCAGCCTGCCCCCGGCCCGGCTGACCGGCGGCACCTTCACGCTGAACAACTACGGGGTGTTCGGCGTCGACGGCTCCACACCGATCATCAACCACCCCGAGGCGGCCCTGCTCGGGGTCGGGCGGATCGTGGACAAGCCGTGGGTGGTCGACGGGCAACTCGCCGTCCGCAAGGTGACCCAGCTCAGCCTCACCTTCGACCACCGGGTCTGCGACGGCGGGGTGGCCGGGGGCTTCCTGCGGCACGTCGCCGACTGCGTGGAGCGCCCGGCGCTGCTGATCGCCGCCGTCTGACGCGTACCCCCGGCCCCGGCGCTGCCCGTGCGGCGCCGGGGCCGGCGCACGTCCAGGGCTGCCCGGCGGTGTCAGCGGGCCGGGGTTTCCCGGCGGCGTGATCGGGAAGTCGGCCCCGCCGGAACGCACCGAACGCGTCGAAGGGAGCCGACCTGTGGCCGTGGCGAACGAACTGCTACTGAACTCGGTCCGGGTACGACGGCCCGCCTCGGCCGGCGCGCCGCTGTACTGCGACGCGCTGGAGTACGGGCTGACCGGTGACGGCGCGACAAACGACCAGCCGGCGCTGGCCGCCCTCGTGGACCGCCTCGGCGCCGGTTACGCCTCGGACGGGCGGGCCCGGGTCATCTACTGCCCGCCGGGCATCTACTCGATCCGGGACGCGGGCACGGTGTGGCGCAGCGGGGTGTCGCTGATCGGGGCCGGCCCGGCGGCCACCCGGTTCATGCTCAGCAACGAGGGCAACCGGGCCGACCCGACCCCGTTGGCCTTCTGGACCACCGTGCAGCACGGCGCCGACCGGGACCGGCACATCGCCGACTGCACCTTCGCCGACTTCCAGATCGACGGCTCCGGCGTCGCCATGGCCGAGTACAACTACCTGGCCAAGGGCCTCGGCATCCAGTACATGGTGCGGGGCGTCTTCCGCAACCTCTACATCCACCACACCGCAGCCACCGGGCTGGGCTGCGACTTCCTCCAGGACTCCCTGGTCGACGGTGTGGTGGTGGTCGGCTGTGGCCGCCTGGACAACGGCGAGCAGATGGGCGGCGCGGGCATCGGCATCGGCATCGGCGGCTGGGGCACGGTGGAGCGGCTGACCATCGCGAACTGCACCGCCCTGGCCAACGGCACCAACGGCATCTTCCTGGAGCTGCAGAAGGACTACTGGCCGCCGCCGCGCGGCTACCGCATCATCGGCTGCCACAGTCAGGGCAACCGCTTCGGCATCTCCGACTGGGGCGCCGACGGGCTGATCGTCTCCGCCTGCACCATGACCGAAAACCTGGAGACCGGGTTCGACGTGTCGGCGCAGGGCACCTCGTCCGTGGCCGGCCGCGGCGGGCTGCTCACCGACTGCGTCATCGACGGCAACATGTGCGACGGGATCAGCATCGGCAACAGCCCCGGCCCGTACACCGTCCGGGGCAACCGGATCAGCGGCAACGGCCGGCACGGCTACCATGCGCACGACCTCGGGCGCGGCTACCGGGGCTCGATCCGCGACGTGGTGATCGAGAGCAACGAGTTCTGGGGCAACGGCCTCGACGCGATCCGGATCGACCACCAGATGACCGACGCGGTGCTGCTCAACAACCGGATCCGCAACAACGGGCGCCAGACCGGCGAGGGCACCGGGAATGCCGGCGACGCCGTCCGCTACAGCGAGCGGTGCCTGGTGGACCGGTCGGCCACCTGGCCGCACGACGGACACCGGGGCAAGGTCCTGCGGGTCGGGAAGGCCGTTGCCATGGTGGCCTCCAACACCGGCGACGAACTCACCCTCGCCCCGGTGCGCCCGGACGCGTTCACCGCGTGGAGCGGGGACGTGCCACCGCCGGGATGCGGGTACGAACTGGCCGCCGCACCGCAGTTGCGGGCCGGTATCGCCATCGACGCGCACTTCGACTCGGCCACCATCCGGGGCAACCGGATCTGGGACAACCACGACAACCAGACCCAGACGCACGGCCTGTGGATCACCGGGCGGGGCAGCTGCGTGGACTGCCGGGTGGAGGACAACGACCTAGCCGGCAACGCCGACGAGGGGATGCGACTGGACACCCCGCCGGTGGGCGGACGGTGGCGCGACAACCACGTGGACAGCGACTGGAGCTGAGCGGCCACCCGGCGGGACCCTGGAGCTGGACGACGTGCGGCGGCGGCCGGAGTGATCCGACCGCCGCCGCTGTCTCGGTTGAGCTGATCAGCCGGCCAGACCGGCCACCGCCGGGGTCGGGTCCAGCACGACCGTCGCCGAGCCCGACTGCGCGGGTGAGCCCGCGTCGGTGTACTCCGCGACGAACACCGCGGTCAGGTTGTCCGCGCCGCTGTGCCCACCATCCACGAAGGTGGGGATGCTCCCGGAGCAACCCGTCGAGGTGGAGAGCGGGTGCCCGTGCTCATCGTGCCCGAGCACGTAGGTGACCTTCACCTTTGAGCAGTCCACCGGCAGGTCGTCAGTGACCTTCACCTCGTACGCCACCGTCTGACCGAACTGGAACGGCTGCCCGGTCACCGGGGCGACGAACTCGACGACCGGCGCGGTCGGCCCCACCACCAGCGGCAGGGACGCCGAGGCGGACCGTCCGGTGCGGTCGGTCACCTTCAACGTCGGCGTGTACGAGCCGTTCTCCGGGAACGTCCAGCTCGCGTTCGGGTCGGTGCTGTCCACCGAGCCGTCCGCGTTGAAGTCCCACGCGTAGCTCAGCTTGTCACCGTCCGGGTCGGTCGTTCCGGCGCTGGAGAACGCCACGGTCAGCGGGGCCTGCCCCACCGTCGGGGTGCCGCTGATCTTCGGGATCGGCGTCCGGTTGCCCCGGACGAAGTCGATCCGGGACAGCTGCGCGTCCGGGTTCTCGGCGAAGTAGCCGTCGCCGTACTCCAGCACGTAGAGCGCGCCGTCCGGGCCGAACTCCATGTCCATCGGGTTGTCCACCACCAGCGACGGCGCCACCGGACGGATGTCCGTCACGTCGCCGTCCTCGTCGAGGCGGAACTCCTTGATGTAGTCGCGGGACCACTCGTAGAACAGCGGCACCCCGTCGTAGTAGGCCGGCCAGCGGGTGCGCGACGTGCTGGTTCCGTCGTAGTCGTACGCCGGGCCACCCATCGGAGAGATGCCGCCGGTGCCCAGCTGCGGGAACTCGGCCGAGGGGGCGGCCGCGTACCAGACCTCCGGCTGCTCGACCGGCGGCAGCACGCGCTTGCCGGTGTTGTGCGGTGAGTCGTTGACCGGGCGCTTGCAGTTGAACTTGGCGCCGGACTCACCGGTGGCGAAGTCGTAGTCGCGGTAGGCGATCGTCGGCGTCACGCAGTACGGCCAGCCGTAGTTCGCCGGCTTGTCGACGAGCAACCACCGGCCGTGCCCGGCCGGGCCGCGCTCCGGGTTCGGGTTGGAGGCGTCCGGCGAGTAGTCGCCCACGTACACGTTGTCGGTACGCCTGTCGACGGCGAACCGGAACGCGTTGCGCAGCCCCATCGCGTAGATCTCCGGGCGGGTCTGCGCCGTGCCGGGCTTGAACAGGTTGCCGGCCGGCACCGTGTAACCGCCACCGTTCTTCACCTTGATGCGCAGCAGCTTGCCGCGCAGGTCGTTGGTGTTGGCCGCGGTGCGCTGGGCGTCGAAGGCCGGGTGGCGGTCGGCCCGCTCGTCGATCGGGATGTAGCCGTCGGAGGCGAACGGGTTGGTGTCGTCACCCGTCGACAGGTACAGGTTGCCCTTGCTGTCGAAGTCGATCTGGCCGCCGACGTGGCAGCAGATGCCCCGGTCGGTGGGCACGTCGATGATCTGCTGCTCGCTGGCGAGGTTCAGCTTCGTCCCGTCCAGCTTGAACCGGGACAACCGCAGCGCGCCCTTGAACCGCTGCCAGTCCGCCTCGGTGCCGGTCTCCGGCGCGTCCCCCTCGTTGACGCCGGGGGTCGTCGGGTCGTCCACCGGCGTGTCCATCGGCGGCGAGTAGTAGAGGTACACCCACTTGTTCTGGGCGAAGTTCGGGTCGATGGCGACCCCCTGCAACCCCTCCTCGTCGTGCTCGTACACCGGGATGTCGGCGGCGAGGGTGTTCAGCCCGGTGCGCGGGTCGTGGATGCGGACCTCACCGGTACGGGAGGTGTGCAGCACCCGCAGGTCGGGCAGGACGGCGAGGCTCATCGGCTCGCCCGGGAAGTCGTTCAGTGTCACTTTCTGGAAACTACTGTCCGGCGGCGCGGCCGGCGCTGCGGCCGCTGCCGACGGTGGTACGGCCAGACCGGCCGTCACCAGCAGCAGGGCGGACGCGAATGCGGTCCTTCTCATCAGGTGTGTCCCCCGGGGTGTTTTCAGTACCGAAGTGAAGCGAGATAGTCGAAGCCGACGCGAGCGGTGTCCAGGGCGTCGGCGGGGGAGCGCGGCGCGGTGCCCGCGTCGTCACGCTCCACGATGTACTCCTCGATGCCGGCCTCCCGCTCGTGGGCGAAGATGCGGCCGAAATCGATGACGCCGTCGCCGAGGTCGGCGAAACCACCCTCGACGTCGAGGTCCTTGACGTGCACTTGGCGGATCCGGCCCCGGTTGGCCCGGAACACGTCGACCGGGTCGTGCGCGCCCCGCCAGGTCCAGTAGAGGTCGAGTTCGAAGTGGACAAGGCGCGGGTCGGTCTGCCCGGTGAGGATCTCGAAGCCGGTCGAGCCGTCGGTCAACGGCACGAACTCCAGTTGGTGGTTGTGGTAGCCGAAGTCGAGCCCGGCGCGTTCAGCCAGCCGGCCGGCCTTGTTCAGGTTGCGCGCCAGGGCCCGGTAGACGTTGGGGTCCCGGATCGCCTGACCGTTGGCGTCCCGACCGAAGTACGGGTGGACGATCTTCTTGCAGCCCACCACGTTGGCGTCGGCGAGGGCCTGCTCCCAGGTGGCCGCGTCGAACGGCTGCGGGATGCCGACGTGCCCGGAGGTGGAACGCAGCCCGGCCTCGTCGAGCGCGGCCCGGAACTGTGCGGCGGTGCGTCCGACGAAACCGGCGTGCTCCACCCGCCGGTAGCCGATCCGGCGCAGCGCGTCCAGGGTGCCGGGCAGGTCGGCGGCGAGCTGGTCGCGCAGCGTGTAGAGCTGAATGCTGATCCGGTCCACCGGCACCCGACGCCGGCCCTGGGCCTGCCCGGTGGACGCGGCGGGCGCGGCGACGGCCGTGCCGCCGAGCAGACCGGCGGCGCCGACGGCGGCCGCGGAAACGGTCGCGGCGCGCAGCACTCCACGCCGACTGACCGGCTCGGATGCCGGTGTCGGCCCCGGTCGGTTGAGTTGTTGATCCATGGTGGTGGTCCCTTCCTGACGGCTGGTACGCCGTCGGCGGCGGTCGACCTGACTGCCGTCCGCCGGGCGCGCCGAACCGGCCGGAGGCGGGCTCCGGCTGGACGGTGAGGGACGGCGCGCGGGTGCGGCCCGGACCCATCGGGAGCGGAACGCGGCGACCCGGCAGAGGTGGCGGCAAGTTGATCGACGAATGGGCAACCCTCTATCTAGATCGAGACCTTACCCTTGCCCCCGGACGAAGGCAAAGCTTCGTCGCGTTCGGCAGAAGTTTCGCTCCAACTGACAAAAGTCCGCCCACGAGGTGCGCCACCGGGCCTGACCTTCTACTTCCCGCCGGTGATCCACTCGGTTCACGGAAGTCGCGGTATCCCGGACGTTGCGATGCCGCCACTTCCTGCAACGCGAGTGGATCACGAAGCGGATCGACCGCACCAGCACCCACGGACCGGACAAACGTCGCGCGGATGGGTGTAGGCGGCGACAGGCTGCCATCGGGTGCCAACGCCGCCCCGACATCCGGACAGTCGACGTCGCGTCGCTCAAGCGGAACAAAGCGCATGACATGGGTCGGTTGAACGCCTGTTCCGCCAACTGGAACATTGTCGGAGAATGCTCCGGTAAATGCGCCGCCGATTATTTCCGAATGCCGCTAATGACCCCGTGAAGCGGGCAAGAATGTGGCGGAGGGAAGTCGAAAACGGGGGGATTGAAACATGACGTCTAGGCGGCGATTGACGCTGTTGGCGGTAACCATCGCAGCCGCACCACTCGCCCTGGGTGCGTGCACCGTCGACCGAGGGTCGGCGACCGGCTCGGCCAAGAAGCACGCCGCCCCGCCGGAGCTCGCCGTGACACCGGGGGACAAGGCCCGGGACGTCCCGGTCAGCGCCGAGCTGGGCACCGTGGTCAAGGGTGGGCGGGTCACCGGCGTACGCCTCACCGACGACAAGGGCAAGCAGGTCAACGCCGAGCCGCGCGAGGACGGCTCCGGCTGGGTGCCGAGCGCTCCGCTGCAACCACGACGGACCTACACCGCCGAGGTGACCGCGACCGGTGACTCAGGTGCCACCACCACCCGCACCACCACGTTCACGACGATGGCCAAATCGACCAAGCCGCAGATCACCAGCACCCTCTATTTCAACGGCAATCGGACGTACGGCACGGCGATGCCGGTAACGGTGGCGTTCGACCCGGGAATTCCGAAAGAGGCCAGAGCGGATGTCCAGCGACGGTTGTTCGTAAAGACCAATCCGCCGCAGCCGGGCACCTGGTCGTGGCTTGAGGATGGAAGTCAGGTCTATTACCGGGCACCCGATTTCTGGAAGCCGGGTACCACCATCAGCGTCCGGGCCGGTCTGGAGGGTCTGCCGATCGGAAAGGACCGGGTCGGCGACGCCGAGCGGACTGCGACCTCCAAGATCGGACGACAGGTCTCGCTGGAGATCGACAACGCCACCAAGCAGATGACGGTGCTGCGCGACGGCAAGCAGGTCCGCCGGATCCCGGTCAGCCTGGGTAAGCCGAGCACGCCGAGTTCCAGCGGCAAGATGGTGATCATGGAGAAGCACGAGCGGGTCACCTTCGACACCCGGGGTGAGCCGGACGGTGGCTACGTGGTCGACGTCGACGACGCCCAGCGCTACACCTGGGGCGGTGAGTTCATCCACTCCGCCCCCTGGTCGGAGGGGGACCAGGGCAACACCAACGTCTCGCACGGTTGCGCGAACGTCTCCGCCACCGCGGCCAACTGGTTGATGGGGGTGACGCAGGTCGGTGACCTGGTCACCGTCAAGGGCACCGAGGTGGAGCTACAGCCGGGCAACGGTTGGACCGCCTGGAACGTGAGCTGGGACGAGTTCGCCCGGGGCAGCGCCCTGCCGGTGCCGCCCGGGCTCAAGCCCGCCCCGGTCGCCCCGGCGCACCCGGGCGCGGTGGCCGGCGGCTCACCCGCACCGGCACCCTCGGTCAGCGGCCGCTGAGTAACCGCCTACGGCAGAACGAGGCCGGCCCGCCACGACGGCGGACCGGCCTCGTCGCCGTCTGACGATCGCTGGCCCAGCCGCGACCACACAGGCGGAGCCGCGCCCCGAAACGCCACCGGTCAACCCAACGCCGCCGGTCAGCGCCAACGCCGCCGGTCAGCCCCAACGCCGCCGGTCGCCGCCGGGCGCCGTTTCGGCGACCGGCGCGGCGTCCGTGGCTACGGCCATCACCCCAGGGGTACGCGGGCCACCCCGGAGCCGGTCAGGCTGCCCAGCCAGAGCTGGTCGCCGTGCTGGCGTACCCCGGTGATCATCGAGTAGTGCCCGTTCGGACCGTGCAGCGTTCGGCGGACCGCGCCCGCGCCGTCGACCAGCGCGACCAGCCCGTAGCGGCGTGGCTGCGGCTGCATCGCGTCGGGCAGCAGGGCGGCGATCTGGCGCAGCCGCGGGTGGGGCAGCAGCCGCTCGGCGATCGGCACCCGTGGGCTGGGCAGTGCGATCCAGTACGTTCCGTCGCCCACCGAGGCGAGGTTGTCCGGGTACGCGGGCAGGTCGGCGAGGACGCGCACACCTCCGCTCAGCTCGACGCGCAGCAGACGGTGGGTGCTGGTCTCCACGAGCATCAGCGCCGACTCGTCCGGGGTCAGCGCGATCCCGTTGGGGAAGTACAGCCCGTCGGTCACCACCTCGGTGCGGCCGCTGCCCGGATGGTGGGCCAGCACCCGACCGTTGGGGCGGTGCTCCAGCAGGTCCCGCTTCCAGTGGGACACCGGAAACCGGTCGGAGCTGTCGGTGAAGTAGATGGTGCCGTCGCGGCCCACCGTCGCGTTGTTGGCCAGGTGCACCGGGGGTCCCGTTCCGGTCAGTTCGCGTACCGCGCCGTCCGGCGTGACCCGCAGCAACCCGCGGTACGCGTCGCAGACCACCAGGGCCTCGCCGGACCGGTCCAACTCGATGCCGAGCGGACGGCCACCGGTCTGGGCCAGCAGTTGGGGTGGGGTGCCGGCCGAGGCGTCGACCGGCCACCACCAGAGCCGACCGTCCTCGTCGCCACTGATCACCCGTCCGGCGCCGTCGACCAGCACGTCCTCCGGGCCGACGGCGCCCGCGGGGAGGGGTAGCAACTCGGCCTCGTCGAGCCGGCGGTCGGTGGGGGCCCACGCCCCGGTCAGCGCCGGAGGGCTGGTCGCCGGCTCGCGGACGGGACGGATCAGCCGGGGCGGCCGGGGCCGGGGGATCAGCATCGGCCTATTCTCCACCCCGGTCTCGGTCGACCCCCGGGTTCCGCGCCCGCGCGGCGCGCCGCCCGGGCCCCCGACTCCACCCCGAGAGGGAGGTGGTGCACCTCGGGGTATGCCCCTGGGCGTACCCGGAATCACTCCGCGGAGGGGCGAAAGTGTCGGTGGTGGCGGCTAGATTTTTGGGCATGGAAGAGCACAGCGATCGGCTCGACGTGCAGGTCAGCGTGGGTGACCAGATGGTCCTCGTGCGGGTGGCCGGCGAGGTCGACATCGCCACGGTGGCCGCGTTCCGGTCCGCGTTGTGGTCCGCGCCGGCCCGCCCGGTGCTCCAACTGGAGATGTCCGGTCTGCGGCTGCTCTCCGCCGCTGGCGTTCGCACGCTGCTCGCCGCGCATCTGCGCGTGCGGGCCTGCGGTGGCGAGTTGGTCCTGGTCGACCCGAGCCCGATGGTGGCGAGGGTGCTGCGCGTCAGCGGGCTGCACCGCGTGATGCCGATTCTGGAGCTGGCCTCGCCGATCGAGGCCGCGGGTCGCCCGGTGGTCGCGACCACCGACCTGCAACTGGCCGCCTGATTCCCGGCCGACGAGGCCGGCGCGCACCGTCACACCCGGGCGCGGCCCGGGGCCGCCGGTGTGAACCGGCGACCCCGACAAACGGTCAGCTCACGCCGAGCAGGTCGACGACGAAGACCAGCGTCTCGCCCGGCTTGATGACGCCGCCGGCGCCCCGGTCGCCGTACCCCAGGTGCGGCGGGATGGTCAGGCGGCGGCGACCGCCGACGCGCATGCCGGCAACGCCCTGGTCCCAGCCGGCGATGACCTGACCGCCGCCGAGCGGAAAGTCGAACGCCTCGCCCCGGTTCCACGACGAGTCGAACTCGGCGCCGGTGGAGTGCGATACGCCGACGTAGTGCACGCTGACCAGCTGGCCCGGCTCGGCCTGCGGGCCGTCGCCCACGGTGATGTCCTCGATCACGAGGTCGGCCGGCGGTGCACCCTCGATCGGACCAACCTCGGGCTTGCCCGAACGGGCGCCTGCTGCCTGGTTCATGCGGGGATCTCCTGCCGTGTTGGGTGATGTGTCCGGTCACCGTCGATCCTGCCGGATCACCCGTCACCGATGCGCGGCGGACCCGCCACCTGCTCCGCAGCCCAGCCGACACGCCGTTGGTGCGCAGAGCGGGGTCCCCGCCCGCTCGGACGGCCGGGACGGACCCCGAGAGCGACCGAGCCGACTTCGTCGGACCGCCAGATGCCGGGTCGGACGCTCACCTAGGCTCGAAAAGGGCCGGCCGGCCTGGTAACGGGCGGTGTGCGGTGGTCGATGCGGAGGGCCTCGGTGGCTGAGGCGACGGTCGCGGTCCCGCTGTGGGCCTGGCCGGCGGTCGGCGCGGTGATCGCGGTGCTGCTCGCCGTGGACGTGCTCCTGCACCGGGACAACCACGTCATCGAGCTGCGCGAGGCACTGCTGTGGAGCGCCGTCTGGATCGGCGCGGGCCTCCTGTTCGGGCTGGTGGTCTGGTGGAGCCTCGGCGGCGACCCGGCCGTCGCGTACTTCTCCGGCTACCTGCTGGAGAAGGCGCTCTCGGTGGACAACGTGTTCGTCTTCGCGCTGCTCTTCGGCTACTTCCAGGTGCCGCCGGGTTACCAGCACAAGGTGCTCTTCTGGGGTGTGGTGGGCGCGCTCGTCTTCCGGCTGCTGTTCATCTTCGCCGGTGCCGAGCTGCTGGACCGGCTCGCCTGGGCCGGGTTCGTGCTGGGCGCGTTCCTGATCTGGACCGGCTGGCGGCTGGCCGTACGCGGAAAACCGGACGTCGACCCGGAACGCAACGTCGTGGTCCGGCTGTTCCGCCGGCTGGTGCCCACCGACCCCCGCTACCACGGCGACCGGTTCACCGCCCGGGTGGCCGACCGACGCGTGGCCACGTTGCTGCTGGTGGCGCTCGTCGCCATCGAGGCCACCGACGTGGTCTTCGCCATCGACTCGGTGGCGGCGATCCTCGCCATCACCACCAACACCTTCCTGGTCTGGACGGCCACCGCGTTCGCCGTCCTGGGGTTGCGCAGCCTCTACTTCTGCCTCGCCGGTCTGCTGCGACACTTCGGCTACCTGCGGTACGGACTCGCGCTGCTGCTGGCCTTCGCCGGGCTGAAGCTGATTCTCGCCGAGACGCCGGTGGGCAAGCTGCCGGTCTGGTTGACCCTGGCCGTGGTGCTGCTGACCCTGGTGGTCTCCATCGGCGCCAGCACCCTGGCCGCCCGCCACCGACCCGACGGCTGAGCCGCCGCGCCGCCGGGCCGCGCCGCGGCGCCGCCGGGCCGTCGGGCCGCCGGGCCGCGTTTCGACCGCCGGGTGGCGGCCGGGTCAGCCGACCAGCACCGGCCGGGACAGTTGGTCGGCGAGCAGCGCGGGCGCCTCGGCCAGGGACGGGCCGTACCAGGTGAGGTGCCGCCCGGAGAGCAGGGCGCACGGTACGCCGGGAAAGGCCTCCGGCCCGTCGTCGGCGGTGAACCGGTACGGCTCGTCGGGCAGCACCACCAGCTCGGGCTTCCGTTCGCGCAGCTCGGTCAACGTCGGGCGGGGATAGCGCTCGGAATGCTCGTCGTATGTGTTGACCACGCCGAGACGGCGCAGCACGTCACCGGCGAACGTGTCACCGCCGAGCACCACCCACGGCCGACGCCAGACCGGCACCACCGCGCGGCGGGTCGGTGCCAGCCGGGGTGGCGCGGCCCATGCCCGCCGGGCGGCTCGCAGCCATGCCGGCTCCGTCGGCGCACCCAGTTCGGTGAGCAGCTCGCCCAGCTCGGTCAACGCGCCGGGAACGGTCCGCGGGTAGGTGACCCGCACCGGTACGCCGGCCGCCCGCAGCGCCTCCGCGTCGGCCCGGCGGTTCTCCTCCACGTTCAGCAGCACCAGGTCCGGTCGCAGCGCGCGCACCCGGTCCAGGTCGGGGTACTTGCTGCCGCCGACCCGGGCCACGTCGAGACCGGCCGGGTGGCTGCACCAGTCGGTGGCCCCGACCAGCACCCCCGGCACGGTCAGCGCCACCGCCTCGGTCAGGGACGGCACCAGCGACACCACCCGCACCCGCGTACCTCCGTTCGCCACCGGCACCGATCATGCCCTGCGGGCCGGGTCAGGGGTGGCCGGGCTCGATGCGGGCGGTCACGTCGAGGTGCGCGGGCTGGCAGTCGGTCGTCGCCGCGAATCGGCGGACGGCGGCGCGAACGTGCTCGCGTACGCCAGCGGCCGGCGCGTCGGCGGTGAGGTCCACGCGGATCCACACGTCGGGGTGCGGTGGCGCGCCGGTGAGGACCACCCGGGCCCGGCGTACCCCGGGGTTGCCGGTCAGGTCGCGCACCAGCGCGTCGGCGAGGACGTCGGCGGCCAGCCGGGTCCGGCCCGGCCGGCGTCCGGGGTGGCTCAGGACGCCGCGCAGCGTGCCGTCCGGGCCCCGCAGCTCCCGGACCAGCAGGCGCTGCCCGGCCAGTGCGAACAACGCCCCGGCGACCGCCGCGGCCAGGGTGCTCCACGGCGCGGCCAACCGCCACCGGTCGACCAGCTCGGCGCTGAGCAGTACCGCCGCCGGGTCAGCGCCGGGCAGCGTGCCGAGGCTGGCCGCCAGCGCCGTCGCACCACCGGCCACCAGCAGCAGCGCGATGACGGTCCACAACAGGCGGTGCCCGGCGTTGGTCACGCCGGCCGCCGCCGGGGCAGCAGCCGGACGTCGATCCGGGCGGGGCGGGGTGCGGTGAGGCGGTGCAACTCCTGGTGCACGGCGAACTCGATCTCCGCCCGGGCGGCCGGGTCGCCGGTCGCGCGGACCCGCGGACGCCACTGGCCGCCGCGCCGTCGGACCCGCACCCGCGCGCGAAGGACGCCCGGCACCGCGCTGGCGGCGTCGGCGAGCCGCCGCTCCACACAGCGTCGGTGCAGGTGCCAGCCGTCGCGTTCGTCGGTGCGCAGGCGCACCGGTGTCCAGCGGCGCAGTTGGGCGACGAGGAGGGCCAGGCCCAGAAGCAGCGCCCCGCCGGCGACGGCCCGGACCGTGGGGTCGCGCCACCGGGTGCCGCTCAGCGCGTCGAACCAGCCGGTGGTGTCGAGCAACGTCGGGCGGTGCAGGGTGAGCAGCAATGCCTGGACGGTCGTCGCCGTGCCGCCGAGAAGCAGGGCGGTGGCCAGCAGCACCGAGGCGACCCGGTTGGCGGTGCGCATCTCAGCCGTCCTCCGGTGCGGCGGTGCCGACTGCGGAGGAGTCGACCCCGGGGACGAGCAGATCGTCCACTGTGACGGTCACCACCGCCACGCTGAGCCCGGTCTGGGCGGCCACCCGCTCGGCGACCACCGCCCGGACCGTTTCGGCGATCGTCGGCACGCTGTGCCCGTACCAGGTGATCAGGTGCAGGTCGAGTCCGACGGACCGGTCATCCAGGCGGACCGCCGCCGGGCGGACGACGGACACGCCCGGCACGAGGCTGGCCGCCTGTACCGCGATCCGTGCGACGTCCGCCGCGTCGCCCGGGCGACGCTCCGAACCGGTCGTCCCGGCGGCCAGTCCGGTGCTGGGGTTCGTCCCGGTGGACGGGCGGGTGGTCATCGGCGTCGCCGGGCGTCGGTGCGGTCGCCGAGACCGGTCACCGCGAGGTCGCCGTCGAGCACCCGGACGACCAGCCAGCCGAGCAGGCCGGCGAGTACGGCGAGGGCGGCCACCCCGACGCCGGCGAGCGCCCAGACCGCCACGGCGAGGAACCCGGCGAGGAAGCCGAACTGCTGTCGCGACATGGTCACCTCCGGGCCGGTCCGGTACCGGCGTCGCTGGATACACCCGGCGGCCGTCCCTGGAACATCAGCGCTGCTGTGATCCCGGTCACATCAGAAGTCGGTGCCCCATGATCGACCACCTAGACTCGGCCCGGCTCGACCGACCGGCGGATGGATCAGGCAGATGACGAGCATCGGGAGCGACGACCGCGGTTGGCTGCGGGCGATGCCCGCCGAGGCGGGGCGCGACGCGCTGCTCAGCCGCGCCGGCCACCGGGTCCTGTCGGCACGCCGGCTCAGTGAGCTGGTCCAGGGTCGCCCGCCCGGTGTCACCGGCAGCCAGTGGACCTCGGCGAGCCGCGCCAGCTTCGACTTCGTGGTCTACGCCGCCGACACCGGCCGTCCGGTCGTCGCCGTGGAGATCGGCCCGGAACCGTCACCCGGCTCGGCGGAGCAGCGCGTGGAGCGACTCAAGGACGCGGTGAGCGCCGCCGCCGGCCTGCCCGTGCTGCGGATCGGTTCGCCGACCCTGCGGGCCGCCGAGCACGGCCGCCGCCTGGTCGAGTACGTGATCGACGCGCGCAGTTACGCCGCTGGCGGGACCACCGCCGGCGAGACCGAACCGGCGCCGGTGGGCTTCCGGGACATCCTGGGCCGGCTGCCGGACGGGCGTACCGGGCCGGTCAACGACCTCGGTGCGCTGACCCGCGCGGCGGCGGTCGAGGTGTACGTGGCCGGGCAGGTGGCCGACCCGATCGTGCGAGGGCTGCACGTCCGCTGGGTGGACGGGCCGGCGCAGGGGTGGAGTTGGGTGCAGGTACGCCCCGACGCCTGCCTCGTCGAGCGGGTCTCGGTGACCGAACACCGCTTCTCCTGCGGCGTCGACGCGGCCCGGCTGGCCGAAGACCTCGCCGCCGTCGCCGTGGGGGAGCGACTGCGGGAGAACGCGGTCACGGACCTGCTGCCGCGCGCCGAGTGGACCGCGCAGATCGCCGCGCTGAGCCAGCGCCGCCACGAACTGGTCGGCGGGTTCGCCTTCGACCACCTCTGCGCCGACTGACCGGCGTCCGTTTCACCTGCTGATCCCTGCTCCGCACCGGCTCCGTGCCGGGTCGCGGCAATTTCCTGTGCGTCAGTTGAACCTTCCCGGCCGCCGCCCCGTACTCCTGCGCGAATGAACAGGATCTCCCCATCCGCGCCCCCGGGCGCGGGAGACGGTGCGGAAAGGGCATCGTCGGCCATCGACGCATTACCGGGTAGGTCACGGCGGGTCCCCGCCGCGGCGTGCCCCGTCAAACATCCGTCGGTCCGCCGAGGGCAGAAATCCACTACCGGATCGAGAAGGAGAGCAATTCGATGCGCAGGTCCACTCGGGCGCGCCGGCCTTCCGGCAACGCGCGGAGCAAGCGTCTGCTGGCAGTTGTCGGCACGCTCGCGGTCTTCGGCGGAGTTGTCGCCGTGACTCAGATTTCGTCGGCCCAGGACCGGCGGACAAATAAGCCACGTCCGGCTGCGGGGCAGTGCGTGGAGCCGAGCCCGGGCGCGACCGCGCCGACTGGCGCCGGCTCGACCAGCCGGACCTGGCAGAACGGTCGGTGGGTGCGTAATCACTGGGGTGACGGACAACAGTCGGTCCCCGAGTGCGAGGACGGCAAGGACGGCACCGTGGGCACCGGCACGGCCGTCGCCTGTCCGGATGTGGCGGCCAAACTGCCGCAGGTGCCGGACCGGGCGCGGGCCGAGGTGGACCGCAACCTCGCCCAGTTGCAGACCCAGATCGCCGAGGCGGACCGCCGGCTGGCCGCCGAGGGCAGCAAGGGTGAGGCGTTCATCCGCAGTGCGATCCTCCAGCCGTTGGCCGGCAAGCGGCGCGCCGTGCTGGACCGGATCACGACCGCCATCGACCGGGTCGGACCCCGGCCGCAGGGGCTCGCGCAGCTCGCCGAGTGCCAGGTGCAGCCCACCACCCCCGGTGGCGGCAACAACGGCGGCGGCAGCACGCCCACCACCACCCCCGGTGGCGGCAACAACGGCGGTGGCAACAACGGTGGCGGGAACAACGGTGGTGGCACCGAGCCCGGCGCCGGGCTCGGCGTGCTCGCCAACGACTGCGACGAGAGCCGGCTCCAGCCGCACGACGGTTTCCAGAACGGCAACCGCTGCGTGAGCACCGAGTTTGGTGAGGTCGGCGCGGCGGCCAACAACCCGTCGCTGCTGATCACCCAGTTCCCCGAGCAGGTCGGCCAGAACCAGCCCTTCACCCTGCGGGTCAGCACCCGCAACCTGATCCGGGACCGCTTCCTGGCCGCCGGCCAGGGTGGCTACTACGTGGAGAGCTCGCTGCTCAACGACCAGGGCCTGGTCCGCGGACACTTCCACACCGCCTGCCGGATGCTGGACAGCCTGACCGCTCCGCCGGAGCCGCAGGAGGTGCCCGCGTTCTTCGTCGCGACCGAGGACGGCCGCGGTGGCGCCCAGCCCGACGAGGTGACGATCCAGATTCCGGGTCTGCCGGAGTCGGGTACCGCCCAGTGCTCCGTCTGGGCCGGCGACGGCTCGCACCGCCTGCCGATGATGGAGCGGGCCAACCAGACCCCCGCCTTCGACTCGGTGCGCATCGACGTCAACTGAGCTGATGTACCAACGGCGGCCGGTCACCCGGGGCGACAGCCCGGGGTGGCCGGCCGCCGCGTCACGTCGGTGCCCGGAGAAACGACGGGGCCCCGCCGTTTCCGGCGGGGCCCCGTCGAGTCGCGTCAGCGGCTCTTGTATGCCTCGACGACCTCAACCGGGATCCGGCCGCGCTCGGAAATCTTGTAGCCGTTCTTGACGGCCCATTCCCGGATGGCCCGGTTCTGCTCCCGATCCATTCCCGCGCCGGCGGGTCGCCCCGGCCGTCGGACTGAACGGGTGCTCTCCACCGGGCCGCGCCCGATCCGCCGACCCGCATTGATGTACGGATCGAGCGCCTTGCGCAGGACGCCGGCATTCTCGTCGGAGACATCGATCGTGTAGGCCACGCCGTCGAGACTGAACTCGACCGTCCGGTCGGCCTTCCCACCGTCGAGGTCGTCGGTCAGGACCGTGATTACTTTTCTCGCCATTGCCGATTACTCCCTGTGTGCGGCGGGATGTGTCCAAAGTCTGACCTATCACCCCGGTAATCCGCAACAATATGCCTTCCATTCATTCGGCGCGTCGCGATTCCGTTACCGAGCAAAACCGTGAATCGGTCCGACCACGAGGCGTCATTCCCCGAGGATGCCGCTGTGACCGGCGATGGCGGCCGCCTCGGCCCGGTTCGAGACCCGCAACTTGCGCAGCAACGCGGCGGTCATCCGTTTCACGGTCCGTTCCGAGACGTGCAGTTCTTCGGCGATGTCGACGGTGCTGCGACCGACGGCGATCGCCCGCAGCAGCCGCCGTTCCTCGCCGTCCAGGTCGACGGGCGCGGAGCGGGTGGGCCGCAGCATGGCGCGCAGCAGTTCGGCCGGCAGCACCGCCCAGCCGTCGAGGATGGCCAGCAGCGGCGGCAGCAGTTCCTCCGGTTCGCTGGTCTTGGGCAGGAACCCCTCGGCGCCGGCCCGCAGCGCCTCCACCGCCGGCCCGGGGTCGGCGGAACCGGACATCGCGACCACCCGTACCCGTGGGGTGGTCCGCCGGATCGCGGCCACCGCCCGGATGCCGCCGGGCGGCGGCATGTGCAGGTCGACCAGGGCCAGGTCGGGGCAGCAGTTGCTGACCAGCGCCGCCGCCGCGGCGGCGTCGCCGGTCGAGGCGACTACCTCGGCGCGGCCGTTGGTGGTGATCGGGAGAAGCAACTCCAGGCCGCGGACGAACAGGGGGTGATCGTCCACGACGACGAGTCGCAAGGTGGAGGCTCCCGGCATGTCTGGGCCGTTCCCCAGCGGGTACCGATCATGCGGGTTCGCACCGAACGAGGGGAGTCGGGTGGATGCGCGTACGGCACGGTTTGCGGGACCTGCTGCGAGGGTTGCACCACATCGAGCCGACACCCGGCGAGAGGCGACCGACGGAGGCCGACTCGGACCTGCTGCTGCGGGTGCTGTGTCACGAGTTCCGGACGCCGATCACCACCCTGACCTCGCTGACCCGCGCGCTGGCCGACGAGCGTCGAGAGCTGACCAGTGACGACCGTCGGGCGATCACTGAGCTGGCCCGCGACCAGGCCGCCCACCTGCAGAGCCTGCTGCGCGACGCGACCGCCGGCACCGGCGTGCTGACGCCGCCCCCGCAGCCGGAGCCGGTCGTCCCGCTGGCGGGCATCCTGCGGGAGGCCGCCGCGCTGGTGCCGGTCGGCCGTCGACGGGCGCGGGCCACCCGACGGGCGGCCTCCTGCCCGGTGCCGGCCGGACGAACCCGACAGGTGCTGGTAAACCTCG
This sequence comes from Micromonospora sp. NPDC007208, assembly GCF_042869175.1. Lineage (NCBI taxonomy): Bacteria > Bacillati > Actinomycetota > Actinomycetes > Micromonosporales > Micromonosporaceae > Micromonospora > Micromonospora sp. NPDC007208. The sequence goes on along the minus strand of NZ_JBIAFG010000004.1, from coordinate 69,028 downwards.
TGGAGAACGCCTTGCGGCACGGGCCACCGGACGGACAGGTCGGGCTCTACGCCACCCTGCGCGGCCCCGGGGTGAGCATCCTGGTCACCGACGAGGGTCGGGTCGACGATGCGCTGCTGGTCGCGTTGCGGCGTCCGGCGCCGGCCGTCGGGATGTCCGGCCTGGGTCTGTGGATCGCGCGGCAGCTCGTCGCGACGGACGGGGGAGCGTTGCGGGCGTACCGGCTGCGGCCCCGTGGAGTGGCGCTGGAGGTGCTGCTGCCGCTGCCCTGACCCGGGCGGGACACCGGTTGGCCCGCTCGGGTCAGCAGGGCGGGAACGGCCTCGCTACCTGTTTCTGGTACCGAGGAGGTTGGATGTTCAGCCACGTCAAGGATCTGCAGTTCGAGGCCAAACCGGACGGCCCGGACGCGGCGTTCGCCCGGCGGTTGCAGGAGGTGCTGGGCGGCAAGTGGGGCGAGATGACAGTCGCCAACCAGTATCTCTTCCAGGGTTGGAACTGCCGGCTGCCCGGCAAGTACAAGGATCTGCTGCTCGACGTCGGCACCGAGGAGATGGGCCACGTCGAGATGATCGTCACGATGATCACCCGGCTGTTGGACAACGCGCCGCTGTCGCTGACCGAGGGGATCGCGGAGGACCCCGGAGGCGCCGCGACCTACGCCGGTGAGAACCCGGCGCACTTCATCCACGGCGGTGGTGGCGCCCTGCCCGCCGACTCGAACGGGGTGCCCTGGAACGGCTCGTTCATCACCGCCAGCGGCAACCTGTTGGCCGACTTCCAGCTCAACGTCACCGCCGAGGCGCAGGGTCGGCTCCAGGTCGCCCGGTTGTTCCACATGACCGACGACCCGGGCGTCAAGCAGATGCTGCGCTTCCTGCTGGCCCGCGACACGATGCACCAGAACATGTGGCTGGCGGCGATCGAGCAGCTCAAGGAGGACGGGCTGGAGGAGATGCCGGTGCCGGAGGCGTTCCCGGACTCGGGCGAGTTCACCGAGGAGTACGGCTACACCTACCTGGGTTTCTCCTCGGGCACCGACGCCGCCCAGGGGCGCTGGGCGTCCGGGCCGTCGCCGGACGGCAAGGGCGAGTTCCGGTACGACGACAACCCGCGGGCGAACGCGCCGGAACCGGTGCTGCCCCCGGGTGACCCCCGCCTCTACGGCACCAACCCGGGGGTGGCCGGCTCGGTGGTGAACACGGTGAAGGGCAAGCTCACCTGAGGTGTCTCGTCGGGTCGCCCGCCGGTCCCGGGCGACCCGACGGACCGGGCGGAAGAGTGGTCTGGGTCACAGGCCGGAACAAGGGGAACGCTTTGTTACTTGAGTGAGACACGCTCAACTCAACGCGATAGCAGGTGTTCGATGGCAACTCTTCCGGTACTTCCCCTGACCGACGCCGTGCTGCTGCCCGGCATGGTCATCCCGGTGACCCTCGATCCCACCACCCAGGCCGCGATCGACGCGGCGCGGGCGACCGGCGACCGCAAGCTGCTGGCCGTGCCGCGCATCGACGGCGAGTACGGGCCGGTCGGCGTGGTCGCCACCATCGAGAAGGTCGGCCGGCTCCCCGAGGGTGAGCCCGCCGCCGTCATCCGCGGCCTGTCCCGGGCCCGGATCGGCTCCGGCGTGCCCGGCCCCGGCGCCGCCCTCTGGGTCGAGGCGACCGAACTCGACGAACCCGCCTACGCCGGACGGGCCCGGGAACTCGCCCGCGAGTACCGCGCCCTGGTGACCTCCGTACTCCAGCAGCGGGGCGCCTGGCAGGTCATCGACGCCGTGGAGCGGATGACCGACCTCTCCGAACTGGCCGACTCGGCCGGTTACGCGCCCTGGCTGACGCTGGAGCAGAAGAACGAGCTGCTCGCCGCGCCGGACGTCACCGCCCGGCTGGAGCTGCTGGTCGGCTGGGTGAAGGACTACCTGGCCGAGCAGGAGGTCACCGAGCAGATCAACAGTGACGTCCGCGAGGGGCTGGAGAAGTCCCAGCGCGAGTTCCTGCTGCGTCAGCAACTCGCCGCGATCCGCAAGGAGCTGGGCGAGGACGAGCCGGACGGCTCCGCCGACTACCGGTCCCGGGTCGAGTCCGCCGAGCTGCCGGAGAAGGTACGCGAGGCGGCCATGCGCGAGGTCGGCAAGCTGGAGCGGGCCAGTGACGCCTCCCCGGAGGCGGGCTGGATCCGTACCTGGCTGGACACCGTGCTCGAGATGCCGTGGGGCACGCGTACCGAGGACAACACCGACCTGGCCGCGGCCCGGGCGGTGCTCGACGCCGACCACGCCGGCCTGGCCGACGTGAAGGACCGCATCCTGGAGTACCTGGCGGTGCGCAACCGGCGTGCCGAGCGCAACCTCGGTGTGGTCGGCGGTCGCGGCTCCGGCGCGGTGCTCGCCCTCGCCGGCCCTCCCGGGGTGGGCAAGACCAGCCTCGGCGAGTCCGTGGCGCGGGCGCTCGGGCGCAACTTCGTCCGGGTGTCGCTCGGCGGCGTCCGCGACGAGGCGGAGATCCGCGGGCACCGGCGCACCTACGTGGGGGCGCTGCCCGGTCGGATCGTCCGCGCGCTGCGCGAGGCCGGTTCGATGAACCCGGTCGTGCTCCTCGACGAGGTGGACAAGCTGGCCGCCGGCTACGCCGGTGACCCGGCCGCCGCCCTGCTGGAGGTGCTCGACCCGGCCCAGAACCACACCTTCCGGGACCACTACCTGGAGGTCGACCTCGACCTGTCCGACGTGCTCTTCCTGGCCACCGCCAACGTGGTGGAGTCCATCCCCGGCCCCCTGCTGGACCGGATGGAGCTGGTCACCCTGGACGGGTACACCGAGGACGAGAAGGTGGCCATCGCCCGTGACCACCTGCTGCCCCGGCAGCGGGAGCGGGCCGGGCTGACCGCGGACGAGGTCAGCGTCGCCGACGAGGCTCTCGCGCTGATCACGGGGGAGTACACCCGGGAGGCCGGCGTCCGGCAGCTCGAGCGTGCTCTGGCCAAGATCCTGCGCAAGGTGGCGGTGGCGCTGGCGACGGACCCGACGCCGGTACGCGTCGGCACCGACAACCTCGCCGGCTACCTGGGTCGGCCGAAGTTCACACCGGAATCGGCCGAGCGCACCGCCGTGCCCGGCGTGGCCACCGGCCTGGCCGTCACGGGCGCCGGTGGGGACGTGCTCTTCATCGAGGCGACCAGCATGGAGGGCGAGCCGGGGCTGACCCTGACCGGCCAGCTCGGTGACGTGATGAAGGAGTCGGCGCACATCGCGCTCTCCTACCTGCGCTCCAACGGGCGGCGGTTCGGCATCGACCCGAACGCCCTGGCGGGACGCCGGATCCACGTCCACTTCCCGGCGGGCGCGGTGCCCAAGGACGGTCCGAGCGCCGGCATCACCATGGTCACGGCCCTGGCGTCGCTGGTCACCGGTCGTCCGGTCCGCCCCGAGTTCGGGATGACCGGTGAGGTGACGCTCTCCGGTCGGGTGCTGCCGATCGGTGGGGTGAAGCAGAAGCTGCTCGCCGCGCACCGGGCCGGCCTCACCGAGGTCATCATCCCGGCGCGCAACGAGCCCGACCTGGACGACCTGCCGACCGAGGTGCGCGAGGCGCTGACCGTGCACACCCTGGCCGACGTGGCCGACGTGCTCGCCCTGGCGCTGCGCCCGGCCGACGTGAAGACGCTGGACGGTCCGGCGCTCTTCGCGGTCTGACGCTCCGACCATCCGGGCCCCCGCCGTCTTGCGACGGCAGGGGCCCTTTTGGTACGCCGACAGAGGTCTACTGTCTCGTCTGCACCGTCGCCCACCTCTCCGCCGCCAGGCGGCCCACCGGCATCGTCACGGTGCTCACCCCGCTCGCCGACGGCGTGCTCAGCGCTCGTCGCCCCCGCGGTCGCGGCGCACGGTGGCCTTGCGGCCCTTGATCGTGCTGGAGCGCAACCCGGAGATGACCTCGTCGGCCACCCCCTGCGGCACCTCCACCAGCGAGAACCGGTCGGCGATCTCGATCGAGCCGATGTCCCGGCCGCGGATGCCGGTCTCCCCGGTGATCGCGCCGACCAAATCCTGCGGGCGCACCCCGGCGCGTCGGCCCAGGCCGACGAAGACCTGGACGGTGTTGCCACCGCCGGAGCGTGGCCGGCCACCGCCCCGCCGGTCGCCGCCCCGGCCACCGGTCTCCGGGCGACCCTCGCGCGGCCCGCGGACCGGAACCTGCGGGATCTCCTCCTCGTCGTCGGAGCCGGGCGAGGTCAGCTCGTGGGCCAGCTTCACGGCGGCGAGGGCGACCTCCATCAGGTCGAACTCGTCGGTCAACGTCTCCACGATCACCCGGAACGGGTCGAGGTCGTCCTCCAGCAGGCTCTCGCGCAGGGCCGCCTGGGTCAGCTCCAGCCGCCGGGTGCGCATGTCGGCCACGGTCGGGATCTTGTCGATGGTGATCCGCTGGCCGGTCACCCGCTCGATGGTCTTGAGCATCCGGTGCTCACGCGGCTCGGCGAGGGTGATCGCCACACCCTCGCGGCCAGCCCGACCCACCCGACCGATCCGGTGCACGTACGACTCAGGGGCGGACGGCACGTCGTAGTTGACGACGTGGGTCAGCTGCTCGACGTCCAGCCCACGGGCCGCCACGTCGGTGGCCACCAGCAGGTCGGCCGTGCCCGCCCGCAGCCGGCCCATGACCCGGTCGCGCTGCTCCTGGCTCATGCCACCGTGCAGCGCCTCGGAGCGGTAGCCACGACCGTTCATCGTCTCGGTCAACCGGTCGACCTCCTCCCGGCTGCGGCAGAACACGATCGCCGCGGTCGGGGACTCCACGTCCAACACCCGTCCCAGCGCGGCCGGCTTGTGCGCCCGGGTCACGATGTACGCGCTCTGCCGCACCCGGGGCGCCTCACCCGCGACCGTCTGCTCGCGGCCGATCTCGATCCGCACCGGCTCCCGCAGGTGCTGGCGGGCCATCCCGTCGATGCGCGACGGCATGGTGGCCGAGAAGAGCACCGTCTGACGCTGCGCCGGAGCGTGCTCCAGAATCGCCTCGATGTCCTCGGCGAAGCCCATGTCGAGCATCTCGTCGGCCTCGTCGAGCACCACCGTGGCCAACCCACCGAGGCGCAGGGTGCCCCGGGCGATGTGGTCGAGGGCCCGCCCCGGGGTGGCCACCACCACGTCGACACCGCTGTCCAGTGCCCGCAGCTGCCGCCCGATCGGCTGCCCACCGTAGATCGGCAGCACCCGCGCGCCCAGGTCCTTGCCGTAGCGGTGGAACGCCTCGGAGACCTGCACCGCCAGCTCCCGGGTCGGCACCAGCACCAGCGCCACCGGGTCGCCGCCCTGGCGGTGTGCCGCCATGAGGTTCAGCAGTGGCAGCGCGAACGCAGCCGTCTTGCCGGTGCCGGTGGCCGCCTGACCCAGTAGGTCCCGACCCTCCAGCAGCGGTGGGATAGCCTCCCGCTGGATGGGGGTCGGCTCCTCGTACCCGAGGGCGGCGAGCGCGCCCAGCAGCTCGGCGCGCAGCCCGAGCTCGGTGAAGGCGCTCACCTCGTCGGTGCCGTCGGGGGTGGCGTCAATCGGTGCGTCGTGCTGTGCAGGTGCGGAACTCATGTGCCAAGCCTTTCATCACGCCGTCCGGGCCGTTGCGGCGACCGCCACAAGAGCGCGACAAGCGCCGTGCCAGGCATGCGAGATCGGGGCGGGTTCGGGGAAAAACGCTCCCTCGGACGTCGCGGAGAAGCAGGTTTCCCGTGCTTGGGCAGATCGTGAGTAACGTGCCCGCGGCACCCCGGCCTGCCCCCGGCGATCTTGCACTTCCTGTCGCCCTTTTGTCGCCATTCGCGGCACAAGTCCCAGCAGGAAGTGCAAGATCGGCGAGGTCGAGACGGCTTGCGCGGGGCGGGCGGACCGGCGTGGTCAGAGGGGGCCGGTCAGGATCGCCACGATCATGATGCCCCCAAGTGCCGCGTCGAGCACTCCGCAGAATTCGGCGTACCCATGTGGCACCACCCGGCCGGTGCGGTGGTTGACCAGGTCCCAGCCGGCGTGCACCAGCCACCCGAGCGCCACCAGCCACGCGGCCGTTTGCCCCCCGACCGCCACGGCGACAAGCGTCACGGCGACCCAGACCACCAGGCCGACCATCTGGGTCGCGAGCACCCCCGGCCCGCGCAGGGTCCGGCGAACCACGCCGATCAGCAGGTATCCACCGGGCAGCACCAGCATCGTCCACGGGTTGAGCACACTCGGATCGACCCACATGTCCGCGGTCAACAGCACCGCCAACCCGGCCGGCCAGCGGCGGGCGAGCGCTACCACGGCCGGATGCCGGCGCACCGGCACCGACGCCTCGTGTCGATGGCGCACCGCCACCAGCACCATGGCCGGCACCATCAGCAGATGGCCGCCGAGCATCAGGGCGTCGGCATCCAGCAGGCCGGCCCACCACGGGACGAGCACCAGCAGGAACGGCACGTACATCGCGGCGGCCATCTCGACGACCCCACGCCACTGGTGCGCCCGGTAGCGCATCCACACCGTCATCCCGACGGTCATGTTCGTCGCCATCACCAGTGCCGCGACATCCGGGCGGCCCAACGTCCCGGTGAGCCCCAGTGCGACGCCGGCTGTGTCCCACAGGGGCCCGAGCAGCAGCATCCCGGCGACCATCGCCAGCGCCATCTCGGCGAGATGCCACAGCAGCCGCCGTGTGCCGCCGACCGACACCGCGTCCGTGGGCGCCGGCTGGTCGCCGGGCAGCGACCCGGCTGACGGTACGACGATGCTGGTGTCCGCGTACATCTGGGTTTTTTCCATGCCTCGACCCTGCCGGTGTCCCCGGTGCGGCCGGCAGACCTGTTCGTCACGGGAAAAGCGTGCGGACCGCACGGTCCGACCGTGACGGTTCGCAGGGGTGGACCGTGCGCGGGGCGGTCCTAGGATCGGTGCGTGGCGAGCGAGGCGGTGACTCCCCGGGCGGACCGCCGGTTGCGCCGCGCCCGGCGGGCGACGCTGGTGTCGCTGGCCACCGGTGTCTGGGCGAGCGTCCTGCTTCCGGCGGTCGGCCTGACCCGCGAGCCCGACCGGGGCCGGGTGGCGCTCGGCGCGGTCGGCATCCTCGCCTTCGTGATCGCCCAGACCGTCGTCCTGTACGCGGCCGTGACGCCGTGGCTCGACCCGCGCTGGCGGCGTCGCGCCGAGCTGAGCCTGGTCGGCGTGGCGGTGCTGACCGTTCCGCTGGTGGGCCCGGTCGCGGCCGGCAGGTGGCCGACGTGGGCCTGGCTCGGTGCGGCGCTGATCGGCATGACGCCGCTGCTGGTGCGCTGGCGGGCCGCGCTGGCGGTGGCGGTCGGCGTCCTGGCGGTGGCGGTAGCGGTGGCCTGGTGGACTGGTGGTTCCGTTCCGCGCCACCTCGCGGTGACCGGTGGCATCGGGGTAGGCGTCGCCGCCGTCAACGGGTTCCAGGTCTGGTTCTGGGACCTGCTCGTGGAGGCCCGGCAGGGCCAGGCCGCCCAGGCGCGGCTGGCCGCCGCCGAGGAGCGGCTGCGCTTCGCCCGCGACGTGCACGACGTGCTGGGGCACCGCCTCACGGTGATCGCGTTGAAGGCCGAACTCGCCGCCCGGCTCGCCCCGGTCGACCCGGAACGGGCCGGGCGGGAAGCCGCCGAGGTGCAACGCCTGGCCGCCTCCGCGCTCACCGAGGTACGCGAGACCGTGCACGGCTACCGGGCCGTCGACCTCGACGAACAGCTCACCGCGGTGGTGGGGGTGCTGCGCTCCTGCGGGGTGCGGTGCACGGTCCTGCCACTGCCGGCGGACCTGCCGCAGCCCGCCGCGATCGAGCTGGCGGCGGTGCTGCGCGAGGCGAGCACCAACGTGCTGCGGCACAGCCGGGCCGACTGGTGCCGGATCCGCATCGACCGGGAGGATGACGTGGCCAAGATGACCGTGGCCAACGACGGCGCCGACGACCGTGGCCCGGACGCGCACAGCCACGGCCTGCGCGGGCTGGCCGACCGGCTCGCCGCTGCCGGGGGCGAGTTGCGGGTACGCCGGGAGGACACGATCTTCACCCTCGAAGCCACCGTGCCGGCGCCGTCGTGATCCGCGTCCTGCTCGCCGACGACGAGGACCTGATCCGGGTCGCCGTCGCCGCGCTGCTCGGCCTGGAACCGGACATCGAGGTGGTGGCACACGCCGCCGATGGGAAGGCAGCCGTTACCGCCGCGCTGGCGCACCGTCCGGACGTGGCAGTGGTGGACCTGGAGATGCCCGGCCTGGACGGCATCGCCGTAGCCGCCGAGCTGACCCGGGTCCGACCCGACTGCGCGGTGGTCGTACTGACCGGGCACGGTCGACCCGGGCACCTGCGCCAGGCGTTGACCGCCGGCGCCCGAGGGTTCCTGCCCAAGGGCTCGCCGGGTTGGGCGCTCGCCGACGTGATCCGCCGGGTGCACGGCGGAGGCCGCTACGTCGACCCGTCGCTGGCCGCCGACGCGTTGACCCTGCCCCCGTGCCCGCTGACTCCCCGGGAACTGGAGACGCTGCGGCTGGCCGAGGTCGGTGCCCCGGTCGCCGTGATCGCCCGTCGGGTGCACCTGTCGACCGGCACCGTACGCAACCACCTCTCCGCCGCCGTGCAGAAGCTCGGTGCCGCCGACCGGGCCGAGGCCGTCCGTACCGCCCGGGACAACGGCTGGCTCTGACCGTCGTACCGGCTGGTCAACGGAGGTCCTCACCTTCCGGGCGCCCGGATGCGTGGCGTCCTCGGGCACGTCGCTCTGCCTCTCGGTCGTTGGAAGGGGCCGCCCGTGAGTGCGCGTTCAGGGGCGGCCCCGGCACGAACACGTCCGCCGGTTTCGGGGTCCCCGCCGGCCGCGCCGTCTGGAATCACCCTGCCGACCGTTGCGATGCAACTACACTGCGTTGCACTATGGCCTCTGGACGTTCGGGATATCCGGGGAGGACAGAGGATGAATCACGCCGTAGTGGAGGCCATGACCCAATGTGGTGAGACGGCCGACTCTCTCGCTGCTCAGACCGGGGTCGATCCTAAGACGGCCGCCCGCTGGGCAAACCCCGGCCGGATTCCGCAGACGCGGCACCGCGCCCAGGTCGCCGCGATCCTCGGCCGAGAGGTGATCGACCTGTGGCCGGACGTCCTGAAGCGCCGGGATCCGACATGGCTGCGCGCATGGGTCGACTGGGAACGAGAAGCGGTGGCGCTGCGTTGGTACGAGCTGGCGTGGGTGCCTGGCCTCTTGCAGACCGAGGCGTATGCACGGGCGACACTGGCTGGCGAACCACTGTCCACCGAGGAGGTCGACCAATACGTCAAGGCCCGGATCGGGCGACAGAACATCCTCCACCGCGACCAACCACCCCTCCTGATCGCCGTGATGGACGAAGCGGTACTGCGGCGCTCGGCGTACGGCGATCGGGACCTGATGCGCGACCAGTGCGACCACCTCGTCACGTGCGCGCAGCTTCCGTCGGTGCAGGTTTATGTGGTGCCCGCGTCGGTCGGGATGTACCCGGGCCTGGGCGGGCCGTTCATCGTCGCCGAGTTGGAAGGCGGTGGGCGCGTGGCACACATCGACGGTCAGGCGCAGGCACAAATAACTGAGCAGCAGGCAGAAATTGCTATTCTTGACCGACGATGGGAACGCATTCGCGGCGAAGCTCTCTCTCGCGGACAGTCCCTAGACCTGCTCAGGGAAGCGGCATCATCATGGACGTGACCGGCGCGCAGTGGCGTAAGAGCACCAAGAGCGGCAACAACGGTGGGTCGTGTGTGGAGGTCGCCGACAACCTGCCGGGCATCGTCCTGGTCCGCGACACGAAGGACCGTGACGGCGGGACGTTGACCTTCCAGTCGGAGGCGTGGCGGGGCTTCGTCGCCTTCGCGCGAGCCCGGCACTGACCCCCACTCGACAGGACAGGCCCTCGGCTGACCGGCCGAGGGCCTGTCGCTGACCGAGCCCGGTCCAAAAGTGCTGCTCGGTGCCGGTCTGCGGGACGATCCGGCTAGCGTGGGTGCGTGCGTACGGTGGAATTGGTCTGCTCGCCCGGCCTGGAGGTCGCGGTCCGGGCGGTCTGGGGCCGGCTGGCGGCCGCCGGTTTGCCGAGCCTGGCCCGCAACATCCATCCGACCAACCGGCCGCACCTCACCCTCGCCGCCGTCGACGAGTTCCCACCGGGGGTCGAGCACCGCCTGGCCGGGTTGTTCGATGCCGCGCTGCCGGTGCCGGTGACGCTCGACCGGGTCGTCGTCCTCGACGGCAGCGCCCCGCTGGTCTGGATCGTCCGACCCACCCCGGCGCTGAGCGCGCTGCACGCCGCCGTCTGGGATGTCCTCGCCGAGGCCGACGGACACCGCCCGTGGCACGCGCCGGACGTGTGGGTGCCGCACCTGAGCCTGGCGCTGCGGTTCCGCAACGCGGACCTGCGGCTGGCCCGCGCCGTCACCGGTGGGCAGCGCCCGACGGGCGACTTCGACGCCGCCCGCAGCTACGACGGCACGGACCGGTCAGTGACCCCGCTGAGCAGGGGCGGCTGAGGTCTCACGCGTCGTCCGAAGCCTCAGTTGCTGCCTCCACCGCCGTCGCCGCCTCCGCCGTCGCCCCCGCCGCTGAACTCGCCGCCGCCACTGCCACCCGCACCGCCGGCGTAGCCGTGACGGCCGTCGTTGAAGGGCAGGTCGCCGCGAATGCCGGGTGGCTTGGGTCGCTTGCCCGGCCCGGCGAGGTGTTGCAGGCAGACCCGGCCGGAAACCGGGAAGCATTCGCCACGGCCTCCGCAGTCGGCCAGGTAGCGGTTGCCATCGTGGACGCGGAGTTCCTCGTCCACACGGAACAGCAGGGGAAGGCCGGTCGGGCCAGAACCCTCGTCCCGCCGGCCGTGGCTCAGCGTGGTGAGCAGTAGTGGGCGTCGGTCGGCGTCGGTCGTGTCGCCGCTTGTCGCAGACCTCGGCTGGGGGTGCGGGAGGCGCCCGAACGCGGCGTCGCAGAAGGTGGCGTAGTCCTGCGCATGCAGGGTCAGTTCCTGCCACAGATCGTCCACGACCACCGACGGCATCGACAGCTTCGCGCTGGGCTGGCGGGCGATGATCCGGAACCACTGCCGGGTCGCGGTCTCGACGAGAACGATGTCGTCGTCGCTGAGGTGGGGATACCGGTTTCGTAGATGTTGACGTCCGCTGGCAGGAAACCGCAGGTCGGACACGGCGCGGAGTCGGCGGGGGACACGGTCGCTTCTGAACTTCGTCCAGATCATGCGTTGCTTCTATCCGCCCGGCGTGCAGGCGCTAAGGCCCCGACTTGCCGAAGTGGCGCCGCGGCTCCTTCAGAGTAGGGCCGTAGGCAAGCCGATGCGGCCGTCGGGGCGTGTCGCCCCGACGGCCGCCGGCCGGACCCTGATCAGTTGTCGCGCGGCTGCGGGATCTCCCGCCGGTTGAACGAGACGCCGGTGGAGGCGGCGTTCCGGGTGGTGAGCGAGGCGGCCGACTCGTCCATGTCGTAGAGCCGGACCGAACCGTTGGCGGTGCGGCTCACGAACCCGAGTCGAGTGCCGCTGGAGTTCTGGAAGACGAATGCCGTCGGGTCGGTCGGGTAGGTCTCGTCCTGGATGGTCGCGCTGGCCCAGTTGCCCCAGGCGGTGGAGCCCGCGGCGGTCTGTCGGCTGTGGTGGATGGTGCCGTCGGCCGTACGGGTGAAGACCGAGATGCGCCCGGTGTTGGGGCTCAGGACGGCGGCCGGGGAGCCCACCGGAGTGATGCCGCTGTCACCGACCGCGTTCCAGGTGCCGGGCCAGGTGCCGTCGGTGTTCTGCAACTGGCTCTTGACCACTCCGTCGCTGTGTCGGGCGAACACCATCAGGCGACGGCCGGGCAGTGTCACCACGCTCGGCGTGTCCACGAAGCCGGCGTCACCCAGCCCTGCCCAGGCGGAGGTCAGCGCGCCGCCCTTGTACGTGGCGGTTTGCAGGGTGCCGGCCGCGTTGGCCACCAGGAGGGTGGCCGTGCCGTCCGTGCCCGGCACGACGACCGGCGTACCGGTCAGGCCGGCGCCGCCGAGCGGCGTCCAGGGAAGCAGATCTCCGGCGGTGCCGTCCTGTCGGCGGCTCCACAGCCCGCCATCGGCGTCCAGGGCGAAGACCGCGCGCGTGTCGTCGGAGAGACGGACGGCGGTTGGCTCCGAGCGCATCGCCCCACCGAGGGCGAGCCACGGGTTCCAGTCCGGCATGGCCGGCGTCTTCTGGGTCAACGAACCCACGTTGCTGGTGGTCTCGTGGGCGACGATGGTGACCCGGTTCTGAGCGTCCGAGACCACGGACGGCTTGCCGGTGTACGCCTCCGTGCCGGGCACCGGTGACCACTGGATCGAAGACAGCGAGTCCGGGTTCGCGCGCCCGTGCCGCAGTTGGCCGATGTTGTCGCTGTAGGCGATCTCCAGGCTGCCCAACGCGGTGCCGGCGGCCGGGGCCTGCGCGACAGCCAACGGGGCGTTCTGCTGCACCGGAGCGGCGGGCAGCGCGGGGCTGGTGATCGCCCCCTGCCGGCAGGTGTTGGTGGTGGTGAAGACGTTCGGGAAGCCGGCCCAGCCCGTGCCGATCGGGTCGGCGGTCAGCGCCCAGGACAGGTTGTCCTCGCGGTAGCGGTACTGGAGCAGGTCGCCGTCGGCCTGGATGCCGAAGAGCGAGTCTCCGCCGGCGGAGAAGAGCCCCTTGGTGAACCCCTGCCAGCCGCTCGAACCAACCAGGCGGTCACGGAGCAGCCACCGCTGGCTCGCCGGGTCGAACCGGTGTCGGTAGAGCCTGCCGTCGGCCGCTCGGGCGTAGAGGACGCCGGGGGCGCCGGCCACGATCAGGTTGTACCGGTCCCAGCCGGTGTCGATGACGCGCGCGTTGATGGTCCACGTCCGCGTCGGCTCGTCGAACCGGTACCAGCGCAGCTTGCCCTGGGCGTCGACAGCGTAGAAGTCGCCGATCTGGTCCACAGTGATCTTGTCACGGAAGCTGGCCGTCGCGTAGTTCGTGAAGCTCGTACTGATGATCCAGCTCTGCTTGCCGTCGACGGTTTCCCAGGTGCTGCCCGTCCATCGGTAGCGGTTCAGGCCGGTCGAGTTGATGCCGTAGACCCGGCCGTCCGGCCCACCCAGAATGCGACCGAAGTTCTGCCAACCGGCGGGGCCGATGGTGGTGGCGGCGGTGAAGGATCCGCCGTCGCGGCCCGGGGTGCTGTACTGGCGACGGACGAGCGTGCCGGTCGTGGTCGAGTTGAAGAACGCCGCCGCTCCGGTGCAGCTGAAGGCGTCGGTCGCCGCCTGTGCGGGAGACGCCGGCAGCGGTGCCACGAGGCCGGCGGCACCGATGAGCGCTGCGGCGGTCAACGCAAACGATCGACGCCGAGAATGCGTCCGTGGTGCGGATTTTCTGGTCAACTGGGACACGTTTGTGTCATCCTCCCCCGAGAATAATAGAACGACCGTAGCGAATTGATTAACCAGCGGTTCCCGCCACATATGCAAAGAATTCACTGCGCACGGCGAGTGATTCATCCATCACGGTCGCGGCCCATCATGCACGACCGTGGGTCGCCTGCCAAGCGTGGAGGCTCGGTCCGACGCGTGAACCTCGCCAGCGTCCATGATGGACATTCGGGAGCCGGTCGACGCGAGCAGTAAACGGACTTAAGCCGCCAAATGACCCGGGTCTTGACGGAAAGTAATCGTCCCAGGTCGTAGTGCTGATCAGGAAGACCTCCGCCGCAGCGGCTTGACAGCCGATTGGGTGTGCTGCAACCTACAGCGGCATATCGACAAGTAGCAGCACACGGGGGTGTGAAGCTGTGACCGCGAACCTGGCGGCTTTCTGCCGTGCCGAGGCGATACCGGATTTGTTGGGCGACCCGTTCCGACGTGAGTTCCGCCCACCCGATCTGCCTCTTCGTTTCTCCTGAGATTTCCGTCGACCGATGGGTCGACGTGGTACCGCCGTGCCTGTGAAGGAAACGGCGATCACCCACGGCTCCGCGTGACCGTCGCCGGTCTCGCGGCTCTCGCTTGCCTCTCTCCGCCTTCAGCCCGTCCTTGATCCAGGGGTGACCATGTCCTTCAGCATTCGGCGTCTGCCCGACCCGCGCGGTCGGCTGACCGATCTGCGTGGTCGGCTACCCCGGCAACGCTCGGTGTTCGGCTCCGGCACCACCCGGTCCGTCCTGGCGGCCGCCCTGGCCGGCGTGCTGATGCTCAACCTGGGCGGCAGTGGAGTGACCGCGCTGCCCGCGGGCGGTGCTCGGGACCGCGACGGTGTCGCCTCCACCGGTCGGGGTGGCGGCACGAAGCCGACTCAGGCGTGGGGCTCGGCGGCGGGCAAGGCACACGTGACGCCCGGACGACCCAACCGGGACCTGCCGAAGTCGCAGCGCGGGCAGTACCCGCTGCACAAGCTCGCCGACAAGCCCGCCCCCGGCCGCAACAAGGCGTCGGTGGCGACCGCGCCCGTCGACGACACCAAGGGCTTCGACAAGCGGACCAGTCGGGAACGGCCGGCCGAGCGCGACGTCAACCAGCGGGTGTTCGACAACGCCGACGGCACCCAAACCACCGAGTTCTCCTCCGCTGCGGTCAACTACCGCAAGCCGGACGGCACCTGGGCGCCCATCGACCACACTCTGGTTCCGGCCGCCGACGGGTGGGGGACCACCGCCGACTCGGTCGGTCTGCACCTCGCCGGCAACGGGGCCGCGAGCCAGCTGGCCCGGCTGCGCTTCGACGGTGACACCGAGTTCGGCTTCGGTCTGGCCGAGGCGACCAACGCGCCGGGCCGGGTGGACGGGAACGCCGTCACCTACCCCGGCGTACGCCCCGACGTCGACCTGCGCCTGGAGCCCCGGGCCGGTGGCGTGAAGGAAACCCTGGTCCTGCACTCGGCGAAGGCGCCCACCTCGTACGTGTTCCCGCTGAGCCTGCGCAACCTCACCGCGAAGCTGGTCGACGGTCAGGTCGTCCTCAGCGACCGCGACGGGCACCAGCGCGGGGTCATCCCGCCGGGTTACATGGTGGACGCCGGCTCGGGCACGGATGGTCCCGCCACCTCCACCAAGGTCGCCTACGAGCTGGTCACCACGGGTGGGCAGACGGCGCTGAAGGTCACCCCCGACCGGGCCTGGCTGACCGATCCGGCCCGGCGTTACCCGGTGGAGGTCGACCCGACGGTCGGCCCGCCGGTCGACGCGGTCAAGGCCGACAGCAGCATGTACGTGCACGGAGACAGCTCCACGTCCGGCAGCAGCGAGCTGCTCGTCGGCCGCTCCGGTGGGTCCAACGCGGCGGCCTACCTCAAGTTCGGCGACCTGGTCAGCCGACTCCAGAACCACACCATCCACGGCGCGGCGCTCTCGGCGGTCAACTTCGACGCGGCCTCCTGTAAGGCACGCGCGGTCACCGTCCACCCGGTCACCGGGTCGTGGTCGGCCGGCACCGGCTACTCGTATCCCGGGCCGGCGGTGGGTGGCTCGCTGGTCAGCCGCTCGTTCGCCCACGGGTACGTCGCCCTCGGCCAGTCCCAGTCCGCCTGCCCGGCAGCGGGGGAGATGTTCGACCTCGGCGCCGCCGGCCGCAACCTGGTCCAGCGCTGGGTCAACGGCCAGCAGGCCAACAACGGTCTCTCGCTGCGCGCGTCCACGACCGACACCTCGGCGTGGAAGAAGTTCGCCGGTACCGGCACGGCCAACCCCCCGGCGCTCTACCTCACACACAGCCCGTACAACGCCGGGTACGCGATCCCGAAGCCCACCCCGGAGCCGCCCGTCCTGCGTAACCAGGACGGCAAGGTGAAGGTGACCGTCACCAACCTCGGCGCCGAGGCGTGGACGCCGGCCAACTACTACCTCGCGTACCGGGTCTACAACGCGCAGACCGGCGCCGCGGTGACCCAGCAGCGGGCGGCCAACCTGCCCTCCACCCTGGCCCGTGGCGCGAAGGTCACCCTCGACGCGACCGTGAAGCGGTTGGAGCCCGGCTCCTACTTCCTCGACTTCACCATGGTGCGTACCGGTGGGGCGGTCTTCACCGACCACCAGGTGCCACCCGGTCGGATCGTGCTCCAGGTGTTCGACGTTCCGCCGGTGGTGCAGGAGCTCTACCCGGAAAACGGCTACCAGGCTCCGACGCTCACCCCGTTGC
Source organism: Micromonospora sp. NPDC007208 (assembly GCF_042869175.1). Classification (NCBI taxonomy): domain Bacteria; kingdom Bacillati; phylum Actinomycetota; class Actinomycetes; order Micromonosporales; family Micromonosporaceae; genus Micromonospora; species Micromonospora sp. NPDC007208. The sequence continues at coordinate 52,864 of NZ_JBIAFG010000004.1, read as the reverse complement.
TCTGGGCCCGGGCCGTGGACACCGACGCCGCACCCGGTGCCACCCTGTCGTTCAAGTTCGAGATCTGCGACCGGACCGACGCCGGCGCGGCGACCAACTGCACCAACTCCGGCTACCAGGCCAAGCAGTCCTGGGTGGTGCCCGCCGGCCGGATGGTCTGGGGCAAGAGCTACCTGTGGCGGTCCTTCGTCAAGGACAGCGCCAACGAGGTCATCTCGCCGTACTCGACGATGATCAGCTCGGTGCCACAGCCGGACCTGCTGTCCCGCATCGCCACCTCACCCAACGCCGAGCAGGGCCGCGAGTTCGACGCGCAGACCGGCAACTTCGCCACCTCCGCGGTGGACGCCACGGTGGTTACCGTCGGTCCGGAGCTGAACCTGGTCCGCACCTACAACAGCCTCGACCCCCGCACGACCGGCGTCTTCGGCGCCGGCTGGTCCAGCCGGTACGACATGACGCTGGTCCCGGACAACGACGGCACCGGCAACGTGGTGGTCCGCTACCCGGACGGCCAGGAGGTGCGGTTCGGCAAGAACCCGGACGGCACGTACGCGCCGCCGCCGGGCCGGGTCGCGAAGCTCACTGTCGACAGCAGCAACTGGAAGCTTGTCGACCGCTCCGGCAGCACCTACCAGTTCTCCCTGCTCAACAAACTCCAGAAGATCACCGACAACTCCGGGCACTCGGTCAACCTGACCCTCGACCCGATGACCGGCAAGCTCGCCAAGGCCCAGGTCTCCAACAGCCAGACCAACACCGCCGGCCGTTCGCTGACCTTCACGTGGAACGGCAACCACATCGCCACGGTCAGCACCGACCAGGTCAACGGCGCGAGGCTGACCTGGAACTACACGTACAACGGTGACCTGCTGACCAAGGTCTGCGGCCCGGAGTCCGCCTGCACCAACTACGACTACACGGCCGGTTCGCACTACCGCACCGCCGTTCTCGACGCCAAGCCCGACTCGTACTACCACCTCGGCGAGGCCGAGGGCACCGGCGCGGCCAGCGACGTGGCGATCAACCTCGGCAAGGACGCCGGCACGTACCGCAACAACGTCACCCTGGGCCAGCCCGGCGTGCTGGAGGGCACCAACGGCACCGCCGCCGCCTTCAACGGCACCTCGGCGTACCTCGAACTGCCCAAGGGCCTGGTGAAGAAGAGCCGCGACGTCTCCGTCGAGCTGTGGTTCAAGATCGGCCTGACCCAGACCGGTGGCCCGCTCATCGGCTACCAGGACAAGGCCGTCGGCACCGCCGCCACCAGCGGCGTTCCGCTGCTCTACACCGGCAGCGACGGCAAACTGCGCGGCCAGTTCGCCACCGGCACGATCGCACCGATCACCTCGGGCAAGACCGTCAACGACAACACGTGGCACCACGTGGTGCTCTCCGCGATGGCCAACACCCAGACCATGTACCTCGACGGCGTCAAGGTCGGTGACCTGGCCGGGCAGCCGATCGAGCACTCGCTGCTGACGTTCAACCAGGTCGGCCTCGCGTCGGCGACCACGCCCAGTTCCTGGCCCGCCTGGGGCGGCACCGCCCAGCGCAACTTCGCCGGCACGATCGACGAGGTCGCCGTCTACTCCCACCCGGTCGGCCCGGACACGGCCAAGGCGCACTTCCAGTACGCCAAGCCGGCCGCCCAGCAACTGACCCGGGTCACCCTGCCCAGCGGCCGGGTCGCCACCGAGGTCGAGTACGACACGGCCACCGACCGGGTCAAGGAGTACACCGACGACAACGGCGGCACCTGGAAGGTGGGCCAACCCACCGTCTACGGCGGCGACACCGACCTGCGGCGCAGCGTCCAGGTCCTCGACCCGGCCAACCGCCCCTACCTGTACGAGTACGACGCGCTCGCCGGTCGGCTGCTGCGCTCGGGCACCCCGCTAGGACTGGAGACCCGCGAGGAGGACCGCCCCGGGCAGACCAGCCCGACGCCGACCCCGCCGCCGACCGAGGTCTGCACCCAGCCCGACCCGAACGACCCGGCCTTCTGCACGGTGATCCCCGGCGACGCCGGTGGGCCGATCTTCGTGCGGCACCCGTTGGACGGCATGGCCATCCGCTCGTTCTCCTACAACGAGGACGGCCAGCAGAGCAAGGTCACCAACGAGAACGGTGACACGGTGGAGATGACGTACGACAGCAAGGGTCGTCTCGCCACCCGCAAGAGCTGCCGCACCTCCACGCAGTGCTTCACGAACTACTACACCTACTCGACCACCATCACCGACCAGTTCGACCCGCGCGTCGACCTGGCGGTGGAGCAGCGCGACGGCCGCTCCAGCGGACCGACCGACAACAACTACCGGACCACCTTCTCGTACCACTACACCGGTCAGCTCCTCAGCCAGGGCAACCCCGACGGCAGCACGGTCACCCACACCTACACCACGGGCGCGGAAGCCGGCATCAACGGCATTTCCCCGTCCGGGTTGTTGGCCACCAGCTCCGACGGGCGCTCCAAGGTGACCCGCTACGCGTACTACACGAACGGTGACCTGTACAAGGTGACCGAGCCATCCGGGCTGGTGACCGAGTACACCTACGACGCGCTCGGCCGACGGATCACCGAGAAGGTCATCTCCGACACCTATCCCGCGGGTGTCACCACCACGATCACCTACGACGGACACTCGCGAGTCGCCACCGTCACCGGCCCGGTCACCACCGACGCCGTCACCGGCAAGCAGCACCAGAGCCGGACGGTCAACGAGTACGACGCCGACGGCAACCCCACCAAGGTCACCGTCTCCGACCTGCTCGGCGGGGACCCCGAGCGGGTCACCAGCACCGACTACGACGACGAGGGCCGGCCGGTCCGGGTCGTCGACCCCGAGGGCAACGAGACCAGCTACGGGTACGACCGGTTCGGCAACAAGACGACCATGACCGACGCCAACGGCAACCGCTACGACTGGGCGTACACCGCGCAGAACAAGGTGGCCGAGGTGCGGCTGCGGGACTGGCGCAGCGACCCGGCCGGCACCCCGGGCACCGGCACCGGCGACTACCTGGTCCTGCACTCCTACTCGTACGACTTCGCCGGGCGGCTGGCCAGCGACACCGACGCCATGGGCCGGCGACTGGAGTACAAGTACTACCGCGACGACCTGCTGGAGAAGATCACCCTCAAGGACTTCCGTAACCCCGACGGCTCCAAGCGGGACTACGTCGTCGAGGAGAACACCTACGACGGCGCCGGCAACGTGACCCGCAAGGTCGGTGCCAACGGCACCCAGATCACCGACCACACGCCGGACAAGACCGGCAAGGTGAAGAGCACCGTGCTGGACCCGAGCGGAGTGCGCCGCACCAACACCTTCACCTACGACCTCAACGGCAACGTCACCCAGACCGTCCGCACCGGCAATCCGTCGAACCTGAACTGGGAGGTGCTGGCCACCTCCGAGGTCGTCGACTACACCTACGACGACGCCGGCAACGTGCTCACCGAAAAGGTCACCGCCGGCAGCGAGACCAGGGTGACCAGCTACGCGTACGACCGTCGCGGCCTGCGTACCTCGGTCACCGACCCGCGCGGCAACGTCAGCGGCGCCGACAAGGCGAAGTACACCAGCACCTTCCGCTACGACGAGTTGGGCCGTCAGGTCGGGCAGAGCGGCCCGACCGTCCTGGCCGAGAGCGACGGCAACCCGGCCGTCTCCACCAACCCGACCAGCTCGGTCGGCTACAACACCTTCGGTGAGCAGGTCGCGGTCAAGGACCCGCTCGGGCGGGTTTCCACCTCCGAGTACGACAAGCTCGGCCGGGTGGTGCGCAGCCTCGCGCCGACGTACCAGGCACCCGGGGTGTCCCAGACGGTCACCCCTGAGCACAAGCGCCGCTACGACGCCGTGGGCAACGTGCTGGAGGAGACCGACCCGGCGGGCGTCACCAGCTACACCTACGACCAGCTCAACCGGCTGACCGTCCGGGACGAGCCGTCGAAGACCAACGACGACCGCGCCCTCACCCGCTACACCTACACCCGCACCGGTGAGGTCCTCTCGGTCACCGGCCCGACCGGCGCCCGGGTCGAGTCGACCTACGACGACCTCGACCGGCAGGTCACCCAGACCGTCGTCGAGCGTCGGCCGACCACCCGCAACCTGGTCAGCAAGCTCGCCTACGACGACGCGGGCAACCTGACCTCGTCGTCGTCCCCGACCGGGGCGACCACTGTCAACACCTTCAACGGGGCCGGCGACATCACCCGCAGCACCGCGCCGACAGGCGAGGCCACGATCTTCGGGTACGACTTCGCCGGCCGCCAGGTCCGGGTCTCCGACGGCCTCGGCCGCACCACCCGGATCGGGTACGACCAGCTCGGCAACCGGGTCAGCACCCTCAACCTCAAGGCCGACGGCACGGTCCTGCGCAGCCAGACCTACGGCTACGACGTGGCCGGCAACATGACCTCGTCGAAGGACCCCTACAACACCGTCACCACCTTCGAGTACGACGCGGCGGACCAACTCGTCAAGCAGGTCGAGCCGACCGACGCGGACCCGATCACCACCACGTTCGGGTACGACGCCGCCGGTAACCGCACCCGCTACACCGACGGCCGCAACAACTCCACCATCTACACGTACAACACTCTGGGTCTGCCGGAGTCGGCGATCGAGCCGTCCACGGCGAGCCACCCGGCCGCCGCGGACCGCACCTGGACCGTCGCGTACGACGCTGACGGCAACGCGGTGCGGCTCAGCGCCCCGGGTGGGGTGAGCCGCACGCGGACCTACGACGCGGCCGGTCGACTGACCGTGGAGACCGGCTCCGGGGGTGACACGCCGACCGCGACCCGGACCCTGGACTACGACCAGGACGGGCGCTTGACCAGTGTCAACGCTCCCGGTGGCAGCAACACGTACAGCTGGAACGACCGAGGCGGGCTGCTGTCCACCGCCGGCCCGTCCGGTACGGCGAGCTTCGACTACAACGACGACGGCCGGGTGACCAGCCGCACCGACCTGACCGGCACGGCCACCTTCGGCTACATCAAGGGTCGCCTCGACACGCTCACCGACAGCATCACCGGCCAGCAGCAGAAGCTTGACTACGACGCCGCCGGTGACGTCAAGACCGTCGACTACGGCGCCGGCCGCGTCCGCACCTTCGGCTACGACGACTACGGGCGGGTCGCCAGCGACGTGCTGCGCAACGCGGGTGGTCAGACGGTGGCCTCGGTCACCTACGGCTTCGACCTGAACGGCCACCTCACCAGTAAGAACACCACCGGCACCGGCACCGCCGGCGCCGGCGCGAACACCTACGACTACGACAAGGCCGGCCGGCTGATCTCCTGGACCAGCCCGGCCGGGACCGTCACGTACGCCTGGGACGCCAGCGGCAACCGGGTTCGGGCCGGGTCCAAGACCGCGACCTTCGACGAGCGCAACCGGCTGCTCTCCGACGGCGACTACACCTACGCGTACACCGCTCGGGGCACGTTGCGGACCCGCACCAGCTCCGGACTGGCCGAACAGTTCTCCTTCGACGCCTTCGACCGGCTCACCGGGGCGCAGGACCAGACCTACACCTACGACGGCCTCGACCGGGTCGCCTCCCGGACCGGCAACTCCTTCGTCTACGCCGGCCTGGGTGACGAGGTGGTGCACGACGGGTACGAGTACTACGGCCGCGGCCCGAACGACGAACTGCTCGCCACCGCCCAGGCCGCCAACAAGCGGCTGTCGCTGACCGACGCCCACGGTGACGTGGTGGCGGCCATCAACCCGGCCGACACCCAACTGTCCACCCTCAACGACTCCACCGCGTACGACCCGTTCGGCAAGAAGGTGGCCAGCACCGGCAGCACCGGCCGACTGGGCTTCCAGGGGGACTGGACCGACCCCGACACCGGGCAGGTCGACATGGGTGCCCGCTGGTACCAGCCCGGCACCGGCACGTTCACCTCGCGGGACAGCGTCAACTACACCTCCGGCGACTCGATCCTGGCCAACCGCTACACCTACGGTGCTGGCGCCCCGCTGGACTTCGACGACCCGGACGGCCACTGGCCGCGCTGGATGAAGCGTGCCGCGAGCGCGGTCGCGAACGCCACGTCCAATGTCGTCAACACGGCGTACAACGTCGGCGCCTCGATCTACAACGGTGCCAGGAGCTTCGTCTCCTACACCGTCAACCTCGCGGTCTCCGGCCTCAAGGCGGTCGGGCGGGCTATCTCCAGCACCGCGAAGTGGATCGGCGAAAAGACGATGAACGCCGTCCGCTACGTCGGCAGTAAGATCCAATCCGGACTCAACCAGCTCTCCCGCGCTGCCGACTGGGCGAAACAGCAGAGACAACTCGTCGCCCAACGCATCCACCAGGCCAAGGTCGCGGTGACAGCCGCCGCGAAGTCAGCCATCCAAAAAGCGGTCAAGTTCACCAAGCTGCCGGTGATCCAGGCCCTGACGAAGCCGCTCATCGCGCTCGGCAAGGTGGTCTCCACCGGCTTCAAGATGGCGGCCAGCGTCGTCGCGGTCACCACAATGGCCATCAAGGACCCGCAGAAGTACAGCCAGAACCTCTGGTTGGCAGCCGCACAAAAGTTGGCGCCGCTCGTCGAGGGCGCCGAGAAGATGTGGGACAAGGCGACCCAGTTCGTCGACGAACACGCCGCCGAAATCGCCGGCTTCGCCGTCGGTGCCGTCGTCGGCCTGGGTTGCGGCGCGGCCATCGGCTGGACCGGTGTCGGAGCGGTGGCCTGCGGGGCGCTCGCCGGCGCGGTCGGCTCGGCGGTCACCGGCTACATGGACGGCAAGCGCGGCTGGGACCTCGCCGGCGCCACCGCGATGGGCGGCCTGTTCGGTGCTGCTGGCGGTGCGCTCGGCTCCATCGCGGGCCAGGCGCTGGGAGCGGGTATCCGCGGGCTGAGCGGGGGTCTCCAGTCGGCGGGTAGCAAGGCGCTCAGCGCAGGTATCGGAGAAGCACGCGGTCTGCTGACTTCCGCTGGCCGTGGCGTTCAAATAGGACCCTTCCGTGGCTTCTCACAGAGTTTCCCTGGCGGACGGAATGGTGCTGCGGTTACGGTCGGCCAGCTCAAGAGGAGCCTCGGCCGGGCTGGCATGAGCGTCCGGAAATACGACGTCGAGCGCGTACCGGAGATCTTGCAACCGGACGGTGGCCTGGCTTTTGGTAACAGCCCTCATATCAATGGCGTTCCAGAACTGGGCGCCACAGGGAAACCTCTGATTCAGATCTCGGACCTTGGGCTGAGAGATATGGATGAGGCCGTCACGACGGTCTTCCACGAAATCTTCCACCATCGAACGAAGGGTGCGCTCGGTTTTGAGGAAGCGGCCGAGGCGTATGGTAGGCGGATGTTGGACAGGTTTAATGCTCGGACGAGAGGCAATTGACCCATGCGAGTGTTTGACGCAGCTGAGGTGCAGGCGCTGGCTGCGGGGCCGCGCTTCGTGGATCAGCCAGTGGAACGGCTGTGCCCAGCTTGTGGAAACAAAGGAGTCAGAACGTACATGTACGGTTCTGACCGCCAGGGCAGGCCGACGATTATTAGCTACACGTGGTGCGCGTCCTGTCGGCGTTACCACGGCTCGGTCGGCCCTCGCCCCGACAGGCTTCGTTTCAATGACCCATTGAGCCATATGTCTCGTGACGATCGGAAAGCGCTGGAGCGTAAGGGCGCGGAGTTCTTCCGGACGTTGGATGAGTTGTGGGACAGCGGCCTTCTGCCGCAGAAGTTCGACCGTTAACCTCGCCGGCTATACGCGGATAATTCGCTGCCGGGGTGATCCCTTACTGCCTGGAGGCTGATAATTTGAGATCTGCCCGAGCTTTGTCGTTGCAGAAATTGGCCGTCAAGACGCTCGTCATAAGTCTTGTCGCGGCTGCGGCTGTCCTCGTCGCGCCGTCGGGGGCCAGCGCCGACGCCGCCGGCAGGGGTGGTGACTTCGTACCGATTGACAGCGTCCCCCTTCTGGACACCCGGGACGGCACTGGCGGCACTACCGGAGTTCGGGGCGCCAAGTCTGTCACCACGTTCAACGCCGTCGGCATCGCCGGTATCCCTACCAGCGGGGTCAGCGCGTTGATGGTCGACGTGACGGCGATCTACCCGACCGCCAACACGTTCCTGACCATCTACCCGGACTTGACGGACCCGAAGGCCTCGGCCATGAACGCCTCGATCGGTGAGGTCATGACCAACTCGGCGGTGGTCAAGCCCGGTACGAACGGCAAGCTCGCGGTGCGCAACGCGGGCGGTGACGTCCACATCAGAGTTGACGTGGTGGGCTACTTCACCACCGCCACCGGCAGCACCGGTTCCGGATTCGTGCCGGTGAACCACACGCGGGTGGTCGACACCCGGACCGGACAGGGGATCACCGCCGGCACGATGCCCAGCCGTGGAACGCGTACCGCCAACATCTACGGCGGTGGGCTGGTGCCCAGTTCCGCGACGGCGGTCATGCTGGACGTCGTGGTGATCGGCGCGACCGGCAACGGTTGGATGACTGTCGCGTCGAGCACGGCCGCGGAGACCGGCATCGACTACGCCAAGGGCGCCACCTCGATGGGGATGGTCGTCAAACTGAACCCCGGTGCCAGCTCCGTGACGTTGGAGAATCGCGGTTCGGCCGTACATGTCGCCATCACCGTCCAGGGTTACTGGACCGGCAGCCCGACCACCGGCGCCGGCCTGCGCATGGTTCCGGCGACCACCCTGTACGACAGCCGCTTCCCCAGTGGCGCCCAGCCGGTGCCCGCCTACGGCACCGTCGATGTCGCGGTCGCCGGCACCAACGGCCTGCCGACCCGTGGCATCGCCGCCGCCGTCCTCAATGTGCACGCGGTCGCCCCGACGGTTGACGGGTTCTTCAACGTCACGCCCCTGGGCAGCGCCCTGAACACCGCGTCGACGACGAACTTCCCCGCCGCGCACGTCGCCCGGTCCAGCCTCGTGGTGACCAAGCTGGGCACCGAGGGGAAGGTCCAAATCAGGAACGCCAGCAGTGGGACCGTGCACATCGTGGTCGATCTGCAGGGCTGGTACGCCGACCCGATGCCGTTCCTGCCAACTGAATCCTTCACCCGCTCGACGGCGTTGCAGGGGGAGCCGAGCGACGGCAGCTCGCTCGGGGTCATCGTCTACGCGCACACCGACAACAACGGTCAGGTACGGGTCGTCCACCAGCAGAACCCGGACGATTTCAGCAGCGTTCAGCACATCCCGCAGTTCGGTGCGGAGGCGTTCACCGGGCAGCCCGCGTTGAACGTGCAGAGCGGCAGCAAGCAGGTGCAGATCAGCGCCCTGCACACCAACGGCACCGTGTGGACCGGCGCCCAGACGGCGGCGAACGCGGCGACCTGGGCGACGACCGGAAACCTCGGCGGCACCATGGTGGGCAGGCCCGCCACGGTCACCCTCGCCGACGGCACCGGCGTGATCTTCGGGGTGGACGTCGATGGTCGCCTGTGGCACTACCGCCAGACTGGGACGAGTGCGTTGTGGAAGAGCCTCGGTGACGTCGACCTCACCGGCGGCGTCACTGTGGTGAAGGTTGACACCGGTGTCCGGCTGGTTGCCACCACCATGACCGGCACCATCAAGACCGCGGTCTACTCCACCGACGGCACCCTCAGCGGTTGGACCGACCTGGGCGGGAACGTGACCGGTGTGCCGGCCGCCTTCCTCAACCAGGGTTACCGCACCGGCGTGGTGGTCCGTGCCGCCGACGGTTCGGTGGTCATGAAGAAGCAGGAGCTGGGTGGGGCCTGGCCGAGCACCTGGCAGACGGTGGGTACGTTCACCGCGGCCGGCTCCCCGGCCGCGATCCTCGACCCGGCTCTTGGTCGGATCGTTGTCGTCGCCCGCGGGTCCGACAACGAGATGTACCGGGTGTACGAGACCGAGCAGGGCTCGGGCACCTGGGGTGAGTGGCTGCGCCTGTACGAGAACCCCGGCGACCCGACCGCCGCCACCGCCGCCACCGATCCCACCATCGCGCCGATCCAGAACTCCGGCGGACCCGGTTTCGTGGTGGTCTACCGCAACCGGAACAACACCACCATCGCGCTGGACCGGCGGTTCGCCGCCCCCGGCGGGATGGCGGCAGCGAAGGTGAGCCCGTCCGCGGTCAGCTTCGCCGCGCACCTCATCCCGACGCCGCCGGCCTGATTCTCGGCACCACCAGCCCCGGGGGCCTTCGTCCACGTGACGGAGGGCCCCGGGTCGCTGTTCACCGGCTCGGCGCCTGCCTTCCTAGACTGGGGCGATGAGCGTTGGCACCGAGGGCCGGGGGATGGCCGAGCTGGCGGCCCTGCTGGCCGACGGCACCCGCGCCGGAATGTGCCTGGCGCTGCTCGACGGGCGGGCGTGGACGGCCGGTGAGCTGGCCCGGCGCGCCGGGGTCGCCCCGTCGACGGCCAGCGACCACCTCACCCGACTCGTCCGTGGTGGGCTGCTCGTCGAGGAACGGCAGGGCCGGCACCGCTACCTGCGGCTGGCCGGGCCGTCGGTGGCCCAGCTGATCGAGGACCTGGCCGGGCACGCCCCGGCCGCGCCCACACCGACCGGGTCGCTGCGCGCGGCGACCGCCACCGCCTCCCTGGCGTACGCCCGGACCTGCTACGACCACCTCGCCGGACGGCTCGGAGTGCTGATGTACGACGCGCTGCTCCGCGAGCGTCGACTCGACCGGTCCAGCGGGCTGACGCTGACGCCCGACGGGTGGGCCTGGGCGGCCGGGTTGGGCGTACCCGTGGACGTGCTGCGCGCCGCCCGCCGCCCGGTGGTCCGCGACTGCCTGGACTGGACCGAACGCCGCCCACACCTGGCCGGAGCGCTCGGCGCGGCGCTCTGCCGCCGCTTCACCGACCTGGGCTGGATCAGCCAGGGCGCGGGCCGCGCCGTCCGTCTCACGCCCACCGGCCGCCCTGGCCTGGCCGCTGCCCTGGCCATCCCCGAACACACCCTCGACCCGCCGGTAGCCCCGCCGCCCACCAGCGGCCGCGCCTGACGGGCGATCCGCAGGTGACCGCGGCAGATTCGTTCGGTGCGGGGCGAAACGTTCCCGCCCTACGGTCGGGCGGTGACCGACAACTGGCCCGTCATCGCGCCCGCCCCGGGAACACCGGCGTGTGGGCCGCCCTCGTTCGAACCGGAGCGCGGCTGGACGGTGACGCGCCACGCTGATCTGCGTGCCGCGCTGACCGATCCGGCGTTCCAGGTGCCGGCCGTCGGCACCGGCCGGCCGGGCACCCTCGCCTGGCTGCGCGCCACCGTCAGCCGGTTCAGTCCACCGGAACGGCACGGTGAGCGTCGGGCGGTCGTCGTGGCGGCGTTGGCCCCGCTGAACCCCGACAACCTACGACACGATGCGGCGCGGCTGACCATGGACGTCCTCGACCGCGCCGGCGACTGCTTCGACGTGATACGGGAACTGGCCCGGCCGGTACCGCTGCGGGCGTTGGCCGATCGCCTCGGCTTCGCGGATCCGGCAGCCGCCGGGACGGCGGTCGCGGTCGTCGCGACGGCGTACCACCCGGGGGTGGACCCGGCCCTGACCGCGCGGGCCGACCGGGCGGTGGCGGCGCTGCTGGCGCTCGCGCCGCAGGGTCCGCCGGCGGTACGGGCCAACCTGATCGGTCTGCTGGTCCAGGCGTGCGACGCGACCGCCGGCCTGATCGGCGCCGCCGCCCATCACCTGCTGCCCCCGGCCACTCCGCAAGCGCCGACCACGGCAGGAACCGCCGACCTGCTGGCCGAGGTGCTACGCCTCGACCCGCCGGTCCGGGCCACCCGACGGGTCACCGTCGACGGGGTACGGCTGGGCGGGCAGGACCTGCCGGCGGGAAGCCCCGTGTTGCTGCGCTTCGACGCGGCCAACCGTGACCCGCAGGCGTTCACCGAGCCCGCGCGGTTCCAACCCGGTCGGCCCGGAGCTGGCCTGTTGACCTTCGGGACGGGGGAGCGGGGTTGCCCCGGCGACCGGCACGCCCTGGCGCTGGCCACCGGGGTGCTCGACGTGCTGCGGGAACGGTGCCGGCGCGGCCCAACCCCGCTGCGCCACACGCCACACCCGACCCTGCGCGTGCCAACGAATCTGGAGGTGATCGTCCGATGATCGAACGTCGTGCCGCCTTCCACGCCCTGCACCGCGCCGGCCGTCCTCTGCTGTTGCCGAACGCGTGGGACCACGCCTCGGCGGCGGCCCTCGCCGCGCGTGGGTATCCGGCCGTCGGCACCACCAGCCTCGGGGTCGCCGCGACCGCCGGCCTTCCCGACGGCGCGGCGGCCACCGCGGCGGAGACCCTCGCCCTGGCCCGCCGGCTGGCCCGACTGCCGGCGCTGCTCAGCGTGGACGTGGAGGCCGGGTTCAGCGACGACCCGGCCGAGGTAGCCGAGTACGTGGCGGAGTTGGCCGGGCTCGGCGTGGTCGGGATCAACCTGGAGGACGGGCGCCCCGACGGCACCCTGGCCGAACCCGAGTGCGTCGCCGACAAGGTCGCGGCGGTGAAGGCGGCGGTGCCGGACCTGTTCGTCAACGCGCGCACCGACACGTGGTGGCTGCCGGTGGCCGACCCGCTGCCGCAGGCCCTCGCCCGAGCCCGGACCTACCGGGCGGCCGGGGCGGACGGGATCTTCGTGCCGGGCACCGTCGACGGCGCGACACTGCGGGTGCTCGCCGAGCGGATCGACGCGCCGGTGAACGCGCTGTACCAGCCCGGCGGGCCGGGGCTGACCGAGTTGGGCGGCGCCGGGGTAGCCCGGGTCAGCACCGGCTCGCTGCTGTTCCGGGCCGCGCTGGGCGCCGCGCTCGCCGTCGCCGACGCCGTCCGACTCGGGGGGCCCACCACACCGGCGGGACTGCCGTCGTACGCCGAGGTGCAGACCCTGGTGCCGACGGACGGCGAGTGACGGTGGCGGCCGCTTGCCCAGCCGGCGGGCCCTGCTTCGTTGACGACATCAGCTCCAAAGCGCCCCCAACCCAGGACCACACACCGGCGGGCGGTGCACCGCTCACGCTCCGTTCGGGGGGAATAGGAGGAATGTTCGGTCCGTTCTCTTCCCGATGATTACGGTGTGTTTCAGGGCGAGTCACCCAGCGCCGTGACCGGAGAAAGGGACCCCGTCATGCGAGTGCCCAGCCGTAGCCCGGGACAGCAGCCCGGTTCGCCTCCGTCGCCCACCGCTCCGGCCCGCCGCCGACCGTCCGGCGCGACCCCCCGCCGCGTTCCCGCCCCCGCGCCCGACCTGGCCGCGTACCGGACCGCCGTCGCCGAACTGCTGGTCGAGGTCGGCGCGTTGGCCGACGCGGCGAGCACCCGGGCCCGGCAGGTGCTCATCGACGAGCGGTTGCGGGAGCCGGCGCTCGCCGCGGTCCTCGACGCCACCCCGCAGGGGCTGATCGGCGCGCGCGAGACGCTGCTGCTGGAGATGGCCCGCTACCAGCCGAACGACCGCACCTCCGCGAGGGACCTCAGCGCACTGGTCCGGATCTACCTGCTCTCCCGCATCGACGTGCTGTGGTGGCAGGACGCGCCGACCTTCGTCACCGACGACCAGGTCAACGGCAGCGCCGAGCTGGTCGACCTGGAGTGGCTGCGCCGCCGCGACCTGCTGCGTTTCCGCTACCAGGAGCAGCCCGCCACGATGCTGGGCCGGGCCGCGCGCGGGTTGCGTCGCCGGCTGCGACCCGACTCCACCCCGCAGACCGCGGGCCTGCTGTTCCGCCGCGCCCGGCGCGAGGTGGTGGCGCTGCTCAACGACATCGGACGGGAGTTCACCACCGTCGCGCCGCCGGCCACCCCGCCGCTGTGGGTGACCAGCCTGGTCCGCAGCGCCGAGCACCAGTACCGGCTGCGCCGCCTGGGATACGCGGCGATGTTGCCCAGCGGGCACTGCCTCGGCTACTCGGTCGACGTCGAGCTGGCCTGGTTCGAGCGTTTCGGCGCGCGGGACGCCCTGGCGGAGCTGCTGCTGAGCCGGCAGGAGGCCGGCGAGCTGAACGTGATCGACGAGGGGCAGGCCTGGCACCTGTGTCTCGCGCCCACCGCCCGGCGTCGACTGCGCCGGGCGTACGAGGCCGAGATGGGGGTCTGAGCCGGTGTGCGGCATCGCGTTGAGCATCGGGCCCGAGGCCGACCCGGCTACCTTCCGGCGGATGCTCGCCGTCCTGGCCCCGCGCGGTGAGGTCACCGAGACCCGTTCCGAGAACGGGCTGCTCGCCGGCACCCGCCGGCTGCGGGTCGTCGACCGGGACCGGGCCGTGCAGCCGTGGACCTCGACCGACGAGCGGTGGCTGCTCTGCTTCAACGGCGAGATCTTCAACTACCGCGAGTTGCGGGCGCAGCTGACCCGCCTGGGGCAGGCCTTCCGAACCGAGAGCGACACCGAGGTGCTGCTCGCCGCGTTCCAGCAGTGGGGCGAGGCGGCGGTGACCCGACTGCGCGGTGAGTACGCCTTCGCGGTCGTCGAACGGGCCACCGGCCGGGCGTACCTCGCCCGCGACCCGCTCGGGGTCAAGCCGCTGTACTGGTCCCGTCGGCCCGGCTGCCTGCACCTCGCCTCCGAGGTCAAGGCGCTCGTCGGGCACGGCGCCCCGATCGCCGAGGTGCCGCCCGGGCACCACGGCTGGGCGGACGCGGACGGGCACGTACGACTGGGCCCGTACGTCGACCTGCTCACCATCGGCGACGGCCTGCCGGTCATCGACGACCCGGACGAGGCCGCGCTGCTGGTCCGCGCCGCGCTCAGCGACGCGATCCGGATGCGGGTGGAGACCGACCTGACCGTCGGGGTGGTGCTCTCCGGTGGCCTGGACAGCTCGCTGACCCTGCGGCAGGTGCGCGACATCCACCCGGACTGCGTCGCGGTGACGGTCGGTGTGGCGGACAGCCCCGACGTGGCGTACGCCCGGCGGCTCGCCGCCGACCTCGACGTGCCGCACGTGGTGGTCGAGCTGCGTCCGCGCGACATCCGGCTCGCCGACGTCCGGGAGGCCATCCGGATCTCCGAGCTGACCGAGTACGGCGACATCATCAACGCGGTCGTCTCGGTGCCGATCTTCCGGCGGCTCCGCGACCTGGGCATCAAGGTGGTGCTGACCGGTGACGGCTCCGACGAGCTGTTCGGCGGGTACCCGATGTACCACCGGGTGGGCCCGGAGGCGGCCCGCAGGCTGTTCCTGCACCGGATCCGCAACCTGTGCCGCACCGAGTTGCAGCGGGTCGACCGGGCCGCCATGGGGCACGGCGTGGAGGCCCGGGTGCCGTTCCTCGACCTCAGCGTGGTGGAGCTGGCGATGCGGCTGCCGGTCGATCTGAAGCTGCGCCACGGGCAGGAGAAGTGGATCGTCCGGCGGGCGTTCGCCGACGTGCTGCCCGACTACATCCTCCGCCGTCCGAAGAACCCGATGTCGTACTCGTCCGGGTTGCACGAGCGGGTCCGGCTGTACAAGCCGCTCTTCGCCCGGCTGCACCGCTCGTTCGGCTACGACCTGCAGGAGCCGGTGCGTCGCGACTTCGACACCGTGCTGAGCCGCTGCGGCAACGACCTGGACCGGGCCATCGCCGACGGGCTGACCCGACCCGACTACACGGTCCTGGAGCACGCCCGCGACCTCGTCGGGGCGGCCAAGTGGAACGCCGCTCCGATGGTCCGCCGGCTGGTCGGCCCGCGCCCGGCCCGGCACTGACGGCCGCCCCGCACGCCACGCCTGACCCGCCCACCGACCGAGCCGGCCGGCCGCGCCGCCGAGGGCGCTCAGGTCACCAGCAGCAGCGCGCCGACCGCGGTGAGAGTCGCGGTGACCGCGAGCAGGGTGCTGGTCAACACGAACCGGGTCACCGGCACCGCCACCCCGGCCGCCCGGCAGCGCTCGAACCACAGCAGGGTGGCCAGTGACGCCCAGGGGGCGGCCAGCGGGCCGACGTTGGTGCCGATCAACAGGGCCAGCAGCCGGGTGTGGTCACCGGTCGGTAGTACCGACTCGCCGGCCAGGTAGGCGGGCAGGTTGTTCACCGCGTTGGCGAGCAGGGCTCCGGTGCCACCGGCGCGCAGGGCGCCCAACGCGCCACCGTCGGCGCCGAGCAGGGTGCCGACCAGGTCGTCCAGCCCGTGTCGGCCGAGGGTCTGCACCACCAGGAACAGGCCGGTGACGAAGAACAGCAGGCGCACCGGGACCAGCCCCGGGCGCAGCGTGGCGGGGGAGCGGACGAGGAACCCGACCAACACCAGCGCGACCGCGACGGTGGAGGCGAGCCCGATCTCCACGCCGGCGAGGATGCCGGCGACGAAGAGCAGGCAACCGACGAGCGCCGTACGGTGCAGCACCGGGTCGGCCGCCACGTGTCGGGTCGGCGGAACGAAACGCCCACCGGCCGGCCGCTCCCGTCGCCACCACCCGAACCAGAGCAGGGCCATGGTGACCGTCACGGCGGCGAGCTGCGGCAACGCCATTCGGGCCGCGTACGCCAGGGGCGCCAGCCCGACCCGGTCGGCGGCGAGCAGGTTGGTCAGGTTGGACACCGGCAGCAGCAGGCTCGCGGTGTTCGCCAGCCAGACCGTGGTGACGGCGAGCGGGGCGGCGGGGATCCGCAGGTTCCGGGCCAGTGCGAGCAGCACCGGGGTGAGCAGCACGGCGGTGGTGTCGAGGTTGAGCACGAGGGTGGTCAGCGTGGCGAGACCACCGCAGAGCAGGAACAGCACGGCCCAACTGCCCCGGGAGGCGATGGCCAGCCGGCTGGCCAGCACGTCGAAGACACCGGCCACGGCGGTCAGTTCGGCGAGCACGATCACGGTGCCGAGGAACAGCAGCAGCGGCAGGATCCGGTGCAGGGTGGCGGTGGTCTCCGCGCGGGGGAGCAGCCCACTCAGCGCGCAGGCCGCGCCGACCACGGCGAGGACGCCCGCCACCAGGTCCAGCGGGTGGGGCCGCCAGCGCGTGGTCGGTTCGGGAGGGGCGGCAAGGGTCACGTCTGGTCACGTTCGCACAGCGTCTGGCCAGCCCGTTCGCAACCCCCATCCTGGTGACGGACCCCACCGCGCCCGCCCCGACCGTGCCCGCGCCCGCGCCCGCGCCCGACGAGCCTGGCATCGCAACGGGCCGGGCCCGACCCCCGAAGATCGGGGGCCGGGCCCGGCGTCGTGTGCGGTGCCTACCAGCCCAGGTAGCTGGGCTGGGTCTGCACGTTGAGCTCCTGGTAGCGGGTCAGCTTGGCCGTCCAGGTGCGCCAGTCGTTCAGCTCCAGGACGTCCAGGCCCTTGACCATGTCGTTGGAGTAGATGTGGCCGTTGTAGTAGTACGCGGACCAGGTGCCACCGCCGACGAAGGTGTCGGCCGAGAGCGGGCCGCGCTCCCAGAAGGCGATCTCCTTCGGGTTGGCCGAGTCGGTGAAGTCCCAGACCGAGATGCCACCCTGGTACCACGCCTGGACCATGATGTCCTTGCCGAGCACCGGGATCAGCGAGCCGTTGTGCGCCACGCAGTTCTCGGTGTCGGCGTTCGCCCGGGGGATCTTGTAGTAGCTGCGGAAGGTCATCGTCCGAGCGTCGCCGCGGCCGGCGATGTCGTAGATGGCGTCCGCGCCCCGGTTCGGGCCGATGGCCTCGTTGCAGGTCGCCGCCCCGCCACCACCCAGCTCGTCGGTGAAGATGACCTTGGTGCCGGAGTTGTTGAAGGTGGCCGAGTGCCAGAACGCGAAGTTGACCTCGTCCCGGACCCGGTTGATGACGCGGGGCGCCTCGCGGTTCTTGATGTCGAGCAGGATGCCGTCACCCATGCAGGCGCCGGCGGCCAGGTCCTTCGACGGGTAGGCGGTGATGTCGTGGCAACCGGTGGTCGCCGAGCCGGTCTGGCTGCCGGGGAAGCCACCGTCCGGGAAGAGGTTCGGCGTCGCGACCACGGCCGCGTCGGTCGGCTTCTTCACCGGCACCTTGATGATGGAGATGGAGTCGTGCGGCGGCTGGCAGTCCGGGAATTCGGCCCGCGGGCTGTACGACGAGACGTACAGGTAGATGGCCTTGCGGTCCTTGCCCGGCACCAGGGTGTGGGTGTGTGAGCCGCAGGCCGTCTCGACGGACTTGATGTAGCGCGGGTTGGCCTTGTCCTTGATGTCGAAGACCTTGATGCCCTCCCACGAGCCCTTCACGTCCGCTCCCTGCGCGGTGCTGTTGCAGGAGTCGTCGCTGCGCGACGAGTCGGTGGAGAGGAAGAGCAGGTCACCGTGGACGGAGATGTCGTTCTGCGACCCCGGGCAGAGCACCCGGGCCTTGACCGTCGGCGCGCTGGGCCGCGAGATGTCGTAGATGACGAAGCCGTTGTAGTTGCCGGCGAACGCGTACTTGCCCTGGAAGGCGATGTCGCTGTTGGTCGCGTCCAGTGGGGCGACCTTCGGCACGTTGGCGATCTGGCGCAGGTTGGGGCTGCTCACGATCTCGTCGACGCCGGGGATCTCGTTGGTGAGCGCGGGAGCGGGCGCCGCCTGCGGCAGCGCCTGGGCGTTGCTCGCCGGGGAGATGAGCACGCTGGCGACGAGGAGGCCGGTCGTGGCGAGAGCCACGACACGCAGTTGTCGTAACCGTGGCTTGTGGAATCTGATCATCGGCGGGGGCCCTTCGCAAGGGGGAGACGATGGTTGACACGTTACAGTTCCGCGAAGAACGTCGATGTGAGCTGGTTCACATCACAGTGGCTTCTTCAATGGATAGCATCGCGGTGACCTCGACTCCAGGGAGTGGCCCATGACCAACCGGCGCGCACGAACCCTGGCGATCGTCACAGCGGCCCTCGTGGTGCCGCTGGTGGCGTTCCTCATGATCCGCCTCGGTGACGACGCCGGCACCGGCGCCGCGCAGCCGGTCTCCGCGCCCGCCACCTCCGCCCCGTCGCCGACGGCCAGCCCCGTCCCCACCGACCTGACCGTCATCGCGCCCGGCCGTCCGGGCGAGACGGCGGCCACCCGCCCGGCGCACGAGGTCCGCGACGCCGGCCCCGCCCCGCACAACTCGCTGGACGTCTGGTTCGTCCGGATGATGATCCCGCACCACGCGCAGGCCCTGGCGATGGCGGAGCTCGCCCCCGAGCGGGCCGCCGACCCCGTCGTCCGGGCCATCGCCGAGCGCATCCGGGCCAGCCAGGGGCCGGAGATGGGCATGATGCGCGGCTGGCTGCAGACCCGGGGCCTCCCGGCGGAGGTTCAGGGGCACGACCACGGCGCCATGCGCGGCATGCAGTCACCCGAGGCGATGCGGCAGCTCGCCGCGACCCGTGGCGCGGACTTCGACAGGCTCTTCGTCCGGATGATGACCGAGCACCACCAGGGCGCCATCGAGATGGCCACCGACCTGCTCAAGGTCGGCTCCGACCTGACGCTCAACGAGTTCGCCAACTCCGTCGCCACCGAGCAGACCGTCGAGATCGACCGCATGCGTGAGGTCCTCGCCCGCTGAGCCCGGGCGCGGGGCGCGAGGGCCGAGCGTTCCGGCACGTACGCTGGGTGACCGTGAGACCCACCCTGTTCGGTCGCCCGCTGCGTGGCGTCGCCTTCGACGTGGCCGTCGCCGCCCTGGTGGTGCTCGTCTCCGTGGCCGCGGCGGTGAACCAGCCGGGCGGCTGGGCGGCCACGGCGGTCGGCCTGGGAATGGCGGTGGCGCTGCTGTTCCGCCGCACCCACCCGAGCGCGGTGACGGTGGCGGTCGCGGTGCTCGCCCTGGTCCAGGTGGTCGCCCGGTGGGGGCCGCTCATCTACGACGTGGCCGTCCTGATCGCGCTCTACAGCGTGGTGAAGTACGGCCGGCGGCTGCGCGACGGTGTGCTGGCCGGCGCGGTCGCGGCGGTCGGCGTGCTGCTCGCCGCCGCACAGACCCCCAACGTCATCCAGTGGTGGGTGAACGCGCTGTGGTACGCGCTGGTGACCGGCGCGGTGTGGTTGGTCGCGCTGAACGTGCGGACCCGCCGGCTCTACGTGCTCAGCCTGGAGGAGCGGGCCACCACCCTGGAACGCGAGCGGGAGGCCGAGTCCCGGGCGGCGGTCGCCGAGGAGCGCACCCGGATCGCCCGTGAGCTGCACGACGTGGTCGCGCACAGCATGGCCGTGATGATCGTCCAGGCGGACGGGGCCCGGTTCATGCTCGACCGCGACCCCGCCCAGGCGCGTACCGCCGTGAAGGTGGTCGCGGACACCGGCCGGCAGGCGCTGGAGGAGATGCGCCGGCTCGTCGGCGTCCTGCGCGACGCCGGCCCGGCCGGCGCGGACGGGGCCGACGGGCTGGCGGTGGCGGCCGATCCCGAGCACCGGCGCCTCGCCCTGGCCGAGTTGCCCGACCTGCTGGCCCGGTTCGACGACGCCGGCCTGCACGTCCGCAGCACCGTCACCGGTGCGCCACCGGCCCTGCCGCCGGGCCTGGAGCTGACCGTCTACCGGGTGGTGCAGGAGGCGCTGACCAACGCACTCAAGCACGCCGGGGTCGGCGCCGGCGTCGAGGTCGTCCTGTCGTACACCGCCGAGGCCGTCGTGGTCCGGGTGGTCGACGACGGCCGCGGCCGCCCGCTGGTCAGCCCGGCGCCGTCCGGGGGTCACGGCCTGCTCGGCATGCGGGAGCGGGTGACGGTGTACGACGGCAGCCTCACCGCCGGTCCCCGGCTGGCCGGGGGCTGGCAGGTCGAGGTCCGGCTGCCGCTACCGTCAGAGCCGGCAACGGAGGTGATCGCGGCATGACGGTCCGGGTAGTGATCGTGGACGACCAGGCGCTGGTCCGCGCCGGGTTCCGGATGGTGCTGGACTCCCAGCCCGACCTGGAGGTCGTCGGGGAGGCGATCGACGGCGCGGACGCCCTGCGGGTGCTCGCCCGCACCGAGGCCGACGTCGTCGTCATGGACATCCGGATGCCCACCATGGACGGGGTGGAGGCGACCCGGCGGCTCTGCGCCGAGCGGCCCGCCGGCGGCCCTCGGGTGCTGGTGCTGACCACGTTCGACACCGAGGCGGACGCGTTCGCGGCGTTGCAGGCCGGGGCGAGTGGCTTCCTGCTCAAGAACGTCCCGCCGGAGGAGTTGCTGGCCGCGATCCGGGTGGTGGCCCAGGGGGACTCGGTGGTGGCTCCGTCGATCACCCGGCGCCTGCTGGACCGGTTCGCCGGCCAGCTCGGTGCCGCCCCGACCGCCGATCCTCGGCTCACGCAGCTCACCGAACGGGAACGGGAGGTGCTGCTGCTGGTCGCCCAGGGTCTGTCCAACGCGGAGATCGCCGCCCGGGTGCACGTGGCCGAGGCGACGGTGAAGACCCACGTCGGGCGGATCCTGGCCAAGCTCCAGCTGCGCGACCGGGTTCAGGCGGTCGTTCTGGCGTACGAGAGCGGGCTGGTCACGCCCGGCGGATGACAGCGCGTACGACCTGGGTCGTAGCGGCTGGCGGGCGCACCGCGACCCGGGGCGCACGCAGGTCGAGCGCGCAGGTGGAGATCGACAGACCGGTGCCGGCCCTAGCGTCGGAGGGGTCCGATCCGCCACCTGCACCGGGAGCCCCGCATGATCCGCCTGACCCTGCGCTCGTTGCGTGCCGAGGCGCTGCGCATGCTGCTCTCGGCGCTCGCCGTCGTGCTCGGCGTCGCGTTCGTCGCCGGCACGATGATCTTCGTCGACGGGATGCGGACCGGGGCCTACGAGCGGGCCGGCACCTTCGACCGCCACACCGACCTGGGTGTCTACTCGGCCGGCCGGGAGGTGTTGCCGCCGACCCTGGTCGACCGGGTGCGGGCGGTCGACGGGGTGGCTGCCGCCGGCGGTGAGCTGACCAACACCGCCGGGATCGTCGGTGCCGACGGTCGCCCGGTGCTCGGCTTCACCATGCTCGTGGCCATCCCCACCGAGGACGCGCTGCGCTCGTACGACGTGGTGGCCGGCCGGTTGCCCGACCGGGCCGGGGAGGTGGTGCTCGACGCCCCGACGGCGGCCGAGCAGGGCTTCGGGCTCGGCACGGCGGTCCGGATCGGCGCCACCGGCGGGGCGGCCCGCCCGTACACCCTTGTCGGCACCGTCGACGCGGCCGGGACCTCCCGCGACGTCGGCGGTCCGTTCGTCGGTCTGGTCGGGCCGGACGCGTTGGCCCTCACCGGCGAGCGGGGCTACGGGCGCATCATGGTGGCGGCCCGGCCGGGCGCCGACGTCGCGGCGCTGACCGAGAAGGTACGCGCCGTGGCCGGCGCCGAAGCCACCGTGAAGAGTCGGCAGCAGATCCTCGACGAGGCCGTGGAGGACGCGGTCCGCAACGTGGACCAGTTCCGCATGCTGTTGTTGATCTTCGTTGGGGTCGCGATCGTGGTGGCCGGCTTCGTGATCGCCAACACCTTCGCGATCGTGCTGGCCCAGCGCACCCGACGGACCGCGCTGCTGCGTCTCATCGGCGCCACCCGGGGACAGGTCTTCCGGTCCACAGTGCTGGAGTCGGCCGTGCTGGGGCTGGTCGCCTCCGCGCTCGGGGTGCTGTTCGGGGTGGCTCTCGCCGCCGGGTTGCGGCTGCTGCTGTCCCGGCTGGACGTGCCGGTCACCGGCGGCCTGACCGTGACCGGTTCGACAGTGC
This sequence comes from Micromonospora sp. NPDC007208, assembly GCF_042869175.1. Taxonomy (NCBI): domain Bacteria; kingdom Bacillati; phylum Actinomycetota; class Actinomycetes; order Micromonosporales; family Micromonosporaceae; genus Micromonospora; species Micromonospora sp. NPDC007208. The sequence goes on along the minus strand of NZ_JBIAFG010000004.1, from coordinate 30,298 downwards.
TGACCGGCCTGCTGCTGGGCACCGGGCTGACCGTGTGCGCCGCCCTGCTGCCGGCCTGGCGGGGGACGCGGATCGCCCCGGTGGCCGCGCTCACCGACGCCGCGGTGCAGCCCAGCCGGGGTGCTGGCCGGGTACGGCTGAGCATCGGCGCAGTGGTGCTCGCCATCGGTGTCGCCGCGCTGGCCGGCGCCGCCAGCGCCGGTCAGCTGCTGCTGGTGGCGGTCGGCGGGGTGCTCACCTTCTTCGGGATCGTGCTGTTCGGGCCGGTGCTCGTCCCGGCGCTGGCCCGGGTGTTCGGCTGGCCGGTACGACGCGTGCTCGGCGCCACCGGTGAGCTGGCGGTCGCCAACACGGTGCGCAATCCGCGGCGGGTCGCCGCGACCGCCACCGCACTCGTGATCGGGATCGGACTGGTCTCGGCGTTCATGGTCGGCGCGCGCAGCACCAAGGACGGCATCGAACGCAGCGTGGACGCCCAGATCGGCACCGACTTCGTGGTCAGCGGAATCGGTCAGGACCTGCCGGCCGCGTTGGTCGGTGAACTCGCCTCCCGCCCCGAGTTGGGTGTGGTGCACGAGCAGCGCAGCACTGTCGTCGACGACGTCGAGATCCGCGCGGCCCACCCGGCGCTCGTCGGCCGGACGCTGAGTGGGGTGCTGGCCGGCGACGCCGACCGGGTCGGGCCGGGGCAGGTGCTGGTGCACCGCGAGTTGGCCCGGGCACGCGGCTGGAAGGTCGGCTCCCCGGTGACCGTCCGGGGCAGGTCGTTCCGGGTGGCCGCCGTGGTCACCGACGACACCCCCGGCGGCGAGGTGCCCGCGGGTCACGTCATCGACCTGTCCGACCAGGACTTCGCCGCGCTCTTCCCGGCCCAGCGGGGCTACCTGGCCGAGATCGACCCCGCCACCGGGGTGAGCCCCGAGCGGGCCCGCGACGCCATCGCCGCGGTGCTGGGCCGCTACCCGACCGTGAACCTGATGGACCAGGGCGCGTACAAGAAGATGCTCACCGGCACGGTGGACATGCTGCTGGCCTTCGTCACCGCGCTCCTCGGCCTGGCCGTGGTGATCGCCCTGGTCGGCGTGGCGAACACCCTGAGCCTGTCGGTCGTCGAACGGACCAGGGAGAACGCCGTGCTGCGGGCGGTCGGGCTCACCCGGGGGCGGATGCGGGCGGTGCTCGCCGTCGAGGCGGTGCTGATGGCGCTCGTCGGCGCGGTGCTCGGGATCGGGCTCGGCACCGGGGTCAGCGCGTCCACGATGTCCCTGCTGGACCGCCTCGGCGGCGACTTCCACGTGGTGCTGCCGCTCGGCCAGCTCGGGCTGATCCTCGGTGTCGCTGTGCTGGCCGCCCTGCTCGCCTCGGTGTTGCCGGCCCGCCGGGCGCTGTCCCGCCCGGTCGTCGAGGCGCTCGCCGACCAGTGACCCCGGTCGCGGCCGGACCGGTCGGGTCTGACCCCGGGAGACCGGACGGACATCCGCCGGCCGGTCCCGCCATCATCCCCGGCGGCGGGACCGGCCAGCGGTGCCGGGTCTACAGGCGCTCGACCATCGGGCCGATGCACCGGTTGCGGGTGTCGAAGACGTAACGGGCGTGCTTGACCACGAGGTCGTAGTCGAAGGCGTCGTGGTCGGTGACCACCACCACCGCGTCGGCCGCGCGGACCTCCCGCTCGGTGAGCCCGACCACGGTGACCCCGTCGGGGATCTGGTGCGCCTCCGCGTACGGCTCGACGGCGTGCACCTCGGCGCCGAGGGCCTGCAGCCGGCGCGCCACGTCGACGGCGGGGGAGTCGCGCATGTCACCGGTGTTCTTCTTGTACGCCAGACCGAGCAGCAGCAGTCGGGCGCCGCTGACGGCCCGGCCGTCCCGGTTCAGCCCTCCCATGATCCGCTGTGTGACGTGTTCGGGCATCTCGTGGTTGACGTCGTTGGCCAGCTCGATGAACCGGAACTGCCGTCCGAGGCGGCGCTTGACCTGCCACGACAGGTAGCACGGGTCGATCGGCAGGCAGTGCCCGCCGACGCCGGGGCCGGGCCGGAACGGCAGGAAGCCGAACGGTTTGGTCGAGGCGGCGTCGATCGCCTGCCAGACGTCGATGTCGAGGTGGTGCGAGAGCATGGTCAGCTCGTTGATCAGCGCGATGTTGACCTGGCGGAAGGTGTTCTCGATCAGCTTGGTCAGTTCGGCGACGCGGGTCGAGTCCACCGGTACGGTGCGTTCCACGAGGCGCTGGTAGAACTCGTCCACCCGGGCCAGCGACGCCGCGTCCACACCGGAGACCACCTTCGGGGTGTTCTCCAGTCGCCAGGTCGGGTTGCCCGGGTCGATCCGCTCCGGGCTGTAGCCGAGGTGGAAGTCGCCGGGGCTGGTCAGCCCGCTGGCCGACTCCAACAGCGGGCGCAACAGCTCCTCGGTGGTTCCCGGGTACGTGGTCGATTCCAGGATCACCGTGCAGCCCGGGCGTACGTACGGGCCGATGCCGATGCCGGCCTGCTCGACGAAGCTCAGGTCCGGGGTGCCGTCGCGCAGCGGGGTCGGCACCGTGATGACGCAGATGTCGAACCCGTCGGCGTCGGTGTACTCGGTGCTGGGGTGGTACCGGCCGCTGCCCAACGCCCGGCCCAGCCGATCGGCCGGGATGTCCTCGACGAACGACTCGCCGGAGGCGAGCCGCTTCACCCGGTCGGCGTCGACGTCGAGACCGACCACGTCGAGCCCCGCCTCGACAGCCCGCATGGCCAGTGGCAGTCCGACGTACCCCTGACCGATCACGACCAGCTTTTCAGCGCTCACCCAGGCTCCCGCAGCAGATGGTGTAAATGGCCTGCTGAGAGCCTAGAGGCGTCTTCGGCGACGTAAGTCCGTTTTGGGGATATCGGTGCTGGTGGGACTGCCGGGGTCGGCGCCAGCGGGTGGTTCAGCCGCCCGCCGGCACCTCCGGATCGACCGGCGCCGTGGAGGTGGGGGGTGGATCAGACGGCGCCGCGCTGGTCGGCGGCGCGCCCGTCGTGGGCGCCGCGCTGGTCGGCGGCGCCGTGGTGACGCCCGTCGTCGGCGTCGGCGGGCCGACCGTCTGGCTGGGTTGCGTGCTCGGCGTGGCGGTGACCGAGGCGGACGGGGCGTTACCGGGGACGTGCGGCCGGTCGGGCCGGCCCGGGTCGACGCTGGTGATCTGCTCGTTCGCCGCGGGCAGGTCGACGGGGCCGCTCGGCGCCACCGTCGGCGAGTTGGTCGGCAGGTGGACGGCCGGGTCCTCGCCGGCGTTACGCGCCGCGGCCAGTGCCGCGCCGAGCCCGACCAGAGCGACAAGCATGGCCGCCGCCGCGCCGACCAGCGGACCCCGCCGTCGCTGGCGCCGGTCCGCCACCGCCGCGCCGGCCGGCACGTCCGTGCGGGTGTTCGGCCCGGCGTCGCGCAACGCGACAGGTGTGGCCATCGCCGTCGGCGGCTCGCCGCCGGTGACCGCCGTCCGAGCGGCCTCGGCCATCGCCGCACCGCTGGTGAACCGCTCCAGTGGATCCTTGGCCAGGGCGCGCGACACCAGGGCGCGGACCGCCTCCGGAATCTCGTGCGGCAACTCCGGCGGCTCGTCGTCCAGGTGCCGCACGGCGACCTGGAGCGGATTGTCACCCGTGAACGGCGGACTGCCGGTGAGGCAGCAGTAGGTGACCGCGCCCAGGGCGTAGATGTCGGTGGCACCGCTGACCGGCCGGCCGGCGGCCTGCTCGGGAGCCATGTAGAGGGCGGTGCCCGGCACCGCGTTGGTGCTGGTGATGCTGGTGATGTCGGTGGAGCGGGCCACGCCGAAGTCGACCAGGACGACCGTGCCGTCCTCCTGCACCAGCAGGTTGCTGGGCTTGACGTCGCGGTGCACGATGCCGCCGCGGTGCGCCGCGTTGAGCGCCGCGGCCGCCTGGGCCACGATCGACATCGTCTCGGCCACGTCGAGCCGCCCGGCCGCCTCGATCCGCTTGGACAGCGGCTCGCCGGCGACGAACTCCATGACGAGGTAGTCCGCCCGACCGCCGTCGGGGAGGTCGTCCTCGCCGCAGTCGAAGACCTGCACGATGCCGGGGTGCCGCAGCGCCGCCATGATCCGGGCCTCGGCGCGGAACCGGGCGATGAAGTCGGGATCGGAGACCAGCGCCGGCAGCAGAACCTTGACCGCGACCTGCCGGCCGAGGATCAGGTCGGAGGCACGCCAAACGTCGCCCATGCCGCCCGTGGCGACACGTTCGTCCAAGCGGTAGCGACCGCTGAGCACGACCTCCGAAGACAACACCGCATTACCGTACCTAGAGTGGCGCGGGGCGGCGCGCCGTGGCAGGGGGGCCGGGCGGCTGGTTCAGCCTGACTGATCCGGCCTGACCTGTGTGGACGCTCGGCTTCGGTGACGCAGCGGATGTGCGGTGTCACGAAAAGCGACAATTTTCGTCAACCAGGTCCGCGACGGTGGCAAGAAACCGCCTCCAGGGGCGGTTGGCGTCTCCTGCTCACGGGCCGTTACGACGACGCGCCGCCCGCAGGGTTGATAATTGTCACTCTTCCGTGACACGGTGCCGACTTGTCGCGTCGTGAGCCCCCTCTTAGCGTTAGCCCGGCTCGGGCTCTCCCGGCTACCTCGGCGGGCAGCGCGCCGATCGACCACCCTGGCGTCGGCCCCCGGACGCGCCGCCCCGACAATCGTGGTCGCGGGCACAATCAGAGCGGGGGAGGGCGGTGCGGGTGCTGATCGGGCGGACGACTCGTGCCTCGTGGCCTGCCCCGGCACGCCGGGTCGGGCCAGCACGCCCCGGGCGATGCGTGGGCCGCGAATGACCGCCGACCTGTCGGAGGCGGTGCGCGCCGCGCAGGCCGGAGACGAGGAGGCGTTCCGCTTCCTCTACCGCAGCCTCCAGCCCGGCCTGCTGCGGTATCTGACCGCCCTCGTCGGGGCGGACGCCGAGGACGTCGCCTCCGAGACCTGGCTCCAGATCTCTCGTGACCTGCCCGGCTTCAGTGGTGGCGAGTTCCGGGCCTGGACGGTCACCATCGCCCGCAACCGCGCGATGGACCACCTGCGCCGGATGCGCCGCCGCCCCGCACTCCCGGTCCCGGTGCAGGCGCTCGTCGATCTGGCCAGTGACGCGGACACCGCCGAGCGAGCCAGCGAGACGATCGGTACCGAGTCCGCCCTCGCGCTGATCGCGACCCTCCCGCCCCGGGAGGCCGAGGCGGTCCTGCTGCGGGCCGTCATCGGGCTGGACGCGGGATCCGCCGGCCGGGTGCTGGGCCGCCGGGCCGGCGCCGTGCGGACGGCCGCCCACCGAGGCCTACGCCGGCTTGCGGTCCTGCTCGAGCGGCAGCGCCCAGCCGGGTCACCAGCCGGGGTCGAGGGGGTGCCGCCGCCGCGCACGGGGAGCGGCTCCACCCTGCGGGCACCGCACGCCGAACCGGCGGACGGCTGACGTGAGGGGACTCCCGATGAACCCGTTCCGGCGGGCCGACCACGCCGACACCGAGCGGCTGCTCGACTCGGCCCACGCCCGGATGGATGCCAGGCTGGATCAGGGTCACCCCGGCACGCCCGGGGAAGCGGACGTGACACCACCTCAGGTGCACCTGGCCACCCCGAGCGTGCCGGCTGCCGAGCCGGTGGCCGCGTTGCTCGCCGCGGCGGCCGGCCCCGTCCGGCCGAGCGAGTTGGCCGGCGAGGAGGCCGCGCTGGCCGCGTTCCGGGCCGCCCGGGCCGACCCCGCGCCGGCCGTGTCGCAGCGGCCACGCCGTCGCCGGGTGACCACCGGCGCGGTGGCCTGGATCGGCGCGGTGGCAGCTACCGCCACCGCGGGGGCCGCCTTCGCCGCGGTCACCCGGGACCGAGCGCCCGACCCGGTCGCACCGGCGCCGTCGCGCTCGTCAACCTCGCCCCACCAGAGCGCCCACGGGTCGGCCGAGCCCGGTCGGTCGGTGGCCCCCGGTGCCCCTTCGCCGGGCGCGCCGTCGCCCGTCACCGCCACGCCGTCGGCCGGGCCGACCCCCGCCGACCATCTACACGGACTGTGCCGCGCGTGGCGGGCCAAAAAGCCCGACCAGCGGGAGAAGGCGCTGCGCACGCCGGCCTTCCAGAGGCTGGTGACCGCCGCCGGCGGCCCCGCCGAGGTCGAGGCGTACTGCCAGCGGCTGGTGCCCGAGACGAAGCCCACCGAGCCGGCGCAGGTCACGCCCTCCGAGTCGGCGAAGATCAAGCCGTCCCCGTCGGCGAAGGCCCCGCCGTCGCCGTCGCGACCGGGCCGCCCCGCCGCCGGCTGAACGGTCGGCGGCTGCGGCGGTTTGGTTCCGCCCTGCATCGGAAATTCGTCTGTTAGACAGAGGTTGGTGGCGCCGTGCACGCCCCCCGACAGTGTCGGTGGGTCCGTTTACGGTGGCACAGTGTGCCGGAACCGGCGCATGGAGAGGGGGCACGACCCTTGGTGACGTCACCCGAGCTGGACCGCAGCGCCATTCTGAGCGAGTCCGCAGCCGCAGTCCGACACCTCGCTCGGATCTGCTTCAAGACCGGCCCACCCACCCACACCGGCGTCGAACTGGAATGGACCGTGCACGACGCCGCCGATCCCGCCCGCCCCGTCGACGCGACACGGCTGCGAGCGGCGCTGGGGCGGCACAGCCCCGCCACGCTGGATGCCACCAGCCCAGCCGAGCCGCTGCGACACGGCGGCATGGTCACCCTGGAGCCGGGTGGCCAGTTGGAGATCTCCACCCCGCCCCGCCCCTCGGTCGCCGCCTTGATCCGCGCCACCGAGGCCGACATCGCCCAGGTCACCGACCTGCTGGCCACCGCCGGGCTGATCCTCGGCCGCAGCGGCATCGACCCCCACCGACGGCCCCGCCCGGTGGTGGAAACCCCCCGCTACCGCGCGATGCGCGGAGCCTTCGACCGTCGTGGCCCGGCCGGCCGCACGATGATGTACAGCACCGCCGGCCTGCAGATCTGCCTCGACGCCGGCGAACCGGACCAGGTCGCCGACCGCTGGGCCGCGGCCCACGCGGTCGGGCCCCCACTGCTCGCCGCGTTCGCCTCCGCCGCTCGACACGCCGGGCGGCGCACCGGTTGGGCCTCCGCCCGGATGGCCGCCTGGCTGGCCATCGACCCGACCCGGACCCGTCCGGTCTGGTCCCCTGCTCGCGCCGGGGACGACCCGACCGACGCCTGGATCAGCTACGTGCTCGCCGCGCCGCTGCTCTGTCTGCGCCGCCACAACGCCGACTGGGCCGCACCGCCCGGGGTGACCTTCGCCGACTGGCTCGACGGCGCGCTGCCACAACCACCCACCACCGATGACCTCGACTACCACGTCAGCACGCTCTTTCCGCCGGTGCGGCCGCGCGGCTACCTGGAGCTGCGCTACCTGGACGCCCAACCCGACCGGGACTGGCGGCTGCCGCTGGCGGTGCTGACCGCCCTGTTCGACGACCCGGGCACCGTACGCGAGGCGTGCACGATCGCCACACCGGTGGCGCACCGCTGGTCGGCCGCCGCCCGACACGGTCTGGCCGACCCGGCGTTGGCCGCCGCCGCGGCGGCCCTGCTCGACCTGGCGCTGACCGCCCTGCCCCGACTGGAGCTGCCGGCCAGCACCCACGACGAGATCCAGCGAGGTGTACGTCGGCGGCGGACCGCCGCAGAGAGGAGAGACCAGTGAGCGCGAGGAGTGAGCCGGGGTTGCGAGCCTCGCAGTCGCGAACGGAGGGCGGCCCAGTGAGCGCGAGGAGTGAGCCGGGGTTGCGAGCCTCGCAGTCGCGTACTGAGGGTCGGGTCGACGGGGAGCAGTTGCGCGACCGTATCGCTGTGGAGTTGGCGCGGGCTCGCGCCCGCACGACGTTGTTGACCGAGGTGGTCGACGACGGCGACCTGACGCGCCAGCACTCGCCGTTGATGTCGCCGCTGGTCTGGGACCTTGCCCACGTGGGCAATCAGGAGGAGCTCTGGTTGGTCCGGGACGTCGGGGGCCGGGAGCCGGTCCGGTGTGACATCGACGAGCTGTACGACGCGTTCAAGCAGCCGCGCCGGGACCGCCCCGCGCTGCCCCTGTTGCCGCCCGCGGAGGCGCGCGCCTACCTGGCCACTGTCCGGGACAAGGTGCACGACCTGCTCGACACGGTGGCCTTCACCGAGCGGCCGCTGGTCGCCGACGGGTTCGCCTTCGGCATGATCGTGCAGCACGAGCAGCAGCACGACGAGACCATGCTCGCCACCCACCAGCTGCGCTCGGGGCCGGCGGTGCTGCATGCCCCGGCGCCACCCGAGCCGTCGGTCCGGGTCGGTGCGGAGGTGCTGGTGCCGGCTGGCGAGTTCACCATGGGCACCGACACCGATCCGTGGGCGTTGGACAACGAACGTCCGGCGCACCGGGTCGACCTGCCGGCGTACGTCATCGACGCCGCCCCGGTGACCAACGGCCAGTACGCGGCCTTCATCGCCGACGGCGGCTACACCGAGCAGCGCTGGTGGAGCCCGGCCGGCTGGGCCCATCGGGTCCGGGAGCAGCTCAGCGCGCCGATGCACTGGCGTTCCGACGGCGACGGCTGGTCGTATCGGCGCTTCGGCCAGTGGGCGCGGGTCCGCGCCGATGAGCCGGTGGTGCATGTGTGCTGGTACGAGGCGCAGGCGTACGCGGCGTGGGCCGGCAAGCGGCTGCCGACCGAGGCGGAGTGGGAGAAGGCGGCCCGGTGGGATCCGACGACCGGGCGGTCGCGCCGTTATCCCTGGGGGGACGACGACCCGACCGAGGCGCACGCCAACCTCGACCAGCGCCATCTGCGGCCGGCGCCGGTGGGCGCGTACCCGGCCGGCGCCTCGCCGTTGGGTGTGCACCAGCTCATCGGTGACGTCTGGGAGTGGACGTCGACGACGTTCGGCGGGCATCCGGGGTTTGCCCCGTTCCCCTACCGCGAATACTCGGAGGTCTTCTTCGGCGACGACTACCGGGTGCTGCGCGGCGGCTCGTTCGGTACCGACCGTTCTGCCTGTCGGGGTACCTTCCGGAACTGGGACTATCCGATCCGCCGGCAGATCTTCAGCGGTTTCCGCTGCGCGCGGGACGTGCGACCGGACGAGTCGTACCGGTGAGGGGCAGCACGACCGGCGGCCCGGCGGCGGGCCGGGGGCGTTGATGTGTCGTCACCTGGCCTACCTGGGGCCGCCGGTCACCCTCGCCGAGCTGTTGTTCGACCCTCCGCACTCGTTGGTGCGGCAGTCCTGGGCGCCCCGGGACATGCGGGGCGGCGGCACGATCAACGCCGACGGGTTCGGTGTCGGCTGGTACCCGGGTGAGGGTGAGCCGGTGCGGTACCGGCGGGCGCAGCCGATCTGGAGCGATCCGACAATCGCCCAGCTCGCGGCGGTGACCCGCAGCGCGGCGGTGCTGGCGGCGGTGCGTTCGGCCACTGTCGGGATGGCGGTGATCGACGGCGCTGCGGCGCCCTTCGCCGAGGGGCGCTGGCTGTTCAGCCACAACGGTGTGGTCCGCGGCTGGCCGGACGCCGTGGTGCCGCTCGCCGCCGGTCTGCCGGTACGTGACCTGCTCACCCTGGACGCCGCCACCGACTCGGCGCTGCTGTGGGCGCTGGTGCGGCATCGGTTGCGCGCGGGCGCCGACCCGGCCGAGGCGGTCGGGCGGACGGTGACCGACGTCGCCGCCGCCGCACCCGGGTCGCGGCTCAATCTGCTGCTCACCGACGGGCACCGGGTGGTGGCCAGCGTGGCGGGGCACGCGTTGTCGGTCCGCGAGACGCCGGGTTCGGTGCTGCTCGCCTCCGAGCCACACGACGACGATCCCGGGTGGCGGTCGGTGCCGGAGGGGCACCTCGTCGTCGCCACCGCGGGCGAGGTGCGGGTACGTCCACTGCCGGTCCCGGCGCACCAGGCCGGGCAGGCACCCAACGGTTGGTCGAACAGAGGAGCGAACCGATGACCGCGGAACCCCTGGAGATCTACCTCGAAGAGGGTGACCTGGAGCGCGGCCTGCGCGACGACGTCCGGGCCGGGCTGAGCGCCGGGCAGAAGTGGCTGCCGCCGAAGTGGTTCTACGACGCCCGGGGCAGCGAACTCTTCGAGGAGATCACCCGACTGCCCGAGTACTACCCGACCCGGGCCGAGCGGGCCGTGCTTGCCGCGCACGCTCCGGACATCGCGGCGCTGACCGGGGCGAAGACGCTCATCGAGTTGGGCTCCGGCTCGTCGGAGAAGACCCGGCTGCTGCTGGACGCCTTCACCCGCCGGGGTGGGCTGGGCACGTTCGTTCCCCTCGACGTGTCGGTCAGTGCGCTGCGCGGGTCCACCGCCCAGATCGCCGCCGACTATCCCCGCCTGCGGGTCCGGGGCATCGTGGGGGACTTCACCCGGCAACTGGACCGGCTGCCCACGGGTGGCCGGCGGTTGGTGGTGTTCCTCGGTGGCACCATCGGCAACCTGCTGCCCGCCGAGCGGGCCGAATTCCTCACCGCGATGCGCGCCGCGCTGGAGGTCGGCGACTGGCTGTTGCTCGGCACGGACCTGGTGAAGGACCCGTCGGTGATCGTGCCCGCGTACGACGACGCCGCCGGGGTCACCGCCGAATTCAACCGCAACGTGCTGCACGTGATCAACCGGGAGTTGGGCGCCGACTTCGACCCGGCCGCGTTCGCGCACGTCGCCGTCTGGGATCCCGAGCACGAGTGGATCGAGATGCGGTTGCGGGCGACCCGGCCGATGAGCGTGCGGGTGCTGGGGCTGACAGTCGATTTCGCGGCGGGCGAGGATCTGCGGACCGAGGTTTCGGCGAAGTTCCGCCCGGAGGGGATCGCCGCGGAGTTGGCCAGGGCCGGCTTCGCCACGGCGGAGTTCTGGACCGACCCGGACGCGCTCTTCGGCGTCACGCTGGCGCGGGCGCGGTGAGCCTGTTCACCCGCCTCGGCCCGGCCGGGCGGTGATCCGATAGGCTGATCACGCGAAGGGGAGTAGCCCCCAATGTCGTGGTCGACATACTGGTGCGTTCCGCACCCGGCCACGCGGCCCCGGTTCTCTCGGGGCGGGCGAGACCTTCGACTCAGGCTGTTGCAGCCGGGTCGAGGGCGCCCCTGTACCTCCTCCCGGCCTGAACGGGAAGGACGTCATGGAGGGATTTTTCGCCGCGCTGGTCGTCAGCTTCGGCGTCATCTTCGTCGCCGAGCTGGGGGACAAGTCCCAGCTGATGGCGCTGACCTTCGCCACGCGGTTCAAACCGATCCCGGTGCTGATCGGCATCTCGATCGCCACCGCGGTGGTGCACCTGGCGTCGGTCGCCATCGGCGCGGGTCTCGGGGCGGTGCTGCCGACCGAGTGGATCTCCCTGGTGGCCGGTGTGGCGTTCCTCGGGTTCGGCGCGTGGACGCTACGCGGGGACAAGCTCACCGAGGAGGAGAAGCGCAAGGCCGAGAAGACCAACAAGACCGCGCTGGTGGCGGTGTCGGTGGCGTTCTTCCTCGCCGAGTTGGGCGACAAGACGATGCTCGCCACGATCACGCTCGCCACCAAGTACGGCTGGTTCGGCACCTGGCTCGGCTCCACCATCGGCATGGTGGCCGCGGACGCGCTGGCCATCCTGGTCGGCCGGATGCTCGGTCGGCGGCTGCCGGAGAAGGCCATCAAGTACGGTGCCGCGATCCTCTTCGCCATCTCCGGTCTCTGGCTGATCCTGGAGGCGGTGAACGAGCTGACCTGAGCGCCGACTAGCCGCTGCGTGGGCGGGTAACGGCCCGGGGTGGAGCCGGCCGAGTTGTTGCACCGCGGCGACCAGGTGCTGGTTGCCGTGGTGGAGGTGGCCGGCGCGCTGGTGATCTTCGTTGGCGCGGTGTGGGCGGCGGTGCGGTTCGTGGTCGAAGGGCTGCGACACCGCAGCGCCGCCCGCTTCACGTCGATCCGGCTCTCGCTGGGTCGTTTTCTGACCCTCGGCCTGGAGTTCCAGCTGGCGGCCGACGTGCTGCGCACGGCGGTCTCCCCGTCGTTCACGCAGATCGGTCAACTGGCCGCCATCGCGACGATCCGAACGGCGTTGAACTACTTCCTTGGCCGTGAGATCCGCCAGGAGCAGTCTCAGGTGGCCGACGGGGAGCGTCGCCCGTGACGGGCGCCCTGGTCACGGCGGTCACCGCCCTGGCGCTGGTCGCCGGGGTGGTCACCACGGTCAGCACCGGGGCGCTGCGCGGCGGCGTCCGGGTGTTGCTGGACCTGCTCACCGCGGCCGGCCTGCTCCGGCTCGCCGGCGAGCCGGGTTGGAACGGCCTGGCCGGCGCGGTGGCGATCATCGCCCTGCGTCAGCTGCTCGGGGCGGTGCTGAGCCTCCCACCACCGTGGTCCGGCCGACAATCCAAGGCGCGCTGCGCCGACGACGATCACCACCTACCGTTGGCGTCAACAGGTGAAACGGGAAAAGCGGGAGGATGACCACATGGCCCGGCACGACGAACCGAACGAGTACGGCTACTCCGGCGCTGCCACCGCTCCGGAGCCGCCGCCCGGCGGGAAGGCCGACGAGCAGGATCGCGCCGAGGCGGTGGCGGTGCCGGGCGACGACCTCACCGGACCGGCGGCCGAGGCGCTGGCCGAGGAGACCGAGGACCTGCCGCCCGCCGACCGTCGCCACTGAGCGTAGGCCCGCGGTCGGTGCGGCGGCGAGACCGTAATCGTTGGGCCGCGCCGCCGCCGCGCTCGTCGGGCCGCGCCGCGTTCAGCGGGCGTCGGGATGCTGGTAGACGTCGGGTACGCCGTCCCCGTCGGCGTCCAGCCGCTCCCGCTCCGCCACCCTCCGGTACACCGCGTTGCGGCGGGTGAGCACCGCGGCGGCCAGCCCGGCGGAGATCACCGAGCCGAGCAGCACGGCCGCCTTGACCCGGTCGTCGGCCGTGCTGCCCGCCCCGAAGGCCAGGTCGCCGATCAGCAGCGAGACGGTGAACCCGACGCCGGCCAGCAGGGCGATCCCGAGCAGGTCGGCCCAGGTGATGTCCTCGTCCAGTTCGGCGCGGGTGAAGCGGGCCAGCAGGTAGGTCGAGCCGAAGATGCCGATGCTCTTGCCGAACACCAGGGCGCCGACGATGGCGATCACGATCGGATCGCTCAGCAGGGCGCCCAGGTCGGTGCCGCGCAGGGTGACCCCGGCGGCGAACAGGGCGAAGATCGGCACCGCGAAGCCGGCCGACACCGGCCGCCAGCGGTGCTCCAGCCGCGCGGCGAGCCCACCCTCGCCCGCGGCGCCCGCCCCCGCGTCGCCGGTGGCCGACTGGTCGCCGCCCGCTGGTCGGCGGGCGAGCACCGGGACGGTGAAGCCGAGCAGGACACCGGCCACCGTGGCGTGTACACCCGAGGCGTGCATCAGTGTCCAGGCGGCGATGGCGAGGGGGATCAGTGCCCACCACCAGGTACGCCCTCGTTGCACCAGCACCGCGAAGAGCCCGATCGGCGCCAACGCGGCGAGCAGCGGAACGAGCTGGAAGTCGGCGGTGTAGAAGATCGCGATGATGGTGATCGCGAACAGGTCGTCGACCACCGCGAGGGTGAGCAGGAATGCGCGTAGGCCCTGGGGCAGGTGTGAGCTGACCACCGCGAGCACGGCGAGCGCGAATGCGATGTCGGTGGCGGTCGGAATGGCCCACCCGCGCAGGCCCTCCCCGCCCGCGCTCAGCACCACCGCCACGTAGATCAGCGCCGGCAGCAGCATCCCGCCGAGTGCGGCCGCCACCGGCAACGCGGCCCGTCGCGGGTCGCGGAGGTCACCGGCGACGAACTCCCGTTTGAGTTCCAGGCCCACCACGAAGAAGAAGATGGCCAGCAGGCCGTCCGCCGCCCAGGTGGCCAGATCCAGGTCGAGGTGCCAGGGTGCGCCGGGCCAGGGTACGACCTCGCCGAGTCGGGTGTACGAGTCGGACCACGGCGAGTTGGCCCAGAGCAGCGCGATCACCGCACCCGCCAGCAGCAGCGCGCCACCGACGGTCTCGGTACGCAGCACGTCGGCCAGGTGCCGAGCCTCCGGCCAGGACGACCGGGAGAACAGCCGGATCTTCGGCGGACGCGGGTCCGACGGTGGGGTGCGGGACGTCATGTGCGGGCTCACCTACGCGAGTCGGGACAGCAGGAATCCACTCGCCGACCAGACTTCCCGGCACACCGCTGTCGACCCTATCCGGCGGTGTGGTCGGCGGCGACCGCTGGGCCGATCGGACGCCATCCGATCGGCCTTCGACTTTTTCCCCGTTGTCGCCGCAGCCGAATGGACGTTTGTCTGGTTGGTCATGCGGGCGCACTTCTCGGTCCCAGAAAATACATAACTCCGGACATAAGCCGTATGAGCCGCTTTAATGGTTTCACGAGTTTAGAGACGACCTTGGGGGTTTTCGTGAAGTTCTTTGCCGTAACCGGACCGGCACGGGGGCGCTCCTGATGGACCTGCTCCGCCAATTGCGCCACGTGCGTCGGCACTGGTGGGTCGCGCTGGTCACGGTCATGGTGGCTCTCGGCGTCTCGGCGTTTCTGACCGTACGGGCCCAACCTCGGTACGTCGCCTCGGTGACCTTCTTCGTCACCACCCCCAGCACCGGCGTGACCGACGCCTACCAGGGTGGGCTCTTCCTCCAGCAGCGCGTCAAGTCGTACGCCGACCTGCTCAGCAGCGACCGGCTGGCGCAGAGCGTGGTGGCCGAGACCCCGGTTGGCCTCACGGCCGACGAGGTGCAGCGCCGGGTGAGCACCTCCACCGAGACCGGCACCGTCCTGCTGCGGGCGACGGTCACCGACACCGACCAGACCCGCGCGTTGCGCGTGACGGAGACCCTCGCCAAGAAGTTCGTCGAACTGGTCGAGAAGGTCGAGACGACGCCGGAGGGCAAGACGCCCATCAAGATTGAGATGGTGAGTGGCCCGCGGGTCAGCGCCAACCCCGTCTCGCCGCAACCGGTCCGCAACCTCACCCTCGGCGGCCTGGTCGGCCTCATCCTCGGCATCGGCCTGGCCATCCTGCGGGGCGTCGCCGACGTTCGACTGCGCGACGCCGCCGGCCTGCAACGCGCCACCGGCAGCCCGCTGCTCGGTGAGATTCCGTTCGAGGCCAACGCACGCAGCGCCCCGCTGATCGTGGGCGACGCCGCGACCTCGGCGCGCGCCGAGGCGGTCCGCAAGCTGCGGACCAACCTGCGCTTCGTGGACGTCCACGAGCCGGCCCGGGTCATCGCGGTGACCAGCGCCCTGCAGGGCGAGGGCAAGACCACTCTCTCCTGCAACCTGGCCATCGCGCTGGCCGAGGCGGGCTGGCGGGTGCTGCTGGTCGACGCGGATTTGCGCCGCCCGAAGGTCGACGACTACCTGGGCCTGGACGCCGGCGTCGGTCTCACCGACGTGCTGGTCGGCGACGTGAAGGTGGGCGACGTCGTGCAGCGCTGGGGCGACAAGTCGCTCCTGGTGCTGCCCAGCGGGTCGGCCCCGCCGAACCCGAGCGAGCTGCTCGGCTCCAAGGCCATGTCGGACCTGCTGCTGGCGCTGCGCGAGTCGGCGGACATCGTGATCATCGACACCGCGCCGCTGCTCGCGGTGACCGACGGCGTGGTGGTGGCCGTGCAGGCCGACGGCGCGCTACTGGTGACCCAGCAGGGCCGTACCTCGCGTACCCAGGTCGCCGCGGCGGCCCGGTCGCTGCACTCGGTCTCGGTCCGGCTGCTCGGCTGCGTGCTCAACATGGCCAAGGTGGCCAAGGCCGAGGCGTACCAGTACGAGGCCTACCGGGTCGTGACCTCGACGGCCGGGGCTTCGGTGCCGGCCGACCGGGCCGCGTCCGGCCGGCACAGCGCGACCGCCGACGGGGTCAACGGCGTCCCCGACCACACCCAGGAACTCACCCGGCTGCCCCGATGAGCGCGGCGAGGGGTCGCAGCGACCGTTCGATCTCCTCGGCGCAGCGTCGGAAGTCGGCCGCGGTACCGCCGATCGGGTCCCGCAGGTCGTCCTCGTCCGGGGCGGCGGGTTGCAGCCGTCCCCGGGCCTGGGCGGCCGCGGCGATCGCGGCCCGCAACGGGTCGTCCGCCGAGTCGGCGGGCGGCTCGGCCGCCGCGGCCAGCCGGCCGAACTGGCGCAGCGTGAACGTCCGGTGCAGCGCCCCCGGCGCCAACGCGGTGCAGACCGAGCGTTGGCGTCGGGTCGCGGTCAGCACCAGCGTCGCGTCGACCAGATACTCGGGGCGCAACCCCCGGGTTCGGAACGCCGCCGGGTCCGCGCCGTTCTCGGTCGCGACCTCCATGGCGTACGGGTGCATGGCCAGCCCGTCGATCGCGTCGGTGCCGGCACTGGCCACCTCGACGGATCGGTCGGCCAGCAGCCGACGGGCCAGGTACTCGGCCATCGGCGACCGGCACAGGTTGGCGTGGCAGACGAACAACACGCGATCAGCCATCGGTGCCCCTCTCATCGGTACGGACACGGGCGCGCGCACCGCGAGGGCGGTGCGTCGACGCCGGTGGTCGTGCGGGGAGGGGTTGTCGGCATCGTACGCGGGCCGGGCGCGCGCCGGTCGTGGTGCCGCGCCGGCCGCGGGCGATCCCTGCGGGACGGGGGTGCACCGGTGAAGATCGGCATCCTGTCCTACCACTTTCCGCCCGAGCCGGCGTTCATCCCCGGGAGCCTCGCCGAGGAGTTGGCCGCGCGGGGGCACGAGGTGCGTGTCCTCACCGGCTTTCCGGACTATCCCGGCGGGCACATGTATCCCGGCTGGCGACAGCGGTGGCACCACGAGACGCACAGTCAACGGCTGAGCGTCCGACGGGTGCCCCGGTACCCCGGGGGTGCCGCGTCCGTCGGCGGGCGGATGGCCAGCTACCTCTCCTTCGCCGGCAGCGCCGGGCTGGTCGCACGCCGGTTCCTCGGCGACGTGGACGCGCTCTACGTCTTCCAACTGCCGGCGACGACGTTCGCCGCCGCCGCGGTACTCCGGTTGCTCGGGCGGGTGCCGGCGGTGCTGCACGTACAGGACGTCTGGGCCCGCGACGGCGCCGACGAGGGGGACGAGGGGCGCTGGCCGGCGCGGATGGGCAGCACGATGGCACGGATCTACCGGACCGCGGCGCGCGTCGCGGTCGCCGCGCCGTCGATGCGGGACCTGGTGGTCGCCGCCGGCGCCGACCCGGCCCGGGTCCGGTTGGTCCTGAACTGGACCGACGAGCGGATCTTCCACCCGACGACGCCCGGCGCGGCGGCCCGCCAGCTGGTCCGTCGAGACGGGCGGTGCGTGGTGATGCACGCCGGGACCATCGGCGCGCGGCAGGGGCTGGAGACCGCGGTCCGGGCGGCCGCGGCGCTGGACCGGACCATGGATCTGGTCCTGGTCGGTTCGGGTACGGCGGAGCGGCGGGTGCGGGGGCTCGCCGCCGAGCTGGGCGCGAACAATGTCCGCTTCCTGGAGCGGCGGTCGCCTGTCGACATGCCCGAGCTGTACGCCGCCGCCGACTACCAACTGGTCATGCTGCGCGACCTGCCGGAGCTGCGCGGCACGGTCCCCGGCAAGCTCCAGGCCGCGCTCTCCTGTGCCGCACCGGTGATCGCGTCGGCCGGCGGGGACACCGCCGAGCTGGTCGAACGGGCTCGCGCTGGGCTGTCCTGCCCACCGGAGGACTGGGCGGCGCTGGCCGACCGGTTCTGGTTGGCCGCCACCATTCCGCCGCCGAACCGCACGGAGATGGGTCGCCGGGGGCGGGCCGCGTACCTGCGGGAGATGTCGCTGCCCGCCGGGGTGGACCAGATCGAACGGCTGTTGCACGAGGTGGCCGGGCGCGTCGCGCAGCGACCACGCAACCACGAAGAAAGCTCGCTTAAAGGACTACAAGCGCAATAACAGTACGAAGTTCCCTTAGGCGTGCTAAGAACGTCAGGGAATCGACCTTCTGTCCGGTTCCGCGAACGGGAGTGTGGTGTGACGGTGAGCGAACGACCGATCCGGCGGCGGAGCCGCTCCCGGCGTCGTCGGCGGGCCCGACTGCGACGGGCGCTCCTTGGCGCCCTGGTGGTCGGTTCGCTGCTGCTGGCGACCGGCGGGTGGATCGGCTTCCGCGGCTGGCAGGCACGTAACCACCTGCTCAACGCCGCTGGCCTGGCCCGAGAGTTGAGCGCCCAGATCGTCGGTGGGGACAACGACCGTGCCCTGCGGACGCTCGCCGCCCTTCAGGAGCAGGCCGGCGCGGCCCGGGCGGCGACGGCCGACCCGGGTTGGCAGCTCGGACGGCGTACCCCGATCGCCGGCGACGACCTCGACGCCGTCGCGCAGATCGCCGTGGCCATCGACGAGCTGGCCCGGCACGCCTTCCCGACCCTGCTCCGGACGGACCTGACCAGCCTGGTGCCGACCGGCGGCCGGGTGGACCTCGCCCGACTCGCCGACGTCTCCACGCACCTGACCGAGGTCCACGAGTCGGTGCAACGTACCCGCCAGAACCTGGCGAGGGTGCCGGCCGACAGCCTGGTCAGCCAGATCCGGCAGGCGCTGACCGACCTCCGCGACGAGATCGACCGGCTGGCCAGCCTCACCACGGCCGCCGACCAGGGAGCCCGACTGCTTCCGCCGCTGCTCGGCGCGAATGGCCCACGCCGCTACCTGCTCGTCTCGCAGAACCTCGCCGAGCTGCGCGCCACCGGCGGCATGTTCGGCGCGTACGCGATGATCGAGGCGGAGAACGGCAAGGTGAAGATGGGCAAGCAGGGCAGCAGTGCCTCGCTCGGCCGGTTCACCCCGGCGGTGAAGGTGCCCGCCGAGACCCGGGCCCTCTGGACGGACCTGCCCGGCATCTATCCCGCCGACGTCAACCTGTCCCCGCACTTCCCGACCGCCGCGACGCTGTACCGCGAGATGTTCCGCCGTAAGACCGGCACCACTGTCGACGGCGTGCTCGCCGTCGACCCGGTGGTGCTGTCCTACCTGCTCAAGGCGACCGGCCCGGTGCTGGTGCCCGGCGGTGTCCCGCTTGCCAGCGAGAAGGTCGTGCAGACCCTGCTCAACGACAGTTACCAGCGCCTCGACGTCAAACAGCAGGACGACTTCTTCGCGGCGTCGGCGGCCTCGGTGTTCGACGCCTTCTTCAAGAAGAATGTCAACCCGCGGGTGTTGTTGTCCGCATTTGACCGTGCTATCACCGAACGCCGGATATTGTTCTGGAGTGCCCGACCTGAGGAACAGCGGACATTCGGCGAGAGCCGGATGGCCGGGACGCTTCCGGAACAGGACACCGTGCCGACGGTCGGCGTGTTCCTCAACGACGGCAGCGGCGCGAAGCTCGGCTACTACCTGCGGCCGACGGCGAACCTGACGGTCGGCGAATGCCGGTCGGACGGCCGCCGTGAGCTCCGGCTGCGAGTGACCCTGCGCTCAACGGCGCCGAAGTCCGGACTTAGCGAATCCGTGCTCGGCCTCGGTATGGCTGGCGACCCGTACACCGCTCGCACGTTGGTGTCGATCTTCAGCCCGGCAGGTGGAGCGGTGCTTGAGGCCCGACTGGACGGGGCCGAAACGGCGCTCGGCAGCGGCACCGAACGCCGCCGCCAGGTGGCGACGGCCAGCGTCGACGTCGGCCCCGGCGCCGAGAGGGCGCTGGAAGTCACCGTTCTGACGGCCAAGACCGGCGTCGGGCAGGCCGACCTGTGGCTGACCCCCACCGCCAGCCCCTGGACCACCCAAGTTCATTCCGCACCAAGCTGTGATCAGTAGGAGGGAACCAATCATGCGGCTATCCCGCATCATCATGGCGCTCACGGTCGGCCTGGCCGTGGTCGCCGTGCCGACGGCAGCGGGGGCGGCACAGCCGCAGCCGACGCCCAGCGCGACCACCGACCCGCCGCAACCGCCGCCGTACCCGCCGACCAACGCGTCGCTGACCGTCAACCGTCCGACGATCTACCTCGGCGAGACGGTCGTGCTGACCGGCACCAACTTCGGCCCGAACGAGACCGTCGACATCAACGTGACGGTCACTCCGCAGGCCGCTCCGGCCGGCGGTGTGGCTCCGGCTCGCCGCAGCGACGGCACCACCGTGGCCATGGCTCCGGTGGCCTACCAGGCGAGCGCGCCCCTGCACTTCACGGCGTTCACCAACGCCCAGGGTCGCTTCACCAAGAGCTACAAGCCGTCGGTGACGGGTCTGCTGACCTTCACCGCCACGGGCCGGGAGTCCGGTCGTACCGCCTCCACCGAGCTGCGGGTGCTGCACAAGAAGCAGCCGCTGCCCGTCACGGGTGACAGCCTCGGCACACCCATGAAGCTCGGCGGCGGCCTGGTCGGCGCCGGAGCGATCATGCTGCTGCTGACCCTGGCCTGGCGTCGCCGCCAGCGCTTCGGTGGTGCGGCGCTCTAGCCCACACCACCGGGCTGCGCCCGGATCGCACTGAAGCTGGCGCCCGTCGGAACACTCCGACGGGCGCCAGCCTGTTCGGAGTCCCCTGAGGCCGTCGTCGGTACGGGGCCATGCCCGCCGGTATCGACGTCGAATCCCGCCGGTACGGCGTTAGGCGTTCACCGCGATCGCCGTGCGGCGGTGCCCCAGCCCGTGCGCCTGCCAGCCGCGGCTGGGCGTGCGGCCAGAAGGTGGCCGTTCCGGTCGCGGGAGGCGTCGTCGGGGCATTGCGATGGTCGCGTCCGATTCCACGGCGCGTCGTGTCCGGCCCATGCGGCCTTCGCGCGGTCAGCCCGATCGTGATCGACTCGGGTTTCATGGAGTCGGGGGGTCCGGGCGTCCGGGATGCCCCGACTTCCGTGAACCCGAGTGGATCAAGCCCGGCCACGGGGGTTTCGGGTCGCGCCAGCCAGGCCGTGTGGGTGGTTTGTCCGGCTGTGGATGCTTGTGGGTGGTGACCGGGCGCACCGGTGGGCCGGAATCATGGCCGGGTCGGGGTCGTTGCACACCCTGACGATCGCAGTACCACCGACCGGCCGCCCGGTCCTTGGGCGGGTCGCGCGCAGGTTGGAATGCCAGCCTCCGCCCGGTCGTTACGGTCCCGACGAACGACCGCAGGCACCGCCTAGACGAGGGTGCCGTCAGGTGGGCCAAACCCGGAATGATCCCGGCCCCCGGGTCGTTGCAGTCCTGACGAACGACCGACGGGCACCGCCACGATGAGGGTGCCGATGGATGGGCCAACCCCGGAATGACCCCTGGCCCCCGGTCGTTACACATGGACCCGGCGCCACGAGCCCCCGCTCGCCAGGTCGCCGACCTCGACGCCCGAGAGGCGTCAACCCCCAGACTTTCCCCCTTGTACGTGCAGCGCCGGACGAGGTGCTCACACCCCACCGCCGTTCCCCTTGGCGGTTGGGGTGTCCTACCCCCGAAGGAGCTACCCCTCATGAACACGATGTTCCGTAAGAGCATGCTGTCTGTTGCTGGTCTCGCGTTCGCCGGTGGTGTCTTCGCCGGTCCGATCGCCGCTCACGCCAACCCGGTGGATGCCAAGCCGGTCGCGGTGGCGGTGCAGACCAACGCGCCGAAGCCGCAGGGCGACCAGTCGCACATCACCCTGAACGATGAGCAGACCGCCAACGTCAAGGCGATCATCGCCGCCACCAAGAAGGCCGGTCTCCCGGAGCGGGCTGCGGTGATCTCGATCGCGACGAGCCTGCAGGAGTCGAAGCTGGAGAACCTGGGTCACCTCGGTGACATGAACGACCACGACTCGCTGGGCCTGTTCCAGCAGCGCCCGAGCTCGGGTTGGGGCACGCCGGAGCAGATCACCGACCCCGAGTACTCGACCACCGCGTTCCTCAAGGGCCTGAAGCAGGTCGACGGGTGGCAGGACATGCCCCTGACCGACGCCGCGCAGACCGTGCAGGTATCGGCCTACCCGGACGCCTACGCCCAGTGGGAGCAGCAGGCCACCGACCTGGCCGGCCAGCACTGGAACAGCTGACCCGCACCACCGCACGGCAAGACCACAGCACGACACCGACCGCTGGCCGGCACCCGCAACCCGGGGTGCCGGCCAGCGGCATTTCTGTTGTGGCCGGTCGCTGCCCGCTGCCCGCTGCTCGCTGCCCGCCGGTCGCCCGTCGCCCGTCGGGGAACACTGGAGGTCCCGCGGTGCCGGAGCCCTCGGGGGATGTGGATCGCGTCATCCAACCGGCATCCGCCCGCAGATCTTGGACAGTTTCCGTTCCGAGCGAACGGAAACTGTCCAAGATCTCCATGGACGGCACGAGGGATCATCGGTCAGCCGGTTTGCCCGCCGCCCTGCAGTCGCAGGTCGCGCCCCGCGGACACAGGCCGGAGGCGTTGGTCGCGGCGATTCAAGCAGGTCGACGAGTGGCAGAACTCGCCGCTGACCGTGCAGGTGTCGACGTACCTGGACGCCTACGCCCCAGTGCGGGCAGCAGGCCACCGACGTGGTCGGCCACCACTGGAACCGGTGAAGAACAGGACCACACGATCCGCAGCGCCGCGCCGCACCACCGCATGGCAAGACCACGCACACCAGCACCACCGCATGGCAAGACCACGCACACCAGCACCACAGCACGGCAAGGCCACCGCACGGCAAGGCCACCGCACGGCAAGACCACGCACACCAGCACCACAGCACGGCAAGGCCACCGCACGGCAAGGCCACCGCACGGCAAGGCCACCGCACGACACTGACCGCTGGCCGGCATCCGCAACCCGGGGTGCCGGCCAGCGGCGTACCCGGGTCAGTTTTTGTGGTTGTGGGTGCGCCAGATGTCGATCAGCGCGGCGACCAGCGCGAGCGTGATGATGCCGGTGGCCAGGATGAGGGACTGCTCGAAGGCGCTGGTCCAGTCACCGCGGCTGTCGGCAAGCGTGGAGAAGAACAGCGAGCCGACCGCGGCGATGCCGGCGGCGGCGCCGATCCGCTGGCCGGTCTGGAGCATGCCCGCGCCGCTGCCCGCCTGCCCGACCGGCACCTCGGAGAGGGTGATCGTCTGGTTGGGGGCGATCACCAGTCCGCTGCCGATGCCGGCGATGAGTAGTGGGCCAGTGGTGACCCAGGGCGCCGGGGCGTCCGGGAAGAGGTGCAGTGCGATCACCGTCGCGGCCAGCCCGACGAGCACGGTGAGCAGACCGATGGCGACCAGTGGCCGGCCGAAGCGGTTGACGACGCGGCCACCGAGCACGGCGGCGGCCGCCGAACCCAGCGCGAAGGGGGTGATGGCCAGGCCGGCGACGAGCGCGCTGTAGCCGAGGCCCATCTGCAGGAACAGGGTGAAGATGAAGAAGATCGCGGTGAAGCCGCCGAAGTAGACGAGCGCCAGGATCGACCCCAGGGTGTACGACTGGAAGCTGAACAGTCGGAGGTCGAACAGGGGTGGGTGGTGGCGTGCGTAGCGCCGCTCCCAGAGCCCGAAGGCGACCAGCACCGCCAGGCCGGCAGGGATGAGCGCCCACTTCCAGGGGGTCCGCCACTGCTGCTCCTGGACCAGTGGCAGCAGGACCAGCACCACGCCGATGCCGAGCAGCAGGACGCCGACGGGGTCGAGTTGACGCCAGCCGGGTTGACCGGTGGGGCGGCCGGGCAGCAACCGCCAGCCGAGGATCACCGCGAGGACACCGACCGGCACGTTGACGAAGAAGACCCAGCGCCAGCCGTGTTCCTCGCCGCCGACGGCGATGAGCAACCCGCCGAGCAGGGGTCCGACGGCGGTGGAGATGCCTATGGTGGCGCCGAGCAGCCCGAACGGGCGGGCGCGCTCGGGCCCACGGAACAGTTGCTGGATCAGCCCGATGACCTGCGGGTTGACGATGCCGGCGGCGGCGCCCTGGAGCAGTCGGGCGATGACCAGCCACGTCGGGGAGGTGGCGAGGCCGGCGAGCGCGCTGGTGATGGTGAACAGGGCGATGCCGAAGACGAACGCGTTGCGTCGACCGCGGGCGTCGCCGAAGCGGCCGGCGGGCACCAGTGCCAGGCCGAAGGTGAGCGCGTACCCGGAGAGGATCCACTGCAGGTCGCTCGGCGACGCGTGCAGCGCACGGTCGATGGACGGTACCGCGACGTTGACGATGCTCACGTCGAGCAGCGTCATGAACGCGGCGACGAGTCCGACGCCGACTGCCTGCCACCGTCGTCGGTTCTCGGCCGCGCTCACCGGTTGCGGCGTCTGCGCCGCGCTCATCGTGCCCCCCGTCGACCCTTGGTCATCCATGGTTGACCGCTACCCGGGTCTTCGGGGGGTGAACCGTGCCGGCTGGTTCCGTGGGTCACGCCATCTGGCGGGCGCAGAACCGGGGACCGAAGTCGAGGCCGGCCATGGGTGAGTCTTCGCGGTGCAGCAGGCCCTTCTCGGTGAGCAGGTGCAGGGGGCTGTCCACCTGCTCCGCGGTCAGCCCGGACTCCTCGGCGATCAGGTCCGGGTAGGGCACCTGCCCGCGTGCTTCGAGGGTGGTGACCGCCTGGTACACCCGTTGCTCGGCCTCCGACAGTTGCACCTGCTGCATGGTTCCTCCTCTGCTCGTCCGCCACGTCGGTGGCGGTTGCCGTGCGCCGGTTACCCCCTCGGTACCCGAAGATGCACACCCGATCGGGCGGTCGCGACGGCCGGCGGGTCCGGCGGTCGGGCGCGGGCGGTGCCCTAGGCTGCTTCCGTGATCATTTGGGATCTCGTCGTCGTCGGCGCTGGCCCCGCGGGGCTGTCCGCGGCATACACCGCTGCCCGTGCGGGCGTCTCCACCCTGGTCGTCGAGCGGGCTGTGCACCCGCGGTACAAGACCTGCGGCGGTGGCCTGATCGGCACCTCTCTGGCGGCCGTTCAGGATCGGATCGAGGTGCCCGCGCACGACCGGGTGGACCGGGTGACGTTCACCCGTGACGGCCGTCGGGAGTTCACCCGCCGGAACGACAGTCCGGTGGTGACGATGGTGCGCCGCGAGGAGTTCGACGACCGGCTGCGCGCGGCGGCGGTGGCCGCCGGCGCGCAGCTGCGTGAGCGGGTCGCGGTCCGCGCGATCGAGCAGGACCCCGAGGGGGTACGCCTGCGGCTGGCCGACGGTACGACGATCGCGGCTCGTGCCGTGATCGGGGCGGACGGCTCGTCGGGGGTGACCGGCCGGCACGTCGGGGTGCGGTACCGGCAGGTGGACCTGGGTCTGGAGTTGGAGATTCCGGTGCCGCCCGCCGAGCAGGAGCGGTGGCGGGGTCGGCTGCTGCTGGACTGGGGTGACATGCCGGGCTCGTACGCCTGGGTCTTTCCCAAGGGCGACCGGCTGACCGTCGGTGTGATCGCCGGTCGGGGCGCGGGGGAGGGGACCCGCGACTACCTGCGGCGGTTCGTCGACCGGCTGGGTTTGACCGGGTTGCCGGCGGAGCACGACTCTGGTCACCTGACCCGTTGCCGCGCGGAGGACTCACCGTTGCGCAACGGCCGGGTGCTGGTCGTGGGGGATGCGGCGGGGCTGCTGGAGCCGTGGAGCCGGGAGGGCATCAGCTTCGCGTTGCGCTCCGGCGAGCTGGCCGGAGCGGCGGTGGCGGGCGCTGATCTGGCCGGGTACGAGCGGGCGGTGGCCGAGCGTCTGCTGCCGGAGATGCGGGCGGGGTTCCGGCTGCTCGACGTGTTCACCCGCCGCCCGGACGTGTTCCACGCCCTGTTGGCGACTCCGCCGGGCTGGCGGATGTTCGTGCAGTTCTGTCAGGGGCGGGCAAGCTTCGACGAGATGCTGCGCCGCCGCCCCATCCGGGCCGCCCTCGCGGTGCTCGACCGGTTGTCCCGCTCGTCGCGCCAGGCCACTGCCCATCACCCAGGATCCTAGGACGCCTTAGAGGGTGTGTGCCCGCGCTGGTGCTCACCTCCCCAGCCACTGGACAATGGCGGGGGAGTAGGAGGTGCCGATGGCCGAGCAGCCGTTCACCGACGACGAGTACGCGTTCCTGCGCCACGCACGGTTCGGGGAGTTGCCGCCCGCCGTCCGTCCCGACGAGCGGGTGGCCCTAACCGAGACCGATCCCGGGCGCGACCGGCCGGAGGAGTCCGAGGACCCGATCCGCTGGAACGTGCAGGGCTGACAACGCGCGACGGGCCGCGGGTGTCACCACCCACGGCCCGTCTGCGAAGTGCTCAGGTCAGAAGACCGGTACGCCCTCGCGTACCAGTCGCCAGTTCTGCTGGAAGAAGTCGGCCGGGTCGATCGTCCCCCGGGCCTGCGCCCAGTCGATGAGCAGCTGACGGATCTCCTGCTGCGCGTTGTAGACCTGGGTCTTCACGATGCCGGGGAAGTTGCCGCCGCCGCTGCGCCGGTAGTTGTTCACCGCCATCACGAACTGGGCGTTGTCCGCCACCGGAGTGTCGGTGCCGGCCAGCACCAGGCGGGTGATCCGCTGCCCGACCGGCTTGGAGATGTCGATGTCGTAGTCCAAGCCGGAGATCACGTCGTAGTTGTAGTCCGGGACCGCCGGTGAGTCGCTGATCTGCTCCGGGTCGACCGGGGCTCCCGGGGCTAGGGTCCGGAAGTACTTCGCCGAGTACTCCAGGTACGCGCGCACCTCGACACCGCTGAGCACGACCGCCTCGAGCGTGTTGTCGAAGACGTAGAGCCCTGCCACGTCACGGATCTTCACGTCCCCGGCGGGGAAGACCGCGGTGCGGCTGAACGGCGAGGCCTGGGACAGCACCGGCAGGTCGGCGTACTGCGTGCCGGCCAGCGCCTTCGTGACGGTCTCGGCCTGGACGTGGTTGATGAAGTCCAGGATGGGAGTGTCCTTGTACCGGGATTCCACAGTGGACATCTCGACGGTGGCCTGGGCCACCACCTGGTTCACGTACGCGATGGTCTTCTGGTGTTGGGCCCGCACGGCGGCGAGCACCTTCGGGTCCTCGACCACCGTGTTGGTGTTGAGCATGGTGGCGGCCTTCTTGGTGATCGTCCACCGGCCATGCTCACGGGCGAGGGTGAAGTCCATCCGGGTGAGCCGCTGGCCCCACTTCGACGGCTCGGAGAGCAGCACCTGCGTGCCGGTGCGCTCGTTGGTGACGAACCGCTCGACCACCTCGTTGTGCGCGTGACCGAAGAGGATCGCGTCGATCCCCGGCACCTGCTGGGCGATCAGCGCCACCGGGTTCTCGTTCGGCAGTTCGGGGCCGTAGCTGGAGGTGCCGCTGTCCCCGCCGTGCGCGGAGATCAGCACGAGGTCCGCGCCGCGGGCCCGCATGATCGGCACCCACTTCGCGGCGGTCGCGATCATGTCGTCGAAGCGAAGCTTGCCCTCGACGTTGCCCTTGTCCCAGATGGCCACACCGGGGTTGGTCAACCCCAGGATGCCGACCCGCAGGGTCGGCGCGGCGAAACCAAGGGAGACCTTCTTGATGACGTACGGCAGGAAAGCCGGCTTGCCGGTCTTCGCGTTGACGGCGTTCGCGGCGAGCGCCGGGAAGCCGAGCTGACGGATCCACAGGTCCAGCAACGGCAGACCGTAGTTGAACTCGTGGTTGCCCAGCGTGACCGCGTCGTAGTCGATGACGTTCATCGCCCGGGCCATCGGGTGCTTCTCACCGGTGGCGGTGATCGGCTCCTGCTTGGCGTAGTACGTGGCCAGCGGCGTGCCCTGGATCGTGTCGCCGGCGTCGAGCACCAGCGTCGCCTTGCCGCGCCGCTCCCGACGGATCTGGTTGATCAGGGTCGCCAGCTTCGCGACGCCGATGTCGTTCTGCTTGCTGTCGTCGTACTCGGCGTCGCGGTAGTAGTCCCAGTTGTAGACGTTGCCGTGCGTGTCCGACGTGCCCAGGAGGGTGAGGTCCCAGGTGCGCGGCCGGGCCGCGCCGGCCGCCTGCGCGGGCGCGGCGGCGATCAGCGGAGTGGTCGCCGCGGCCGCCGCGGCGACGAGCACCTGGCGGCGCGACGGGCCGGAGGGAGAGGTCATGACGTGCCTTTCCATGGGGGTGGACGCGCCTCGTGAGCGCCTTGCGCACCATAACCAGCAGCCGGCACCACCGCCACGGCAGCCCCGATCGTTGCAGCGGTTTCCGCAGGCTGGCGCAGGGTAGGGCGGTCAGGGACGACATTCGCGGGAGAGCCCCGCTTCCCGCGCGCAGCGAGGAGATTTTCAGTGAGCGAGGACCAGCACACCCAGCAGGACCCGACCAACCAGTACGGCCAGCAGTCCGGTCAGCCCGCACAGCAGCAGTCAGCGCCGGGCTCGACCGGGGAGATGACCCCGAAGCCGGACCACGGGGAAGAGTCGTACCGGGGCAGCGGCAAGCTCGACGGCAAGCGGGCGCTGATCACCGGCGGTGACTCGGGGATCGGCCGGGCGGTCGCGATCGCCTTCGCCCGGGAGGGCGCGGACGTGCTCATCTCCTACCTCGGCGAGGAGGAGGACGCCGACGCCCGGGAGACCATCCGGCTGGTCGAGGCAGCCGGCCGGCGGGGCGTCGCGGTACGCGGTGACATCACCGACGAGGCGCACTGCCAGGAACTGGTCGACCGGGCGGTGCGTGACCTGGGCGGCCTCGACATCCTGGTCAACAACGCGGCCTACCAGATGTCGCAGGACAAGGGGATCCTCGGCATCAGCACCGAGCAGTTCGACCGGGTGTTCAAGACCAACCTGTACGCGATGTTCTGGCTCTGCAAGGCCGCCATCCCGCACCTGGCCGAGGGGTCGGCCATCATCAACACGTCGTCGATCCAGGCGTTCGACCCGTCGCCGCAACTGCTGGACTACGCCACCACGAAGGCGGGGATCGCCAACTTCACCAAGGCCCTCGCCGCCGACCTGGCCGAGCAGGGCATCCGGGTCAACGCTGTCGCACCGGGCCCGGTGTGGACGCCGCTGATCCCGTCCACCATGCCGGAGGAGAAGGTGAAGCAGTTCGGCACCGACACCCCGGAGGGGCGTCCCGGGCAGCCGGCCGAGCTCGCGCCCGCGTACGTCTTCTTCGCCTCGCAGGAGTCCAGCTACGTGACGGGCGAGATCCTGGGCGTCACGGGCGGTCGACCGACCAAGTGATCCGTCGCCGGGTGGGCGTCCGCTCGGGGCACCCACCCGGCGGTGCGGCTCTTGCTCGCGCGGCCTGGTGGTCAGCGTGGCCAGGCGGCGAAGCGTTGCCGGATCTCGGCGACGTCCGCAGCCCTCAGGCCGTACCGGCCGAAGCGCTGGTCGGAGAGCCGGTCCAGGTAACGGCCGGCGGCGCGTACGTCGTCCGGGTCCAGCGCGGGGTCGACCTGCCGTGCCAGCACCAACAGCTCGGTCACGTCGTAGTGGTCGAGGGCCGCGGCCACGTCGATGAAGTCGCGAACCTCCCGCCTGTTCACCAACGCCGCGATCTTGTTCGCCACCAGGTCGCGGACGTCCATCACCGGGCCGAGGTCCATCACCACCGGGCTCTGCTGGCGGTCCAACCGGGCGAGGCTGAGCCGGATCTGCCGTCCGTCGCGGCTCACCACGAAGTCCTTCATGTCCTGCCCGTACCCGTCGAACAGTTCGGCCAGCTCACTGTCCGGGTCGGCGTCGCTGACGATGAACCCGGCCCGCTCCAGAGCAACCCGCACCCCGGCGGATGCTGCCGCTGCCGCCCCCTCCACGTCCGCGAAGAGGTCGACGTCCTCCGTCGGCCGGGCGACCAGCCCGTGCGCCGCCCATGCCACCCCACCACCCAGAACGAACCGGTACGGCCCGGCGGCGGCCAGCGCCACCCGGGCCACCTCCCGGTAGAACTCGTGCAGATGAGGTTCGGTCACGCCGCGCGCAGGCCGCGGTGCCGGCTCTCCCACGCGTGGCGTACGCCCCGGGGCAGGTTGAGCAGTCGCCACACCCGACGCAGCGTCCGCCCGTTGATCAGCGCGCGCAGATCCTCGGCCCGGGTGGTCTCGCGAAGCACGTTCTCGTACATCCAGAGCAGTTGGTCGGGGTCGCCGAGGTCGAAGGTGCGCTCGGCGTTCCACATCAGCCGTACCGGCAGCTCCACCACACCCCGGGTGGGACCGGTCAGCTCGGCGAGCGTCCGCGCCACCACAGCGGGGCGACCCGGGCGGGCCAGAAAAGCCACGCCGGTCGCGGTGGGGGAGA
The DNA here is from genome assembly GCF_042869175.1 of Micromonospora sp. NPDC007208. Lineage (NCBI taxonomy): Bacteria > Bacillati > Actinomycetota > Actinomycetes > Micromonosporales > Micromonosporaceae > Micromonospora > Micromonospora sp. NPDC007208. The sequence continues at coordinate 279 of NZ_JBIAFG010000004.1, read as the reverse complement.
CGGCCTGCATGGTGTCAGGGTAACGCCCACCAGAGCGTGTGTCGCTCAGGTCGATCCCAGCACGCTGCACCCGGCGCGCCGGCACGCGCTGCTCGGACGCGAAGTCTGTCCGGTTTGTATGGCCTTCGCGCGGTCGGCCGATCGTGATCGACTCGGGTTTCAGGAAGTCGGGGGGTACGGGAGTCTTGGGCTCAAGTGGTTGTTGCAACGGGGTGGATTCTCGTCAGGATGAGGGGTCATGCCGGGGCAGAGGTTGTCGTCCGCGGAGCGGGCGCAGAT
>NZ_JBIAFG010000003.1:549739-598357 GCF_042869175.1 Micromonospora sp. NPDC007208 | reverse complement strand
GGTGTGGTGGGGGACTCCTCCGGGCCCGGCGGCGGGGGGGGGGGGGGTTTTGTGTTTGGGGGGGGGGGGGGGGGGGGGGGCCCCCCCCCCCCCGACCCCACCCGAGAATTAGCAGTACAGACGACGACATAGGGGACATAGTGCTCGACGTCAACTTCTTCGACGAGCTGCGCATTGGTCTCGCCACCGCCGACGACATCCGTCAGTGGTCGCACGGCGAGGTCAAGAAGCCTGAGACGATCAACTACCGCACCCTGAAGCCGGAAAAGGACGGGCTCTTCTGCGAGAAGATCTTCGGTCCGCAGCGGGACTGGGAGTGCTACTGCGGTAAGTACAAGCGCGTTCGGTTCAAGGGCATCATCTGTGAGCGCTGCGGCGTCGAGGTGACTCGCTCCAAGGTCCGTCGTGAGCGGATGGGGCACATCGAGCTCGCCGCTCCGGTGACCCACATCTGGTACTTCAAGGGCGTTCCGAGCCGGCTGGGCTACCTGCTGGACCTCGCCCCCAAGGACCTCGAAAAGATCATTTACTTCGCCTCGTACGTCGTGACGAGCGTGGACGCGGAGTCGCGTCACCGTGACCTCTCGACGATCGAGAACGAGATCCTGGCCGAGAAGCGGCAGTCCGAGAACAGCCGCGACTCGGAGATCGAGAAGCGGGCCGCCAAGCTCGAGGCCGACCTGGCCGAGCTGGAGGCCGAGGGTGCCAAGGCGGACGTCCGGCGCAAGGTCAAGGAGGGCGGAGAGCGCGAGATGCGCCAGATCCGCGACCGGGCCCAGCGCGAGATCGACCGCCTGGACGAGGTGCTGGACACCTTCCGCAAGCTGGAGCCGAAGCAGCTGGTCACCGACGAGCTGCTCTACCGCGAGCTGCGCGACCGGTTCGGTGAGTACTTCACCGGGTCCATGGGCGCCGAGGCGATCAAGGCGCTGGTCCAGAACATGGACCTCGACGCCGAGGCCGAGAGCCTGCGGGAGACCATCCGGTCCGGCAAGGGCCAGCGGAAGATCCGGGCGCTCAAGCGACTCAAGGTCGTCGCGGCGTTCCTGAACACCCGCAACTCGCCGCTCGGCATGGTGCTGGACTGCGTCCCGGTCATCCCGCCGGACCTGCGCCCGATGGTGCAGCTCGACGGTGGCCGCTTCGCGACCTCGGACCTGAACGACCTGTACCGCCGCGTGATCAACCGGAACAACCGCCTCAAGCGGCTGATCGACCTCGGCGCGCCCGAGATCATCGTCAACAACGAGAAGCGGATGCTCCAGGAGGCCGTCGACGCGCTGTTCGACAACGGCCGTCGCGGCCGGCCGGTCACCGGCCCGGGTAACCGCCCGCTCAAGTCGCTGTCCGACATGCTCAAGGGCAAGCAGGGCCGGTTCCGCCAGAACCTGCTGGGCAAGCGCGTCGACTACTCCGGCCGTTCGGTCATCGTGGTCGGCCCGAAGCTCAAGCTGCACCAGTGCGGTCTGCCCAAGCAGATGGCGCTGGAGCTGTTCAAGCCGTTCGTGATGAAGCGGCTTGTCGACCTCAACCACGCACAGAACATCAAGTCCGCCAAGCGGATGGTCGAGCGTCAGCGCCCGGTCGTGTGGGACGTGCTGGAAGAGGTCATCGGCGAGCACCCGGTGCTGCTCAACCGCGCACCGACCCTGCACCGCCTGGGCATCCAGGCCTTCGAGCCGCAGCTGGTCGAGGGCAAGGCGATCCAGATCCACCCGCTGGTCTGCACCGCGTTCAACGCCGACTTCGACGGTGACCAGATGGCGGTGCACGTGCCGCTGTCCGCCGAGGCTCAGGCCGAGGCGCGGATCCTCATGCTGTCGTCGAACAACATCCTCAAGCCGGCCGACGGTAAGCCGGTCACCATGCCCACCCAGGACATGGTCATCGGTCTGTACCACCTCACCCACCTCACCGCCGGTGAGAAGGGCGAGGGCCGGGCGTTCAGCTCGGACGCCGAGGCGCGGATGGCCTTCGACAACGGCGAGCTGCACCTGCAGGCGCCCGTGAAGATCCGCCTGCGTGGCGTGGTCGGTGTCGACAACGGCGCTGGCTCCGAGACGTGGACCGCCCCGGAGGGCTGGGTCGAGGGTGACCCGCTGACCGTGGAGACCACCCTCGGTCGGGTGCTGTTCAACGAGACGCTGCCGCAGGGCTACCGCTTCGTGAACTACGAGATCCGCAAGGGTCAGCTCTCCGCGATCGTCAACGACCTCGCCGAGCGCTTCCCCAAGGTGGCGCTCGCCGCCACCCTGGACGGGCTCAAGGAGGCCGGTTTCCACTGGGCCACCTGGTCCGGCGTGACGATCGGCATGGAGGACGTCATCGCGCCGCCGCGCAAGGCGGAGATCCTGGCGCGGTACGAGAAGGACGCCGACCAGATCGACAAGCAGTACCAGCGTGGTCTGATGACCGCCGAGGAGCGTCGCGGCGAGCTCATCGAGATCTGGACCAAGGCGACCAACGAGGTCGCCAAGGAGATGGACACCGCGCTGCCGCAGGAGAACCCGCTGTGGAAGATGATCCACTCGGGCGCTCGCGGTAACCTGCTCCAGCTCCGGCAGATCGCGGCGATCCGTGGTCTGGTGGCCAACCCCAAGGGCGAGATCATCCCGCGGCCGATCAAGGCCAGCTACCGGGAGGGTCTGTCCGTGCTGGAGTACTTCATCTCCACGCACGGTGCCCGTAAGGGTCTCGCCGACACCGCGCTGCGGACCGCCGACTCGGGTTACCTGACCCGTCGTCTGGTGGACGTCTCGCAGGACGTCATCATCCGCGAAGAGGACTGCGGCACCGACCGGGCGATCCCGATGCAGATCGGCGAGAAGCTGGACGGCAAGCTGGTCGTCCACACCCACGCCGAGACGAGCGTGCACGCCCGTACCCTCGCCGACGACATCAAGGGGCCGGACGGCACCGTGGTCGCCGAGCGCGGCCAGGACATCAACTCCATCGGGGTCGACAAGATCGTCGCCGCTGGTGTGGAGACGGTCCGGGTGCGCAGCGTGCTCACCTGCGAGTCGAAGCTGGGCGTCTGCGCGGCCTGCTACGGCCGCTCGCTGCCGACCGGCAAGTCGGTCGACATCGGCGAGGCGGTCGGCATCATCGCCGCCCAGTCCATCGGTGAGCCCGGTACGCAGCTGACGATGCGTACCTTCCACACCGGTGGTGTCGCGGGTGAGGACATCACCCAGGGTCTGCCGCGTGTTCAGGAAATCTTCGAGGCCCGGGTCCCGAAGGGTAAGGCGCCCATCGCCGACACCCCCGGTCGGATCCGGATCGAGGACGGCGAGCGCTCGCGCAAGATCATCGTGGTGCCGGATGACGGCAGCGAAGAGATCGTCTACGACAAGATCTCGAAGCGGGTCAAGCTCCGTACCCACGACGGCGGTCACGTCGCGGTCGGCGAGAAGCTGACCGAGGGCACCATCGACCCGCACGAGTTGCTGCGGATCATGGGTCCGCGGGCGGTCCAGGTCCACCTGACCAGTGAGGTCCAGGAGGTCTACCGCTCGCAGGGTGTGCTCATCCACGACAAGCACATCGAGATCATCATCCGCCAGATGCTCAAGCGGGTGACGGTCATCGACTCCGGCTCGACCGAGTTCCTGCCGGGTGTGCTCGTCGACCGGGCGCTGTTCGAGTCGGAGAACCGCCGGCTCGTCTCGGAGGGCGGCGAGCCCGCCGCTGGTCGTCCGGTGCTGATGGGTATCACCAAGGCCTCGCTGGCCACCGACTCCTGGCTCTCGGCGGCCTCCTTCCAGGAGACCACCCGGGTGCTGACCGACGCTGCGATCAACTCGCGCAGCGACTCGCTGGTCGGCCTCAAGGAGAACGTGATCATCGGAAAGCTCATCCCGGCCGGTACCGGCATCAGCAAGTACCGCAACGTCCGGGTCGAGCCGACCGAGGAGGCCAAGGCCAAGGTCTACTCGATGACCGGTTACCCGGAGACCGACTACGGCTTCGGGCCGGCCAGCGGGCAGGCCGTGCCGTTGGACGACTTCGACTTCGGGTCGTACCGCTAAGCACCAGTCACACGACGAGGCCCCCGGTGAAAGCCGGGGGCCTCATCGTGTCCGTGCCCACCCACCCCCGGGTCGGGTTCGGCATGATGGGGGGATGACGACCGCACCCGGGCAGGTGTCCGTCGCCCCGCAAGGGCTGCGCCACCCGCTGGACCCGGACCCGGCCCGCGCCACGAAGGCACGGGCGGTCTTCGCGCTGGGCCTGCTCGGCATGCTGACCGGGTTGTTCATCGGTGGCGTGGTGCCGGCGACGGTGGCCCTGCAACTGGCCCGGCAGGCGCGTCGCGAGGCGTACGCCTCGGGGGGTTTCCTGACCGGCAGCGTCTGGCTGCGGCGGGGGGAGTGGATGGCCTGGACCGGCCTGGTGCTGGCCGCGGTCAGCGTGGTGGCCGCGGTGGTCATCGGGGTGGTGCGGTTGGCCGGCGCCCCGTTCGGCCACGACTACCCGGCGAACATGGACTGAGCCGCCGCTGGCCGCCCGGCGCGGGCGGCGGCGCTCGCGGCGGTAGCCTGGCCGGTGTCCGCCGTGTGGCGGTGGCGGCCTTTCGACAGGAGGACCTCGTGACGGAACCGGCGCGGCCCCCCGCGGACGAACCGGCCGGCCCTCCCGACCCGTCGGCTCCTCCATCCGAACCGGCCGGCCCTCCGGACCCGCCGGCGCCTCCGGCCAGCCCTCCGGACCCGTCGGCTCCTCCGGCCGAGCCGAGCGACTGGGCGCGACCGGGCCCGGACGGTGAGCCACAGCCACCGGTGTCCACCCCGGGTGCACCGCCACCCCCGGCTCCGCACTCCGGCTGGACTCCGACCGGCTGGGGCACGACCACGGCACCCGGCTCCGCGCAGCCGTACCCGGTCTCCAGCGCGCCGGCCCCGACGCCGCAGGGTTGGGGCCCGCCCTCGTCCGGTCCCGGTGTGCCGCCCGGCTGGGGCCCGCCGGCACCTGGTCCGGGTGCGCCGTACGGCTGGAGCCCACCCTCGTCGGGGCCCGGTGCGCCGCCCGGTTGGGGTCCGCCGTCGTCCGGGCCGGGTGCGCCGTACGGCTGGGGTCCGCCGGCGCATCCCGGGGCGCCGCCCGGCTGGGGTCCGCCGTCGTCCGGGTCCGGAGCGCCGCCCGGGTGGGGTCCTCCGCCCGGGCACGGCCCCGGGTGGGGTGGCGCGCAGGGGCGTTCGGTGCCGCCGCCCACCGACGACCAGCGCCGGCCGCCGAAGCGGGTGGAGACGGTCTCGGGTACGCCGTTCGGCGTCGTCCACCTGGACGTGGCGCCGGTCACCTCCGGGCTGGCCATCGGGGCGCTGGTGGCGGGGGTCGCCTCGGTCCTGGTCTCGCTGCTGGTGATCTGCTTCGGAGTGGCCTTCAAGAACGACGGCGGGGCGTGGGCCTCCGGAGCGTTCGCCGCGCTGGGTGTGCTGGCCGGCGGCGCGGCGGTCGTCGTCGGGCTGCTCGGCCGGCGGCAGATCCGCCGGCCGGCCGCGCCGTCCGCCGTCCAGTTCACCGGCAGCGGGCTGGCGATGGCCGGGATCAGCTGCGGCGCGGCGGGGGCACTGCTCAGCCTGCTGGGCCTGGCGCTGGCCCTGCTCCTCACCCTGACGTGAGGGTGATCACCGGTGGTTCCGGCACCTGACGGGGCTTTCCCGCGGAAGGCTTCCGGTCCCTCCGGGGGCGATGGGTGCTTCTGCGGGGGAGCCGGTACACTTGTATTCGTAGGTGCCCATCGCGGGCGACGGGGCAAGACGAGATCTGGCCGGCGGGCGTGAGACAGTCGCCGGGCCGTTCCGTTTTGACCTGGGCGGTTGTGGTAGGTACTCTTTCCCCTTGTGCCCGGGCATGCCCGGGCAACTCGTGCGTGCGCTGTTTCCGGCTTACGGACGGCGGCACGACAAGCCAAGGATCCGGGGCGGGGCGACCCGCGCGCCGGTGACAAAACCCGGTACGCACGCGAGAGCGTCGCAACGGGCCGTGACGAGGGCGACACGCCCGACCGCGGGTGCCGGGGTCTCCGCAAGGCGACCCTGGTCGGAATGTAGGAGAGCCGGTCATCAGGCCGGCTAACGAGCAGACGGCGCGGCCGCGAATGCGGCCGAAGGGAGCGGAGAAACCCGGTGCCCACGATCCAGCAGCTGGTCCGAAAGGGCCGCCAGGCGAAGACGACCAAGACCAAGACCCCGGCGCTGAAGGGTTCCCCTCAGCGGCGCGGCGTGTGCACCCGCGTGTACACCACCACCCCTAAGAAGCCGAACTCGGCGCTGCGCAAGGTCGCTCGCGTGAAGCTCAGCAGCCAGATCGAGGTGACCGCCTACATCCCCGGCGTCGGTCACAACCTGCAGGAGCACTCGATCGTGCTCGTCCGCGGCGGCCGGGTGAAGGACCTCCCCGGCGTGCGTTACAAGATCGTTCGCGGCTCGCTGGACACCCAGGGTGTCCGCAACCGCAAGCAGGCGCGCAGCCGTTACGGCGCGAAGAAGGAGAAGAGCTGACATGCCGCGTAAGGGACCCGCTCCGCGGCGGCCACTGGTCGCTGACCCGGTGTACAACTCGCCGCTGGTCACCCAGCTGGTGAACAAGATCCTGCTCCGCGGCAAGCGTCAGCTCGCCGAGTCCATCGTGTACGCGGCCCTCGAGGGCTGCCGCGAGAAGTCCGGCACCGACCCGGTCGTCACCCTCAAGCGGGCGATGGACAACGTCAAGCCGACCCTCGAGGTGCGCAGCCGTCGTGTCGGTGGCGCCACCTACCAGGTTCCGGTCGAGGTCCGCCCGACCCGGGCGACCACCCTGGGCCTGCGCTGGCTGGTCACGTACTCCCGCGCCCGGCGCGAGAAGACCATGGTCGAGCGGCTGATGAACGAGCTGCTGGACGCGAGCAACGGCCTCGGTGCCGCCGTCAAGCGGCGCGAGGACACGCACAAGATGGCCGAGTCCAACAAGGCCTTCGCGCACTACCGCTGGTAACACCCTGGTTCCGGCGCCTTCGGGCGCCGGAACCGCCACCAGTTGAGTCGAGACGACGATAAGTAGGGATTGAAGTGGCCGCCGCAGACGCGCTCGCCAAGGTACGCAACATCGGCATCATGGCGCACATCGATGCCGGTAAGACCACGACCACCGAGCGAATCCTGTTCTACACCGGCATCACGTACAAGATCGGTGAGGTCCACGAGGGCGCTGCCGTCATGGACTGGATGGAGCAGGAGCAGGAGCGTGGTATCACCATCACCTCCGCTGCTACCAAGTGTGAGTGGAAAGACCACACGATCCAGATCATCGACACGCCTGGCCACGTCGACTTCACGGTCGAGGTCGAGCGGTCGCTGCGGGTCCTGGATGGTGCGGTCGCGGTTTACGACGGTGTCGCCGGCGTGGAACCGCAGACGGAGAACGTCTGGCGGCAGGCCGACAAGTACAACGTCCCGCGTATGTGCTTCGTCAACAAGCTCGACCGGACCGGCGCCGACTTCTTCCGCTGCGTGCAGATGATGATCGACCGGTTGAACGCCACCCCGCTGGTGCTCCAGATCCCGATCGGGCTCGAGGGCGACCACATCGGTGTCGTCGACCTGATCGGCATGCGCGCGCTCACCTGGCGCGGGGAGACCCAGAAGGGTGAGGACTACGCGGTTGAGGAGATCCCGGCCGACCTGGCCGACTCCGCGGCCGAGTGGCGCGAGAAGCTGATGGAGACCCTCGCCGACGTCGACGACGCGGTGATGGAGAAGTACCTGGAGGGCGAGGAGATCTCCGTCGAGGAGATCAAGGCCGCCATCCGGCGTGCCACCATCGCCGGCAAGGCCAACCCGGTGCTGTGCGGCTCGGCGTTCAAGAACAAGGGCGTCCAGCCCATGCTCGACGCCGTGGTCGACTTCCTGCCGTCGCCGCTGGACGTTCCGGCGATCGAGGGTACGGCCACCGACGGCGAGACGCCGCTGCTGCGTAAGCCGTCCAACTCGGAGCCCTTCTCCGGCCTGGCCTTCAAGATCCAGACGGACAAGCACCTGGGCAAGCTCACCTACGTGCGGGTCTACTCCGGCACGCTCGATTCCGGTTCCCAGGTGGTCAACTCCACCAAGGACCGCAAGGAGCGCATCGGCAAGATCTACCAGATGCACGCCAACAAGCGGGAAGAGCGTCCGTCGGCGCAGGCCGGCGACATCATCGCCGTGCAGGGTCTCAAGCAGACCACCACCGGCGACACTCTCTCCGACCCGGCGAACCCGGTAATCCTGGAGTCGATGACCTTCCCGGAGCCGGTCATCTCGGTGGCGATCGAGCCGAAGACCAAGTCCGACCAGGAGAAGCTGGGCACGGCCATCCAGCGCCTGGCCGAGGAGGACCCGACCTTCCGCGTCCAACTGGACGAGGAGACCGGTCAGACGGTCATCTCCGGCATGGGTGAGCTGCACCTGGACATCCTGGTCGACCGGATGCGCCGCGAGTTCAACGTCGAGGCCAACGTCGGCAAGCCGCAGGTGGCGTACCGCGAGACCATCCGCCGCAAGGTGGACAAGGTCGAGTACACCCACAAGAAGCAGACCGGTGGTTCCGGCCAGTACGCCCGCGTGATCGTGAGCGTCGAGCCGCTTCCGCTGGACAACGACTCGCCGACCTACGAGTTCGCCAACGCCGTCAGCGGCGGCCGCATCCCCCGGGAGTTCATCCCCTCGGTGGACGCCGGTGCGCAGGACGCGCTGCAGTACGGCATCCTGGCGGGCTTCCCGCTGGTCGGCGTGAAGCTGACCCTGCTGGACGGCCAGTACCACGAGGTCGACTCGTCGGAAATGGCATTCAAGATCGCCGGCTCGATGGTGATGAAGGACGCGGCCCGCAAGGCCGACCCGGCGTTGCTCGAGCCGATGATGGCCGTTGAAGTCACCACTCCTGAGGAGAACATGGGTGACGTCATCGGTGACCTCAACTCCCGCCGCGGCATCATCCAGGCGATGGAGGAGCGCAGTGGCGCCCGCATCGTCCGGGCCCTGGTGCCGTTGTCGGAGATGTTCGGCTACGTCGGCGACCTGCGGTCGAAGACCCAGGGCCGGGCTAGCTACAGCATGCAGTTCGACTCCTACGCCGAGGTTCCGCAGAGCGTCGCGAAGGAGATCATCGCCAAGGCAACGGGCGAGTAACGCTCTGAGCAGGTGATTCGTGGTTGGTCGCGGGAGGGTTCACCCGCCCGCGGCCACCACGATCGGATCGCGTGAGACCGGGCCTGTAGGCTTCATCGCCGCAGAACCCACAAAGGCTCTCCGGCCGTCAGGCCGGAAAGGCTGTCGACAGAGTCCTAAGCGCCGACCGGCGCGCCGGGCGTACGAACCAAGAAGTCCACAGGAGGACACCAGTGGCGAAGGCTAAGTTCGAGCGGACTAAGCCGCACGTCAACATCGGCACCATTGGTCACATCGACCACGGTAAGACGACGCTGACGGCGGCCATCACCAAGGTCCTGCACGACCAGTACCCGGACCTGAACCCCTACACGCCGTTCGACGAGATCGACAAGGCGCCGGAGGAGAAGGCCCGCGGCATCACGATCTCGATCGCGCACGTCGAGTACCAGACCGAGTCGCGGCACTACGCGCACGTCGACTGCCCTGGGCACGCCGACTACATCAAGAACATGATCACCGGTGCCGCGCAGATGGACGGCGCGATCCTGGTGGTCGCGGCGACCGACGGCCCGATGCCGCAGACCCGCGAGCACGTGCTGCTGGCCCGTCAGGTCGGTGTGCCGTACATCGTCGTGGCGCTCAACAAGAGCGACATGGTCGATGACGAGGAGCTCCTGGAGCTCGTCGAGCTCGAGGTCCGTGAGCTGCTCTCCTCGCAGGAGTACCCGGGTGACGACCTGCCGGTCGTTCGGGTTTCGGCGCTGAAGGCCCTCGAGGGTGACCCCGAGTGGACCGGCAAGCTGCTGGACCTGATGACGGCGGTCGACACCTCGATCCCGCAGCCGGAGCGCGAGGTTGACAAGCCGTTCCTGATGCCGGTTGAGGACGTCTTCACGATCACCGGTCGTGGCACCGTCGTCACCGGTCGCGTGGAGCGCGGCGTTCTCCTGCCGAACGAGGATGTTGAGCTCGTCGGTATCAAGGAGAAGAGCTTCAAGACCAAGGTCACCGCGATCGAGATGTTCCGGAAGACCCTGGACGACGCCCGCGCAGGTGAGAACGTCGGCCTGCTGCTGCGTGGTACCAAGCGCGACGAGGTCGAGCGCGGCATGGTCGTCGTGAAGCCGGGCTCGAACACCCCGCACACGGAGTTCGAGGCGACGGTCTACATCCTCTCCAAGGAGGAGGGCGGCCGGCACACCCCGTTCTTCCAGAACTACCGCCCGCAGTTCTACTTCCGGACCACTGACGTCACCGGTGTCGTCACCCTCCCCGAGGGCACCGAGATGGTCATGCCGGGTGACAACACGTCCATGTCGGTGAAGCTGATCCAGCCCATCGCCATGGAGGAGAACCTCAAGTTCGCGATCCGCGAGGGTGGCCGCACCGTCGGCGCCGGGTTCGTCACCAAGATCAACAAGTGAGCTAGGTAACCCCGATTAGACCCGCCGCCGGTCGTGCGGCATACTAGTCAGGTTGCGTAACGACAGTTCGTCGCCTGTGTTCGGCGTTCGCTGAACCTCCGGGTGGCGAGGCAGTCGAGCGTAGGGTGGTTGGCGGCCCAGTCGCCAACCACCCTCGCACGGCGTTCTGGTCGCGGTAATGCGATCGGCGCCTTGACCCACCGCGCGGTCAGCACCACTCCGGAACCAAGGGGCGGAGCTCGGCCCGAGGGCGCGACACGCCCGACCGCGGGGGTCGGCGAAGTGGGCCTGTGCCAGCCGGTACAGGCGCCCGCAACACAGCGGCATCGAGAGAAGGAACAGAAGCCACCATGGCGGGACAGAAGATCCGCATCCGGCTCAAGGCCTATGACCACGAGGTCGTCGACTCCTCGGCTCGGAAGATCGTCGAGACGGTGACGCGCACCGGGGCGCAGGTCGCGGGCCCGGTGCCGCTGCCCACGGAGATCAACCGTTTCTGCGTTATCCGCTCGCCGCACAAGTACAAGGACTCGCGCGAGCACTTCGAGATGCGCACGCACAAGCGGCTGATCGACATCATCGACCCGACCCCGAAGACGGTCGACTCGCTCATGCGCCTCGACCTGCCGGCTGGCGTCGACATCGAGATCAAGCTGTAGGGACCGGACAAATGGACAGGCAAGTCAAGGGGATCCTGGGCGCCAAGCTCGGCATGACCCAGGTCTGGGACAACAACCGTGTTGTTCCCGTGACCGTGGTCGAGGCCGGCCCGTGCGTCATCAGCCAGGTTCGTAGCGCCGAGAAGGACGGTTACTCAGCGGTCCAGCTGGCGTACGGCACCATCGACCCGCGCAAGGTCAAGAAGCCGATCAGCGGGCACTACGCCAAGGCGGACGTGGCGCCGCGCCGGCACATCGTCGAGCTGCGCACCACGGACGCCGGGGAATACTCGCTCGGCCAGGAAGTCACGGTCGAGGAGTTCCCGGCCGGCGTCACCATCGACGTCACCGGCAAGACCAAGGGCAAGGGCTACGCCGGCCCGATGAAGCGGCACGGCTTCCACGGCCTGGGCGCCGGCCACGGTGTCGAGCGTAAGCACCGCTCGCCCGGTTCCATCGGCGCCTGCGCCACTCCGGGTCGTGTCTTCAAGGGCACCCGGATGGCCGGCCGTATGGGTGGCGTGCGGTACACCGTGCAGAACCTCACCGTCCAGGCGGTCGACACCGAGAACAACCTGCTGCTCGTCCGGGGTGCCATTCCTGGCCCCAAGGGCGCGCTGGTTCTGGTCCGGACCGCGGCCAAGAGCAAGGTGAAGAAGGGCGGTGCGGCCAAGTGACCACCGTTGACGTGCGCACCGTCGAAGGCACCACCAGCGGCTCGGTCGAGCTGCCGGAGGACATCTTCGACGTGCAGGCCAACGTCGCGCTGATGCACCAGGTCGTGGTGGCCCAGCTCGCGGCGGCCCGACAGGGCACGCACAAGGCCAAGACCCGCGGCGAGGTCGCCGGTGGCGGCAAGAAGCCGTACAAGCAGAAGGGCACCGGTCGCGCCCGGCAGGGCTCGATCCGCGCGCCGCAGTTCGCCGGCGGTGGCGTCGTGCACGGTCCCGTGCCGCGCGACTACAGCCAGCGGACCCCGAAGAAGATGAAGGCCGCCGCGCTGCGCGGTGCCCTCTCCGACCGGGCTCGCGCCGGGCAGGTGCACGTCGTCGAGGCGTTCGTCTCGGGCGAGAAGCCGTCGACCAAGGCGGCCCTGGCCACGCTGACCAAGCTCACCGAGGCCCGTCGGGTCCTGGTCGTGCTGAGCAGCACCGACGAGCTGAACTGGGTGTCGCTGCGCAACGAGCCGCGCGTGCACCTGATCGAGTCCGGCCAGCTGAACACGTACGACGTGCTGGTGGCCGACGACGTGGTCTTCACCAAGGACGCCCTGGACGAGTTCCTGGGCGTGCCCGCCGAGACCACCGAGGAGGGTGGCAAGTGAGCACGATCGCCGACCCGCGCGACATCATCGTGGCGCCGGTCGTCTCGGAGAAGAGCTACAGCGAGCTGAACCGGAACTGGTACACCTTCCTGGTGCACCCGGACGCGAACAAGACCGAGATCAAGATCGCTATCCAGCAGATCTTCAACGTCCGCGTCCTGACGGTCAACACGCTCAACCGCCAGGGTAAGCGCAAGCGCACCAAGACCGGCTTCGGTCAGCGCAAGGCGACCAAGCGGGCGATCGTGAAGCTGGCTGACGGTGACCGTATCGAGGCCTTCGGCGGCCCGGTCAGCTGAGGGGTGTAGACAATGGCTATCCGTAAGTACAAGCCGACGACGCCGGGCCGACGTGGCTCCAGCGTCGCTGACTTCGCCGAGATCACCCGGTCCACGCCGGAAAAGTCGCTGCTGGCTCCGTTGCCGAAGAAGGGCGGGCGTAACGCCCACGGCCGGATCACCACGCGGCACCACGGTGGCGGTCACAAGCGCCAGTACCGTCTGATCGACTTCAAGCGGGTCGACAAGGACGGCGTGCCGGCGAAGGTCGCTCACATCGAGTACGACCCGAACCGCACGGCGCGCATCGCGCTGCTGCACTACGCCGACGGCGAGAAGCGGTACATCCTCGCGCCGAAGGACATGAAGCAGGGCGACCGCGTCGAGTCCGGCCCGGGCGCCGACATCAAGCCGGGTAACAACCTGCCGCTGCGCAACATCCCGGTCGGTACCACGATCCACAACGTGGAGCTGCGTCCGGGTGGCGGGGCCAAGCTGGCCCGTTCCGCCGGCGTCGGCATCCAGCTGCTCGGCCGCGAGGGCGCGTACGCGACCCTTCGTATGCCGTCCGGTGAGATCCGGCGGGTGGACGTGCGCTGCCGCGCCAGCGTCGGCGAGATCGGCAACGCCGACCAGTCGAACATCAACTGGGGTAAGGCCGGCCGGATGCGGTGGAAGGGCAAGCGCCCGACCGTCCGTGGTGTCGCCATGAACCCGGTCGACCACCCGCACGGTGGTGGTGAGGGTAAGACCTCCGGTGGTCGCCACCCGGTCAACCCGCAGGGTAAGCCCGAGGGCCGCACCCGCCGTAAGGGCCAGCCGAGTGACCGGCTGATCGTCCGCCGTCGCTACGCCACGCGTAAGCGCGGCTGAGGGAGATAAGACATGCCTCGCAGCCTGAAGAAGGGCCCGTTCGTAGACGACCACCTGCTCAAGAAGGTGGAAGTTCAGAACGACAAGGGCTCCAAGAACGTGATCAAGACCTGGTCGCGGCGCTCGACGATCATCCCCGAGATGCTGGGGCACACGATCGCCGTGCATGACGGACGCAAGCACGTCCCGGTGTTCGTGACCGAGGCGATGGTCGGGCACAAGCTCGGCGAGTTCGCGCTGACCCGTACGTTCAAGGGTCACGAGAAGGACGACCGGAAGAGCCGTCGGCGCTGACGCCGCGGGCATACGGATAGAGGGAACAAGGGGTTACAGCGATGCCAGGAAAGGGCGACGCTCCGGTGCTTCCGGGCGCGCGGGCGGTTGCGCGGCACGTGCGCATCTCGCCGATGAAGGCGCGCCGGGTGGTCAACCTCGTCCGCGGCCTGCCCGCGAAGGAGGCGCTCACGGTGCTGCAGTTCGCGCCGCAGGCTGCGAGCGAGCAGGTGTACAAGGTGCTCGCTAGCGCGATCGCCAACGCGGAGAACAACGAGCGGCTGGACCCCGACGCGCTGCTCGTCAGCGAGGCCTTCGTGGACGAGGGCCCGACGATGAAGCGGTTCCAGCCGCGGGCGCAGGGTCGGGCGTACCGAATCCGCAAGCGCACCTGCCACATCACCGTGGCGGTCGAAGCGGTCGCGCCGGCAGCGCCGAGGAAGGCCGCGGCGAAGAAGGCCGCCCCGGCCACGGAGGCCGCACCGGCCGAAGCGCAGAGCAAGACGGAGGACGCCGAGTAATGGGTCAGAAGGTTCACCCCACTGGGTTCCGGCTCGGCATCTCGACCGACTGGAAGTCCCGCTGGTTCGCGGACAAGCTCTACAAGGACTACATCGGCGAGGATGTCAAGATCCGCCGCATGATGTCCAAGGGCCTCGAGCGTGCCGGGATCTCCAAGGTCGACATCGAGCGCACCCGCGACCGGGTCCGCGTCGACATCCACACCGCCCGGCCGGGCATCGTCATCGGCCGTAAGGGTGCGGAGGCCGACCGGATCCGCGGCGAGCTTGAGAAGCTCACCGGCAAGCAGGTTCAGCTGAACATCATCGAGGTGAAGAACCCCGAGTCGGACGCTCAGCTGGTTGCGCAGGGCGTGGCCGAGCAGCTGTCCAGCCGGGTCAGCTTCCGTCGGGCGATGCGCAAGGCCATGCAGTCGGCGATGAAGAACCCGGTCTGCAAGGGCATCCGGGTTCAGGTCTCGGGTCGCCTCGGCGGCGCCGAGATGAGCCGGACCGAGTTCTACCGTGAGGGCCGGGTTCCGCTGCACACGCTGCGGGCCAACATCGAGTACGGCTTCTTCGAGGCCCGTACCACGTTCGGTCGGATCGGTGTGAAGGTCTGGATCTACAAGGGCGACGCCGTCCCGGGCCGGGAGGCTCCGGCCGAGGCCGGTCCGTCCCGCCCGCGTCGTGGTGAGCGCGGCGACCGTCCCGAGCGTCCGCGCCGTGGCCGGTCGGGTTCGTCCGGCACCACGGCTGGTGGCACCGAGGCCGGTCGGGCTGCTGCGACCACCATCGCGCAGCAGGCCGAGACGCCGAGCGGCGAGCCGGTCGACAGCGCAGCTGTCGCCGCCACTGCTGCTCCGGCAGAAACGCAGCAGGAGGGCTGACAGATGCTGATGCCGCGCAAGCCCCCGAAGGGCTTCCGCAAGCCGCACCACCCGGACCGCAGTGGCGCGTCCAAGGGTGGTAACCGGGTGGTGTTCGGCGAGTTCGGGATCCAGGCTCTCGAGCCGGCGTACGTGACGAACCGGCAGATCGAGTCGGCACGTATCGCGATGACTCGCCACATCAAGCGTGGTGGCAAGGTCTGGATCACGATCTTCCCGGACCAGGCCCTCACCAAGAAGCCTGCCGAGACCCGGATGGGTTCCGGTAAGGGTTCGCCCGAGTGGTGGGTCGCCAACGTCAAGCCGGGGCGGGTTCTCTTCGAGATGTCCTTCCCCAACGAGCAGACCGCGCGAGAGGCCATGCGTCGCGCGATCCACAAGCTCCCGATGAAGTGCCGCATTGTTACGCGCGAAGTGGGTGAATCCTGATGGCAGCGGGCGTTAAGGCGACCGAGCTGCGTGAGCTCTCCGAAGAGGAGCTGGTCACGAAGCTGCGGGAGGCCAAGGCGGAGCTGTTCAACCTCCGCGTGCAGGCCGCAACCGGGCAGCTGGACAACAACCGGCGGTTGCAGGTCATCCGTCGGGAGATCGCCCGGATCTACACGATCATGCGTGAGCGCGAGCTGGGGCTCTCGGCCGCGCCGACTGAGGTGACTGCATCATGACCGAAGAGACCGCCACCGCCGCCGCGCGGCCGCGCCGCAAGGTCCGCGAGGGCCTGGTGATCAGCGACAAGATGGACAAGACCGTCGTGGTCGAGGTCGAGGACCGGGTTCGGCACGCGCTGTACGGCAAGATCATGCGCCGTACGGCCAAGCTGAAGGTGCACGACGAGCAGAACGCCGCTGGCACCGGTGACCGGGTTCTCATCATGGAGACCCGGCCGCTGAGCGCCACCAAGCGTTGGCGGATCGTGGAGATCCTGGAAAAGGCCAAGTAGCGAAGGCTCGAGCCCGGCGTTGCGTCGGGCGTAGGTTCCGCCAGGCTCCGGCCGCTACGGCGGCCGGAGAACCGGCAGACATAGGAGATAGACGTGATTCAGCAGGAGTCGCGACTGCGTGTCGCCGACAACACGGGTGCTCGGGAGATCCTGTGCATTCGGGTTCTCGGTGGCTCGGGTCGGCGCTACGCGAGCATCGGCGACGTCATCGTGGCCACGGTCAAGGACGCGATCCCGGGTGCCGGTGTGAAGAAGGGCGACGTCGTCAAGGCGGTCATCGTTCGCACCGCCAAGGAGAGGCGTCGGCCGGACGGCTCGTACATCCGCTTCGACGAGAACGCCGCCGTCATCATCAAGGACGGCGGGGACCCGCGTGGAACCCGCATCTTCGGCCCGGTGGGCCGGGAGCTGCGGGACAAGCGGTTCATGAAGATTATTTCCCTCGCGCCGGAGGTGTTGTGACCGTGAAGGTCAAGAAGGGCGACACGGTCGTCATCATCGCCGGCAAGGACAAGGGTGCCAAGGGCAAGGTCATTCAGGCCTACCCGCGGCAGGACAAGGTCCTGGTCGAGGGCGTGAACCGGGTCAAGAAGCACACCCGAATCAGCACCACCCAGCGTGGCGCCAAGACCGGCGGCATCGTCACTCAGGAGGCCCCGATCCACGTCTCGAACGTGCAGGTCCTGGACTCCGACGGCAAGCCGACCCGCGTCGGTTACCGGATCGACGACAACGGCCAGAAGGTCCGCATCGCGCGTAGCACCGGTAAGGACCTGTGATGACCACGGCTACCGAAAAGACCCTGCCGCGCCTCAAGGAGCGGTACCGCAACGAGATCGTGGCCCAGCTGCGTGAGCAGCACAGCTACGGCAACCCCATGCAGGTGCCGCGGCTGGTCAAGATCGTCGTCAACATGGGTGTCGGCGAGGCTGCTCGCGACGCCAAGCTGATCGACGGTGCGGTCCGCGACCTCGCCACGATCACCGGCCAGAAGCCGCAGGTGCGGCGGGCGACCAAGTCCATCGCGCAGTTCAAGCTCCGCGAGGGCATGCCGATCGGCGCGAAGGTCACCCTTCGCGGCGACCGGATGTGGGAGTTCCTGGACCGGCTGCTCTCCATCTCGCTGCCGCGTATCCGCGACTTCCGCGGTCTGGACGGGCGCAAGCTGGACGGGCACGGCAACTACACGTTCGGTCTGACCGAGCAGTCGGTGTTCCACGAGATCGACCAGGACCGGATCGATCGCCAGCGGGGCATGGACATCACGGTGGTCACGACCGCCACGACCGACGACGAGGGCCGGGCGCTGCTCAAGCTCCTGGGCTTCCCGTTCAAGGAGAACTGAGATGGCCAAGAAGGCGCTGATCATCAAGGCGGCCGCGAAGCCGAAGTTCTCGGTTCGCGCGTACACCCGCTGCCAGCGGTGCGGGCGTCCGAAGGCGGTCTACCGCAAGTTCGGGCTCTGCCGGGTCTGCATCCGGGAGATGGCTCACCGCGGTGAGCTGCCGGGCGTGTCCAAGGCTTCCTGGTAAGGGCGACCGCGTCCCGGCCGTCGGCCGGGAACTCCTGCACCGATTAGGTATTGCTCTTCGCCGTAGGCCCGGGGCTGATGCCCCGGGAACCCCGGCGAGAAAGGCTGACGAAATCCATGACGATGACCGACCCGATCGCAGACATGCTCACGCGTCTGCGTAACGCCAACCAGGCGTACCACGATCAGGTGAAGATGCCCTACTCCAAGATCAAGGCGAACATCGCCGAGGTCCTGAAGGCCGAGGGTTACATCGCCACCTGGTCGGTCGAGGAGCCCGAGGAGGGCGCCGTCGGCAAGCGACTGGTCGTCGAGCTGAAGTACGGCCAGAACCGCGAGCGGAGCCTGGCCGGCATCAAGCGCGTGTCCAAGCCCGGTCTCCGGGTGTACGCCAAGTCGGACGGGCTCCCGCGGGTGCTCGGTGGGCTGGGCGTGGCGATCATTTCGACGTCCCAGGGGCTGCTGACCGACCGGCAGGCCCGCAAGCGGAGTGTTGGCGGGGAAGTCCTCGCCTTCGTCTGGTAACGGGAGACAGGTAGAAATGTCGCGAATTGGACGTAAGTCGATCCCGGTACCAGCCGGCGTCGACATCACGATCGACGGGCAGACCGTCAAGGTCAAGGGCCCCAAGGGCCAGCTTGAGCACACCCTCGCCGAGCCGATCACGATCGATCGGGCCGAGGATGGGCAGCTGAGCGTCAACCGGCCGAACGACGAGCGCAAGGCCAAGGAACTCCACGGCCTGAGCCGTACGCTGGTTGCGAACATGATCGTCGGGGTCACCGAGGGCTACCGCAAGAGCCTGGAGATCGCCGGCACCGGTTACCGGGTCACCGCCAAGGGTTCGGACCTCGAGTTCGCGCTCGGGTTCTCGCACCCGGTGGTCGTCTCCGCCCCGGCGGGCATCACCTTCACGGTGGAGCGGCCGACCCTGTTCCACGTGGCTGGCATCGACAAGCAGCAGGTCGGTGAGGTCGCCGCCAACATCCGGAAGATCCGCCCGCCGGAGCCCTACAAGGGCAAGGGCGTCAAGTACCAGGGCGAGGTCATCCGCCGCAAGGCCGGAAAGGCAGGTAAGAAGTGAGCGCCACGCTGCTCAAGCGCCGCCGCGGTGTCGCCGCCAAGCGCGCCGTTGGGCGTGCGCGTCGACACTTCCGCGTCCGCAAGAACGTCACCGGTACGGCCGAGCGTCCGCGCCTGGTCGTCACCCGTTCGCTGCGGCACATGGTCGCCCAGGTCGTCGACGACACCAAGGGTCACACCCTGGCGTCAGCCTCGACCCTGGACGCCTCGCTGCGCGGTGCGGAGGGCGACAAGAGCGCCCTCGCTGGCAAGGTGGGCGCTCTGCTCGCCGAGCGGGCCAAGGCCGCTGGCGTCTCCAAGGTCGTCTTCGACCGCGGTGGCAACCGGTACGCGGGGCGAGTCGCCGCGCTTGCCGACGCCGCCCGCGAAGCCGGGCTCGAGTTCTAACAACCCCGTCACGAGAGATAAGGAAGGCTGCTGATGCCAGGTCAACAGCGCCGTGGCGGCGGGTCCGGTGGCAACGAGGGTGGTCGCCGCGACAACCGCCGTGAGGGCGGCCGCGGAAACGCGCCCGTCGAGAAGACCCCGCACCTTGAGCGGGTCGTCGCGATCAACCGCGTCGCCAAGGTCGTGAAGGGTGGTCGTCGCTTCAGCTTCACCGCCCTGGTGATCGTGGGCGACGGCGACGGCACGGTCGGCGTGGGCTACGGAAAGGCCAAGGAGGTGCCCGCGGCCATCGCCAAGGGTGTCGAGGAGGCCAAGAAGCACTTCTTCAAGGTCCCGCGGATCGGTCAGTCGATCCCGCACCCGGTGACGGGTGAGGACGCCGCTGGCGTGGTGCTGCTCAAGCCGGCCTCGGCCGGTACGGGTGTCATCGCCGGCGGACCGGTACGTGCCGTGCTGGAGTGCGCTGGGATCCACGACGTGCTCTCCAAGAGCCTCGGCTCGTCGAACCCGATCAACATCGTGCACGCCACCGTGGCGGCCCTGAAGGGGCTTGAGTCCCCCGAGCAGGTCGCGGCGCGTCGTGGTCTGCCGGTGGAGGACGTCGCGCCGGCCGCCATGCTGGCGTCGCGTGCGGGGGTGGCGCACTGATGGCACGCCTGAAGGTCACCCAGCTCCGGTCCGGTATCGGGACCAAGCACAACCAGCGTGAGTCGCTGCGTTCGCTCGGTCTCAAGCGGATCAACGACGTGGTGGTCAAGGAGGACCGGCCCGAGATCCGCGGCATGATCTTCACTGTGAGCCACCTCGTGAAGGTCGAGGAGGTCGAGTAATGACGATCAAGGTGCATCACCTGCGCCCGGCGCCCGGTTCCAAGACCGCGAAGACCCGTGTGGGTCGCGGTGAGGGTTCCAAGGGCAAGACCGCTGGTCGCGGTACCAAGGGTTCCAAGGCCCGCAAGAACATCTCGGCGGCGTTCGAGGGTGGGCAGATGCCCATCCACATGCGCCTGCCGAAGATGAAGGGCTTCAAGAACAAGTTCAAGGTGGTCTTCCAGGTTGTCAACCTGGACCGACTCGCTGAGCTGTTCCCGAACGGTGGTCAGGTCGGCCCGCTGGAGCTCGTCGAGTCCGGCGCGGTCCGCAAGGGTCACCCGGTCAAGGTCCTCGGCACCGGGGACCTCGGCGGTGTGGCGCTCCAGGTGTCGGCGCACGCGTTCAGTGCGTCGGCCAAGGAGAAGATCGCTGCCGCCGGTGGCTCCGTCACCGAGCTGTAAGGCGTACGACCATGGCGCCCGTCCAGTTGAGAGCAACTGGCGGGCGCCATGGTCTGCCTGGGGCCTGAGCGCCCGGTAACATCGGAAGCGATTTATGTAGTCGGGCGCATCTGCCCGGACCGGGGTGAGGCTGTTAGAGTCCCATCCCAGCCATGGATTGCGGGCACTCGCCCGTGATCCACCCCGACCCGCCAGGGATCACCGGCGGCCCGCCTCGCGCAGGAGGAAGAAGTTGCTGTCCGCCTTTCTCAGTGCGTTCCGTACGCCTGACCTGCGCAAGAAGCTGCTGTTCACAGTAGGCATCATCGCGGTCTACCGGCTGGGTGCAACGCTCCCCAGCCCGGGCGTCTCGTACGGCAACGTGCAGAAGTGCCTCGACACCATCCAGGGTGACACCACCGGGGTGGTGAACCTGCTCAACCTCTTCTCCGGCGGAGCGCTGCTACAGCTCTCGGTCTTCGCGCTGGGCATCATGCCCTACATCACCGCGTCGATCATCCTGCAGCTGCTGACCGTCGTGATCCCACGCCTGGAGCAGCTCCGCAAGGAGGGCCAGGCCGGTCAGGCGAAGATCACGCAGTACACGCGCTACCTGACCCTCGGTCTCGGCGTGCTGCAGGCCTCGGCGTTCGTGGCCCTGGCCCGCTCGGGCCAGCTGTTCCAGAACCGCTGCGACCAGTTCCCGATCATCCCCACCGGCACCGGCATCCCGGACTGGCTGACCCTGGCCATCCTGGTGATGACGATGACCGCCGGTACCGGCATGGTCATGTGGCTCGGCGAGCTGATCACCGACCGCGGCGTCGGCAACGGCATGTCGGTCCTGATCTTCACCTCGATCGCGGCGCGGCTGCCCAGCGAGGGCTGGCAGATCAAGACCAGCAAGGGCTGGGACATGTTCGCCCTGGTCATCGCGCTGGTCCTGGTGGTCATCACCGCAGTCACCTTCATCGAGCAGGCGCAGCGCCGGATCCCGGTGCAGTACGCCAAGCGGATGATCGGCCGGCGGATGTACGGCGGCACCTCGACCTACATCCCGCTGAAGGTCAACCAGGCGGGTGTGATCCCGGTCATCTTCGGGTCGTCGCTGCTCTACCTGCCGCAGTTGGCGCTGCAGTTCTTCGACCAGACCGACCCGGGCAAGACCCAGTCGTGGATCCAGAACAACCTGGTCAACCCGAGCAGCCCGATCTACATCTCGGTCTACTTCCTGCTGATCATCTTCTTCACGTACTTCTACGTCTCGATCACGTTCAACCCGACCGAGGTCGCGGACAACATGAAGAAGTACGGCGGGTTCGTGCCGGGTATCCGCCCGGGCAAGCCGACCGCCGACTACCTCGACTTCATTCTCAGCCGGATCACCCTGCCGGGCGCGCTCTACCTCGGCGTCATCTCGATCCTGCCGAACTTCTTCTTCATCTGGCTGGACAACCAGCAGTACCAGAACTTCCCGTTCGGCGGCACCGCTGTGCTCATCATGGTCGGCGTCGGTCTGGAGACCGTGAAGCAGATCGAGAGCCAACTCATGCAGCGGAACTACGAAGGGTTCCTGCGGTAGATGAGACTCGTTCTGGTTGGCCCGCCGGGCGCGGGCAAGGGCACACAGGCCGAGTTCATCGCCGCGCACCTCTCAGTGCCGAAGATCTCGACCGGAGACATCTTCCGGTCGAACGTCACCCAGGGCACACCCCTCGGTGTCGAGGCGAAGCGGTACATGGACGCAGGCGAGCTGGTCCCGGACGAGGTAACCATCAACATGGTCCGGGACCGGCTGGCCGAGCCCGACGCCAGCGAGGGTTTCCTGCTCGACGGCTTCCCGCGGACGACTCCGCAGGCGGCCGCTCTGGACAAGCTCCTCGCCGATCTGGGCACCGCCCTGGATCTGGTCCTGGAGCTGGTCGTCGACGACGACGAGGTGATCCGGCGGCTCTCCGGTCGGCGTACCTGCCGGGGCTGCGGCAAGATCTGGCACGTCGAGTTCGACGCCACCACCCGGCCCGGCATCTGTGACCGGTGCGGCGCCGAGCTGTTCCAGCGCGACGACGACAAGCCGGAGACGATCGCCACGCGCCTCCGTGAATACAGCGAGAAGACCGCACCCCTGGTCGACTACTACGGCGCTCAGGGCAAGCTGGTCGGGATCGACGCCACCGGGCCGGTGGAGGACGTCACCACCCGGGCCATCGACGCGTTGCGGTCGTACGGCGGCTGAGGTCCGGCCGGGCCACGGCGGATAGAGTGCGAACAGCGGGGTACGCGTTATGTGCCCCGCTGTTCGGCAACGAAAGGTAACCGCTCCATGCGTCGTCCCCAGCTGGACATCCAGCTGAAGACCCCTGACCAGATCGAGAAGATGCGGGCCGCCGGGCTGGTGGTCGCCGAGGCGCTCCGCCGGATGCGGGAGGCTGTTGCCCCCGGCGTGAGCACCGCCGATCTGGACGCCATCGCTGAGGCGACCATCCGCGAGGCGGGCGGCGTTCCGTCGTTCAAGGGCTATCACGGCTTTCCGGCGTCGATCTGCTCCTCTGTCAACGAGCAGATCGTGCACGCCATCCCGTCGCCGAAGCAGGTGCTCCAGGCCGGTGACCTGATCTCCATCGACTGCGGCGCGGTGCTGGACGGGTGGCACGGCGACTCCGCGATCACGGTCGGGGTCGGCGACGTCGACCCGGCGCTGCTGAAGATGGCCGAGGTCGCCGAGGACGCGATGTGGGCCGGCATCGCCGCCGCCGCGCGTGGCGCGGCCAGCGGCAAGGGCCGCCTCACCGACATCTCGCACGCGGTGGAGACCGCTGTCCGCAAGGGCGGCCGGTACGGCATCGTCGACGGCTACGGCGGGCACGGCATCGGCACCGAGATGCACCAGGACCCGCACGTGCTCAACCACGGTCGGCCGGGCAAGGGTCCGCGACTGGTCCCCGGAATGGCGCTGGCCATCGAACCGATGATCACCATGGCGTCCCCGCGTACGGCCGAGTTGGCCGACGGGTGGACGGTCGTCACCCGGGACGGCTCGGTGGCCGCGCACGTCGAGCACTCGATGGCGCTGCTGCCGGACGGCGTCTGGGTGCTCACCGCGTTCGATGGAGGCCGCGCCCGCCTGGGCGACCTGGTCACCGCCCGCCAGCCAGCAGCCACCAAAACCCCCTAACCCCACCCCGCGCCCCGCCCCGCGCCCCCGCCCCACCCCGTTGATCATGAAGTTATTGCGCTGACACGCCGGTGAGGCTGGCAATAACTTCATGATCAACCGATGTCAGGGGTCGGGCGGTGTGGCGCGACGGTGGCATGCTTGCCGGCATGGACGGGCGCGACGGGATGCGAGCCGCGGACTCGGACCGTGCGGCGGTGGCTGACCGGTTGCGGGTCGCCCTCGACGAGGGCCGACTGGATCTGCACGAGTACGACGAGCGGTTGCAGCGGGCCTACGCGGCACGCACGTACGCCGACCTTGAGGTCCTGCTCACCGATCTGCCTCCGGTGACGCCGGCGCAGCGGTCGGGCCTGGCGCCGGCCGCCGGGCCGACGGTGAGTCTGCTGGGTGACCAGCTCGGTCCGGCCCCCAGCAGGGGCGTCACGGCCCGTTGGTTGGCCGAGGTGTGGTTCCCGTACCTGCGGGTGATCGCCATCGTGGTGACCATCTGGGCGGTGACGTCGCTGCTCAGCCAGGACCTGCTCTACTTCTGGCCGGCCTGGGTGGCGGGGCCGTGGGGCGCGGTGCTGGTGGTGCGCACGGTCACCGGCGTGGCCGGGGGAGAGCCCCAGCGCCAGGCCACCAAGCGCCAACGCCGCCGAGAGCGCATGCAGGCAAAGCGCGCCATCGAATCAAACGACCCCCCACCAACCCCCTGAACCCCACCCCCAGAACCCCACCCCCCACCCGGCCCCGCCCGGTGATCATGAAGTTATTGCCGCCGGATCCGGCGTGTCGTGACAACAACTTCATGATCGACAGGGCTGGGGGGTGGGGTTGGTTGGGGTGTTGCGCGGGTTGGTGGGTGGTCGGTTTGGCGGGGGACTGCAGGCCGGCGTACACTTTCAGATCGGCGCACAGCGTCCACTCCGGCATGCCCACCCTGCGCTTCGGTGGGAGCTGGAGCCGCGGCTGGCGCGGGCTTCTGATTCTGGTCAGATTTCCGTGTAAGACGTTGTGGGCCGCCCGGAGCAATCGACGTCAGGACAGCGGAGGACATGCCGAAAAAAGACGGAGCCATTGAGATCGAGGGTCGGGTCATCGAGCCCCTGCCGAACGCCATGTTCCGGGTGGAGCTCGCGAACGGCCACAAGGTGTTGGCTCACATCAGCGGCAAGATGCGGCAGCACTACATCCGCATCCTTCCGGAGGACCGGGTCGTCGTCGAACTTTCGCCGTACGACCTGACCCGCGGGCGCATCGTCTACCGCTACAAGTAGTCCTGACGACGGCCGGGAAGTCCCGTGTCCGTCTTCGACGTCCGGTGTCGCGCAGAGCGCGTCCCCGGGCCAGATGGGAAGTAAGGCAACCGTGAAGGTCAAGCCGAGCGTCAAGAGGATCTGCAACAAGTGCCGGGTTATCCGCCGGCACGGCCGGGTCATGGTCATCTGCAGCGACCCGCGCCACAAGCAGCGCCAGGGCTGACTCAGCCCGTCCGGCCGGAGCACGGCCGGGTGGCGTTGGTCCAGGCAGATCCCCAGCGACACACACATCACACATGCTCGTCCCAGCCGCGAGCGGTACGCCAGACGTACCTCTGCGTGGCTGACCCCCGGTCGGAGGCCGGGGCCCGCTTGGGCAGCGACCGATCCCGGTCGCCGGCGCGAACCGCGTCGGAAAGACGGGACGGCCGGTAGCGGGGTGGGACGGGTCCACACCTCCGCCACACATCACGAGGAGTACGCCCGCACATGGCACGTCTAGTCGGCGTGGATCTCCCCCGCGAGAAGCGGTTGGAGATCGCGCTCACCTACATCTTCGGGGTCGGTCGCACCCGCGCCCTGGAGACACTCGCCGCCACCGGCATCTCGCCGGACAAGCGCGCTCGGGACCTCACGGACGAGGAGCTCGTGCAGCTCCGCGACCACATCGAGGGCAACTACAAGGTTGAAGGCGACCTGCGCCGCGAGGTCGCCGCTGACATCCGCCGCAAGGTTGAGATCGGCTGCTACGCCGGCATCCGGCACCGCCGGGGCCTGCCCGTGCGTGGCCAGCGGACCAAGACCAACGCCCGGACCCGCAAGGGCCCGAAGCGGACCGTCGCCGGCAAGAAGAAGCCCGGCAAGAAGTAGTTCTTAACCGGATGACGGGGCCGGCCGCCGCCGAGGTGGGTCAGGCCGCAACCCAATCCGGAAAGTCAACTAGGAGCGCACAGACTTATGCCACCGAAGGCTCGTGCCGGAGCCGCTGTAAAGAAGGTCCGGCGCAAGGAACGCAAGAACGTCGCCCACGGGCAGGCGCACATCAAGAGCACGTTCAACAACACCATCGTGTCCATCACGGACCCGACCGGTGCGGTCATCTCCTGGGCCTCCGCTGGCCAGGTCGGCTTCAAGGGCTCCCGCAAGTCGACTCCGTTCGCCGCGCAGCTGGCCGCCGAGGCTGCCGCGCGTCGCGCCATGGAGCACGGCATGCGCAAGGTCGACGTGTTCGTCAAGGGTCCCGGCTCCGGCCGGGAGACCGCCATCCGTTCGCTGCAGGCAGTGGGCCTCGAGGTCGGGCAGATCGCCGACGTCACCCCGCAGCCGCACAACGGGTGCCGTCCGCCGAAGCGTCGCCGGGTCTGAGAGGTAGAGAGAGATGGCTCGTTACACCGGTGCAGACTGCCGCCGTTGCCGGCGGGAGAAGATGAAGCTGTTCCTCAAGGGCAGCAAGTGCGATGGTCCGAAGTGCCCGTTCGAGTCCCGGCCGTTCCCGCCCGGGCAGCACGGCCGCGGCCGCACCAAGGAGACGGAGTACCTGCTCCAGCTCCGCGAGAAGCAGAAGGCCCGCCGGGTTTACGGCGTGCTGGAGAAGCAGTTCCGCGGTTACTACGAGGAAGCCGTTGGCAAGCAGGCCAAGACCGGTGAGGTCCTCCTGCAGATCCTCGAGTCGCGGCTGGACAACGTCGTTTACCGGGCCGGCTACGCCCACTCGCGGGACATGGCCCGCCAGCTGGTCAAGCACGGTCACTTCACGGTGAACGGCAAGAAGGTCGACATCCCGTCGTACCGCGTCAAGGAGCACGACATCATCGAGGTTCGGGGCAAGAGCAAGGAGCTCACCCCGTTCATCGTCGCGCAGGCTCAGGCCGGTTCGCGGACGGTTCCGGCGTGGCTTGAGGCCATCCCGAGCCAGATGAAGGTGCTCGTGCACTCCCTCCCGGCCCGGCAGGTCATCGACACGCAGGTCCAGGAGCAGTTGATCGTCGAGCTCTACTCCAAGTAGTCCGAGCTCGTTCGGTGGCCCGCCCTTCGGGGCGGGCCACCGGAACAGTTTGTGTCGTGGGCGTCAAATAGCGGGCGCCCCGGAAGAGAAGAGAAAAGATGCTCATCAGCCAGCGACCCTCCCTCTCCGAGGAGTCGATCAACGAGACCCGGTCCCGGTTCGCCATCGAGCCGCTGGAGCCGGGCTTCGGCTACACCCTGGGTAACTCGCTGCGGCGTACGCTGCTGTCGTCGATCCCGGGTGCGGCCGTCACCTCGATCAAGATCGACGGTGTGCTGCACGAGTTCACCACGATCCCCGGTGTCAAGGAGGACGTGGTCGAGCTCGTCATGAACATCAAGGAGCTGTGCGTCAGCTCCGAGCACGACGAGCCGGTCAGCATGTACCTGCGTAAGCAGGGCCCGGGCGACGTGACCGCGGGCGACATCCAGCCGCCGGCCGGCGTCTCGGTGCACAACCCGGATCTCAAGCTCGCCACCCTGAACGGCAAGGGCCGGCTCGACATGGAGCTGACCGTCGAGCGGGGCCGGGGCTACGTGACGGCGGCGCAGAACAAGCAGTCCGGCGCGGAGATCGGCCGGATCCCGGTCGACTCGATCTACTCGCCGGTGCTGAAGGTGACCTACCGCGTCGAGGCGACCCGTGTCGAGCAGCGGACCGACTTCGACCGGCTGATCATCGACGTCGAGACCAAGCCGTCGATGGGTCCGCGTACCGCGTTGGCCTCCGCCGGTTCGACGCTGGTGGAGCTGTTCGGGCTGGCCCGGGAGCTGGACGAGACCGCCGAGGGCATCGACATCGGGCCGTCCCCGCAGGACGCCCAGCTGGCGGCGGACCTTGCCCTGCCGATCGAGGAGCTGGACCTCACCGTCCGCTCCTACAACTGCCTCAAGCGCGAGGGCATCAACTCCGTTGGTGAGCTCATCGGGCGTACCGAGGCCGACCTCCTCGACATTCGCAACTTCGGCCAGAAGTCGATCGACGAGGTCAAGATGAAGCTCGCCGGGATGGGTCTCGGGCTGAAGGACTCGGCTCCGAACTTCGACCCGGCGCACGTCGTGGACACCTTCGGCGAGGCCGACTACGACACCGACGACTACCGCGAGACCGAGCAGCTCTAGTCCGCGCTGCCGCCACAACTGAGGAGCACCAAAAATGCCCACGCCCACCAAGGGCCCCCGCCTCGGCGGCAGCCCCTCGCACGAGCGGCTGATGCTCGCCAACCTGGCGACCGCGCTGTTCCAGCACGGCAAGATCCAGACCACCGAGACGAAGGCCCGGCGGCTGCGCCCGCTGGCCGAGCAGCTCATCACCAAGGCCAAGCGCGGTGACCTCGCCTCGCGGCGGCGTGTGCTGGGTGTCGTCAAGGACAAGGACGTGGTCTACGCCCTGTTCGACCAGATCGCGCCCCGGTACTCCAACCGCCCCGGCGGTTACACCCGGATCGTGAAGACCGGTCCGCGCAAGGGTGACAACGCGCCGATGGCCATCATCGAGCTGGTGGAGGAGCTTCAGGTCGCCGAGCCGAAGGTGAACAAGAAGACCGCCGCCCGCAAGGCCGCGCAGCAGGACAAGGTCGA
This sequence comes from Micromonospora sp. NPDC007208, assembly GCF_042869175.1. Lineage (NCBI taxonomy): Bacteria > Bacillati > Actinomycetota > Actinomycetes > Micromonosporales > Micromonosporaceae > Micromonospora > Micromonospora sp. NPDC007208. Next base: position 569,811 of record NZ_JBIAFG010000003.1, on the reverse strand, counting down.
GGCGCTCGCCCCGGCCGAGGAGGCCCCGCGGTCGGAGAACGCCGACCAGGACGCCGAGGCGCCGGTCTCGGCGTCCGGCGACACCGCTGCGGCGCGCGAGGACAGCGACCTCGCCACCGAGGAGAACAAGGCCTGATCCAGGCATCGTTCGGGCCCGGCACCCCATCGGGGTGTCGGGCCCGACCCGTAACGGGAGGTACAAGGTGGACGAGCGGATCCGGCTACGGCTGGACGTCTCGTACGACGGCACCGACTTCTCCGGCTGGGCCGCCCAGCCGACCCGGCGCACCGTCGCGGGGGTGCTCGTCGAGACCCTGGACCTGGTCCTCGGCGTCGGTACGGCCACCGGGCTGACGGTGGCCGGACGGACCGACGCGGGGGTGCACGCCACGGGGCAGGTGTGCCACCTGGACCTACCGGTGGAGGTGTGGCGACAGCACGAGGGACGACTGCTGCGTCGCCTGGCCCGGCTGCTCCCCACCGACGTGCGGGTACGCGCGATGACCGAGGTGCCGGCCGACTTCGACGCCCGGTTCTCGGCCACCTTCCGGCGCTACGAGTACCGGGTGACCGACGCGCCGTTCGGTGCGGAGCCGCTGCGCCGGCACGAGGTGCTGGCCTGGCCGAAGCCGTTGGACCTGACCGCGCTGAATGCCGCCGCGGCCGGTCTGGTGGGGGAGCACGACTTCGCCGCGTACTGCCGGCGCAAGGAGCACGCGACGACGCTGCGCGAGGTGACCCGGCTGGACTGGCGTCGCGACCCGGACGGGCTCCTGGTCGCCACCGTGCAGGCCGACGCGTTCTGCCAGGCGATGGTGCGCAGCCTGGTGGGGGCCATGCTGGTGGCCGGGGACGGCCGCCGCCCGGTGGAGTGGCCGGGCACCCTGCTCACTCAGCGGGAGCGGTCCAGTGAGGTGACCGTGGCCCCCGCGCGCGGGCTGACCCTGGTCGCCGTCGGCTACCCGGCCGATCCGGCCGAGTACGCCCACCGCGCCACCCTCACCCGCCGGCTGCGGGTCCCGATCGAGGGTTGACGGCCCGCAGGGTCAGTCGCCCGGCAGGTCGCCCTGGTTCGCGTTGCTGCCGGTCGGGGCCGCCGTCGGTTGTGCGGCGGTGCCACCGTCGGCGCGGCTCTGCAGCACGCCCCGGCTGAGGTGCAGCTCGATCATGTCGAACAGGATCTCGCGGACCTTGGCGTCACCCGCCTTCACCGGTGCCCCGTCCTTGCGGACCACCAGGGCGTACGCCAGGTAGTGGCCACGGACCTGCCAGCCGACGCGGGCCGGGGCGCTGGCCAGGACGTCGGTGCCGTCGCCCTCGTCGCCGGTGAGGCCACGGAATCGGCCCTGCCGCTCGTCGAGCAGTTGCCGGAGCCGGTCGCGGACTCGTTCCGCGCTGACCTTGTCGGTGAGGTTGAACAGGCCGGCGGTGACCAGGTGGCCGCCGTCGGGCGTACTCAGCGTGGCCCGGACGACCTGGTTGCAGCCGAGCCGGACCAACAGGTCGGCGACCTCGTCGGTGGCGGCGACGGCGCAACTGCCGCTGGACTGGGTCTTGAGCACCTGGTAGCTCGGCTGGCCGTCGGTGAGCTTCAGCTCCTTGCCGGGGAAGAGTTCCTTGGCGGTGAGCGGGGCCTGGTCGGTGTCGCGGGAGTCGAGGGCCAGCCGTTCCGCCGCAGCCGACGTCGGGGCGGCGTTCGGCTGGTACGTCGGGTTGGTCTGCGGCTGCTGCTCGTTGCGGTCCATGAGCAGCGCGGCGGCACCCAGGCCGCAGAGGGCGAGCAGCACCAGGACGGCTGCGCCGCCGATCAGTACCTGCCAGAGTCGGCCGCCGCCGCGCCGGCCGGACGGTTCCACCGGAGTCGCCGAGGTGTAGATCTGGCTGCGAGGCGGTGCGGGCGGGATGTCGGCACGAGTCGGCAGTGGCTGCGGCACGTCGCCGCGAGCCGGCACGGGTTGCGGCACCTCGGCACGAGCCGGCACCGGCTGGGGCACATCGGCGCGAGCCGGCACGGGCTGCGACGAGGGCAGCGAGAGCTGGTTCGGCCGGGGCAGCGACGGCGTGGGGAAGCGCGACGGAGAGGGCCCGGCCGGCGGGGGCGGACCGGCGCCGAGCACCGACAGGTCGGACCCGGGCTCCGGGTACTCCTCGAAAGCGTCCTCATCGGACTGGTACCGATACACCATGTCGCCCAGACTAAGAGCCATTGTCCCTTTAGGGGGTAATTTCGGGGAAATGTGCGTGCGGGCCGTGTCGGGTCCGCCCGAGACCGGTGCGAGAATTGCCGGGTGACCGGCGACCACTACTTCACCGCTCAGCCCACCAGCGACGCCCCGGCGCGCGAGGTCGAGTTCTCCGTCGCCGACCGCGACTACCGGCTCACCTCGGCCGGCGGAGTCTTCTCCGCCAGTCGGCTCGACCCGGGCACCGCGGTGCTTCTGCGTAAGGCCGAGCTGCCCGCCGCCGACACCTGTGGCGACCTGCTCGACCTCGGCTGCGGTTTCGGGCCGATCAGCTGTGTGCTGGCCGACCTCGCGCCCACGAGCACCATCTGGGCCGTCGACGTCAACGCCCGGGCCCGCGAGTTGACCTCCGCCAACGCGGCCCGGATCGGCGCTGCCGACCGGGTCCGGGTCAGCGCGCCGGACGACGTTCCGGACGGTGTCCGCTTCGCCCAGCTCTGGTCGAACCCACCCATCCGGATCGGCAAGGACGGGCTGCACGACCTGCTGCTGCGCTGGCTGCCCCGACTCGCCCCGGACGGCGTCGGCTGGTTGGTCGTCGCCCGGCACCTCGGCGGTGACTCACTGCAACGCTGGCTCACCGAGCAGAGCTGGCAGGTCGAGCGGTACGCCAGCCAGAAGGGCTTCCGGGTGCTGCGCGTCACCCGGTAATTGGATGTACCCCCCGACCCTCACTGGGGCAGGATCCCGGCGTGGGATACGTGGACGTGGCAGCGGTCGGGCACATCCTGCCCGACGGTCGGGAACTCTTCGCCGACGTGTCGTTCCGGGTCGGGGAGGGCAGCAAGGTTGCCCTGGTCGGGCCGAACGGCGCGGGAAAGACGACGCTGCTGAGGATGGTCGCCGGCGACCTGCCGGTGCGCAGCGGCGTCGTCGCGCGGGCCGGCGGACTGGGCGTGATGCGCCAGTTCATCGGCATGATCGGCGATGAGTCGACACTCGCCGACCTGGCGTTGTCGCTGGCCCCACCGTCGCTGCGCGACGCCGGTCGGCGGCTCGGCGAGACCGAGGCGGCCATGCGGGCGGCCGAGGCCCACGGCAAGTTCAGCAACGCCGCGGGCAAGGCCCAGCTGGCGTACGCCGACGCGCTCGGCGCCTGGGGCGAGGCCGGCGGGTACGACGCCGAGGTGCTCTTCGACACCGTCACGACCATCGTGCTCGGCCAGCCCTGGGACGCCGTACGGGACCGGCCGGTGCGTACCCTCTCCGGCGGCCAGCAGAAGCGCTTCGCCCTGGAGTTGCTGCTGCGCGGCCCGGACGAGGTGCTGCTGCTCGACGAACCGGACAACTTCCTCGACGTGCCCGGCAAGCGCTGGCTGGAGGCGCGACTGCGCGAGTCGACGAAGTCGGTGCTCTACGTCTCGCACGACCGCGAGCTGCTGGCCCAGAGCGCCGACCGGGTGGTTGCCGTCGAGGGTGGCAGCGCCTGGGTGCACCCGGGCGGCTTCGCCAGCTGGCACGAGGCTCGGGTGGCTCGGCACGCCCGCCTCGACGAGCTGCGCCGGCGCTGGGACGAGGAGCACCAGAAGCTGCGTGAGCTGATGCTGATGTACAAGCAGAAGGCCGCGTACAACGACGGGTTGGCCTCGCGCTACCAGGCCGCGCAGACCCGGTTGCGCAAGTTCGAGGAGGCCGGGCCGCCGCCCGTACCGCCGAAGGACCAGGACATTCGGATGCGGCTCAGCGGCGGGCGGACCGGCAAGCGCGCGGTCGTCTGCGAGCAGCTGGAGCTCGACGGCCTGACCTTCCCCTTCGACCTGGAGATCTGGTACGGCGACCGGGTGGCGGTGCTCGGCGCCAACGGCACCGGCAAGTCGCACTTCCTGCGGCTGCTGGCCCGGGGCGGCACCGACCCGGACCCGGCGAACGGGCCGGTCGACGGGGCGGGGGCGCTCGCTCCGGTGGCGCACGACGGCACGGCCCGCCTCGGTGCCCGGGTCCGACCCGGGCACTTCTCCCAGACCCACGACCGGCCAGAGCTGATGTCGAAGACGCTCGTCGAGATCCTCTGGCGGGGCGACGAGCACCGCACCGGGATGGACCGGCACGCGGCGATGGGGGTGCTCAGCCGCTACGAGCTGGCCGCGCAGGGCGACCAGCGCTTCGGCACGCTCTCCGGAGGACAGCAGGCCCGGTTCCTGGTGCTGCTGCTGGAGCTGTCCGGGGCGACCCTGCTGCTGCTCGACGAGCCCACCGACAACCTCGACCTGGCCAGCGCGGAAGCGCTCGAAGCGGGCCTGAACGCCTTCGAGGGCACGGTGATCGCGGTCACCCACGACCGTTGGTTCACCCGCTCCTTCGACCGGTTCGTGCTGTTCCGAGGCGACAGTGAGGTGGTGGAGACCCCGGAACCGGTCTGGGACGTCGGGTGAGCGGTCCCCGGCGACGGTGCGTCCGGCCGGCATAGGGTGGATCTCGTGACTGATATGACCTATCGCCGGCTGGGCGACTCCGGGCTCGTGGTGTCCGTGGTCGGCATCGGCTGCAACAACTTCGGCCGCAAGCTCGACCTCGACGGCACCCGGGCGGTGGTGGACGCCGCCCTGGACGAGGGGATCACCCTCTTCGACACCGCCGACATCTACGGCGAGCCGCAGGGCAGCTCCGAGGAGCTGCTCGGGCAGGCGCTCAAGGGGCGTCGGGACGACGTGGTGGTGGCCACCAAGTTCGGCATGGACATGAACGGCCTCAACGGGCCGGACTTCGGCGCCCGGGGCGCGCGGCGCTACATCGCCCGCGCCGTGGAAGCGTCGCTGCGCAGGCTCGGCACCGACCACATCGACCTGTACCAGATGCACGAGCCCGACCCGGGCACCCCGATCGACGAGACCCTCGCCGCCCTGGACGACCTGGTCCGCGACGGCAAGGTGCGCTACCTGGGCAACTCCAACTTCGCCGGCTGGCAGATCGCCGACGCGGACTGGGTCGCCTCGTCCAACGGCCGGTCCCGCTTCATCAGCGCGCAGAACCACTACAGCCTGGTGGAGCGCTCGGTGGAGACCGAGGTGATCCCGGCGTGTGAACGGTTCGGCCTCGGCATGCTGCCGTTCTTCCCGCTCGCCAACGGTCTGCTCACCGGCAAGTACAAGCGCCAGGCTCAGCCGCCGGCCGGCAGCCGGCTCTCCGGTGGTGGCCGGTACGCGGAGCGGCTCGCCGCTGCCGACTGGGACACCATCGAGGCGATCGAGGCGTACGCCTCCGAGCGGGGTCTGACGATGCTCCAGGTGGCGATCGGTGGGCTGGCCGCCCAGCCGGCGGTGACCTCGGTGATCGCCGGTGCCACCACGCCCGAGCAGGTGCGTGCCAACGCCGCCGCCGGCACCTGGGAGCCCAGCGACGAGGACCTGGCGGCCCTGCGCGCCGTCCTCTGAGCCGAACGACAGCGGGCCGGGCCGCTCGTCGCGGCCCGGCCCGGTCGTTGTCGCTGCGCTGGAGCGCTGCTCGGTCAGTCGGTGCGGCGGCGGCCGAACAGCATGGCCACCCCCATCGCGGCGGCGACGAGCACGAGACCGGCCGCCGCGAACGGCCACCAGTCCGCTCCGCCGCCGTCCGCCGGCTCGGTCACCGCGACCGGCTTGGGCGCTGGCGGTGACTGCGCCGCCCGGGCCTGCACCGTGGCGGTGGCCTTGCTCTGCAGCGGAGCGGGGGAGTTCACCGTCACCTTCCAGGTGCCGGTGGAAAGCACCGGGCCGCTGCTGTAGAAACCCTGCCCCTCGGGCTGCGGCTCCAGTTGCACCGGCCCGACCCGCTGCCCGTCCGGGCCGGTGGCGGTGAGGACCAGCCGCACCACCTGCTCCAGCCGACGACCATCGGCGTAGCTGGCCTGGATGGTGACGCCCTGAGCCCCGTCGCCGGCCACCGTGAGTTTGAGCTTGTCGGCCTGCGCCGCCCGGGCGGCCTGAGCGGCCTGAGCCGCCGCCGGGGCGGCGGCGGACAGGGTCAGGGCCAGTCCGGCGAACACGGCGGCCAACACCTTGCGGATACCCGTCACGGACATCCCCTCCCTACCGATGAGGGAGGCCCCTCCCCGACGCCGTAGCGCCGGGGAGGGGCCTCGTCGGATCAGAGCTGGCGACCGGGTGCCAGCCGGGTGGCATCGCCACCGAGCCGCCCGGTGCCCTTGACCGGGTCACCGTCGTTCGCCTTGACCCCGGCCTTGCTGGCTGCGCCGCCGAGTCGAACGATCATGGCGTCGGCGTCCCGGATCAGGACGTTCCGAACCTCCGCCTCAGGCACCAACGTGGCGTCGGAGGCGAGCGTCCGGAACGCGGTCAGCTGCCGGACGGCCGCCTTGTCGTCGCCGGCCGCCTCGGACGCGCGAACAGCGTCGAGCTTGTTCGACAGCTGCTTGTGCGCCTTGGTCGAGAGCCGCCCCGTCGCCTTGAACCGGTCCAGCAGACTCTGCATGTCCCGGAACGAGGTGGTGACGAAGAACCGGACCGTCGAGGTGGTCTTGTTGCCCGCCTTGTCGGTCGCGGTCACGGTCAGCTCGTGCAGGCCGAGCGACAGGTCGTACATGGCCTGCAGGGTGCCGCTCGTGTACGCCTGGCCGTCGAGTTGGCCGACCACGCTCGCGATGCCCGAGGTCGGGTCGACGGCCTGCCAGGACACCCGAACGTCCTGGCTGTCACCGTAGAGCTGGCCGTCGGCCAGCCCGGACACCAGCAGCGTCGGCTTGGTGCCGTCGATGCGCAGCACCGCCGACTTCAGCGTCTCGACGTTGCCCGCCTTGTCCGTCGAGCGGAACAGCAACTCGTGCTGCCCGTCACCGGTCACCTCGACCGGAGTCGAGTACGGCGTCCACGCGCCACCGTCCAGCGACCACTCGACCGTCTTGACGCCGGATCCGGCGTCGGTCGCGGCCAGCACGACCGGGATGGTCCCGTTGTGCCAACCGGCGTCGTTCGCCGGAGCGAACGTCGCCGAGGTCACCGGCGCGGTGGCGTCGATCTTGACCGAGACGGTCTTGGTCGCCTCCACGTTGCCGGCCTTGTCCGTCGAGCGGAACCGAAGCTCGTGCTCGCCGTCCCCGCTGACCGCCACCGGAGCGGTGTACGCCGTCCAGGTGGTGGCACCGTCCAGCTGGTACTCCGTACCGGCGAGCCCGCTACCGCCGGCCTCGTCGGCACCGGTGAGCGTGATCGTCAGCGGCCCGGTGTGCCACCCCTCGATCGGGGTGCCGGAAACCGCCGCGGTGGTGACCGGCGCGGTCTCGTCGGCCACCTTCGTGCTGAGCCGGAAGTAGTCGAACGAGGCGGTCTTCGACGCCGTCTGTGCGGCGCCGAGGGTGAAGAGCCCGACCTTCGGGGTGGCCCCGACCGCGCTGTTGGTCAGCGCCGTCAACGCGGTCCAGGTCGTCCCGTCGGCCGAGTACGACGCGGTGAACGTGTCGCCCGTGCGGGCCAGCCGCAGGTGCCACACCGCCGAGGTCAGGTTGCCCGCCTCGGGCTGCGGGTTCTGGACCACCCCGGCGATCTCGCTGCGGAACTCGATCCGCCGCGTCACCGCCTGGCCGGCCTGGTTGTCCGCGATGAAGTCGAACTTGACGTAGTTGTCGTCGTCGGCCTGCACGAGCAGACCGGCCTGCTGGTACTGCTCGTTCAGCAGACTGCCGTCGACCTTCGTCTCCAGGGTCCAGTCGCCGGACGGCGCGGTCTGGAGGATGAAGTTCTTCGGCCCGGTGTTGTCGGTGCCGTAGATGTCACCGTTGGGCACGTCGATCCGCAGCGCGCCACCGGTGACCCGGTAACCGCTCGGGTCCTCCCGCGTGATGGCGTCCCACCGGCACTTGTCCAGCGTGCTGCCGGTGAACTCGTCCGACGGGTCGACCGGGCCGGCCGGAGCGTCCGGCGTGACCTGGAACGAGTCGAACGCGGCGTCGACAACCGGCGCCTCGGTGCCTCCGTTGAGCGCGAAGACCCCGATCCGCGGGTTGGTGATGCCGGCGAGCGCGGCCGAACGGCCGACCGGGGTGAAGGTCTGCCCGTCGCCCGAGGCGGACGCGGTCAGGTTCGTCCCGTCGCTGGTGATCCGCAGGTACACGGTGTCACCCGCCGGTGCGTTGGTGGCGTCGGCTGCCTCGTTGCGAGGCGTGGCCGCCGTCTCCCGGATGAACTCCACCCGCCGGCTGCCGTTGTACAGCAGGTCCAGCTTGGCGTAGTTGTCGTCGTCGCCGTACACCAGAACGCCGGCCTGCTGGTAGTTGGCCGTCACCGGCAGGGTGACCTTGGTGGTCATCTCCCACGCGCCGGTCGGGGCCGCCTGGAGCACCAGGTTGGTGGCGTCGTTGCGAGCGCCGTAGAGGTCACCCACGCCGGTGGGCAGCCGCAGCGCGCCGCCACTGAGCGAGTAGAGCTGGTTCTCCCGGACCACGCTGGTCCAGCGCTCCTTGTCGAGGCTGTTGCCGTTGAAGTCGTCCGAACGCGCCCCGAAGCAGGACGTGTCGGGAGCGTCGACCCGCACCGGCACGGTGGCGTACGACTTGGCGCCCTTGCTGTCGGTCACCGTGAGGGTGGCCGTGAAGGTGCCCGGGCTGGTGTAGGTGTGGCTGGCGTCCAGAGTGGTCGCCGTGCCTCCGTCACCGAAGTCCCAGGCGTACGTCAGCGGGGTGTCGCCCTCGGCGTCGGTGGCCGTGCCGTCGAAGGCGACGGTGACCGGTGCGGTGCCGGTGGCCGGGGTGGCCGTGGCGCTGACCACCGGCGGCCCGTTCTCGGTGACACCGCGGCCGACGAAGTCCATCCAGTTGACGTTGAACAGCGAACCAGTTCCGCCGTTCGGGTCGCGGGCCAGGAAGTACAGCGAGCCGCTCGCGGCGCCGGTGACCGGTGCGCTCACGTCCGTGTACGTCTGCCACGCGCCGGTGGACGGTACGACGGCCGTGGCGACCACCGGTCCGTCAACCGCACCCGCGCGAACCTCGATCCGACCGCCAGCGGCGGCGGAGGCGGCCCGGAACCGGATCTCGGTGATGTTGGTCAGGTCCGCCGGGGCGAGCGACCACCAGTCGCCGTCCTCGATGAACGCGACGCTCTGGCCGCCACCGGCGGTGTCGGCGCCGGCCTCCCGCTGCACGCCGGCGTCTCCGCCGCCGGTGCTCACCGGTGCGCGCCCGGTGGCGGTGAAGAACTCGGCCTGCTTGCGCTTGGGCTGGAGCACCTCGATCGCGCGGCCGGTGAGCGGGCTGGCCCCGCCGGTCCCGCCACCGTCGGTGTAGGTGGCCTCGAAGACCGCGAAGACGTTCGCCTCGGCGCCGTGCCCGGAGGCGAGCGACGTCTGCACCGTGCCGGTGCAGCCGGTGTGCTGCTCCAGCGGGTGGGCGTGCTCGTCGTGGCCGAGCAGCACCTGGAGGTTCACCTTGGCGCAGTCGATCTGCCCGTCCTCCGGGTCGGTCACCTTGATCGAGTAGCGGACCTGGTCGCCCCACTCGAAGAACCCACCGTCCGGCGGGAACTCGATGGTCACCGTCGGCGCGGTGTTGCCCACCGTGACCGGTACGTTGGCCACCGCGGTACGACCCTTGGGGTTGGTGACGGTGAGCTGGGCGGTGTAGTTGCCCGCCGTGGCGTACGTGTGGGTCGGGTTGGCCTCGGTGGAGGTCTGCCCGTCGCCGAAGGCCCAGGCGTAGGTGAGCGTGCCACCGTCCGGGTCCCGGGAGCCGGCGCTGGAGAACTCGACAGTCAACGGCGCGGCGCCCGACGTCGGGGTCGCGGACGCCGCCGCGATCGGTGCCCGGTCACCGGCGGTGTAGTCGATCCGGTAAACGCCGGAGTTGTCGTTGTTGCCGCCGAAGCCGCTGCCCCACTCGATCAGGTACAGCGCGCCGTCCGGGCCGAACTCGAAGTCCATCGGCCGGACCATGCTCATGCCGGTGAGCAGCTGGTTGATGTCCACCAACGACTTGCCGTCGGGGGTCACCTGCATGGTGTACATCTTGTTCTGGTTCCACTCGCCGAGCAGAGCCTTGCCGTCGTAGTACGCCGGCCACTTGCGGTTGGAGTTGAGGTCGGCGTCGTACCGGTAGACCGGGCCGCCCATCGGGGCGCCGCCGCCACCGATCTCCGGGTAACGCGCGTCACCGGCGTACCCGTAGTCGACCGTCGCCGGGACCACCGGCGGGAGGTTGGTCAGGCCGGTGTTGTTGGGCGAGTTGTTCACCGGCGCGGCGCAGTCGAACTTCGCGCCGCTCGGGCCGGACGGGAACGTGTAGTCGTTGTACGCCTCGTTCGTGCCCGTGCAGTACGGCCACCCGTAGTTACCGGGGGTCACGATGTTCCACTCGACCAGACCGCGCGGGCCGCGGGTCGGGTTGTCCGCGTTGGCGTCCGGCCCGTAGTCCGCGACGTACAGCGTGTTGGTCTTCGGGTCGGTGCCGATCCGGAACGGGTTGCGGAAGCCCATCGCGTAGATCTCGGGACGGGTCTTCTCGGTGCCCGGCGCGAAGAGGTTGCCGGCCGGAACGGTGTACGTCCCGTCGTCCTCCGGGTGGATCCGGATCACCTTGCCGCGCAGGTCGTTCGTGTTGGCCGAGGTGCGCTGCGCGTCGTAGTCCTGGCGTCCCGCCCGCTCGTCGATCGGCGTGTACGAGTTGGACTCGAACGGGTTGGTGTTGTCACCGGTGGCCAGGTAAAGGTTGCCGTCGCCGTCGAAGGTCATGCTGCCGCCGGCGTGGCAGCAGGTGTTGCGCTGGGTGTCGACCCGCAGCACCTGCTTCTCGCTGGCCGGGTCGATGGTGTCACCGGTCACGGTGAACCGGGACAGCAGGTTGCGCGTGACACCGTCGTTCGGGGCGTAGTACAGGTACACCCACTTGTTGGTGGCGAAGTCCGGGTCGAGCCGGATGCCGATGAGACCGTCCTCGTTACCGGTGAAGACGTCCAGGTCGACGGCGGTGACGGTGTTGCCGGTGTCCGGCTTCACGATCTGCACGCGACCGTCGCGCTCGATGTAGAAGACCCGCCCGTCCGGGGCGATGTCCAACTCCATCGGGTTGCTGGTGTTGCTGTCCAGCGCGACCTTCTCGAAGTTCGAGGTCTTCGAGGCGCCGCAGTCGGCGTTCTCGACACCGGCCGCGGTGCGGATGCCGCCGAGCAGGTGGGAGAGGAACTCGGGCTCCGCGTACGACTCCCGGGTGTGCCCGAGCCCCGTGTACCAGGAGCGGCCACCGTCGTAGTCCTGACACCAGGCGACCGGGTGGTCCGCACCCATCGCGCCGGCACCGGCGGTGTAGCTCTTCTCGTCCAGGCTGGCCAGCACGTGCACGTCCGGCCGGGGGTTGGTCTGGTAGTTGTACCACTCGTCGAACCGGGACCACCGGTCCGGCAACCCGGCCGTGGACGGGTGGGCGTGGTCCTCCACCTTGACCGTGGCCTGCTGGTTCTGCGGGTGGTTGGCGAAGTACGCGCCGACCAGGTCGCCGTACCAGGCCCAGCTGTACTCGGTGTCCGACGCGGCGTGGATGCCGACGTAACCGCCGCCGGCCTTCACGTAGCGCTCGAACGCCGCCTGCTGGTCGGCGTTGAGCACGTCACCGGTGGTGGAGAGCCAGATCACCGCCTTGTACTTCGCCAGGTTGGCGTCGTTGAATGCGGCGCCGTCCTCGGAGTTGTCCACGGTGAATCCGTTGGCAGCGCCGAGCTGTTGGATGGCGGCGATGCCGGTGGGGATGGAGTCGTGCCGGAAGCCGGCGGTCTTGGAGAAGATCAGGACGGAGAAGGGATCGGCCGCGGCCTTCGGCGCCTTCGGCACCACCTGGCTGACCGGGGCTGCGGCTTGCGCATCCCGTGGGGGGACCTGGGCGGCCGCCTGGGCGGGCGCGCCGAACAGGGTGGTCGAGGCCATGGCCAGGGAGATAAGGGTTGCGGTGATGGGTACGCGGGCACGACGAGAACGGGACACGCCGCCTCCTGTGTCGTAGTTGACAGGGCTCGCGGGAGTCGGCTCGCCGAAGGCCGTCCCTGATGGAGCCGGTGGTCACACCGTGCGAGGGTGCCTCCACCGACATTTTGTCGAATCGCTGAACAAATTAATTCGGCTGGCTCGATGTCGGGCAAGATGCGGACGGGTAACGGTTCTGCAACGAGGGGCGACATTCCGAACAGGACCGCATGAAGTGCCCCATGGATCTTGGTCGTTCTGGTGCGGCCCGGCCCACCGGCCGCCGTCGACCCCGCGCCTTGGCAGGCCGGCGGATCTGTCGTACGGTGACACGCAAGTAACCCACGGGAGCCCGGTGTACCGGGCTGAGAGGGGGGCTGACAGCCCCCGACCGTCGAACCTGATCCGGGTAATGCCGGCGCAGGGAGGAGCGTTGCCGTGCCGTCCCTGGGGCGATTGCATCTCATCACCGACACCCGACCCGGTCGCGACCCACTCGCCGTGGTTCGCGCCGCCCTCAGCGTGGCCCACGCCGACCTGGTGGTGCAGGTTCGGGTCGAGGACTCCGCCACCGACCGCGAGGCGTACGACCTGACCCGGCGGGTGCTGGCGCTCTGCGCGCCGTACCGGGCGACCTGCCTGGTCAACGACCGGTTGCACGTGGCGCTGGCGGCGGGCGTCGCCGGTGGGCACGTCGGCGCCGACGACCTGCCGGTCGACGCCGCCCGCCGGGTGCTCGGCCCCACCGGTGTGCTGGGCGCCACCGCCCGCGCGCCGGGCCCGGCGCGCGAGGCCGTCGCGGCGGGGGCCAGCTACCTCGGCGTCGGGCCGTGCCACACCACCAGCACCAAGACCGGCCTGCCGGACCCCATCGGGCCCGCCGGGGTACGCGCCGTCGTCGACGCCGTCGGCGTCCCGGTCATCGCGATCGGCGGAGTGACCGCCGCCCGGGTGCCCGCGCTGCGGGCCGCCGGGGCGTACGGGGTGGCGGTGGTCGGTGCCGTCTCCGCCGCCGCCGACCCGGCACTGGCGACCGCCGAGCTGATCGAGGCCCTGACGTGCTGACCGGCCGGTCCCCGTCACCGCCGTCGCGCGACCGGGTCCGGCCGGACGTGGCAGTGGTGGGGGCGGGGCCGATCGGGCTGGCGATCGCCTGGCGTTGCGCCGCGCGCGGGCTGCGTGTGGTGGTGCACGATCCGGCGCCCGGCTCGGGGGCGTCGGCGGTGGCCGCCGGCATGCTCTCCCCGGTCGCCGAGGCGTACTTCGGTGAGCGGGAGCTGAGCGGGTTGCTGCTGGCGTCCGCAGCCCGCTGGCCGGCGTTCGCCGCCGAGTTGACCGAGACGACCGGAGTCGAGATCGGCTACCGGACCGAGGGCACCCTGATGGTCGGGCTCACCGGCGACGACCTGGCCGAGGCGCGCCGACTGTGGGCGTACCAGCAGGGGTTGGGCCTGCCCGTGACGCCGCTGCGCCCCAGTGAGCTGCGCGACCGCGAACCGGCGCTCGCCCCACGGGTGCGTGGCGGCGCGCTCGCGCCCACCGACCACCAGGTCGACCCCCGGCTGCTGGTGCCGGCGCTGCGCGCGGCCGCGCAGTCGGCCGGCGCGGTGCTCGTGCCGCATCCGGTCCGATCTCTGTCCGATGTGGACGCCCAGGTCACCGTGGTCGCCGCCGGCTGCGGGGCCGCCGCGCTCACCGGCCTGCCCGTGCGGCCGGTGAAGGGCCAGATCCTCCGGCTCCGCGCGCCCGACGGCGTCGCGCCGGGCTTCCGGCACGTGATCCGGGGGTACGCCGACGGCGAGCACGTCTACCTGGTGCCCCGCGCCGACGGCGAGGTCGTGCTCGGCGCGACGGTCGAGGAGCGCTCGGACACCACGGTCACCGCCGGCGCCGTGCAACGGCTGCTGCGCGCCGGGGTCGACCTGCTGCCCGAACTGGCCGAGTACGACCTGGTGGAGGCGGTCGCCGGGCTGCGCCCGGGCACCCCGGACAACGCGCCGATCCTCGGGCCGCTGCCCGACCTACCGGACGTCCTGGCCGCCACCGGGCACCACCGGCACGGCATCGTGCTCACCCCGATCACCGCCGACCTGATCGCCGATCTGGTGCTCGGCGGCGTACCCGACCCGCTGCTCGCGCCCTTCCGGGCCGACCGCTTCGGCGTGGCCGCGTCGGGCGGACCTGAACCGACGAAGGAGGGGGACCGGTGGAGTTGACGGTGAACGGGTCCGGGCGCAGCGTCGCCGCTGGTGCGTCCGTGGCGGACCTGGTCCGCGACCTCGTGCCGCACCCACGCGGGGTGGCGGTCGCGGTCAACGGCGAGGTGGTGCCCCGGACCGGCTGGCCGGCCCGGGCGCTGCGCGACGGTGACCGGGTCGAGGTGCTCACCGCGGCGCAGGGCGGGTGAGCGCCGTGCCGTTCGAGCTGGGTGGGGAGACCTTCACCTCACGGCTGATCCTCGGCACCGGCGGCGCCGCGAACCTGCACGTCCTGGAGCAGGCGATCCGAGCGTCCGGAACCGAGCTGGTCACCCTGGCGCTGCGCCGGGTGGGCACCGCGCCGGGCTCCACCGGCGGGCTGCTGGAGCTGCTGGACCGGTGTGGCGTACGCCTGTTGCCGAACACCGCCGGGTGCCACACCGCGACCGAGGCGGTGAAGGTGGCCCGGCTGGCCCGGGACGCGTTCGACACCGACTGGGTCAAGCTGGAGGTGATCGGCGACGAGCGGACACTCCTGCCCGACGGGGTGGAGCTGCTCGGCGCCGCCGAGGAGTTGGTCTCCGACGGCTTCACCGTGCTGCCGTACACCAGCGACGACCCGGTGCTCGCCCGTCGCCTCGCCGACGTGGGCTGCGCCGCGGTGATGCCGGCCGGCTCGCCGATCGGTTCGGGGCTCGGCATCGGCAACCCGCACCACATTCGACTCATCCGGCAGGGTGTGGACGTGCCGGTGATCCTCGACGCTGGCATCGGCACCGCGTCCGACGCGGCGCTGGCCATGGAGTTGGGCTGTGACGGGGTGCTGCTGGCGAGCGCGGTCACCCGGGCGGCCGACCCGGTGGCGATGGCCACCGCGATGCGGTACGCGGTCGAGGCCGGCCGTCTGGCCGCCGGCGCGGGTCGGATCGAGCGCCGCTTCCACGCGCTCGCCTCCACCCCGGACGAGGGAAGACCCGACCTGTGACCCCGCCGTCCGGGATTGTCGTGTTGACCGACCGGCTCGTCGCGCGGGGCGGGCTCGACCGGGTCGTGGCCGGCGCCGTGGCCGGGGGAGTGCGCTGGGTGGTGCTGCGGGAGAAGGACCTGCCCGGCGCCGAACGCGCCGCCCTCGCCGCCGAGCTGCGCGCGATCCTCGCCGACGTTGGCGGAACCCTCATCGTGGCCGGCCCCGACCCGCTCGGCGGCGACGCCGTGCACCTGCCCGCCGCCGGCCCGTACCCGCCGCCGACGCACGGCCTGGTCGGCCGCTCCTGCCACAACGAGGCCGAGCTGCACCGCCTGACCACCGAGCACTACGCCACCATCTCCCCGGTCTGGCCCACCAAGACAAAACCGGGCTACGGCCCACCCCTGGAACCAGACGGGCTGCGAAAGCTGGTCGAGGCCACCCCCGTGCCACTGCTGGCGCTCGGCGGAGTCGAGACACCAGGACAGGTGACCGCCTGCGTCCAAGCAGGAGCCACCGGGGTGGCAGTGCTGGGCGCACTAATGCGAGCAGAAGACCCCACCGAAACAGCGGCGAGTCTGACCAGAGCCTTCAAAGAGGCGGTCACCCCTGGGCTGACCCAAACCCGGCGCGGGGTCACCCAGGTCTCCACGTCAGGGCTGCGGCCGACCGTGCCCACGCAGGGATCAAGCCTGACCGCCCGGAGTGGGCACGGTCGGCCGCAGCCCCAAACCGCAACCAGGGAAAAACAATGACGCCGAGCACCATCCTCACCATCGCCGGCTCAGACTCCGGCGGCGGAGCGGGTATCCAGGCCGACCTCAAGGTCTTCGCCGCGCTGGGCGCGTACGGCACCAGCGTCCTCACGGCGGTCACCGCGCAGAACACCCGGGGTGTCGACGCGGTGCTGCCGCTGCCCCCGCGCACGGTCACCGAGCAGTTGGACAGCGTGCTCACCGATTTCACCGTCAGCGCGGTGAAGACGGGGATGCTGGGCACGCCGGCGATCGCGGACGTGGTGGCCGAGGCGGCCCGGCACGGCCGGCTGCCTCAGCTCGTCGTCGACCCGGTGCTGGTCGCCACGAGTGGTCACCGGCTCGGCGTGGTGGGCGCGGTGGAGCGGCTGCTGCCGTATGCCAGGGTGGCGACCCCGAACTGCGCGGAGGCCGCGGCGATCACCGGACGCCCGGTGGACGACGTGGCCGCGATGGTCGTGGCCGCCGAGGCCCTGGTGGCCGGCGGCCCGGAGTACGTGGTGGTCACGGGCGGCGACCTGGACGGGGGTGAGGCGGTCGACGTGCTGCACGGCGACGGCGTCACCACCCTGTTGCGCGCACCCCGGGTGACCACCCGGCACACCCACGGCACCGGGTGCTCGTTCTCGGCGGCGATCGCGGTGCGGCTCGGTCTGGGCGATCCGGTGCCGGCCGCCGTGGGGGCCGCCAAGGAGTACGTGCTCCGTGCGCTGACTGGCGCACGGGGCTGGGAGCTGGGCGCGGGGCGCGGGCCGCTGAACCACTTCGGCTGGTCCGCTTGATCACCAGGGAGGCTGTCATGCACGCACGAGGCAAGGTGTACGTCGAGGGTTCGCGGCCGGATGTCCGGGTGCCGTTCGCGGAGGTGGGGCTGACCGGAGACCTGCCACCGGTGCGGCTCTACGACACGTCCGGCCCGGGGTCGGACCCGGAGGTGGGGCTGCCCGCGTTGCGCGGACCGTGGATCGCCGAGCGGGGTGATGTGGCGCCGGTGCGGGGTGCGGGCACGCCGCTGGCCGGTGTGGACGGTCGCCGGCCCACCCAGCTCGCGTACGCGCGGGCCGGTGTGGTGACGCCGGAGATGGAGTTCGTGGCGATCCGGGAGAACGTGGACCCGGAACTCGTGCGGGCCGAGATCGCCGCCGGTCGGGCGGTGCTCCCGCTCAACGTCAACCACCCGGAGTGCGAGCCGGCGATCATCGGTAAGGCGTTCCTGGTCAAGGTGAACGCCAACATCGGCACCTCGGCGGTCAGCTCGTCGGTCGCCGAGGAGGTGGAGAAGCTGACCTGGGCCACCCGCTGGGGCGCGGACACCGTGATGGACCTGTCCACGGGCAAGCGGATCCACGAGACCCGTGAGGCGATCGTGCGGAACTCGCCGGTGCCGATCGGGACGGTGCCGATCTACCAGGCGCTGGAGAAGGTCGGCGGCGACCCGGTGAAGTTGAGCTGGGAGGTGTTCCGGGAGACCGTGATCGAGCAGGCCGAACAGGGCGTGGACTACATGACGGTGCACGCCGGGGTGCTCCTGCCGTACGTGCCGCTGGCCGTGGACCGGGTGACCGGGATCGTGTCCCGAGGCGGTTCGATCATGGCGGCGTGGTGTCTGGCGCACCACGAGGAGAACTTCCTCTACACCAACTTCGAGGAGCTGTGCGCGCTGCTCGCGCGCTACGACGTGACGTTCTCCCTCGGTGACGGGCTGCGCCCCGGCTCGATCGCCGACGCCAACGACGAGGCGCAGTTCGCCGAGCTGCGCACCCTCGGCGAGCTGACGAAGGTCGCCTGGGCGTACGACGTCCAGGTGATGATCGAGGGCCCCGGCCACGTACCCATGCACAAGATCAAGGAGAACGTGGACCTTCAGCAGGAGTGGTGCCACGAGGCGCCCTTCTACACGCTCGGTCCACTGACCACCGACATCGCGCCCGCGTACGACCACATCACCTCGGCGATCGGCGCCGCGATGATCGGCATGTTCGGCACCGCGATGCTCTGCTACGTCACCCCGAAGGAGCACCTCGGCCTGCCGGACCGGGACGACGTGAAGGCGGGCGTGATCGCGTACAAGATCGCGGCACACGCGGCGGACCTGGCCAAGGGGCACCCCGGCGCGCAGGCCTGGGACGACGCCCTGTCGAAGGCGCGGTTCGAGTTCCGCTGGGAGGACCAGTTCAACCTCTCACTGGACCCGGAGACGGCGCGCTCGTACCACGACGCGACCCTGCCCGCCGAGCCCGCCAAGACCGCGCACTTCTGCTCGATGTGTGGCCCGAAGTTCTGCTCCATGAAGATCACCCAAGAGCTCAAGGAGTACGCGGCGCGCGGCATGAAGGACAAGTCGGAGGAGTTCGTCTCCGGCGGCAGCCGGGTCTACCTACCGCTCGCCTGACCCAGGTGAGTCGTCCCCGGGGCGTCCGTCTGGCGTCCCGGGGTGATCGACTCGGTGCGGCCCGCTGCCTGATGAGGTCAGTCGGGGTGGGTCATTCGCGGTGGTGTCGACCGGTGGAGCGCAACGACCGGCGGCCGTTGTCCTGCTCGGGCTCGTTGTCCGACACCGGCTTGCTCAGACCGGCGACCCAGTCGACGAATTCCTCGTCCTGGGTCGCCAGCGGCTCCGCTTCGTCCGACGCCTTCGGAGTCTCCTCGTCGGCGCGGAACCGGTTGCGGCAGAACAGCCCGCCGAGCCACCCTCGCCGGGAGATCTGCTCGGCCACCTTCGGAGGCATCGACGCTGCCGAAGTGGCGTCGGTGGGTGCCACATCGTCGACGCCGGTGGCGCTATCGGTAGCGCCGGTAGTGGTGGCACCGGAGGGCGCCCCCGCCGTGCCCGGGAAGTCCGGCGAGCCCTGGCGTTCGGCCGGGGCGGTCGTATCGTTGGCTTCGGTTGGCGCTGTCCGTGCCGTCGAGCTGTCCTGCGATCCCGCCGACCCGCCGCGCCGAGAAGTGTCGAATGCGTTCCAGGTGCCGGCCCGGCTCAGGTCCGGCAACGGTGCCCGATGCCGGGGCCTGGGCGTCGGCCCGGTCGGCTCGTCGGGCCGGCTCGGCCCCTCCGATGCCGTTGCCCCCGTTGCCTCCGGTCCGGAGGCCTGCGGTGGCACCGTCCACGCCGAGGTGACCGGCCAGGCCGACGGCGCGGGCGTCCACCGAGCCGCGTCCGAGTCACCGGCGGCGGTGTCCTCGAACAACCCTGCGGTGGGAACGTCCTTGGCGGCGGGCCGTGCGCTGTCGGTGCCATGACCTCCGGCGATAGCAGAATCGCTGGTCGGGGAGGTCTCGTCGGCCGGTGCCGCCTTGCTGCCCGTGCTGGCCTTCGGAGCGCGCGGGGATGCGGTGGCTTCCGCACCGGAGTGGCCGGTCGCGGTGTTCGGTACCGCCGGTGCTCGCGTCGCGCCGGTTGTGGTGGTCGGTGCTTCTGTCGCCCCGGTGCCGGTGGCGGTGGCGGTGGTCGGCGTCGGTGGGGCGTCGCTTCCCGTGGTCGGGGACTGCGGGGTGGCCGGCACCTGCGTCGCGTCGGCGGACGCCGAGGTGGCCTGCGCTCGCTTCGAGCCGGTGACGGGGGTGGTCGGCGCTCGCTTCGCGCCGGTTGCCGTGGTGCGGGCCGCTGCCGTGCCGGCGGCGGCAGCCGAGGCGACGTCGGAGGTCGTGCTCACCCGCCCGCCCAGGCTTCCCCGGCTGGACACCGGAGTGTCGGTGGCCGCGTCGGATCCGGTGCTGTCGGCTGACCTGCCCGGCCGGGTGCCATTCGTGGCGCTGCCGGTGGTGCCCTCGCGGGTGGTTGCCTCGCGGGTGGTCGTGTCGTCGGTGGTCGTCCCGTCAGTGGTCGTCTCGTTGGTGGCTGCCGAACCGGCAGGAGACGTGTCGCCAGGCGCGTCGGAGGCGGTGGCGTCGGTGCTGGCTTTCGACTTGCGGGATCGTCGCGGTTTGATCGTCAGCGGCGCCTCGCGCGTGCCGTCGTCGGCCGTGCCCGCGCTGCTCGTGCCCGTCGCGCCCGCGCTGGTCGCCTCCGTGCCCGTGCTCGACCCCGTGCCCGCGC